>NZ_VIQM01000047.1:0-1416 GCF_008520265.1 Sphingobacterium cavernae
ATTACTTCTAATTCAGATTTTCAAATTGAAGTGTTTGAATCTGATTTAGAACACATCCATTTTCTTATTCGTTATATCCCTCGTGTTTCAATTACTTCTATTGTTCGCAAGTTAAAACAAGAATCTAATTATTACATTTCGCGTTCACCACACAGGTCATTCTTATTTAAACATTTTTCGAAAAAACATACTTTCTGGTCTGATGGTTATTTTGTTTGTTCAATAGGTGAAGCATCTCCTGATACTATTCGTGAGTATATTCTCAATCAGGGTTAGTCCCTTACATCCCACAGGCTAAAGACCTGTGGGGTTTACGCTACGTTTTATAAATTGCATAGAAACTAAAATATACGACCAAAGTTATAGATTTTTATCATCAATAATGAATTGTACCTTTGTTAAAATTTTTGAGCTTATGCGATTAATGGCATTTGATTATGGTACAAAGCGTATTGGAATAGCTGTTACGGACCCGTTACAGATAATTGCAACTGCGTTGACCACTGTGCATCCTGATGATATATTTAAATACTTGAAAGACTATTTGCAACAAGAGCAAATTGAAACTTTTGTAGTTGGTAGACCTCTGCAAATGGATGGCACAGATTCCGAATCGGCTCAGCATGTTGTAGGATTTGTACGAAAATTAAAAAAGGAATTTCCTGCAATCAATGTTGTAGAAGTGGATGAGCGTTTCACATCAAAAATGGCCTCCTCAGCTATAGCGCAATCGGGCATGAAAAAGAATAAAAAGCAAAATAAGGGATTGGTGGATACGATTTCTGCGACGATTATTTTGCAAACATATATGGATACAAAAGGATTTTAATAGAATGGCATTAAAAGATATTTCATTTTTTTCAGAAGATACTGATTTTGTTCTTAAGGATAAAGCAAAAGTTAGAACTTGGATTGGAGATACCATCAAATCTGAGGGATTCAGACGTATAGGAGAATTAACTTTTGTATTTTGTTCAGATGAATATTTATTAGATATCAACAAGCAATACTTGAATCATGATACATACACAGATATTGTAACTTTTGATTCCTCGGAACAGCAGGATGAGATCTCTGGAGATATCTTTATCTCTATAGAAAGGATTCGTGAAAATGCCGCAAAATTCGCAGTAACCGAAAGAGATGAATTACACCGCGTGATTATTCATGGCGTATTGCATTTATGTGGTTATTATGACAAGAAAAAGCAAGACAAAGAACTTATGACTTCAAAAGAAAATGAGTATTTGGAAAAGAGAAATTTTTAAACAAAATTTTAAAGTGAACCACAAGCGTCCTAAATAAGGGAAAAAATGGCGGTGTATTTATATAGCAGGGATTGCTATATTTAATTCGCTAAAATTCAACTACCGCCATGGTAAATATAAACGTATTTTCTCAGATATTAGGTCTAGT
>NZ_VIQM01000047.1:1511-37410 GCF_008520265.1 Sphingobacterium cavernae
TAAGTGTATTTGACTGGGCTAAATTCCGCAGTGCTAAGGGAGCTGTAAAACTTCATACTATACTTGATTATGATGGCTGTATGCCCAGTTTTGTGCATATCACAGATGGTAAACAACATGAATCTAAAATAGCTAAGACCATTTCATTTCCTAAAGGTTGTGTGGTCGTAGTGGATAGAGGCTACGTTGATTATGCTTGGATGAACGTTTTGGACAGCAACCAGAGCTTCTTTGTCACACGCAGTAAAAGCAATATGAAATATACAGTGGTGAGAACATTTCAAAGTGAAGCACTCAAAGACAGCGGAGTTCTTCAGGATCAGATCATTGAACTTGATGGAGATGCTAAAAAGCACTATCAAGGAAAGAAAATGCGTCTAGTTCGTTTTTGGGACAGCATAAATAATGCTGAATATGAGTTCTTAACGAACAATTTCACCTGGAAACCATCAACAGTAGCGGCATTATATAAAGAAAGATGGGAAATTGAAACTTTCTTTAAGCATCTAAAACAGCGTCTGAAAGTAACCAGCTTTGTAGGAACATCAGAAAACGCTGTCTACATCCAAATTTGGACTGCATTAATAGGAATACTACTCTTCAAATACATTCAGAAAAAGGCTAAATACGATTGGAACTTATCAAATCTTGTGAACTTTATTCGCTTAAATATATTTGTGAAAATTGATCTCTGGAAATGGGCTAATGATCCATTCTTTTCAGGCAAACCTCCTGATAAAATAGGACAATATAAACTCTTCTAAAAACCATAGGTAGGATATAATTTGATTTTTTAACAAAAGCTTTTCTAATTAATAGAAGAAGCTAGATTTTATACGTAATAAATTTTATTTAGGACAGTTGTGACAAAATTGTTACAGCAAATGCGCATAATGTGAACTTGTTAGGTCTTATTTTCGAAGCATGAGAGCATTAATTCTATTATTTACTTTAACTATTTGTATTTCTTCACAAGCGCAATCATTGAACGGTTGGCTTATGTATTTCGGTAATACACAAATCAAAGAGTCAAAATTTAGTTTACATCATGAATTGCAGCTTCGTGATTATAAAATTATTGGAGACCATAATCAAACATTAATTCGAGTAGGTGGTCAATATCAATTCAAACCTTATTTCCAAGCCACATTAGGTTATGGTTTTATCCACACAGAATTAGAGGGTACTCCAAATAATCCCTTTGCAGAGCATCGCATTTACCAAGAAGGTGTATTTTCACACGGAATTTCGAGTTCTAAATTAAGACACCGAATTAGATTCGAAGAACGTTTTATTGAAAACCAAGATTTAAGAGGTCGTTTTAGGTATTGTTTGTTTGCTGATATTCCGTTGAGTGCAAAGCAGTTTGATAAGAATGGAGTTTATTTGGCTCTATACGACGAAATATTCTTAAACATTTCGGATAACAAATCTATTAAGGCATTTGACAGAAATCGAGCATATGCTGGATTGGGTTATAAATTGAAGCAGAATCTAGGCTTACAGTTGGGCTATCTGCGTCAGCATGTGGGCTCAAACTCTGGAACAAATCATTTGATGCTTTCAATGCATCACAAAATGATTTGGAAATAAACTAAAACGGGTTATTACCACTATCCCATCATAAAGAAATAGAATATGTAACTCGGGATGGGGCCACAGCTAATGCCAGTGCCATCGCCAAGCTATTCCAGAAGCAAACCAGATCGTCTACAGGTTCCATTTAGTGAAAAATTTAAGTGATGCCCTTCAAGAGGGAATTCAGCAAGGTTACAGCTATTTTAGGACGGTTTCTAAAGTTATTTATACCGAAACAGAATCAAAGAGCCCTCCTGCTATTAAAACGAATTTGGATTCCGAGAACTATACTAACGAAAATATTAAGCAGAAAATCTCATCTGGTATATGGAAGAAAGAAGAAAAACTTGTTCAAATGATCCAAATGAGGGAAAATGGACACAGCATTTGAAATAGCTCGAAAAACACAAACTAACTGGTGCACCGTAGAAAAATATTTAGAACACGGAATACTTTCAACAGATAGGAGTACATCAGTACATTATAATAGATATATAAACGAAATCAAACACATGTGCAGTTAGGAAATCATTCCTACCGCCATGTTTAGATCCTTAAAGGATATAGGACTAAACCATCTTGTGAACGATCGTTCACAAGATGGTTTAGCTTAAATTTTCCAGATAATAAACACAAAAGGAATCGAACATATCCTCAACCATTAAAATCAATAATCCTAATATCGTGACTAATTTCATTCCTTTACCTTTACCCAAAATACTATCAATTTATGTGACAAATCCAGAATTTAGATATTAATAGTAATTTGTAAACAAAAAAAATCGATACAAATTAATAATACCCTAAGAAGTATAATTATTATATTAATAAGCTTGCTATACGGTCTTTAAATAGTAATATTTAGAGACCATTTGTTGCTTTTTAAGGATAAAAGTGGCTCAAAAATGGTTCTAGAATAATTTAGTGTTATTATTAAATTATAATCTACTATAAATCTAGAGCATTATGGAATGATATTTTAAATTTTGCAAGGAATATTAACTTCATAAGAGCATGATCGAGCTGTGTTTACTGGAATTTAAGTTTCTCTACTAAGTCAGTAAAATATTGTTGCCCCCAAATTTCAAGGCTTGCATCATTTTTTATGAACGGAACAACATCTTCTTTTACATGATTAAATGAAATAGTTTTGATTTTTTCATAAAGAAGTTCTAAGATGTCATTTTGGGTCATTTCTTTTTCCTTCCAGTCACCAGTATCTATTGCTCTAAGCTTAAAATGGTTTATATCAAGAGATATACCTTTTTTTATATACCACTCCAAATCATACCAATCCCTTCCTTTCACTCTATTTTTCCATTTGCGGAATAGGAGTGCGTGCATTTTTCCTGCAAATAGACTCGGTTTGTCGAAACATTTTACATAAAAGGAAAAGGGGTGAGTTAATAGTTTCATTTCTGTTGTAAACCCGAGAGGTGGCTGACGGTCGACTTCTATCTTAATCTTTATGCCCCTATTGGTAGATTTAATACCAGATTGCTTTACTATATCTTCCAATACCAGCTCTTTCCATTCTGTTTCAGATTTCAGAAAGGCTGAATCTATATTTGTTTTTTCTTTTTTCTCTTTCTCTCGGATGCTAACCTTCATACCGATAGATTCAAACTCAGTTAAGATAGCTTCGAAATAAGGTTCAAGGGAAAAATTTGGGTCAGCTTCCAAAAGTGAAAAATCAAGATCCTCAGAAAACCGGTCTAGACCGTAGAATATCCGTAGGCACGTTCCACCATAAAATGCAGCCTTTTCAAAAAAATTTGTCCTTGAAAGACCGGCTAGTGCCACTTCTTGCATGATTTCCCTTAAAGCTGAAAGTACTTCTTCTGTGTTTTTAGGTTCATATTCCGATATCCATTCTTTAATCATAATTTTTTAAGGGTTTTAATGAGTGTTCTTAAACTTTCGTTTTTTGGCGCATCAGGAATCCATGAACTTAATTCCTTAATATTGAGTTTTTGTAGCCTTTCAGCATCTATTCGTAAGTCTTCAATCAAAAAATCATATGTTTGGGATATGCTTCGTAAATTAAGTCCTGCTTTGCTGATTATTTTATCAAATAATGCTTTTTCAGGTGAAGCTATAAGGGCAACTTGTCCCGATATGAGTTCTACGCTTTTTATTCCAAAGCTGTAATACGGTAAAGGCATAAACCGATATGTAAACCTCCCAACAGGCGTTTTTATTTTTTTTGAGAGCTTCATCGTAACGGAACTTATTTCAAAGACCCGCTCAGGAATAAACCCCCAGTAGGAAAGAGCAGTCTCAAGTGACACATAGCTCGGACCCCACAAATAATTTGCTATTAAAAAGGGTTCTGGCGCTATTAAATCTGTATTTCTGCCAGGAATATATAGTCCTCTTTTTAAGAGTATGAGGTCTCCATTTTTAATAAGTTCACTAATTTTATCATTTGGTCTTTTGTAATCTTTAAGCATATCCAGCATGACCTGTCTGGTGAACGGTGCATTATTGAACTGTTTGGCTAAATATCTAAAGTCCATAATTGTTAAATTGTTTTACAAAAATCGGAAAAATACCGATTTAACGCAAGTATTTTAACATAAAATGTTTGTGAAATAACTTCATTTTAATCGGTTTATTTCCGATTATTATCATGTAAGTTAACATATATTTTTTTTATTATATGTTCAACGACATTAAAAACTAGATAATTAATAGCTTTCTTTTGATATTGCTTGAGAAGTTAGAGCAGATAATAATCCTGTTTTCAAAAATTAAATTTACCTTACAAATAATGTAGCTACTCCTAGTTCACTCTCATTATCCAACTTACCCGTTGTCAGAAGGATGATTTATTAAAGCATATTTTTTAATGTGCGCTTCTTATTATTAGCATCTGCTTCATCCAAGAGTGAACTTAATTATGTTATTATAACATTGCTATCTTTACAACTTATATTTCACTGATCTATTGTATTAATAATCAACTTATCAACAGGAGAAATAGAGGGTCCAAAATAATTCGTTAAAACCCCGTGTTCATTGATCAGGTATTTGCTGAAGTTCCAATCTGGAGCATGGTCATTCCAACCATTTACTTGGGCATTACTTAGCCATTTGAAAATAGGATGCTGGTTTTCATTCTTAATTACAACACTTTTTGAGGTTAAAGGAAATGAAACTCCATAATTTACTTGGCAGAACTGACTTATCTGCTCATTACTACCTTTTTCTTGCTGGCCGAAATCATTTGAGGGAACAGCGATTATCATAAGTTTTTTATTGTGTTGCTCATATAAAGCCTGCAATTCTTCATACTGCCCTGTATACCCACAATCTGAGGCTGTATTAACAATCATTATTTTCTTCCCAGCAACCAAAGATGACGTTAAGTGTTTTCCATTATTTAGCACCAGAGATTCTATGGGAAATGGCTCTTTGGGAGCAGCATGGTTTAAATTAGATAGAACAATTCCATTTTTACCCACCTTACCTATTTTTCGGATTAGAGGATAAAAAAACCGTACTATTTTTTGTTTTAGTGAAGCCATCTTTCTTGAGTTTAATGTTTATAATGATTAGACTACATTGCTTATTGTAAAGGGTACAGTTAGCTATATATTCTTTAAAAATTGAATTATGGTTTTTTCTTTTCTGCTTAGCGTATAAACTATAATTGATAGTTATTTCAAAAGTTGCAGGATTTAAACCCCAAATTAATCTATTAAAATCATTTGGGGTTTGAATATTCAACCCACAAGTTATCAAGTATTTATTTTGTAAACAAGAATACAAAATAAACAGCCATACTTTAATATTAATAATACCTTATAGAAAATTTATCCCACGGTTTGCGTACCTTCTTCATAGATGCTAACCAATCATTCTCTTTATTAGCATATCCGACATACATCAAGGAAACACTTTTTAATCCTAGGCTATCCAATTCTAATTCTTTATCAACAAGCAAATTATCAAAACCTTCTACGGGTGTAGAATCAATTTTTAACTCTGCAGCTTGAGCTAGTGCTAAACCTAGTGCAATATATGTCTGTCTAGCGATGTGAGCATGATTTTCTTCTGCTGTCTGGTTCAAATACATTTCTTTGAGCTTATCAGTATAAGAACTAAAACGGCCTTGAGGTAACCCTCGCTCATGAGTTGTCCAATCGTAGACTTCATCAATGCGCTCTGCTGTGTAACGATCCCAGGCCGCAAAGATTAACACATGTGAACAGTCACGCATGCAATCTGGATTCAATGCCCCAGCAGTTAACCTTTCTTTAATTTCTTGGTTTTTAATCACCAAAACATGAAAGGGCTGTAAGCCTGAAGATGTAGGTGCTAAACGCGCTGCCTCTACTATTTTATTGATATCCTCTTCGTTTACTTTCTTTGAAGAATCATATGCTTTTACGGCATGACGCCATTGTAAATCTTGTATTAAAGCCATACTTAATCGTTATTTGAAACTGTTAATATTACATCCATATTACCACGAGTGGCATTTGAATATGGGCATACCTCATGTGCCTTTTCAATTAAATCTTTGGCCACATCAAGGCTTACTCCAGGGATATTAGCATGCAGTTCTGCAGCTAAAGCAAAACCACCTGCACCATTTTGTCCAATAGACACTTTAGCTGTAACACTAGTAACACCTGTTTTGATTTTAGCTTTACTGCTAATAAGATTAAGAGCACTGTCAAAACATGCAGAATATCCTGCTGCAAATAACATTTCAGGATTCAGATAATCATCATTTGCTCCTCCCAATGCTTTGGGCATCCTTACTTCAATATTTAAAACCCCATTTTCTGTACTTACTTTACCATTTCTACCTCCGGTAGCAACAGCCTGTGTAGTGTATAATGCTTTCATGTTTTTATGGTATTTAAAATTTTATTTATAATATGTGTTAATTGAATTTGTTCCTGATCGGTAAGCGATGATTTTTCTTTTAATTGCTCTGGTATACATTCCGCACTTTCCTCTAAAGATGCTCCCTTATGGGTTAATGATATTTCTACAACACGTTCATCGATACTGCTGCGATTACGATTAACCAAAGATTTTGCTTCTAATCTTTTAAGTAAAGGTGTTAAGGTCCCACTATCTAAATGCAATAGCTCTCCTATTTCCCGAACATTTAACTTCTTGTACTCCCATAGCACTAGTAAAACTAAATACTGGGGATAGGTAACATCAAGACTTTCTAACAAAGGTCTATAAGCATTACTTATTTCCTTTGAAAGAGAATAAATTGGAAAACAAAGCTGATTAGATAATTTCAATATTTCTTTCATACCAAACAATTATATAACAAACGTAGAAAATTAAATTTATATTGTGCACAATTTAATTTTGCAAAATATAACTATGACGAATATTTGATAAAACATTATCCCTAATTAAAATCAGTAAATTCTTTTATCAACATTAGCGTGAATTCAGTTTAAGCAGGAAGAAATAATTGTTTTTCTTGCCATTCAAACTGAATGTTTAAAGAAATTTTTTGGAAAAAAGACATAAGCATTCTTTTGAGAGATAACCATTAGTATTCCACCCAATCCCGACAACATACAACTTTCCATAATCCTTCTGAAATGCGCCTATAGATACAGGAAAAACAGATTCCCATATATAAGTTTATCGGGGGAATAGAAAAGCAACAGATGGCGTGTTCATAACATAATGCGATGATATTATCCGCACAAAAATGCTGAACATAAAGTGCCCTTTGCCATTTCTCTATGTTGGGAGAATCTAAGTCTACTCGCAAATGGATACTGTTGCCGGCATATTGAGCATCCTGTTTTTTAAGGCATACAAAAAGTCCGGAGTCTGCTGAGAAGGAACAGCTATGGCAAAAGCGTAATCTGAGAAAGGAAGGCAGGCAACAAATATTTCGCAGGAAACCAGTTCTCCAGTGGACCGGTCTATATAATGGAGTTTTTTGCCGGAAAAGTCGATATACAGTTTGTCTCCCGGGATGTGTTCCATCACCATGCTGCCTTTTCGGGATACCAGCTGCTGTCTTAAATGATAGTTGAACTGCGGATAGCTATAACCAGTGGGATCACTCTCGATATACTCTTGCCAGAGCAACTGTTTGGTGACTCCAGTACGCTTGAGTTCCTTTTCATAATAGTCCAGACGGCTTTTTAGGTATTCAAACTTATCTGCTTTGTAAGCAGGATTACCCGCGTGAAAAGATTTTTCCAGTAAAGGATCATCTTGCTTGAGCAGTTCCTCCGTATTGAAGCCCCCATCGGCCATCTTTTTGAAATAAGACTTTACGGTGTTCTTACTCATTCCAAGAATGCGGGCGATTGTTTTTATCCCACTTCCTGCTTGGTACAATCTAATTAATTGCTTTATTTGACTCATTTGTTTTGGTTTTCCAGCCATCAGTGATACCAATTATTTGATCACTAAGTAACAAAAACTACTCGCAAAGGGGTCAGCATGCTCCAGCGCAATGAACTATTAAATGTATTTAGGAAGTCAACATGAGCCAGTATGGCAGTTGAATATGGGCTTTAAACACAATATGTCTCCCTAAAACTAATTCAATTTTGAGGGGTCAGTATGTTCCAGTATATCCAACCATAACTTGCACCCGATAACCAAAAACTTTACCGCCACTTTTTGTCTGTAAAAAATCTTCTTTCTTTTATTGATATTTTTGGTAATAACGATCATGGATAAAGACGCAGTAAATAAACTCCTCTACTTTTTTCTATACAAGCCCGGCCCTTTGACCAGAGCTTTAGAAATTATAAAAGGATTACCATATCCGTTGTGTTCTCTCGAAGAAAAAACCCAAATTGTAAAAGAAATAGAATTCCGTTTATCGGTTTGCATCCCGTTGAGCACCAAATTAAAGATTGCCTAATCCCAATAGAAGGCCTTCGCCAGCGTGTTTTGAAACCAGCAGAATGATTATGAGCCTGCATCTGTTTTGTTGGAGAAATAAAAGCCGATAAGGTAGCAACATAGACAAAGTAAGAAATAAAGATAAAGAAATAGTCAATTTAAATATTGACTTATAATTTTATTAGTCAATTTACAGATTTACTTTATTTTGTTTATGTAAACATATATATTGATTTTTTTTAAAAAAAGTAAACTTGTATATTTACTTTTATCAAAGTAAATATTGATGAATTATGAAAAATAATTTACAAAGAAAGCAATTGGACGAAAAGTTTAAGGCATTTTCTGTGCTCCGCAATTCTCCCCCACCCGTTGGCGGATGGTTGAAAGCCATACGTACAACGCTCGGTATGAGCTTACAACAATTGGGTAATAAATTAGGTGTTACAAAGCAAAGTATACAAAGTTTAGAAAAGAGAGAAATAGAAGGGAATATCACTATTAATTCTTTGAAAGAAACGGCTCATGCATTGGATATGAAATTTGTTTATGTGTTGTTACCGAAAGATGGAAGTCTAGAACAATTGATAGAACGTAAAGCTGCAATATTAGCTAAAGAAATTGTGATGCGCACGACGCAAACGATGGCTCTAGAAGATCAAGAAAATGCTCAAGCTCGATTAAAAGACGCTATAGAAGAACGTAAAAAAGAGATTATTGAAAGTAATCCAAAAATATTATGGGATTAAATCTGCAATACGAATATGGTCAAACACCTTTAGATCCTGAAGAATTAGATGAGTTAAAAATACATTCCATTTCAACAAAAGCAGAACTCGATGAACTAGAACAACAAAATATTGAAGAAGCTCTGTTTTGGGCTATGGGATTGAAATTTGCTTACGGGAAATTAATTTCAGAAAAGTTTGTTCTGGATTTACACAAAAGAATGTATAAGAATGTTTGGAAATGGGCGGGTACCTATAGAATTACAGAGAAAAATATTGGGGTAAAACAGTATATGATAACTCATAACCTAAGAAACTTATTAGATGATACCCTATATTGGATAAAGAATCAAACGTATTCACCTCATGAAATTGCCATTCGTTTTAAACATAGGTTAGTATCAATTCATTGTTTTCCAAACGGTAATGGTAGACATAGTCGCTTGATGGCAGATATCATTATGGAAAAAATTTTTAAATTACCACCATTTACTTGGGGGCGAAATCAAGTCACTCTTTCAAAAGAGCAGATTAGAAAAGAATATATAAATGCGGTAAGAGCCGCTGATCTAAATGATTATCAACCTTTACTGCATTTTTCACAATCTTAAAGATAAAAAATGACAGAGTAAGCAACTTATATATAATTCACTTAATACTGTTTCCAAGAATTAAATTTAGCTGACAAAAATACATTGTTCACTTACAGCTAAAAAGTAAATGAACAATGTAAATGTAAATAAAAAATAATTATTTCTTAATAACGAATACTGTAGCTACTCCGCGTTCACCTTCATTATCGAACTTACCATTATCAGATGGGTGATTTACAACACCATAATTTTTAACCCAAGCTGTAGAGGATCCACCTCCGTCATAATTAAGCGCTGAAACACAATCTAATGCGGACATGAAGCTTGAAAGCTCTGCAATAGACATGCCTCTTGATGAAGAAGCGCGTCCATCAACGACGACGACTAATAATTTATTATTGGATGTCAGTCCCACGGCGGTTCTAGGATGTCTAGCGGTATTAAAGTCTACTTCTAATTGAGTTAATTCTTTACCGCCAAATATTAAAAGTGGACCTCCTGCCAGCGCTGTAGGCTCAGTGATTGATGACCATCCTGCTGAGGGCTTCATCACTATGCTTGGTGATCCAGAGGTATTTAGTGTTAAAGCACCATTTTCTCTGTAGCTGTTAAAGCCAGTATTTGTTTCTTTGATAACTTTGCCATCACTTTTTAAGAATACTGTTGATCCGCCCGATGTAGTATTAAAATAGCTACCATTAAAGGCAACTAATGCGTTATGCTGGGTTGCCGCTTCGCTTGTCTTCAGAAAACCTGAAGCGACAAATGGTAATTCTATTTTTGCACCTTTTGACAAGTCTATTTCTAAAATAGTAACAAACTGTTTTGTTTCGAACAAATTATTAAAATGAAAACTTTTCCACTCTATACCCTCGGCTACGGTTTTTACGTCCCACTTGGTGCTGGCTAAGATTGCCTTAACGTCTAATTTCTCGACGTTAGTGTAATCGTATGGGAGTTGTGTTCCTTCCTCTTTTTTAGAACAATTTACAAAAAGGAATAAAAATAGAATACTATATAAAATTCTGTTTTTCATAGTAAATAATTAGGGGTTGTTAACCCATTTAACATTTAATTTCAATGGCTCTTGAATGATATTCAACTGCTTATCAAGTTTTAAATACTCTCTGTTTCTATAAAGATTTATTTCCTGACTATTATTCTGATAATTAACACCTGCGACATTAGATTTTCCCCAAGAAAATGGCCAATTTGGTATGAGCTGCTTGGCCTCTGCTTGCCCTTTAAACACGAATTTATTATTTTTTTTCTCCGCGATTAGAACAGCATTGTTTGAAAAAAGCACTAATTTATCATTTAATATTATCCCAGCATTAAAACCATTAATTCTCCAGTCATTAGGAATATTATCTATAAAATTATCCCATGAAAGGATCTCTTTAACTTTCATATTCCTTTTATTAACAACATGAATCTTATTTAAAGTTTTTATATACCATGTATTGCCATTATCAATGAAAGACCAAGAACCCGTTTGATCGGAAATTTTAGGGTCATTAAAGACATGGTTTCGTTGAATAATATTGATGACTTTTCCACCATTCACCTCATACACAGTAGAATCCATGAGATAGTAGGTGTTATCATTATTTTCCCATGATACTTGAGGTGTCAACCAGAGGGCATTTCTAATAAATCTTTCATTATCTAATTCTCCATTGAAGATAGACACATAATCAAGTTTATCATTTTCTTTAGGGTTTAGGTCTCCTTCAATAAAAAACTTCGCATGTACTGCATCATGTTTTCTCAAGCGTGCAGCAACAGATACGGCATGCCAGTGATTTGATACAACCAATACGGTATCGCCTTTTTGAATTATGTTCGATCCATATTCATCCTTTAGCACACGACTAAACACATAATTCTGAACAGTTGTTTTTGCATTTTCCTCTTTATATATCTTTGAGGGCTCAATGCCTAATTGAACTAATCCATTGTACATAACACTTGCCTCACAGATCGAAGACTTATGCGCACCGCAACCACCAGATACAATTATTTTATCTATATTTTGCGCTTTATACAACCGATTAGCTATTTGTATTCGAGTAGCCAGAATTTCTGGATTGTCCGAACCTAGAACTAACATTATAGTCTTAGGGCTGGAAGCCATACTTACATGCAGAGAAAACAATATCAAAAGAAAGATAAATAATAACTTGTTCATCCTTACTTAACTTTATATCCCATTATCTTTAATTGTCTTTCAGCACCAAACATATCTTTAGTAATATGATCAGAAAATATTGGATTGAACGTACTAGCGTAAGCAGATAAACCATCTTTATCTACCCCCTTAAGTAATGCTGGATTGTTTTGTCCAATAGGCATAAAATCACTATTGAGCATAGCACTAGGAACAAAAGAAGATCCAGCCTCTATAGTACCTTGGTCGGAATAAACAGAAGTCATAATAACAGAATTTCTAATAGTTGGATTAGTAGCTGTTGCCTCAACAAAATTATCTACATCTTTAGACGTAGATGCTTGTATATTGCTGGCCACCAAAGAATTGTAAATTTCTAAATTATTCACCAGATTACGTCTATAAACTCCACCTCCAGGTCCAGCGGATGTATTATTCACTATCGTGGAACTAATTAAATAAACTGTAGTGCCGCCATATAGCATTACTCCGCCTCCACCATTGGCAGATGTTGACTTATTTCCCGAAATAAGAGAATTGATGACATAAGCCTTAGAATTCTCACGAACATACAAACCTGCGCCATAGGATGTATTAGAATTGTTTTTTATTTCACAGTTATATAATGTGATAGTGGCATTAGGGTACCCATGGAGTCCTGCTGCCGTGCCTGATGCGGAATTATTGTTAAACTGTGAGTTATAGGCGGTTAATTTTCCATCAGCTAACCACATTCCTCCACCATTATTTCCACCTTTATTATCGTTAATTTTCACATTTCTAAATGTAATATCCGCATTATTAAAGGCATAAATTCCAGCTCCATAACCTACTGTACCACCAGAGTTTGATGTTTTATTATCAACAACTTCTACATCATTTAATTCAACTTTAGCGTTTGCAATTAGCATTCCGCCGCCCCAGCCACGATTATATCGTACATCAGCGATTGTTACGTTACTTCCTCTATTTGTCGCATTACCTCCTTTTATAATAATTCCGCTGATAGAAACTTTTGACTCGGCATCAAATGCTGCTGTAATGGTTACCGTGTGATAACAATTAACAGAAGCTGAGAGCTGTCCATCAAGAATTGTTTTATAAATAAAAGGATTCGATTTAGAGGCAGAAGTAGCATTAGCTTCAAAGCCACCGATTAGGGTTAAATTTTTAGAAATTTCGAATGTTTTATCAGCTTGGTTTGTTGCATCACCATTTCTAATTGTCCTACTTGGTTTATATACACCCTCTGATAAATAGATGATACTATTAGTGGTAGATTTTTCCAAAGCTGTATTCAAATCTGTTGCATTAGCCCAAGATTTACCATCACCAGTTCCATCAGGCTTTACATAAAATACGGGAGCTTTCCCGGTTTCCTGAACAACTAATACCTCACGCTCATTTTCAGCACCCATTTTCACCAGTATTATTCCCGAGCGCTCATCATCCTCGTTAGTCAAGGCTGTAAATCCAACTTTATTTTTTCCTTTTTCAAAATTAGCACTATCCAGCGTAATCCACGAGGCATCAGTACTAACCTCAATATTCTGATTTGATAGGACATCAAAAGTGTAACGTTGTGATTTATTACTTACCTCCAAATAGGCATTTCCTATCATAAGCTTGCTTTCAAAAGTATTATTTTCTTTTTTACAAGCTATGAAGAGTGAAACAAAGGCAATTATTAAGATTAAACAATTAATATTCTTCATAATTAAATACGTTTGTTGTTAAGTTTATACTTGTTATAATCAGCTTCTAAAAAATCATAACAATCTTTAAGTTCCTTTTCGTCAGTATATTTACATTCATACATAAATACACCGGTATAATTAATCTTCTCCAGTGCGGCAAATATTAGGTTCCAATTATTTTTGCCCAATTTATTACATGGAAGATAATGGGCCTCGGAAAGTCCATCTCCGTCGGACACATGTAAAGTCTTGACACGAGATCCAAATCTTTCAATTAATAATTCGGAATTCATAATATGGCACATATCTACGGCAAGTCCTACATCATCAGGAAAAAGGGAGAACACGGTTTCACATTCAGCAATAGTGCGCATTAAGGGTCTTTCTCTTTCACCTACTGTCAGCTGCGGTCCTAGCATGTTTTCAACCACCATTTGCATATTATGACGGCGGGTTTCTGTGTTCAATTCAATTACCGATTTCACCAACTGTGAGATCCTTAATTCTCGTTCATTGTTTCCTAAATAATAGGAAGGATGAAAAAGAATAATTTGCGGCTGCAAAGCAGAGAGCACCTTAATTAACTCAATATGTGTCTGTACCACTGCGGTTCTCTGAGATTCTGTTATTTGCGATAAATCAATCTTTTGTGAGAAAGGCATATGAATAGACCATACTTTGACACCTGTAGCATCTAGTATCGTTTTTAAACTGTCTATTTTTACTTTCCAATAATCTTGATCATACTTCAAACTTAGGTCCTTGTTAAGCAAAGATCCTATATTAGATAGTTCAATGTAACGGATTCCTAAAGACTTAGCATAAAGCATTTTCTCTTTGGTAATTGCCTGTATATTTACGGAATATCCAATTGGCATTGAGGAGGGTCTTACCTCTGCAAAAAGCAGTGATAAAGACATCGTAAATAATGTGATAAAAACTAGAAAAAGCTTGAACGTTCTCATATTACCAATTTGGATTTTGCACTAAATTCTTATTAAGTAATAAATCCTCAGAAGGTATTGGTGCTAAATAGTCCTTTTCTTCATCAAATTTCCCTCCAGTTGGGAATGGATCGATATTTCCCGAATTTGAATTTTGCGCTCCCGTGAGTGGATTTCGTAATGTTCGTTGTAAAATATTTACTAAAGAAGTTACAGAGGAAGGCGCACCTGCTGTAGATCCCGTATGTAAGAATACATCAGCATTACCGTCTCCGTTAAAATCATGACTTCCAACACCTGAGAAATAAATACCCACCATAGGCTGTTCAATCTTTTTGCCTGCTTTCCAGCGCATCAAATCGTCCCAACGAAATCCTTCATTGAATAGCTCAGCGCGGCGTTCACGACGAATTTCCAAAATCACTCCTTTATTGGGACCCTGATCAACATTTGTGTACATATTTTCCAAATAGGGATCAGGATTTGCGTTGGCATTTACTAAATTCAAATTCGGCATCCCTGCGCGTGCTCTCAATTTATTGATTGATAGATCGAGATCCGCTTGAGTGATTGTGCCCAATTCGGCTTTTGCTTCTGCGTAAACCAATAAAGCCTCTGCATATCTAAATAATATAATGTCAAAGAAAGATCCAGAAGTTGCCCACTGAGAATTATCCGGAAGAGCTTTTATCAGTCTATATCCAGTTGTTGTGATAGATAAATTCACGGGTTCTCTTGTAGTTTTTCCTGTTACCTTAAAATCAGGACCTGCGGTAATCTGCGTTAAACGTGGATCTCTATTTTGCATCTCTTGAAAGAAGCTATAGGTTTGATATCCTGACCTATCGGTAAAACGCGATCCATCACTCATTAAGAAACTATTTACAAAGTCTTTAGTTATACCGTATGATCCTTGGGTAGCGGAAGTAAAAGAACTTCCCAATGAATGTACGCGCTTTCCTGTTTCGTAATCAATTGCCAAAATAGTTTCTATATCATTTTGACTGTTTCTTCCAAAAAGATTTCGATATGCAGCCTCACTCCCTCCTTCAGTAAACAAGGTATAGGCACCAGAATTTATTAATTGTTGTGCTGCTTGCTGGGCTAGAGTTAGATACTCTTGATGTCCAGCTATGCCGTGATACTTTCTATAGGTTCCTTCAAATAATGCAATTCGCGCCTTCAATAACATTGCTGTGTAGCTAGTCACTAAGTTTACTTGTTTCTCAGCCGGAATATTTTCTATAGCATAATCCAAATCTGCCATCACCGAATCCATTACTACTATGCGAGAATCACGACCTTTATAAAGGGCTGGATCTTTAGCGTCCAGAACAGTACTATACCAGGGAACATCTCCAAAAGTTTTCACTTTATCATAGTAAAAGTAGGCCCTAAAAAAGCGTGCTATACCACTAAATTTTGCTTTTGCTGCCTGATCATCGGCTTTGTGGTAATTACTTAAAAAATAATTAATCATCCTTAAGTTACCCCACGACCAGCCCCCTGATCCGCTACCCACGGGAACTATTCTACTGCCACGAATTTTTGTACTGGGATTTAGTGGCACCAGGTTATCTGAACCAGCATCCTCTGTATATATGTTAAAATCAGGCAACATTGCATATAATGCATTTGTGGCCACCTCGAGATCCTTAGCCGTATTAAAGAAAAAAGGTGCCTCCACTTTATCTTTAGAGGATCTATCTAGAAAATCATCGTTACATGAACTCAAAAACGACAATACTGCTAGAATAATTATGTTTATATATAGAATCGAAATCTTCATTTTACACCTGTTTTATAAATCCAATATTAAACCAAAAGAATAAGTCTTACCCATAGGATAAACACGCTGATCTCCTCTATCATCTGCCGTAGCTGGTGAAGAGAGGTTAATAGCAGAACCTGCTTGTTCAGGATCAATATATTTGGTTAATCCTCCAAAAGTCCATGTGAAAATATTTTCCCCACTAAAAAATAGCCTTAGCTTTTCTATTTTGACCTTGCGTGTCATTTCTTGTGGCAAAGAATAACCTACAGTAAGATTTTTCGCGCGAATAAAACCCACATTAGTTAGGTAGTAATCATTGATTTGATACAAAGATCTATTACTTTGCAGTGAAGAATATCCTCTATATATCTGGGGATAGGTATTTGTTTTATTATCAGGAGTCCAAGCATTATCCACCAAATCTTTCCTCAAGAAGGATAAGTAAGGTCTTTGATAAGTTCCCCAGTACAGCTCACCAGTAGGGTACCAATCTTGTCTAGCAACTCCTGATAAGGCCACAGAGAAGTCTAAACTTTTCCAGCTTGCACTTAAATTAAGTCCAAATGGAAACCTTGGTGTAGCATTACCAATGCGCTCTAAGTCTCCATGGTTATCTAGCGTGTTCTCGCCATTATCAATTTTTCCATCACCATTTAAATCTAAATATTTTACATCCCCACCACGCAGGTAATTCCATTCACTATTTTGCACTACGTTAAAAATGTCACCATATACTCGAGCCAGTGAAGTGGCTGGGTTAGTAAATGTACTTTGATATGCTGCCGCTTCTTCATCAGACTGGAATTGTCCAGCCACACGATAGCCCCAAATTTCACCTAGCCTCTGGCCTTCATAGTAAGAACTTAACAATCCGTTAGGGTTATTGTATTTAGTGATGATACCTTTGAAATTGGAAACATTTGCCGATACGCGGAATTTCAATGGGGAGCTTAGCACATCAAAACTATTCTGGTAGGAAATATTCAGCTCATAGCCTTCATTGCGCAGACCTGCGTAATTCTCCTTAGGCTCACTAGCACCAAA
This sequence comes from Sphingobacterium cavernae, assembly GCF_008520265.1. Classification (GTDB taxonomy): domain Bacteria; phylum Bacteroidota; class Bacteroidia; order Sphingobacteriales; family Sphingobacteriaceae; genus Sphingobacterium; species Sphingobacterium cavernae. Next base: position 18,898 of record NZ_VIQM01000047.1, read on the forward strand.
TACTGCAGGCAATGGCTCTCCAGGAAGATACATCCCCTCTACATTCTTACGGTATACATCCAAATTCAAGAATAATTTATTATTTAGCAAACCAATATCAGCTCCAAAATTCAAGCTTCTAGTCGTTTCCCAAGTCACTACACTAGGCAGTGGTCCAGGCATCTGTGCTATTGTTAATGGGTTTCCTTGATTTAACCAATTATTAGATCGCGTTACGTTCATCAGCTCTTTGAACGTATTTACATCTACAGTTTGGTTACCCAATTTACCATATGATGTTCTAAGTTTAAACGAGGAAACATAAGGCCTTAGGTTTTGCCAAAAATTCTCCCTATCCATTTGCCAACCTACAGATACGGAGGGGAAGAATCCCCAACGGCTATCTTGAGGAAAACGTGAAGAACCGTCATAGCGTCCATTCATTTCAAGGAGGTACTTATTATCATAATCATAATTGAAGCGCCCAAAAAATCCTCTCACAGCCCAATCCATTGCCGAGCCCGAAATATTATTCATGGTAGTAGCTAAAGCAAGATTGGAGAGATCTTCTAACAACAAATCATCGGCAGTTACCTCTACGCGGTCTCTGTTAAATTGTTCTTGGTTAAAACCTGCCAACAATTTAAAATTATGTTTTGAATCTAATGTTAAGTTATAGGTAGCAAAAGCATTTAATGCATTATATTTATCTTTCCAGCGATACTCTGTTAATCGGTTAAGCCCCTCTACGGTATAGTTTAATCTGTTACCTTTTAAATATTCAAATGGATTTAAGCGTAGTGTTCTGCCTGTGTTATCAATACGATTACTATAATCAAAATTTAACACTAATCCTTTAACAGGCTTAGCTACTGCACGAAAAGTATTGGTAAATTCTTCTGTAGTAAATACACGCCAAGAGTTTCCAGCAAATAATCCTGCATTACCACCTTGTCCACCCGTACCAGTACCAATATCTGCAGGAACACCGTCAACACTCACGGGGTAGAAGGCCATTAAATTGTACCACGTTGTGGTACTCCATAAACCGCCGAATCCGTTTGAAAAACCGCCATAATCTTTATCACGCTCGTTTATAAACTGCGTGTTGGCAGACAATTCTAGCCAGTCGTTAGGACGGAATACAATATTCGATTTAAAGTTCTGACGTTCTATACCTGCATCTTTATTAATATTATTAATACTTTGTCTGTCATAAACCCTTCCTGAGAAATAAGCAGTTAATTTCTCCGATCCCCCTGATACCGAGACATTGTGAAAATTTGACAATTGGTTCTTACGAAATAATTCATCCCACCAATTGGTCTTATAGAAGAATTTATTTGTTCCATCAGCTTGCAATTCATGAAATGGTGAAATTTGTCCATCGGCCACCATTCTAATTGTTTCCCAGTCCATAGCATTATACTGACTATAGCTAGTACCATTATATCCATAAAGGGCTGCATCTACAGTTTTTGCGTACACATACGGATCGGTAATAAAATCAGTCCTTGCAGCTGGAGATGTCCAAGCAAAATTATTAGAATAGTTAATGGATGTTACACCTGACTTTCCGGTTTTTGTTGTAATAAGTATTACCCCGAAAGCTCCACGCGCTCCATATATCGCTGCTGAAGCGGCATCTTTTAATACGGTCACCGACTCTATATCATTTGGATTAACACGTGTTATATTACCTTCAATTCCGTCAATTAATACAAGTGGACCTCCACCATTAATGGAGTTAAATCCACGAACATTAATATCTGGCGTCTCCGATGGGTTTCCATTATTAATCTGAATATTTAGTCCTGGCATTAACCCTTGCAGAGCCGTTGCTATATTAGCATCAGGTCTAAGTGCTATGTCTGAGGCGTTGACTTGTGAAACAGCACCCGTCAAGTTAGCCTTCTTTTGGACACCATATCCAACGATTACCACTTCCTGTAGATCACTTGATTTAGCCTTTAGCGTAACATTTACAGGCTGGCCAGCGAGATAGGCAATGGTTTTATCTTCGTATCCCATGGCAGTGATTATCACCTGACCTTCTCTTTGGATAACATTAAGGGAGAAAGATCCATCTTCTGTTGTCGCTGTTGCGGCATTACTGTTTACAATTCTTACAGAAGCTCCTACTAGGGGGCTGCCATCATCGCCCACAACTTTTCCTTGAAGCAACATTTGTTGCCCTTGATTTATAGAAGAGTTCGCCGTGATCTCCGGTGCTTTTCTTATCAGCACGGTCTTATTTTGAACACTATATACAAGACCACGTGGGCTTAAGCAATGGTCCAATACAGCTTGTAGATCAGCATTTTTCATATGCAGATCAATTTTTCCGACATTTTTTAACTCAGAGCTATTAAATAGAAAGTCCAAATCCGTTTGTTTTTGAACGATATTAAGTACATCTGAGAGTTCTGCTTTTGATACCGAAATATTTATTTTTTGCGCAAACACATTAGCTTGAGTTTGTATAAATAATCCGAATACGAAAAATGAAATGAATTTCATCATAAGTACACATTTAAACAACTGTGGGTGGGTCCGCACAATTGCAGTAATATTTTTATACATTTGGTTATATTTGGTTTTATAAGTTACACACAATTTAATTGGCCAAGTATTATATTCTTAAGGGGTAGTATTGCCGTACTGCCCTTTAAAAAATTTTAGGTAATCTATCTCTACTTCATCACCTTCACCCTCCCCTCTTGTAATTCAAAATGCAAATCAGAGACCTCCTGTATTGCTGTTAAAACATCTTTAAGTTGCTTTGTTCTTTTTATGCTTCCCGTGAATTTATCTTTAAGGTTAGTTGCCACTTGGACATCTTCTATATAATACCACTTGGAGAGTTCATTCAAGATGGATTCAATCGACTGATCTTGAAACCTAAATATGCCCTCACGCCATGCTAGTATCTGATTTAGATCAACATTACTATCGACCCGGATTGCAGACCGGGCACCTACTGTTGCCTTTTGACCTGGCTTAATAACGGTTTGATCAATGCTTGTATTTACCGCAATGGATCCACTTATTAATGTCGCCTGGACTTCCTTATCTTGATCATACGCAGATAAATTGAATACTGTTCCTAAGACATTGATTTTAGCATCTTTTACCTCGACGATGAAGGGTGTCTGTTTATTATGCGCTACTTCAAAGAATCCCTCTCCTTTGAGCAATACATTACGATCCTTAATACCATAGCTGGAAGAAATATTTATACTAGATCCAGAGTTAAGTTGCACGGTGGATTTATCAGGCAGGGTCAACTTTAGTGTAGATCCTTTTTTGGCGGCAAACATATGAAAGCTATTCAAATCGAAGTCTGCCGAGCCTGTTTCATTATGTATAGTCAGCTCGTTCTCTGCAACACGAACAATAGATATACCTCTATGGGAAATACTATCATCAGGCAATAAATCTAGGTCTAAAGTTCTCCCATCAGCAAATTGAATATTACTACTGTTACTAGCTAGGGTTTTAGTATTATCGTTGGATAAGCTTTCAAGAGCGGACTTATTGGATTCTATACTGGAATCATGAGCTATATGATTCAGAATGAAATAAGAGAAAATAAAGAACACAGCCACAGCAGCTGCAACTCTATAGTACAACACCTTATTCGACTTTTTAATAGAAAATTCTTTCTGCTTTTCTAAATCATCTATTTTGCTTGAAATACGATTAAAGACATCTTCTTTAGCAAAAGAGTCAGCTGCATTGTCCTGACCACTATCGGCATAGAGACTAAGAAGTGACTGGGCATCAATATCTTCTAGAGCCTGATGAAATTCCTCAAATTCTTCCGCCGTTAATGCGTTATTACAATGTTTCTTATATAATATTTTAAGTCTTTGCTCGTCCAATGTACCGTCTTTTTATACAGTACACATAACTAAGGGTGTAGTACTAGTTGAAAAGAAAAAAAATAATTAAAAGGGGGATTTCATATTTAGTGGCCCTGAAGGATTTCCTCAAATAGGCTAATGCTTGCGCTATATGGTTTTTAACAGTATGGGGAGAAACACCCATTTTATCTGCTATTTGCTGGTGTGTAAAACCTTCAAATCTACTTAATTCAAATGCTATCCTTTGCTGCTTTGGCAATAATGCTACTTTTGAAATCATTGATTTTTCAAATTCTGAATACTCAATTTTCTCCTGCACATCATTTATATGCCGAACAGACACCTGTGTTAAATAGGTATTTGCATACTTGAGTTTTCGTAGGTTATTTAAGCAAATTCTTTTAGCGATAACAAAAATAAATGAGGTGATTTCTTTACTCTGGTCAATATACTCTTTGTTTACCCACAAGTTGACAAAGGTTTCCTGCACGACTTCTTCTGCAAGATAAGGATCTCTTAAAATTTTATAGGCCACCTGATAAACAAATGAAGAATAGGTGTTGTAAAAAATCTCAAAAGCTTTTCTATCTCCCTGCTTTACAGCATGAATTATATCCTTTGACAGAGAATGCATAATTAAACTTGATATCCAGTTAGTTCTACTAATTTCAAATCAAAGATATAAAACTTAATATTCTTTGCGTCATTTTTATGATTATCCTTATGTTAACTTTTACCCCGGGACAATTAATATTTTGGCAGATTATAAAATGAATCAGTAAATAGAAAATCTGCTTCCCATTTACATGATAGCTCCAGGGGATGTAGAAGATAGCATACCTTAATTGTTAAAAAGTCATAGTGTATATTACCGAATTAATTTTTTCATCTAGGTACATTGTAGCGGTTCTGAAGTGTTCGAAATGATGAAAAAAAACCGCAAAGCTTACCGCTTGACACACTCAAGCAGCTGGAGATGGGTCATCAGCAACAGAACTCAAAACGCAGCTAAAAGGTTTTAAAATTGAATATACTGTATAGCAAACAGTATTTTAAGAAAAAAATATTCCAAATAATGAAAAATGTTTGAAATTATTTTTTGTATATTTAGGATAAGGAAATCCTCTCGAATAGAGCGTATGAAATCTAAGTTATGACAGCAAATTAAATTACTAAGTATTAGCCTTTTATGCTATAGAATCGTATATCATACAAGGTTAATTCTGTTAGAGTTAAAATTCAGCTTTTTCCGAGTAACTCACATAAAAAAGTGTATTTATCATGAAATCAATTCGAGTAACACTTGTTGAGGATAACATTCTACATCGGTTTTTATATTCAAATTTTATTAAATCATATCCTTCATGTACTATTGAAATCGAAACCTTTGAAAATGGGCTTGAGGCGTGGGAACATTTCAATTCTATTAAAGGTCGACCATCATTATTTCCTGATTTACTACTATTAGATATAAATATGCCGATAATGAATGGTTGGGAGTTGATTGAAAATTTGGCTGTCAATCAATTTGATTTCATTTACAAATCAACTATATATATTATTAGTTCTTCGTCCCTATCACTAGATACGAATAAAATATATGACTACGAATTTCTTGATGGCTATATCATTAAGCCAATCAACCGGCAAGATGTCTATAAAATCCTAGATCATACCCTTGGAAAAAATAACAACTAAATGGGGGTGTAACCCTCCCTATTTTCGGACTGGCATCCAGGCGAGTTTTCAAATTTAAAAATAGTTGCTATTAATAGGTCAATCTTTTTTAAAGTTGACCTATTAATAACATGCCGCCGGCAGGGTATCGTATTCCATTTGTATCTTTCCTCCCAATGACTCATGTGTTCTTCTGTAGTTGTAATCCTTAATCCATTCTTCTGCAAGTATCTGTACTTGCTGAGTATCTTCAAAGAGGTAGGCATCAAGGATACTTTCCCGAAACGTACGGTTGATACGTTCACTGTAACCGTTTTGCATCAGCCTGCCTGGTTGAATGTACTGTATCTCTATTTCTTTGCGTGCAGGATAAATTGGACTTGCTGGGTGCCCTAGAGATACCCATGTGACTCATGTTACCTGTAGTACTACGCAGACCATTAGAAATATCACGAACGGAATCCGCAGATGAAAGATGGCAGAAAAGCATACTAACAAAGTGTGTCCAACTGTTGATTCCTTTATGATGCTTGTCGCATTGGTATTTCTGAACCCATTTTATTAAAAATGTCACGGTCTACTAGACCTAAAATCTGAGAAAATACGTTTATATTTACTATGGCGGTAGTATTATTTTAGCGAATTAAATATAGCAATCACTGCTATATTAAACCACCGCCATTTTTTTTCTTATTTAGGATGCTTCTGACTTTTTATAAACATTTATTTATGTATATTGAAAGCTGCAAATTAATAGAATAAATCTGAAAATAATTAACAACCAATTGTTTAAGTAACCAATAAATATAATATCAAAAATATGTATATCTGACATTAAATTTTTTAAGATAAATAAAAAAGTGGGTACCAAAACACAAATACTTATACTACAAAAACAAGTAAATTAAAAGCAAATATGGAATTTGGCATTGAGCACATTAGCCCTGAAAACTTAAAAAAGAACGCTACGTATAATTTTACGCAATCATGTTATAATTTAATCATTACCCAGGAAACTAGGAACAATCTAATAATTAACAATAGAAATGTAGATTTAGAACCTTATTCAGTTCTTTTCTATACATCATTAACAAAAATTAAAATAAAAGAAATTTTTTCATTCCAATATGTTTTCTTCAGTGATCTATTTTATTGCATATCGGAAAAGGACAGTAGTTTGATTAAGCAAGTTCTAACAATGGGGCATCCCTCGGAGGGCTATGTAAAAATTGTTATACCCAAGGATTATATAGATTTTTCTCAATTCATTGTAGGAGAATTAACACAAGCGAAAGATAAAATTCCAAACCCTATGGTTAAGGATTTGATTCATCTAATGCTTACGCAAACATTTATCTATATATTTTTGGAATTATCAAAAAATCAAATAATTCCTACGGCAATAAATAGCCATCAAAGGAAATTACTGTGGAAATTTCAAGAGCTTATAAATGAGCACGTGCAACAACAAAAGAATGTATCGTTTTATACTGAAACGCTTAGAATATCTCCAAGACGATTAGCTGCAATTACAAAGAAAAGTTTGTCAAAAACACCAAAAGAGGTTATTACTGATGGGCTTATTAAAAAGGCTAAACAAAAGCTGTTTTACAGCGATTCCAGTATAAAGGAAATTGCATGGGAACTAGGCTTTAATGATGAAAATAATTTCAGCTCACTTTTCCACAAAAAAACGGGATTGACCCCTACTGAATTACGGAATTCATTGGTAATATGATTCACCATCAAATTAGCAATGAACTTTGAAGATCTCCATTATTTAACAAAGTAAGCAAAGCACAAGTCCTTCCCCAAGTCTTTATTGCCTACCCTAAGATAGTGTATAACAATTACATAATTTTTGAAATATTAATCGAAATTGCTGCTGGAAAAATAATATACTAGATTAAACTCAGCGGGTTCATTTAAAATCAAATAAAACATTCGTCGATAGCCTTGCATAGTTAATTTTCAAGTTTGTTAAGTAACTTATAATAACAAATAGCTTTTAGTACATGACAAAAGCGTAAAGTTTATTTTTGTGCTGTGGAAAACATCGACTATAAAGCGCTCTATGAGGCTAGTCTACGTGAAAAGGCTGCATTGGAAAAGCTACATGCTTTGGATAAGTCGATGTTGAACCAAGAGAATGCGACACTGAGTAAGGAATACACAACGCTGAACAAGCAGAAGATTAGCTTGGAGGAGGAGCGCGCATTACTGCTCGCTGATTTAGATAATCATCGTCGTCAGATCTTTGGTATTCGTTCGGATAAACTGGTTAAGTTAGCCATAACGGGCCAGTTAGATATGTTTAGCCTGAATGCTCCTGATCCGCTGATAGAACAGGTTGGACAAGAGCTGCAAGAAGCAATTAAAAAACTACAGGAGAAATCCCAGAATTCACCCAAAAAACCTAAACGGGTGTTACTTCCTGAGCACTTAGAGGGTAATTCTCAATCGTATGCAATTCGGCCAGAAGCATGAGCGCGCTTTGTAGGAGAATCCAACCAGACTATGCTATTATTCCAAGCTTTTCGTGTAGAAGTGGAGCAAAAGCAGCAAATAATGAAGGCTTAAATCGAATATATCCCTAAAAGATCCACTTACAATTGACGAGAGAAATCGTCTGCTCACCTGCGCGTAAAGAAAATTTAGACTTACACATAAATGATTATAACGCGTAAATTAAATTAGAAAAAAATAAATATTTTAAAATTTTACACCATTGAATATCAGGGTATTTCTTAACGAAATGACTTTAATCATTTTTTTTTTAGCTTTCGCAATATGTTATGTAATACATAAATTTCCTATATTACAATAACATTAGGTAACTATGATATGCGCGGGCTTATACTTTTATTGGGTATTATTATTCTAGGAATAAACAACCTTCTAGCACAACCTTCAGTTAGAATCAACATCGTGTTGAATCACGTGCAGAATTTAACAATTAACCCTGATCAACAGGTAGTAAATTTAAACTACAATACCTTGGACGATTATCGTACAGGCGTAGAGGTAACAAAAAATGCGCATCTATCTGTATTTAGCACCACACCATATGAGGTAAAGGTTAAGCTAGCTAACAATGAGTTTGTTAAACTTGGCAGTGAATATGAAGAAAGAGTATCTATGCCTGATATTCAAGTAAGCCCTGTTTCAACAACGCAAAACAGTGAAGTAGAATTTTCTACGAGTGTACTAACGACTGAAGGTAGAAAAATTATATCAAGCAGTGTTCCCACAACTTCTGCGGTATACAACATACAGTATAAAGGCCCAAAAGGCGAAAACATTATTCGTTTTGCAGAAAGAAATAAAACAATCGTATTTTATAATGATGTACTTTATAGTATAGAAACTAAGTAAAAAGCTAAGTAAGAATTCCTGCTTTATAAAGAAATTTCCTTTGTAAAGGAGGAATTTTTGTTTGCATGATTTTTTGGCTCCAAAGACCATATCTTTTGCGAATACTAGTCCCAAACTATCTCTTATCTTAAAGAGATCAAACAAAAAAATAATTACACCCCAAAGTGCTAAATATCCCCGAACGCTTGTGGACAGTATGTAGCTCAAAGTAAATTATACTGAACACCATTTGAGCAATAAATACTCTTTCATTTAATCCATAACTCAGCTACAAATTAGATCAATTTGAACTACAATATCCACCTTGAGGTAGCTGTAAAGGGATATAATTGTAGTCATACAAGGTTTAAAAAAGGCATGACTTTGGGACGTAAAATTTCATTTAGTCTAAAATTAAATATACTTGTAGCTTGGTCTCTACAAAATAGTACATTTTCATACTATTTTTAAGTTTTGAATACGTGGAAAAAAAAATCTCGCTGTAACTTTGGATAACAAATAATAGGAAAGCCTTATAGTCAAGGAAAAATTATATAGACTATCCCTATAGAAAAAAAGAGAATAATATAAATATAATGAAAAATCTAATCTTATCAGCAGCAGTATTACTAGGAGTTTCCTTCAGTGCTAATGCGCAAAATTCATCACCAGCTCCAGTTAAAGTTAAAGTGAACGTTAATTTAAATTCTTTTCAAAGTATTGAAATCGGATCGGGAGCAACACCATCTGGGGAGTATGGCGATATTGTAAATTTAACTTACGCTGATGCGAATGATTACCGTAACGGTATATCTAAAAATGTTCCCAACCAGTTGAAGGTTTCCTCCATTGGCTCGGGCTATAAAGTTAAAGCTAAACTTTCTCAAGCAGTATTAAACCGTACTAGCGCTGAAGGAACGCAAAACATTCAAGCAAATGAAATTTTAGAAATCCAAGTTGGTAAGAACTTATCTGGCGCTACATCAGGAAAAATCGTTACTCCATCTGGCGTAGAATTTACAGGTTTATCGGCTAGCAACACAGGAAGTGCATCTGTTTTAGATGAGCAGTTAGATGTTAAATATTTTGGTAAGCCTATTCCACAAAATAAACTACAAACGTATTTTAATAATGTTGGCAATAAATCATTGTCATATACTGTAGATGTTTTATACGAAATTTTACCACTGTAATCCACTCATCTACAACAAGTAAGATAAGTAGCTACATTTTGTAGCTGAAACGCTACAAAAGTAAAATACTGCAAAAAATTAAAGGTTTATGGCAGTTTTTAATACCTACTTAGCTTACTCAACCATCTATCTTTGCATAGATTTTTAAACAACTAATTAAATTTCAACAACAAACTAAAAAATAACTCAAAAAATGAAAAAGTTAATTTTGTCTGCATTCGTTCTTTTAGGAGCTTCAACAGTCTCAAATGCGCAGACCCCTAATCCTGTAAAGGTTAAAGTAAATGTTAATTTAAACAGTTTCCAATCTATTGAAATTGGATCTGGAGCTCAAAATGGTGGAAATGGTTACGATGATGTTGTAACACTTACCTATGCTAACGCGGAAAACTACCGTAATGGTGTTTCTGCTTTAATTAACAATCAATTGAAGGTAACTTCTGTTGGTACTGGTTTTAAGGTTAAGGCGAACTTATCAAATATCAATTTAACACGTACTAGCTCTGCAGGTGTAGAAACAATTCCAGCAAACGAGATTCTTCAAATTGAAGTTGGTAAAAATTTAGCTGGCGTTACCTCAGGAAGAACTGTTGATGTAAATGGTCCAGAGTGGAACTTAAGCGCTGTATCTAGCGGTCAAGCCTCAGTATTAGACCAAGAGTTAGATGTTAAATACTTCGGTAAACCAATTTCTGATTCAAAATTGAAACAATATTTCAATAATGTAGGAAATCAAGCAATTGCTTACACAGTTGACGTTACTTACGAAGTAGTGCCTAACTAAAATATATTTTTATACAAGTGGTTTTTAAAAAACCACTTGTATATTATTTAATACCATCCTCCTTAGAGCCAAAAGTTTCGACTTTATACCACACATCTTCTTTCGGATTTTATCTTTAATCACGTATCTATATGAAAAATATTGGGCTTATTATCTTAATTATATTATCTGCATTTAGTACTTTAAGCGCACAAACAGGACTTACTGTTGGTCCTCCTCGCGTTTATTTTATTGGTGGGCCCGGGGCGAGCATGGTTCAATTAGTAGATGTTACAAATCCAAGCAAGGACTATAGCTTAGAACTTGCCGTATCTTATGAAGATTGGTCCTATTCACCAACAGGTGACAATCAGCTTTTTCCAGCAGGCACCCTTGCAAACAGCTGCTCAGATTGGTTAACTATCTCAGAGCCATTTTTTGCTTTAGCACCAGGAGAGAGTAAACAACTACAATTAAACATTAAAGTACCAGATACGCTGAGTGCAAATTCTCAATCAGTACATACCACAATGTTATTTGTAACACAGATGAATCCACGTGCTAACGCACAGCAAGAAGGTGCAAATATCCGATTAGCTGTACGCTCAGGAATTAAAATTTATCATAGACAGTCTCAAACGGCTAAACAAGACGTAGAAATCAACAATTTAGTTTATCATAAAAAAGACAGTACAGATGCATTTCTGGAGCTGGATTATTTAGTTAATAGCAACACTTGGACAGAAGGAAATATTCGTATTGAATACTTGAATCAAGAAACTGGAAAACTTACAAAGACTAATGATGTGAGTTTTTATGCGCTTCCTGCTGATAAACGTAAATTTTACAGCCTTATTCCCAATGATTTAGCTAGGGGGCGTTATGTAGCTACAGTAATGCTTATGTATGGCGATCAGCCCGATATCAAAATTGGAGAAATAGCGTTTAATCATGAATAACGTTGCACTAAAATATTTAATTTTCTTATATGTTTTTTTTGCGCATTTGCCCGTTTCAAACGCGCAGATGCAATATTCTGTTTGGTCAAATAACTACATTTTTTTAAGTTCTTATTTGGGATATCAATCTCCCGAACGATTTACTACTGTTCAGTTCAGCTTAAGTACTCCACAATATTCACAAAGTGAATGGTCCTTATCGGTGCGCCTGTTAAATTCTATAAAATTAGAAAGCGGAACCAATCGAATTGGAAAAGATTTCCCAGCAGAAAAAATTAATTTAAAATGGACTGGCGATAATAACGATCCTTTTATGCGCTTACAAAGCATCGGGTCAACCTTGGAGCCATTAGTTTTACCAAGCTCTGGTGAAATATTTCTTATAAATAGATCCCGAACACCAATAAATACAAATAATAGAACATCAGCGCTCTATCAACTCTATAGCCAGATGACCATCGCTCAAGGTCGATATCTGGAAGATTACTTAAGCCCAGATCCTTACAGGCATGTCACCTACCGGTTTCAGCTCTTATATACTTTATACGATAATCAAAATAGAATTATCGGAACGCAAGTAGTAAATCATTCTCTACAGATGCCTCCAAAACTAACAGACGGACATTTGGTAGATGTAGAACCTGATTTTAGCATTGCGGTGGATCAAAGAATGGATGAGGTGAACCTCTCCTTTAAAAACCTTACCGACTATAAACAAGGTGTGTCTGTTCAGATTCCATCCGCATTTACAATACACGCGAATACAGATTATGAAATACGAGTTAAAGCGCTAGAAAGCGACATGATAAGTCCATCTGGAAGCGTATTACCTCTTAGTATAATTAAGATTATTTTACAAAATGAAACCAACAGTACAGGAACAACAACTCCAGTATCCTTATCTACTAGCGAACAAGTTGTTCTTAGGGGAACCTCAAAAGATAAAAACATAAAGCGTCATACTGGTGTTAAGTATGATGTAAATATTCCAAATAACATTTTAAAGGATCTGACAATAGGTACCTATTCCGTTTCTATACTTTATCAATTGATGCCACTCTAGTAAAATGCCTACCCTTCCAAGTCATATTCTTAGAATTATATTTCTCATTACACTTCATATTACTGTTACTTGTTTTACAGTTAACGCGCAGAAATTAAAATGGAATATAGAAAGTCCACTTAAAGTAGAAAGAGGGCTAAATACTATTTCATTCAGCTTAGAGAATTTGGATCAGACCGATTTAAGTGGTCACTTTGAAATTGATCTTCCTAAAGGTTTTACAATCCTTGGGGCAGCAACTATTCAGGCCTCTATCCCAGGAAAAGCTACACGTTATTTTACATTCCGTGCTCAGGTAAATAACTTAAGCCTTGTATCGGACACTAAGATAAATATACTTCTAAAAGATAAAGAAGGAAAACTAGTAAGTCAAAGGACGCTAGATATTAAAATTCCACGTTTTAGAAAAATTACAATTACAGATCAGACTCCACTACAAACTTTTAGGCTTCAAGGAGATAGCATACACATTAAGCTAAATATCCAAAATGAAGGTACTGTAGAGGAAAATTTTAAAATCGTACTCTCTAGCCCAAATAGGTATGGAAAGACTGTATTCAAAGAATTCTCTATGTTTCTTTTACCCGGAACCGATTCTGTTCTAATATACAGTTTTATTGTGGAGCGCTACATGACAAGCCTGAGCCAATACCTAGTTCGTGTAACGGGAATTAACGATCAAGACGATCCCTTTGGGAACGTACAACTCGCTTTTTACAACCGTAGCTCCAGCAGAGATTTTAATGCTAATGATGCGATGCGGAATAACCTGTGGCAAACAACAGGCAATAATTTGGAACTTCGAGTTTCAAACATATTCAATCAGCAACAAAACTATAGTATGTATAGCACCGGGGAATACGAAACAAAGACGGGGGCTATTCGCTACGGTGTTAATATGGCAAACTGGCAAGGTTTAGATCGCATATTTGTCACCAATACTTATTTAGAGCTTGAACATAACAGGCACCAAATAACTGCAGGTAATCTGCAAGAATCCTTAGAGTCTACCTTCTACGGACGCGGTATGAAATATGCTTTTTTAGATACTGCGAAGGGCACTGCCGTAGACTTCGGGGTAAGTGACAATAGCAACGAACTATTAAGTTCTTACCAACCAGGATCAGGTATTCCCCTTACAGCTTTTGCTAGGTTACGCTTAGGAGAATTAAAAAAGGACCGAAAATTCTATGATGGTCAAGTAATTTTTAATAGAAATACCATAGATACTACAGGATTTTTATTGTGGACTAATTCCTTTGACATAAGTCCAAAGAAAGAAAAATCTTCAATGGTAGGTTTTGTAGGAGCGGGAACAGCTTTTCATTTAGTACGAAATGATGAGAAGTATCAACAAAATGCTATCGCCCTAGGTTGGAAAACCACACAAGAGTGGAATAAAATGAGGTTTTTGATGGACTACTTCTACTCTACACCTTACTATCCAGGAAATAGAAGAGGCGTGACACAGCTTCAACACCGAGTTAGCTACCCATTGGGCAGATGGCAAGGTGCTGTAGGCTATAACTTTCATGCCTTTACTCCAAAAAGTCTAACATACTATTCTTCAAACTTCAAAAATAGACAGCAGCGTCTTGAGGCACAGTTCACTGGCTCTACGCGAAAAGGAAATGCCTTTATTACCTTATCACCGAGCTATAATACAGAAAATGCATCTTATAGTTTCTCAAATATACCTTTTGAGCTTAGTAGTAAAAGTTATTTATTACAAACAAATGGGCAATACTTCAGTGCTAATAGAAAACATAATATAAATATTCTTGCTGAAGGGGGATATATAAATGTTAACAACCCTAATCAAACCGACAACAATAGCTCCGGCGAGATAGCCCTAAGAATGGATGCAACCTATGGTTACGGTCAAATTCGTTTTATGGGCGGATTTCAAAAAGGTACGTTCCAATTATATGAATTATTTAATAGCATACTTTATAATACTAGTCTGAGTACGCAGTATTCATTCGGCGTGCAGGCTAGCGGAGCATTTTTAGGTGATAAGGTAAAATGGAATTTAAATAATACAGGAAGATACAGCAAACTTTGGGGGTTTAATGTACTAAATGTTGGTAGCATTGACTACCAATTGAAGAAAACTACACGCATCTCCATGCAGGGGCAGTTTACTTATACTAAGGGTTTAAGTAATAACCCCTATACATACAATAACGTACAAATGGTTGTAAAACAGCAATTACCTTCTGGAAAAATCATAAATAAAAAGCCTCAGGGAAATGTTAAAATGTTTATTTTCTATGATAACAATTATAACGGGGTATATGACCAGGGTGATGCTGTAGCATCAAATTACAATTTAATGTTTGGATCTGTTTCCTTCTCTACCAATAATAAAGGTCAGGCTGTTTATAAAAATATTCCTTTTGGCGATTACGTGATTTTTACTCCACCCATCAACAACTATAGCGCTAAATCAAAAGTTGTAAATGTTGATTCAAAATCAGTTAACGTGCAGGTAGCATTACAACAAGTTTCTACTCTTAACGGAGAAATTATTTTAGAATATAATCCTGCCTTTGATTTAACAGTTAATACTAATCTTAGCGGATATAGAGTTCTAGCCGAAGCGAGCGATGGAGTTATTTATACAGCCGAAACTGATGAAACCGGAAAATTCATACTCCAAGTTCCACGTGGCAAATATATAATTTCGCTCGATAAAAATAGCTTTGCTGAAAATGTTCTCAGTGAGGAAAAATCTATAGAAGTAGAGTTACAAATTGGAGAAAAATTAAAAATAAAACCCTTTATTTTAAAAGCTAAGAAAAAGAATATTGAAATAAAAAGATTTGGATCTTAAGAAGTAGGTCAAAGATTATAAACTTTGAAGAAAACTTGAAATGAAGAAAAATTTCATTTATTATACTGATAGAATTCCTTGTTATTGTATACTTTTCCTTTTAAAAAGTGTATATGAATAAAAACACTTCAAGACACCTAATTTTCTTAGCTAACCTCATTCAAACAAAGATATAAAAACACAGAGATTAAAATCATTAAGTCATTAATAACTACTAAATAATGGCCTTAGAATTTAAAACTAAGGCCATTAGAATAATATATAATTTGAAAAACTAATTAAATAGGATTACCCTTTAAATCGAGAAGTTAATTTACTCCAGAAACTTTTCTCCTTCAAGTTATCCCCATAACCGTATCCATAACCATAGCCATAACCATAACCACGTTTAAAGTCAACGTCGTTAATTACAACAGCCATATTATTAAGCTTACGTTGATAGAATAATTCTTTAGGCACATTTAATAAACGTTTATCCAGATAATTTGCACGGGCCACATAAATTGTCAAATCGGCATGTTCCGCTATTAGTATAGTATCTGTTACTAAACTTACTGGAGCAGTATCAACAATCACAAAATCATAATTTTCTCGACCATAATCTACTATATCTGAAAAATGACCATTCATTAAAAGTTCAGCTGGATTAGGAGCTATATATCCTGAATATATGATATCAAAATCATAAGGAGCTGGCTTGCGAATAATAATTTGGTCTATCGGCATATCAGGATTTATCAAATACTGGGTAATACCGACATTTGTATGTTTCAAATGAGATAAACCTAAATAGTCTAATACTTTAGGGGATCTAATATCTGCGCCAAGGAGTAACACTTTCTTTCCAGACATCGCTAGAATTTTAGCAAGATTGGTTGCTATAAAAGATTTACCTTCACCTGAAGTAGTTGAAGTAACATAAATTACCACACTTTCTCCCTTCTTCTTTGTTAACATAAAAGAAATGTTTGTACGCAGAATACGGATTGCTTCTGCTAAAGAAGAACGATCATTCTCTTTAATAATTGGATATTCGGAGGTTGGAATTTCTCCCAGTATAGGTGCAGGAAATTGATCCTCAATATCACGTCTTGAGTGTATTTTATTATCTAATAAAAATTTAATATAGAGGATAATAAATGGGATAATAAATCCTAAAATTAGAGCACCCAGTAAAATAATTGATTTTTTAGGTGCTACAGGAATAGATGAACCATATGCCTCATCAATAATTTTAAGATTTGCTGGGGTTGCAGCAGCTTTAATTTCAGTCTCTTCACGCTTTTGTAATAGGAATAAATATAGAGCTTCAAAAATTTGCTGTTGACGTGATATGTCCTTGTAATCTCTTTCTTGATTTGGCAATTGTCCTAATTTGCCTGAGTACTTACTTGTTTGAGCTTGTATAATATTAACATTCGTTGACAACACATTTCTATAATTATTTAATGACGTGTTTAAGTTAGCTTTAATATCACGGATGTTTTTATCAAGATTCTGTACTATTGGATTGTCTGGAGTAGCTGATTTAAGTAAATCTTCACGTTCTAAAATCAAATCATTATAGGACTTTACTGTGGCTTCAATAGATGGATCATTAAGTCCAATATTTGATGGTAATAGACCTCCTTCATCAGTCACTGTTTCACGCATCATATCAGCTAATCTCAGCTGTGTTTGATACTCTACAAGCTTTCGCTCATTTTCAGTAGCAGATTGCATATACATCTGAACCTCTGAGCTCATATCTACTAAATTATTTCGATCCTTATAATCAGCTACACGCGAATCAGATGATGATAAATCCCTAGTAATAAGAGCCAATCTATTATTTATAAAATCAGATGTCGCTCTTGTAACTTTAATTTTATCTTCAGCAGCATCAATATCGTATTGTTGCACCAAAGAATTTAAAATCAATGATGCCTTATCACGATTAGAGTGATTAATCGAGAAATTTACTATAAAAGATTGCTTTTCTTTGTTTGGAGTAACCTGAATATCGTTCAATAAATTATCAATAACCTTTTGAATAGGATCAACATTTATCACCATGTTATTCTCCAATTTATGCGAAGCATTAGGAACAAGCATTACTGCTCCAATGGGTGTAAGAAATTTCTTCCCAAAAGTATAATTCTCAATAACTTGATGGTTATCACTTAACTTTAGTTTTCCTTCACTTATTTCAACCTTTAATTCATACGAAACACTATCAACATTCTTATTATTGGGATCTAATAATACAATTTTTATCGGAGATTGCTTTTCTAATAGTTCAGAACTTTTAACTTTCCCTTTCGATTTATATGTAATATTAAGTTTATTCGTTTCGATTACTTTTCTTAGTATCCTTCTTGACTTTATTACATCAATTTGATCGGAAACAAAAGCCGATGTCTGACTGCCCCCGCTTGCTAGAGAAGCGAGTTCTGATAATCCAGCTAAATCTCCGGAAGCTTGTTTCTCGTCCTGTAATAAGATTTTAGCATCAGTTTTATAAATTTTTTCGGCATAGCGTAAATATATGACTGATATAACAACGCAAACTATAATGGAAAACAAAAACCATTTCCAAAAATAAGCGTACTGTTCAAAAAGTTGTCTTAAATTTAAATCCGATTCTTCTTGAATTGGTTGTTGTGATTCGTTGCTCATTTAAAATATTTAATTACGTACGAAAATAGCTATTAAACCAATAATTACACTTGACACGGAAACAAAGATGGAAGTATTCTGCGTATATTTCGATGATTGTACACGAGCGCCATTAGGCTCTACATATATTACATCATTTTGTGCCAAATAATAAACTGGTGAATT
>NZ_VIQM01000049.1 GCF_008520265.1 Sphingobacterium cavernae
ATTAAATGGAGCTTGTCATAAGAGTGCTGGGAATAGAATTATTCAAGTAAATGAAAATCTAAATCGGCACAAAGAAATAGCCTATGAACTTCTTAATAGCGAAGAAGGAATTCTCAAACGAAAAAAAACGATGTTGTGATGTGGAACCGGTCTTCGGAAACATAAAACAAAATCATAATTTCCGCCGCTTTATGCTCCGCGGTAAAGATTTAGTGTTCATAGAATGGGGATTATTGGCAATTGCACAGAATTTAAGAAAGAAAGCGGCCTAAAAAGACCGGTTTTTCATCGTTTTAAACAAAATATTGAAATATTATGAACTTGTAGCTCACACAGTGGATAAACACTGACAAATTCCTGTCAAACTAAAAAAGGCCGCCTCAATTATTTTGAGACGGCCTCTTCTTGTTTTAGTACCTATAAGTTGGACTGTAATAAACATCATGTTTGTGATGTTTTGATTTTTTATTTTTTTTGTGCTTTTTCTTCTGTCCTGGAGCATGTCTCTTGGCAGATTTGTCACCATAAACTTTTTTCGCTTTTCCTGGTGGCAAATGACCATGAGGATAACGACCACTCGTATAACATGATGTCACAGTTAATGTAAAGACCGCAACTAAAATTAATGTAATATATCTTTTCATAAAATCCCTTTCTTTATCGAATCATACAAATAGTAGACCAAAACTAAGTGTAGGGGTTTAATAAAAAAATCACATTTAAATTTTGAACGACTCTGTTATTACTTTTGATATACTCTTAAATAATCAATTTCGTACTTAGCAGGAATTAATGTATCGTCGATCTTTCCACCATTATCTCCTCCCAAAGCTAAATTCACAAGTATATAATGAGGTTGTTTGAATGGATTGAATCCACTACCATCTTTATTCACAAGCTTACTTAGTGAAACTTTATTTAGTAAAACATCATCTAGGTAAAGAGCAATTTCATTTTCATCCCAATCCATTCTCCACACGTGAAATTCATTAGCCCATTTGGCTCCGCCCAAAGACTCTACAGATTTGACACCGTTATGCCATTCTGCTTTCCATCTTTGATTAGTTCCATTAGCAATATTAGCGAGTATATTTCCCCTATAATATTCCATGATGTCAATTTCACCATTGGATGGCCATTCTTTAGCAACACCTAAAGTCCAGAAAGCTGGCCATAGCCCCGATCCGACTGGAATTTTGGCTCTCATCTCAAATCTCCCAAACAACCATTCTTTGTTACCTGAGGTATTCAACGAAGATGAAGTATACTTTATATCTTTACGTGATTTTCTCCAGTCAGAGCTCCCTGCATCGTAATTAGGATTTGGTTTATTTTCTTTCCGCAATTCAATTATTAAGAATCCATCCTTACAATAAGCATTATCCTTCTGATACCACTGATCTTCATTGTTTCGGACAAAACCATTTTCATAATTCCATATGCTTTCATCAGGCTTTCCATCCTTCTCAAATTCTTGAGACCAAACAAGTTTAAAGTCACTTTTATTCGTTTGTTGAGCAAATCCTGTGGCACCTAAAAAGATGCCTATGGTACATAATGTAAGTTTAAGCATAATTATTAGTTTAAGTGAAAAATTAGTTAATAGGGACGCCATCGCGCTTGAATCCTTCAATAATTAAGCTAGTAATGATATAATCGGATTCTCGCCCAGTATCCTCATGCGCACCGTTAATACCGTAAGGCCAAAAATGTTGAGCATCGCCTTTCAGCAGTGCATTCGGATCATTTGTAGCCTTGCGTAACGCTAAATTAGCATTTTCACCTGTATATATTCCATTTTTAATAAGAGTTTCCCTCCAATAATTAGAGGTACCGGCGCCTATGGTATGCGCAAATTCATGTAAAAAAGTTCCCGTTTTTTGATAGGAAGCATTACTTCCCCAACGCATCCATCCCGAAAGACTTGCATCTGCAGTCTGCACGCCTGTATTATATTCTATTGTTACAGTTTTCACAATACTGGTATGTTCTTCTAATAGCTTTACACCATGGTCAGCCATCGCTTTTAATCTTGTAAATACATCAGCAGGAATGTTGGATTGATTATGATAGTTAACAGTAATTTTCCCTTTGTTATAAGTTTGAAAGCTACCTTGGCTACCATAATATGTTCCTTTTGCAGTGGTAACATAAGATCGTATAAAAAAGCTTTTTCCTAATTCAAGATTTTCAACATCTACTTTAAAACTGTTATTTTCTACTTTAGAAGCTATCATTTTAGCATCAGATACAGTTGGATTGGGATTATTAGATATACAGACTCCAGCTTCTACGACATTAGCTCCGCCCGTAGACTCAATCTTTGAAGAAGCCTCCATGCTATTCAGTTTATAAAACAATACCTTGGTATTTCCAATTTTTGCATCCTCATAAGTTTCTGTCGTAAATTCAAAAACTTGTCCATACGATCTACCTTTAGAATTTGAAGCGTATGATTTAGCATAATACTTTTTACCTCCCTCTAAATTCGTGAGCTCAACTTCGAAATCACCAGATCCAGATACAGCATTTGGACTGGCTTTAGCATCTGAAATAGTTGGATTGTTGTGCGTTGCCCAGCATATCCCTCTTTCGGTGATAGAAGCTCCGCCCGTATTTTCAACTTTCGATTTAAGCGTCGCCTTTGTTGTAGAATTTTGAACAATAGACAAATTACCCAACTTAGGTAAAACAATGACATTCTCATTAATATCAACTTTCTCTGGTGGAACAGAAGATGACTTACCGCATCCAAACAAGGAGATTACTATTAATAGTAGACCTTTTATCATAACTAATATTAAATTATTTAATACAAAGCAGGCAATTCACCATTGAATTGCCTGCTTTGTCATTTTACTCAACAATAGAGACTGTAATCCCTTTTACATTAAAATACTGATTACTTGAACTCATTAAATTTGCAACTACTCCAATAGTCACATTTTGAGTCGATGGGTTATCAAATTCGAAAGATACAATCCTATAATCATCGTGTATCCACATCAAATCGTAGTACCCCAATTTTTCCGCATTAGGCACATCAACTGCATTTGGAATAGTTCCATTATTAGTTACAACGAAATAAATAAGATTATTAGTAGCATCAACGTTGTTGGTTACATTATTTCTTCGGAATTCAATTTGAACCTTATATCTTCCTTGAGGCAAGGTTGATGTTTGATATGTCTTTCCATTATTAATATTTGGCGTTCCCCATCCAGCTTCAGAAGCCATCACTCCTATTCCACTGTTTTGATCATAACTTCCTCTACCACTTATACCATTTGCAGCTGCATTTGATTCCCAATTTGCGAGCACACCCCATCTCCCAGAAAGATTTGTTGGCGTAAAAGGATATCCCATATTCCTATAGTAAGTCAATGCAGGCTTAAACTCAGTAAAAGCCGTATAAAATGTATCCAAACATAGAGTATCTGGTAAATACAAGCTGCGGTATGACATTTTTTCGCCAATTTTTACATTAGTTAACGAAAGCGCATTCTCATCTATGCCTAGTCGCTTACTTTTTTCTGTTCCATTCAGATCAGTATATTTTACCTCCGTCGCAAAAATACCTAGTGTCCTGTCAACATTACTGAACGTTGCAGAAAAAGTATTGTCATAAGTTTTTAGGCTATTGACAGCTATAGGTCTATTAATTAGAGAGAGCAAATAATTCTGTCCATATGATCGACCAAAAGCGTATACCTTCACTGACTTATTTCCCTGATCATCAAAGGTTACTATTTCAAAATTGTAAACGCGGTCTTCTAAATTGTTTATAGCCGCTTTTAATGTATCCACCCCAAAAGTTCTATTGATAGGAACCACTATTGAATCCCTTCTACCATCCCAATAAATACGTGCCTCCTTTATTTTGGGATCCGAAACCAATAGTCCTTGAATTAAAACTCTATTCTGACCAGAGAATACTTTGACTGAATCTACCTTCCCTGTATAATTTAGGACTGGCTGATCTTCAATATATTTCTTGTAGTCATCCATTTTCTTACACGATGCAAACGCTATTACACAAAAAATAATAGTAATGCATTTAAATATTTTATGGTACATAATCTTTATCTTCTTCATAAAATGTAATTATTATCTTGGGTCTCCATATGCTTGAATTTCTCCAATAGCCATATATGACGATCCGTCCCAGTTTTTAGTACTCTTGATTCGGATATAACGTGTTTTTGGTGCGTCTATATCAAACTCCCAATTAAAACCATTTACCGCTGTTTGGTAATCTTCGTCCGATTGTTGACCAAAAGGTAATCCGGAAGGTTTAGTAGCATTGTACGCCCCTAATAAATACCAATTATTCCACGATCCATCCGCAGGAGGATTATCAGAACCCCAGATTTCAAACTCTTTTAGGTTTCCTTTGTAATAATAGGTACGACCATTATAGTATTCTGGATAATCCCATATAACAATACGGCTAAGTTTGGCTAGTACTCCTAAATCAACTGTAGTATAATGATGACCTGAGATAGCAGCTTGGGTCATATAAATACGCGGCCAATTCATAACATCACCATCCCACATACCTGCATGTGATGTAGAAGTATGGTTTGGCGCGTCCCCAGGTAATCTAAAACCACGATATCCAGATTTAGCAATTGCCGTTTCGTATAATGGTTTGATTTGTGTATACAAAGTATCTGTATAATTTAACCAACGATCACGCACCACAAAAGCAAAGTCACGAGCAATCGTATCCATACCACGCATGGTTGCCAAAATTTTATCTGTAGAAGTATAAACACTGTTTGGATCAGCAACCCATTCACCGTATTCATTTTTTTCCATGATTAATATAGAGATTTTGGCTCGGTCAGGATTTTCAGCTCTTAATTGTAACCCACCAAATGAAGGTTGTACAGCCAATGAACGATAAATATCCCAAATTGGAGATTCTTCAGGAGTTACTGTGACTTCAGTAGGCTCAGACGTTACCTCTGAACGATTAACAGCGTATAAATTAACTTTATATGTTCCTGGCTCCGAAAACCCATCGACAATTAGCTGATTAGTATAATAAGAAGCGATAACTGATCGCGTTGAACCATTTGGAAGCACATATTCAGCTTTTACATACGACAAATCTTTATCGTTAGGTAAGCTATAAGTCAAAACTGATAATCCCTTTTTATTCAACACCTGCACATTCGTTACTTTGCCCGGAGGAGTAGAATTTGACTCCAATGGGTTTAGCATATTCTCTTCTTCGCAGGAAGTTGTCAACAATGCTATATTACACAGCATCATTATTCCTAAAATTAATTTCTTCATGATATATAAATTATTATTACCAACCATAGTTTTGAACAAGATTCAAGTTCTGAATTACCGTATTTTCACTAATAGGCCAGAAATAATCTCTTGGCGCGATAAATCGCTGATTATACACTGTTCTGATCACATAATACGTGGCAGTATTTTCTCCCTGCATATTCCAACCTGTAATAGGTTCATTTAAAGATATTGCTGCTGTTTTCCATCTTCTCAAATCCCAAAAACGTTGACCTTCAAACGCTAACTCAATCAGGCGCTCACGACGTATAATCTCTCTCAGACCTTCTTTTGTCGTAAATTTATTTGGATTGCTCGAGAAATTTGTCCATGATTCTTTGACACCTTTTAAGCCTGCACGCTCCCTTATTTTATCCAAATACACAAATACATCTTCGTTAGAAGGACCTTCGGCTTCATTTAGAGCTTCAGCATACATCAGGTACAAATCCGCCAAACGAATTTTTGGCCAAGGATATTCTTTATATGTTACACCAGAAGCTGTAGTTACTTGATTCCAATCAATTAGTTTTTTAATGAAATAACCTGTTTCATTAAAATGAAATGCATGAGTACTACCCGCATAGTCAGGTCTTTTACTACGAACGACTTTTGAATTTTCATCAGAGTATCCTGGAGTATCGTATTTAAACCAACGCGCCCCATCAAATGCTAATGATGAATAAAATCTAGGCTCACGATCAAAATGCAATCTTGCTGTAGTGAAATTTGGTTCGATATAATATTTATCATCTTGTGTAGCTGTACGCAACTCCGTATCATCACTAAAATTCAATGTTTTATCTTCATTTATTGGCACACCATTTTTTGTGTAAAACATTTTTGCAATTTTCAATGGTGGAGAGAAAATTTTACGGTTATCATTGTGGTTTTCTTCTGCACTCAATGGTGGCATTGCATCACGTTGTAGATCCCAAGTACGGCTATTAGGATCTGCCCAAATATGTTCTTCATTGAATTTTTCAGATATAGCCTGTCTCAATGTTAATTCCAACTTCGTTGCATCAGAAATCGACAAGTTCCCACCTTGTGTAAAGGTAAATAAAGAATGTAAATTTGCTTCCGCAGTTTCAATAGCGTCTTTAGCAGCTTCTGCCGCTCTAGCCCATTTTGTATTGTCAAATTCTTCTGGGAATAAAGATTTACCGTCTTTATTTTTCAAACTTGAATAATCTGAATTGCCATTGAACAATGGACTTGCTGCTAATAATAAAGTTTGTGCTTTCACTGCCTTTGCAATAGGCAATGTAATACGTCCCAATTCATTATTTCTATCCACGACTTGATCAGGCAAGTCTGAATAAGACTCTTCCAACAAATTAACGATATAATCTACACATTCGTCAATGGAATTACGCGGAACATCCATCGCTTCTTTAGGCGCACTAACTGGAATATCGTCATCCATTATAGGAATTGGACCGTACATACGCATCAAATAGAAATGAAAATAAGCTTTCAAAAATTTAGCTTCAGATATCCAACGAGCGCGTTCAGAAGAACCAATATCTGGAACTAAAGCAGGGTCAGACATATTATCAATAAAAATATTACAATGCCTTATCCCTTGATACAAACCTCTATTAGCATCATAATTCCCATACCAAAAGTTCACATAGGGATCGATTACACGCTGATTGCCTCTTGCAATCTCGAAGGACCAAGGAGAAATACTGGTCTGATATGGAATCCATATTTCATCTCCTGCAAGAAATGCTGGATTATTCCATACATTTCCTTCTTTAGGAATATAGTTATACAGCGTAAATAAGTACTTTTCTGCCTCTACACGTAATCTAAATGCATATTCTATGGTCGCAACGTTGTCGGGTACGATATCCAGAAAATTCTTACAAGAATTCGTTGTACTCAACAATACAGCTGATACAGAAGCTAACGTGATATATTTCTTTATTTTTTTCGCTTTCATAATTAAAAATTTGCTTGAATACCAAAATTGTATGTACGTTGAATTGGATAACCTAAACCGTTACCTCCCATCTCAACATCCCACAATTTAAAATTGCTAATGGTAAATACGTTCATCATATTGGCGTAGAAACGAACTGAACCTAACTTATAGCGATTCAACAGAGATGAAGGCGCATTAAATCCTAATTCAATGTTTTTAAGACGTAAAAACTCGCCATTACGCATCCACCAAGTTGATTGTTGGTTATTATTACCTACAAAATAGTCACTCAATCTTGGGAATAAAGCATACATATTTCTATTTTCTTCAGACCAGTGACTTTCAGCAATCGCAGTTAATAGGCCATTTTGTGCACCACCATTACGAACAAATGGCGTTATGTTTTCTGGATTGATGAAGAATGAAGATTTACCTGAACCTTGGAAGAAAAATGAGAAATCAAAACCTTTATACCCGGTAGTACCACCAAATCCATATATTAATTCAGGAGAAGTAGGATAACCAATCGGAACAGCGTCATTCCAAGTTATCATTTCATCCCCATTCATATCACGATATTTGATATCACCGGCCATATAATCACCAAATTGTTGGATTGGAGAGTTAGCAACATCATACTCATCAATAAATAAGCGCTCAGCGATTAACCCAAAAGCTTGTGCTGCGGAATGCCCTACTTGATATCTATAAGACATATGTTCTGGATACAGCAACTCATCACGTTTTGTAATCTTTGATTGCGCGAATGTTAAATTTCCCCTGTATTGGAAAAACCATCCTGTAGATAAGCTTTTGCTGTAATCTACGGAAATATCAAAACCTTGTTTCTCTACTTTACCCGTATTTGCCATAGGAGTTGCCTGAAGACCAATGGTAGTACCGATGTATGATCTTGATTCTAGAATATTGGATTTATAATCTTTGTACGCGTCAGCTACGATATTGATACTTCCATTCAAAAATGACATATCAAAACCTAAGTTAATTTGTCTAGATTGTTCCCAAGCGATGTCATGGTTTGCATAACGGCTCACACTTACACCTGGTCTTGAATATTGATAATCATAACCAAATGTAGAACCATAACCTCCATTACCAATATTAACTTCTGACAAGTAAAAGAATCGATCCGTATCAGAACCTATCGCATCATTACCAATTATACCATATGTCGCTCTTAATTTCATATCCGAGATCACTGGTTTCAGCGTTTCAAAGAAGTTTTCATTCGAAATTCTATATGCTAGACCAAATGAAGGGAAAAAACCAAAACGTTTTGATTCGTGGAAACGTTCCGAACCATTATATCCAAAATTAAATTCAGCCAAATAACGATTATCGTAGCCGTACGTAAAACGACCCGAAAGACCGTTGTTACGACGAGGAAGCCCAAGCTGTAATGAAGTAATATTATCTCTTGCAATTTTATAATCTTGGAATAAAGTAATTAACATACCAGACACATCATGTTTACCAAAATTACGCGCATAGTTTGCTGCAGCTTCTAAGTATAAAGTTGCGTTTATGTCTGAACCCGACGATCCATAACCCAAGAATTCTTGTCCTACTTGCCCAACAGATCCAGTTGTTCCATCATTGATTACACTTAAATCTATAGTATAATCTGCTGGATCTAATCTTGCCGAATAATAAAATGGATTATAAGAGCGAGAAGTCTGACCATATGAATAGCGCTTAGCATAAGCCATTGTTCGGAAATTCAAACCTTTTGTGATAAAATCTAAATTCTGTTTGATTTCCAATTGCGGCATTAATGTAGAACGATTATACTGTCTATAGCCTCGCACCAATTCAGCATACGGATTCGACAATAACACACCATTTGTAGAATTACCGTCCATTACAACATACCCACCAAATAATGGATGTTGAATATAAGGTAGATATTCTGCAGGGTATACTGCAGGGAATTGAACAGGATTAGACCATAATGCCATTCTAAAATATTCTGCGCCATCGCGAGTAGGTCCATTATAATCATCAAATTGACCATACAGATTTACACGGGCTTCCGTAGTCTTAGTTAAGTCAATATTCATATTCGAACGCAATGAATAGTTAATCAATTTAATATTGTTATTGAAATTGCTTGTACCATGTTTTTTCAATATACCATTATCAGCATTATAAGTCCCTGACACATAAAAACGTGCTCTATTACCGCCACCACTTGCACTTAAATTGTAGCCTTGATTAAATGTATAATCCTTGATTAACATATCTACCCAATCATTATTTGGATACAGATAAGGATCTGTTCCTCGGATAGTGTGCTCAATTTTAGCTTGTGAATAGGGCAAAGGTTTTGGAGTTGGTCTTGTTAACACTGCTTCATTAGCCAAGTTCATGTAAGTAATATTATCGGTCAACTGAATGTTCTGCGTATTTGTAGACAGCTTACCCTCAGTTCTTACCATGAATTTTGTCTTACCTTGAGCACCGGTCTTAGTGGTAATTAACACAACACCATTTGCTCCCCGAGCACCGTATACAGCTGCAGCAGTTGCGTCTTTCAACACAGAAAATGCCGAAATATCATCAGGTTGTAAACGAGCCATATCTGTTGATGTAGACTCAATACCATCAATTAATATTAAAGGATCTGTTTTTCCTGACCCAAAAGATCCCAAACCACGAATGAAGAATTGTGCATTATCTGCACCAGGCTCTCCTGAGCGCTGATAAGCAATCATACCTGATACACGTCCAGCGAGCATAGTAGTCAAATTAGAACTTGGTCCTTTAAGTTCCTTCGGATTCACCACTGTAATCGAGCTGACTAATGATGCTTTTTTCTGTGTACCAAAACCAACTACTACAGCTTCATCGATTTCATTACCTATCTTTTCGTTTAAAACAAGGTCAATAACATAAACACCAGTGGAGTTTGGTTTATAATCCGTGATCTTAATCTCTGTTTTTTCATAAGCAAGGTGATTGAAAATCACTATGGAATTTCTAGGAATTTCAAATTCGTAATAGCCTTTTACATCAGTAGATCCCAGTGCCCTTCCCGATTGCAAGGAAATGGTAACTCCTGAGAGTGGTCCTTCTGTCCCCGTGACCACACCAGTGACGCGTATCACATCTTCTTGTGCATATGATGAAAAAATCATCAAGGAACACATCAAGGATAACAACAATCGCTTAAACAGGCTTGTTTTTAAGTAAATTTTGTCTCTCATAATTGGTAACTATAGGTTTCATTGTTAAATTTAAAAAGCTGTTAATAAATGTTAATTACACACTTATTAAAATACTATCATAGATTTCTTAGGTCATTTTTTTTAATTAATACTGATTAATGGTTTTCATTGGTTAATAACAGAAGATAAATTTATATAAATATTGAACACTATTGTCGAACACTACCGAATTTGTTAAATCCCGGTAACGATAGGTTAAAATTTGGTTGACTTAAGGAATGCTGAATGGGCAAACGCAGTTTTTTTTAATTGAATTCTATTTAATGAAGCCAACGCTTCTAGCAGGCTAGCCAATGTTTAAAAACTGAGAAGACTTTATATATGCATCAATTACTAAAAAGGAGTATACTAGTTCAAGGAATCGTAAATATTATGAACGAAATTTTAGTACATGACAAAAAATACAACCACCTAATTATCAGGTAATTATTTCGTAATAAATTTGGGTAAAAGACTGATATTCAGTGATTATTTTCAACGTAATGTCCTTAAACACGAATGCCAGTCAGTGTGATAAATGTACGGATTTATTAACCGTATTTACAGCCCATCTAAGCAAGGATCTCAATCTTTCCAGGATCCGCCTGGTCTGTCTTTTTATAACTGCTCTATGCAAAGTTAAGTCAGTAAACTATTCCAAATTGTCTGCAGGATTTGATTCTCCATCCGCTGCCAGCAGTTGTTTTATGAGAATCCAGCGCTTCATGGCGCAAGTGGGTCTGCCAATGCGACTTATCAGTACACTTATATTCAATCTTTTACAAAACAACAACCCCGTTATTCTAGTCATGTATAGGACAAACTGGAAATTTGGACAGCAAAACATCAATATACTCATGTTGGGTATCAGTTATAAGTCTGTTGCCATTGCAATCATGTTTAAGATGCGGGACAAGCGAGGGAACTCTAATTCACAGGAACGAATTACATTGGTCCAGAATTTCATCGATTGGTTTGGACTGGATTCCACCGACTGTATATTAGCTGATCGTGAATTTATCGGAGAGAAATGGTTAGGATTCTTAAATGAACATAGCATCCGGTATCATATCAGAATCCGGAATAACTTTAAGGTGTTCTTGCCTAGAAAACAAAAAGAAATAACGGTATGGCACTTGTTTAACAACCTTAATAGCAGGAAATTCAGACATTACCAGCATATTGTAGAAATGCACGGTCAATTATGTTACCTATCAGCTACTAAAACTGTGATCGATGGAAAAGTTGAATTTTTAATACTGGTATCATTCAATAAACCACAGCAGGCACTGGAATATTATAGGCGGCGCTGGAATATCGAGACACTATTCAAATTTATGAAATCTGCGAGTTCAATATAGAAGATACCAATGTTACGAACTTGGATCGCCTTGAAAACCTATTTATGCTTACGATGATAGCATGCCTGTGGTGCTACAAAGTTGGTGATTATATTCATGACCAGATTCGACATATTAAAGTCAAGAAACATCAAAGAAAAGCCGCGTCAATATTCAAATACGGCCTTGATTATATTGCAGAGTGTTTATTATCCGGATTCAACAAGTTAAACATCAATTTATTACAGTTTTTATCATGTTTTATCATGTACTTAGGAACGAAGTGAACTACCCATTTGTTAAAGACAAATGGGCTTCGGGCTTCACAGACTTGTGCTTTGTTGCCAAAGTCTTATTTGAGTCTCCGCCCGTGTAATCGCCAGTTCCTGACGATATTATTTTAATTCTTCTTTCAGAATGTTTTTTGCAGCGTTTAAATCACGGTCTAAAACGTGTCCATTTTTGCAAGTCCATTCTCTTATTGATAGATTTAAGTCTTGATTTATCCAACCGCACTCACAGCAGGTTTTACTTGATGGATAGAAGCGATTGATTTTTACAATCTGTTTATCGTTCCAATCAGCCTACCCCTTCTGGAATAATAAGAGGCATTAAAGCTTTAAATGAATCGTGCATCTGAATAATATAACTATCCAAATATCCGATTATTTTTTAGCTACTCCACAACTTTTGTACATGATCCTCCTATTCCTCTCAGAACATCCAAAAACAGCCTTAAGAAGGCTATAAACGCAAAAAAGCTTCAAGTTTCCTTGAAGCTTTTTGTAGTAGCGGGGAGCAGGATCGAACTGCCGACCTCAGGGTTATGAATCCTGCGCTCTAACCATCTGAGCTACCCCGCCGTTTTCAGTGATGCAAATATAGCAACATCATTTCACTTTGCAAGTATTTTTTTCATTTTTATAGCCTAAAAAAATTGCACAAAACGCTTATAAGGCACAATTAATTATAAATGAACAACCTATAAAAGCACAACTAAAATCTTTCAAGAAAAATAGTTGTAACTATAGACAATTAAAATAAAATTATGTATACTTACAGAAATCAATAATGAGATAAACTTAAAAACTTAAGCAGAGATATGTCAGAAAAAACAAAAATTCAGCTTGAATATATGATTAATTCTTCTCCGCGTATATTGTACCCCTACCTGATAGAACCGAATGACTTAGCTCAGTGGTTTGCTGATGATGTGAATTATCACGATGGTGTGTATGAATTTATTTGGGATAATGAATCCAACCGCGCACGTGTTGCTGCAGTAAAAGAGAATAAATCTGTAAAATTTAAATGGCTGGATGATGAACCTCACTATTTTGAAATGGAAATTATTCAAGATGAGCTCACCAATGATGTATCATTAGCGATTATTGACTTCGTAAAAGACGAAGATCTGGAAGAAAGAAAAAAAATATGGGACAACTCAATTAGCTATCTACAAAGTGTAATTGGTGCATAAAATTACGTATCTTTGTATCCAATCTTATTCTTATTATAATGTATTTGGATAAGGGTAGTTTACATGAAAAAGATACACGTCTTAATATTACAAGCATTCATTAGGCCATTCATAGTCACATTCTTTATTGTGATGTTTGTTCTACTGATGCTTTTTTTGTTTAAATACATCGATGACCTTATTGGTAAAGGCTTAGAATGGTATGTTATTCTCGAATTGATAGGCTACCAATGTGCAGTCCAGCTATCGATGGCCTTACCACTTTCCATGCTTCTTTCTTCCATCATGACTTTCGGTAATTTGGGAGAAAGTTATGAGTTGGTTGCGATCAAGGCAGCTGGAGTTTCTCTTCGCAAAGCAATGACACCATTATTCGTATTAGTAGCGATCTTCGCGGGATCCTCTTTTGCGTTTTCAGATTATACCCTACCAGTAGTAAATTTAAAAATGGGTTCTTTGCTTTGGGATGTAACCAAGAAAAAAGCTGATTTTTTAATTAAACCAGGGATTTTCAATAATTCTATTCCAAATTATTCAATACGTGCTAAAGATAAATCCAAAGACGGCACCGAATTATATGACTTAACAATCTACAATAGTAATAGTGGATCAACAGGAAGTAATGTATTGATGGCCGACACGGGTTATATGTACAACTCTCGTGATCAAAAATACCTAATATTAAAATTGATCAACGGTGTTCAATACCAAGATTCCAGAAAGCAGAATGCCTCCAATTACGACCCAAGACAACAATTCACGCGCTTCTATTTTAGAGAAACAGAAACAAAATTTGACATGTCTGCTTTTGACATGCAACGTACCGACGAAAATCTATTCAAAGGTCATCATCAAATGATGAATTTGCGCCAATTGACACTTAAGTCTGATACTACCCAGCAACAGATTGACAGTATCGCACTGGCTAACGCCACAGAGTTGAAAGCCCACATACAATTTACGTCTCCTTATCATAATACAGGTGTAGTACAACGCGCAAAAATTAAAGATACGACAGACATTATTAGCTATATTCCAAAAGAAAGCAGACGTAGTGTAGTGAGTAGTGCTATGAGTAATTTGCAATATTTTCGCGATGCTACGTTTATTCGAGGAAGTATGTACAAAGAATTGGTAGACAAAGACATTAAATACGATGTAGAATGGCACCGTAAGTTTACATTAGCGGTTTCCTGTCTTCTCCTCTTTGCTATTGGCGCACCACTTGGCGCTATCGTTAGAAAGGGTGGTTTGGGAGCACCTGTAGTGATGTCAATTATATTTTTCTTGATTTATCACATCATTTCTACCGTTGCTGAGAAATCCGCAAAAGACGGTGCGTTAACACCTTTTTGGGGCATGTGGATGGCAATTATAGTGTTGGCTCCACTAGCAGCATTTTTGACCTATAAATCGACGACAGACTCTACATTATTTGATGCTGCGCAATATAAACTCAAGGCTGAACGTGCTTGGGAATGGGTCAAAAACAAATTTGGAGGAAGAAAACTGAATGCATAAGTCTAATTTGACTTTGTCCTTATACTAAATTCATAAAATCTTATTTACTTAGCGTAATATAACTATATATCATATCGATGGATATAAAATTGAACACCATAGAAGAAGCTATTGAAGATATTAAAGCAGGGAAAGTAATCATTGTGGTGGATGATGAAGACCGTGAGAATGAAGGTGATTTCGTAACTGCAGCACGCAATGCTACGCCTGAAGTTATCAATTTTATGGCTACGCACGGAAGAGGGTTGGTATGTGCTCCGCTAACGAGAGAGCGCTGTGAAGAATTAAATCTTCATCCGATGGTCGGTCAAAATACGGCAGTCTATGAAACGAATTTTACCGTTTCTGTTGATTTGCAAGGTTACGGATGTACTACAGGTATTTCTGCTTCAGATAGATCAAAAACTATTAAAGCTTTAATTGACCCAAACATTGATCCTGCGGAGTTAGGTCGTCCGGGGCACATTTTCCCATTGATTGCGATGGATGGAGGTGTATTGAGACGTACAGGACATACTGAGGCTTCGGTGGATTTAGCTCGTTTGGCGGGATTCGAACCAGCAGGCGTTTTGGTTGAAATATTAAAAGACGATGGCGAGATGGCGAGACTTCCCGATTTAATGGAAGTAGCTAAGCGTTTTGATCTTAAGATTATAAGTATAGAAGATTTAATCGAATACCGTCTAAAACACGACACCTTAATCCAAGAAGAAGTAGCCGTGCATATGCCTACTGAATATGGTGATTTCAAGATGAAAGCATTCACGCAAAAAAATTCAGGCGAGCAACATTTAGCTATTTTCAAAGGCGAATGGAAAGAAGATGAGCCTGTTTTAGTACGTGTTCACAGCTCTTGTGTGACAGGTGATATATTTGGTTCATGCCGTTGTGATTGTGGACCACAATTGCACAAAGCAATGGAAATGATCGAAAAAGAAGGCAAAGGTGTAATAGTGTACATGAATCAAGAAGGTCGTGGCATTGGCTTAATCAACAAACTGCATGCTTACAAATTGCAAGAAAATGGCGTTGATACGATTGATGCTAATATTCAATTAGGTTTCAAAGCAGATCTTCGTGATTATGGTGTTGGTGCACAGATTTTACGTTATATGGGCGTTACTAAAATGCGCTTAATGTCTAATAACCCAACAAAACGCGCTGGATTAGTTGGTTATGGATTGGAAATAGTGGATAATGTTGCTATAGAAATTCAACCTAATCCGTATAACGAAGAATACTTAAAAACAAAAAGAGATCGAATGGGTCACACCATTCTGAAAAACTTATAATAACTAAAAAGAGGATGACATCCTCTTTTTTAGTTTACCAAAACTTTCTATTTCATCAGAACGTTTCATAAATATGAAAAATCCACTTTTTATTGAGAAGGCATACATAAACGGAGAGTTTATCTCGAATGATAACACGTTTGAAATTATTAATCCATCAACAAATAAAAGTATTGGATCACTTCCAAACTTAACTGTTGCGGATTGTAAAAATGCGATAGATGCTGCACAAGAAGCTTGGCTAATTTGGAAAAACACATCCGCTGGCGAGCGTTGTGCAATAGTGCATAAGATTTATGAACTCACCCTTCAATATAAAAATGAACTAGCGGAGATCATGACTTTTGAATCTGGAAAACCCTTTACAGAATCTCTTGGAGAGGTGGATTACGGAAATGCATTTGTGGAATGGTTTGCCGAAGAAGGCAAACGTTCCTATGGTGAAACAATTCCTTCTTTAAATGGCAAAACTAGGATTTCTACTATCAAACAAGGTGTTGGTGTAGTAGCGGCAATCACGCCTTGGAATTTTCCATTGGCTATGATTTCACGTAAGCTAGCCCCTGCCCTAGTTGCAGGCTGTACCGTAATACTGAAACCAGCTTCTCAAACTCCTTTTACGGCTATTGCATTAGCCAAAATTTTTGAACTCGCAGGATTACCCAAAGGTGTATTTTCAGTCATTACGTCTAAAGACAGCAAAGGAATTGGGAAAGAGCTAGCCACGAATCCGCTAATTCGTAAACTTACATTTACGGGATCGACTGAAGTTGGTAGTACTTTGATGCAACAAGCTGCTGGAACGATCAAACGTATTTCGTTTGAATTGGGTGGCAATGCCCCATTTATTGTATTTGATGACGCTGATATCGACGAAGCTGTGAAAGGAGCAATAGCAGGAAAATTCCGCAATGCGGGACAAACTTGTGTATCCATTAATAGGTTCTATGTACAAGAATCAGTTTATGATATATTTTCAAAGAAACTGACTGAGGCAGTAGAACATCTTAAAGTTGCTGATGGATTTGAAGAAGGAAGCCAAGTTGGTCCACTAATCAATTCGTCTGCTGTAGACAAAGTCAATGAACACGTACAAGACGCTGTAAAAAAGGGCGCTAAAGTCCAAACCGGTGGTAAAAAGTTAGAAGGAAATTTCTATGCGCCTACAGTTCTAACGGAAATAACTGACGATTCGTTAATTCAGTCTGAGGAAACTTTTGGTCCTGTCTGCGCACTATTTAAATTTAAAACTGAAGAAGAAGCTATCCAAAAAGCTAACGATACACCATTTGGATTGGCTGCATATTTTTATAGTGAAAATGTAAGAAGATGCCAGCGCGTTTCTGAAGCATTAGAAGCTGGGATGATCGGCATTAATACAGGTTTAATATCGAATGCTGCAGCTCCATTTGGAGGCGTCAAACAATCTGGAATAGGCCGTGAAGGTTCGAAATATGGGTTGGACGAATATATGGAACTAAAATATTTATGCTATGGCGTTTAAGTGTTAATCAAACTTTTAATTCATGCGCTTGCAGAATTTGGAAGTGCATGAATTATTCAAAAAGTTTTTAATCAACTTTCTCACCCTTTGACTTTCTATATTTCTTATAAACTTTAATGAGAATCATTAGGAGAATCGCTAATCCGAATAATCCAACTACACCAAAAACCCAATTTAATGTAGATTTAAGTATTACTAAGAAAACAATAGCGAATAATATTAGTGTTGATACTTCATTCCACATACGCAATTGCGCAGAAGTCCAAGTTGACTTTTCATCACGCAGCCGATACATGATTTGTTGAGACTTGAAATGATAAATTATCAACCCCACAACAAAGGCCAATTTTAGTTGCATCCAACCCATCGAGAGTAATGCTGGGTTCATATGTAACATAACCAATGCGGATGCAATAGTTATATACATCGCTGGAGTTGTTATGACCCACCACAATCTATTTTCCATTATTGAGAATTGCTTGTGCAATATCGAATATACCTCTTGTCCTTTATCTTTTGCTTCTGTGTGATAAATAAACAAACGAGGCATATAAAATAATCCTGC
Organism: Sphingobacterium cavernae; assembly: GCF_008520265.1. Lineage (GTDB taxonomy): Bacteria > Bacteroidota > Bacteroidia > Sphingobacteriales > Sphingobacteriaceae > Sphingobacterium > Sphingobacterium cavernae. The sequence goes on from NZ_VIQM01000049.1 coordinate 18,167, forward strand.
CATCCAACAAACCACAAAAATAATATGAACCGCTTTAGCGTATAAATAGATCATGATTCAAAATTAATAGTCAAAATTAAAAAATAACGGTGAATACTATTAAAATAATAAGGAGCAAAGTTGTCTTTGCTCCTCATCTATGTATTGATAATACAGATTAATACCTAAATTCCTTAATAGTATCAATCGCAAATTTTACGTGATCAAATTTCATGTCTGGAGAAATACCGTGGCCAAGATTACAAATAAATCCTTTTTCGCCACGCATTCTTTCGAATAGCTGATGAATCTTAGCTTTGATAACGGGCTTATCCGCATACATGATAAACGGATCTAAGTTACCTTGAACAGCAATACCTTCTGGCAATGATTTTTTCATGTTCAACAGATCAGCATTCCAATCTACAGAAATAACATCAGGCTTCGTTTCAACCATCAAAGGCGCAAATACCGACGCTCCTTTAGCAAAAGAAATTACCGGTACTGTACGTTTCAAGTTGTCGATGATGTATTTGTTGTATTTGTGTGAAAATTCGCTGTAATCATTCCATGATAATGCAGATGCCCAACTATCAAATAATTGAACTGCATTCACTCCTGCATCAATTTGCATATTTAAATACGCAATTGTCAAATCAGCAATTTTTTGTAAAATGTGGTGTGCTAATTCAGGTTCATTGTTCAACATCAACTTCGTCAATTTGAAATCTCTCGTCGACCCCCCTTCAACCAAATAACTCAAAATAGTAAACGGTGCTCCCGAGAAACCAATCAAAGGAATCGAACCATTCAAACGTTGTTGAATAACTTTGATCGCATCCGCTACATATTGCAATTTGTCTACACTTTCAGCTCCTGCCAATTTTTGCGCATCAGCCAGTGAACGTACAGGATTTGAAAAACGAGGCCCTACACCTTGTTCAAAAGAAAGATCACCTCCCATTGCCTCAGCTGTCACCAAGATATCTGAAAACAAAATAGCTGCGTCGATTCCTAACAAATCAACAGGCAACATGGTTACATCAGCTGCTATTTCGGGAGTTTTACACATTTCTAAGAACGTGTATTTATTTTTAATATCCCAATATTCTGGCATAAAACGCCCCGCTTGACGCATAAACCATACTGGAGGTCTTTCCGTTAGCTGCGACGATGCAGCCCTCATAAACAAATCGTTTTGTAAAATCGTACTCACTATGCTTTTATTTATATTTTTCTATTTCGTTTTTAATTTTTTGGACAATGTCCTTTTGTCTTTGCGTCAAATTCAGTTTATCAGCTACCGACAAATAAGTTTCTGTTCGTTCGTATTCCTTTTTGCGCAAATTTATATTCGCCAGATTGATCAAGACCATTGCTTTTTCATAATCTTTACGCCAAGGCAATCGTGAAGCAAGCTGAAAATGATACTCCGCTTCCTCGATCTTTTCTTCTTTGAGTGCGATATTACCCATCATAAATTCGTAGAAATTTCTTCTACCCTTACGAAGATGATCCGGATTTTTAATTTCTTCCAAAAGCGTTTTGGTCTTCTCGTAATCTTGCTTATGGAAAGCTTGTGTAGCCAAAAAAACTGTGCCATCACGGTATTGGCTCCAGACCATATAACCAATCAACCCTAAAATATACACACAAGCGTAATAGTAGCCCGAAACAAGGCAATAAGCTAGTGTGATTACAGCCAATGCTATAATAATTAAACGAATTTTAGTATTCATTGATCGAACTATTGAGCTTCTCCGTTATCCGTGAATTTATAACCTACGCCGCGAATGGAGTGGAAATAAATAGGATGTTTTTGATCTGGTTCAAAATATTTACGAAATGTCAAGATGAAATTATCAATTGTTCTTGTTGATGGATATACGTCATAATTCCAAACTGTCTCCAAAATTTGTTCACGTGAAACCGCTTCATTACGACGCTCAATCAATAATTTCAACAACATTGTCTCTTTCTTAGTCAATGAAGTAATCGAACCATCTGCATGATGCAATTCGAACGAATTGAAATAAATTGTTTTGTCACCTATTGTATAGGAATTCAATTCTTTCAAATCCTCAGGCTTTAATCCGCGACGAATCAAGTTACCGACACGAAGGATCAATTCCTCCAAATTAAACGGTTTCACCAAATAATCATCAGCTCCTTTTTTAAGCCCTGTGATACGGTCCTCACTGCTGTTTTTAGCTGTCAAGAACATAATTGGGACTTCTGTATTTTGCAAACGAATTGTTTCAGCGACTTGGAAACCATCGATTTCTGGAATCATTACATCCAAAATAATCAAGTTAAAACGCTCTTCTTTGAAGATTTTAAGCGCTTTCTTTCCGTCTGTAGCCGTGGTTACGCGGTAACCTTCCAATTCCAGATTAAGTTTAATAGCTTCCAACAAATGTTCTTCGTCTTCGACTAATAGTATTCTTTGTTTAGCTTGCATAGTTTTCAAATATTACTTCAAAAATACTACCGGAAGGCGTATTGTCCTTCACTTTAATGGTAGCATTATGTTTTTGTAAAACGGTTTTTACTATATATAACCCTAAACCAGTTCCTTTGGTTTTGCGGGTTGATTCATTTCCAACACGGTAGAATTTATTAAAAATAAGCTTTTTTTCCTCATCTGCAATACCTTGCCCATGGTCTGCGACAGTGAGTACGAGATCATTGCCCTTTTTATTCAATTTTACATCCACTGTAGCACATGGCGGCGAATATTTAATGGCATTCTCCACCAAATTGTTGACTACATTAGTTATTGCAAACTTATCTGCATTCAAGGTGATGTTTGGCTCAATCTCTGTATGAATCATTTCTGTCTTACAAGAATTCTTCTGTAATCTCTCAGACACATCTTCAACTAACATAGAAAAATCAAAATTCTCTTTTGGGAGATTAAAGCTGCGATTCTCTAATTTGGTAGCCAACAATACATTTTCCACCAAATAATCCAAACGTTCGATATCTTTCAAAGAATTAGACAAAAAGCTTTTTTGTTGCTCTCTATCCAAATCTCTCTTCAGAATAGTCTGCAAATACAACTTAACAGATGCCAAAGGCGATTTAAGCTCGTGCGTGACTGAAAGTAAAAAGTTATTTTGTTGTTGTGAGTAATTGCGTTCTTTTTCTAAATGTCTTTTTAGTCGAATGATCCCCAAAATAAAGATCAAAATAAAAATCATTCCCTCACCAATCACCATTCCTTTGCGATCTGGAACATACTTGATAAACATGTAGCCCCATGCAAAAAGTTGGCAGATGGCATAAAACGCTAATACATAAAACCAAAATAGAGCTCTTCTCATATCCTTTATTTCAACAAAAATACTTAAATCACACAGCAATAGAAAATACGTCAGGTTTTATGACAATAAGAAGAAAAACTGCATTAAATGACATCTCAATACATTTTATATCTTTGTATATGTTTCAGTACAAAAAAGATATTTTCTTCGATTTAGATCATACGATTTGGGATTTTGACCGTAATGCACAAGAGACTTTGCATGAATTGTACTACGTATACAAATTTGACACTCTATTCAATAGACCTAATTCGGATGAATTTATTGAAACATACACCATCAACAACCACCGTGTTTGGGAACTTTATCATCACGGTAAAATAGACAAGCCTACACTTCGAAAATTACGTTTTGCAGATACATTCACGCAATTAGGCGTTGATCCTGCATTATTTCCTGTAGGTTTTGAGGAAGAATATTTAAAAATTTGTCCTACAAAGACGAATCTATTCCCACATGCAATAGAAACTTTAGAGTACTTGCAAAATAGATATAATCTACATCTAATTTCCAATGGCTTTAAAGAAGCATGTGAGGCCAAATTGACACATAGCGATCTACGCAAATACTTTAAAACTATTGTTATTTCAGAAGTTTTTGGGGTTAATAAACCCGACCCGCGTATATTTGACTACGCCGTAAATAATGGAGAAGCCTCCAAAGAAAATTCAATAATGATCGGTGACAATATCGATGCAGATGTTCGCGGCGCCCTCAATGCCGGACTTGATGCGATATATTTCAATGTAATAGGAACAGATAAACCCCAAGATATACCACATATGATCGTTGACTTGAAAGAGTTACAAGATATTTTTTGATTTCTTTTCTTTCTATGTTGATTCAAAAATCACTAGTATACCGTGTATTTATTAAGAGTATTTCTAAAAACTAACCTAAAAAGGTGATTTAGTAAAATAACCAAGAATAAACCATAGACATAATTTACATTTGTCCTAAATAACCATAGATATAAATGATAAGTTATATTAAACCCAATATTGAATTGGTAATGATATACGAGGATAATAAAGTATTGTTTTCATCAAGCGCGATTGTGTTTAGTAACTCGCCACAGTATTCCCATGCTATATTGATTCATGGTAGCCCAAAGACCATGGAATAAGCTCTTATGATAAATAATTTTTTTTAATCACAAGATATTATTTAGGGTCTGCTGAAAAACTCAATGATTTTTTTCAGCAGACCCTAAATACTACCAAAAAGGTGGTAACGGTGATAAACATGTTGAATATACTGTAAATCTTACAAACCCGACTTTCGGAGCTCAATTAGATATATTCTATTTGGATAATTCCTTCCAACTGTATGTAAATGATTCACCAGTCTTCTCCAAAGAAATAAATTTTGAAGATTACCTCAAGACGGATGTTGAGTTTAGTGATGGTACTTGGTATGGAAAACCCGAATCAGGAATTACGCAAATTTACTGGCTAAACGACAAAGAAAGAAAAGAAGTGCCGGTTATTAAGTTAGTAATTGATGAAGAAGGCAGAATACTTCTTTATGGACCTAAAAGTTTAACTGATGAACTTCGACTTTTAAAATTAAGAAGTGGAGTCACTTATAGTCCCGTAAAATTTGACCCAAAAGGAACAAATAAGCTTCGCTTCAATTCCACTATTTGGAACATAAAAGATATATGGGGAAGAATATATGGAATACAGGCTAAATAACTAATAGTTAACAAAAGATTTTAAAGGCATATATTAATTTATATGCCTTTTTCTGTTTAAAATAATGTTTTCAACCATTAATATTAAATAAATAAGACGTATTACACCAATTCTACAAAAACAATTAATAAATAAACAAAGCTACTGGTGCATTGGTCACTTCGAAAAGCTACATTCGCGGTCAAGAAAGTCTGACAGGCCCCTTATTAGTTTTTGGTGGAAAAGAATACACGATTGTTGCCTACTCTATAGACTCCCAAACACAGTATCCTGCTGAAATTGAAAATGCATCTAATATTAACACTGCAGCGATTACTAATCAGCAAGTCTCTTTTATGTATCAAAAGCAAGATGTCACAGTAGCTCATAATAGTAATACAACGATTAAAATAAAATTCAGACATCAATTTGCTCAGATTACTACCATTATAAAATTGGACAATAGCACATCTGGCTACACACAAATCAGAGGTGTTGTAGGTGCATCATATTTTAAACCAAGTTATTCAAAAACGAAATTTAAAGTTAGTAATAGTACAATTACTGCCGCAGCAACAAATGAGAACTTATTAGGGTCCCCTGTTGTTTTTCCCTTTATACCTTTCAGTGATTTAACTGTAAAAAGCACTACCTCAATAAATCCGACAATATTAAATACCCCATCAACCATCACCGAGGGTGAATTTACAATTGAAGCTTTAACTAGCGGAGATGTATCAAGACGTGTGGATATTGAGAATTTAAACCTTACACCAGGTGTTAAATACAATTTAGTACTCACGTTTAATGTACCTGAAACAACATTGATTGGCGCCAATCCACATTTCCATTTCGTTGATACAGTAACAACAAATGTCCCATTTACTCATAAGGTAGAATTTGAAAACCCTACTTTTGGAGCACAAATCGATATTTGGTATTTAGATAACTCGTTTAATTTAAATATTAATGGACAAAATTTATTAAGTAGAGAACTTAACTTTGAAGGATTCCCATTGCATGATGTATATTTTAGTGATTTGACATATTATGGAAGTGCGGATATTCCTAGCAGCAGACCAGGAATACCTGTAATTTATCATATTAACCACGGCTCCGCAACTAGTCCCCGTCAAGAAATTCCTGTAGTTAGATTAACATTTGATCAAAATGGTAATATAAGATTATTTGGCAGAAAACGTATGTCTGAGAATTTGAGAGAACTGTTTATAAGACCTGATGTACCGATTAACCCATTAGCTAGATTAATACCTAATGGCAAAAATACTTTAATATTCACTTCTACGCGTTGGACAATTACTGATGTGGAAGGTAGAGTGTATGGTATTAGAGTTCAAGAATAATAGAAAACTGATAATTAGGTTTTAATCTTTTCAAAAAAAGATTAAAACCTAATTATTTTACGCATCATTTCAATAAAGTTCGCAAAACTTCATAATACGCGTGGGATATTTTCATCATGCCAATATCATTAGGATGTGCGTAATCGACAGTTGATTCAATGTCCAAGCCGAAATCTTTAGCAGAAATGAAATATAGTTTTTTTATTCCTGCTTTCTTCAACTTTTGATACGTGGCATTTGTGACTTTTGAAGAACGACCATATTCCTCCATTGTATGTCTATTCTGGAATCCTGGAGTCTCAGCCGAACTGTGTTCAGCTAAAATAATTGGGGTATTTGGATGTTTAATCCTTAACGTCTTGACAGCATTAGTTATCAATGAGTCTAACTGTGCTTCTGAACGAGATTTAGTGATTGCTAAATTCGGGATACAATCCAGTATAAAAGCATCTGCTTCTTCGGCATTTATCAAATCGAGTAACGGTTGCTCCAAACGACCATTACCTGAAAAACCAAGGTTTATAATCTCATTAGGGAATGATCTCCCTAAAATGTTTGTCCATGCTAAACCTGGACGCGTAGCACATGCACCATGTGCTATTGAAGTTCCATAAACAACAATAGGTTTACTATGTGTTTTTACAAACTTAAATTCCTTATTCTCAGCGACTCCAATTTCAAGCCATTCTACAGTATTATAAAGCGGTAAGTATAATCTATAGACATGATTTTTATTGACCCCAATATTATTGAAATTATACGTCAGTGTATCCTTAAACTGATACTGACCAAAAGCCCATTCCCATCTTTTATTTGATTTATCAAATGAGTACAGGTCAACACCACTTACTCCAGTGGAGGGCATGTGCGGCATATTTAACCCATGCTTGACTTTATAGCGGACTTGTATGCTATCAGCTTCCGTTTGAAACTCTACATATAACCCCGCAGAATTTGTCCCTAAATGCCATACAGCTTCGCGCACTGAACTCTGTATTGCATGCGGCAACCTGCCATAATCAGATGCAGAATTCAAAACCTCTAAGCGTCCTTGCACTGCATTATCAGTTAAAGGATTGAAATATTTTTTACTTTGAGCTATAGCTACAGACAGCCCCACTAAACAAAAGAGAGAGCACAACAAGCTCTCTCTTAATAGAATGTTTTTTAAAATCATTTTTATAATACTTTCACAGTTATATTACGATACCACACATCATCACCATGATCTTGAAAACCTATCAAACCTGATTTTGAAGCTCCTCCTACATTATTTAATAGTTCAAAAGCTACAGGCCATTTTTCTTGACTGAATTTACTTACTTGTAATAAGTCCGTCCATTCTTTTGTACGGATAGTATATTCCACGACTTTCACCCCATTTTGGAAATGCTGCACGGTATTTCCTTTTACTAAGATTTTAGAAGTATTCCACTCTCCTACTGCCTTCGCATTTTGTGGCTTAGCAGGAATCATATCGTACAAAGATGCTGATTTTCGGTTACCATCCACCCCCATTTTGGCATCTGGATGTTTTTCATTGTCCAAAATTTGATATTCTGGACTTGAAATATAGATTGGTTGACCTTTGATTTCTTTTGCTAAAAAGAACACGCCTGAGTTTCCTGCTTCAGAGATTTTCCATTCAAAAGACAATTCGAAGTTTTTGAAGTCATAGCCAAAAACTATGTCCCCACCCTCAGCCTTATCAACTTTCGGGTTTTTAGAAAATTTCAATGCACCGTCTTCAATACTCCATTTATTTGGCACATGTTCTTTGTTGTATCCGCGCCAGCCAGTCAAGGAACTACCGTCAAAAATAATGTAGGCACCATTTTTATCTTTCTTTAGTGATTTGACATCTACTCTAGGAAGTCTCAATTCTTCAACGTTTGGTTTTGCAGTCATCGCTTCTGTCGCTTTTTTATTCTGTGCACAAGATGTAGATATCAGAATTGTAAGAACAAATGCAGATTGGATTAATCGTTTTATCATAGTTTAAAATTTATAATATGATTAAAAATAGTAAAAATATTAATATCGTCGTAAATAAAAGTCTTAATAGCCACCTTCCATATCATCCATTGGTCTATCGTCATTACGTTTTGATTTTGTCAAATCTTGTAGACCGAAACGGTAGGAGAAAGTCAAGTTAAAAGTTCTTCTAGACCAGCGGTGATAGAAATCAGAATAACGTGTCGGCAAATTAGTGTCACCACCAAATCTACGCTTATCAAACACATCACGAACATTGAATAATAACGAACCTTTCCCTTTCAAAATATCTTGACGTAATGCCAAATCCACGCCATGCATAGACTTCATTCTACCTTGTAGTGTTTTCATCGGTGCACGGTAATCACCTTTCACTTGTAATGATGTCGTGGAAGTAAATTTCACATTCGTAGTCAAATTAGCATCCCATGCAATATTTTCTACTTTATTGATATTATAACTTTCTACAGGATTCACTCGTTGGTAATAAATGTTCGCATTCGCTGTAGCATCCCACCAATTGAAAATATTGACCTTAGAAATTAATTCTAAACCTGCATTATCACGTGAGCCCACATTTTCCCAACGCATAAAAGTAGCATTCTCTTTACCCTCTAAATAAATTGCGGCAATAGGATCGTTAGTATCGTACTGAAGTGGTTGTGTCATATCATTAACACGACGGTAATATGCTGTTGTAATGAAATTCCATTTGTCATAAAATTTCGCAAAACTCATTTCCATAGCATGAATATCTTCAGGCATCAAATTCGGATTTCCTTGACGGATATTTAATGGATCGGATAAACTCACAAAAGGATTTACTTGCCATCCACGCGGACGTTGCACACGCCTAGAATATGATAACTGCACTTTATCGCCTTCTCCATTAACATCGTAAGTCAAGAATACACTTGGATACAGACGGAAATAATCCAAATTACCTTTATCGCTATAATTTCCCGTTGCAATTCTGTCGGGATCTACACTTTTATTTTCTGTATTTAAATAAGCGTCCTCAGCACGAAGTCCAACTTGCAAACCAATTCTCTCACCAAGCATGCGTTGGTAATTCGCATATAAAGCATGGACTCCACTCTTCATCTCAAATTCATTGGACACTGTATAATCTGGAATCCACAATTCATTCGCTAACGTATCAGAATATTGAAAATCATTGGAATTACGTAAAGTAGTACGGTATCCAGCTTCAAACTTGTGGTTCTCACCCAAAGGCAATAAATAGTCTAATTGGAAATTCCAGTTTTGACCTTTTTCTCCAGTCTCATTAAAACGCTTACTAACAAAACTTGGATTCGTCTGTTCGTAATCGTTCGTACCGTCTTCCTTATCGTTACCGTATGTTACATTTGCAGTCAACTCTTCGCCTTCTCTTTTTAGCTCACGCTTAAAATCAAAAGATAAATCGTAACCCAAATCTTTTTCAAATTGGCGCGAGGTACGTGGTGTAATTACTGGTGTTTGTTGTCCGCGGTACGATTTATAAAATAGGTCCTCTCCTCGATCGTTGTCACGAATACTTAGATTACCACCCAAACTCAATGTCGTCTTATTATTCGCATAATAATCCATTCCCAATCGCAACGAATTGTTAATTCCCTTACGGAAAGATTCGTTCTCCGTTTCAGTTACTAAACTGTTGGGATCTTGAACGCCATTGATAAGACCTATTGTTTTTGTAAAACCTTCTCCAAGGTTGCGACCATGCCTGAAATTGTAACTACCGAAATAATTAAATTTTTTGTCTCTATAATTTAAGGTAAGTCCCGCGTTATAGTTGTCGTAATTTCCAGCCGAAGCAGTTACGTTACCATTTAAACCAGTGTGAATATTTTTCTTTAAAACAATGTTAATAATGCCAGATTGTCCTTCAGCATCGTATTTCGCAGAAGGATTTGTAATAATTTCAACTTTAGATACTGCATCCGCTGGCAGTGATTGCAAAAGTTTATTTACGTCAGAACCCGCCATAGCTGACTCTTTACCATCAATTAAAATTTTCACACTTGATGAACCTCGTAGACTTACGGCACCATCCGCATCAACTTGCAATGTAGGCACATTTCCAAGTAAATCTTGTGCCGTTCCACCTACAGAAACAAGACTTTGCGAAACGTCAAACACCTTCTTATCAATGCCCAATTGCAAATCCGCTACGCGACCTTGTACCACAACTTCTTCAAGTTGTTTGCCTGCTTCAATTAATTCAATTGTGCCGAGATCTAAAGTTTTATTTGAAGTGATTTGAATATTGTCAGCATCGTGGTTGATCATGCCTACATAAGTAACTTGTAGACTATATGTTCCTGCTGGTATTGCATCTATAACTGCTACACCTGAGTTGTCTGTTTGACGTCCTTTAATTGGTGCTTTTGATGTGGGAGTAACAATTGTTACAGATGCCCCTAAGATAGGTTGTTTATTTTCTTGTTGTATTATCTTTACTTTGAGGTTTCCCTGTTGAGCTATCGCGTAAAATGGTAGTAACAGCAATATTAGATAGATTCTTTTCAGATACATGATTGTTTATGAATGTGTATTTGTGCAAAAATGTAGATTATTCGCACAAAATCCATATACGTAACTGCAATATTACCAATGTGTAATCAATCTACCGAAACAGTAAGCCCTTCAGCTTTTAAAATTTTACGGTAAATTTCCATTTCGGTATACGAGCCTTCTAGTATCGCACATTTGCCATCGTTATGTACGGTCCATGCAATTCTTTCAGCTTCTCCTTCGGTGTATTGCAGATGATGCATCAAGCAGTAAATGACATGATCAAATGTATTCGTATCATCATTCCAAAGGATCAGACGGTGGCTTTCTTTGACAGAAGCCAAAATTTCTTCTAGGGTATAGGTTTCTTGCGTGGTCTCAACACTCATACTACAAAAGTAGCTTATTTTTCAAAAAAAACTGTAATTTTAAATTGCTTTTGCGATAACTAATTATAAAAATTAAAGTCACTATGTTTCAGTCGAAAATTGCTGGTATAGGTTACTATGTACCCAAAAATATATATACAAATAACGATTTAACCCGATTCATGGATACAACTGACGAATGGATCCAAGAACGTACTGGAATCAAAGAAAGAAGATACGCGGATCGAATGGGTGAAACCACGACTACAATGGCTATTGAAGCTTCCAAAATTGCTATTGAACGTGCTGGCGTGACTGCTCAAGATATTGATTTTATCGTATTTGCTACATTATCTCCAGACTACTATTTCCCGGGATGTGCCGTTTTATTACAACGCGAAATGGGCATGGGTGAAATAGGTGCGCTAGATATCCGTAATCAATGTTCGGGTTTTGTATACGCACTATCCATTGCAGATCAATTTGTAAAAACAGGTATGTACAAAAATGTATTGGTAGTCGGATCTGAAAAACATTCATTTGCATTGGACTTTTCTACACGAGGCCGTGCTGTTTCCGTAATTTTTGGGGATGGTGCAGGTGCTGTAGTCGTTCAGCCAACAACAGAGCCTAATAAAGGAATATTAAGTACGCATCTTCATTCTGATGGAGCGGACGCGGAGAAATTAGCCATGTATTACCCAGGGGCATCGAGCGGAATTTGGCTAGAAGAACAGCCCGAATGGCCGGATCAAGAATTGGGTGGATTATTAATGACACCCAAAATGTTGGAAGATGGCACAGCTTTTCCTGTAATGGATGGTCAAGCTGTATTCAAAAAAGCAGTAGCTAAATTTCCTGAAGTCATTGGTAAGGCATTAGCCAAGAATAATTTAACTCCTGCAGATATCGATTTGTTAATACCGCATCAAGCCAATTTGCGTATTTCACAATTTGTACAAAAAATATTAGGCTTATCCGATGATAAAGTATTCAACAATATCCAAAAGTATGGAAATACAACTGCAGCCTCTGTCCCTATCGCATTATGTGAAGCCTGGGAAGCAGGCAAAATTAAAGATGGAGATATTGTCTGTTTAGCTGCTTTCGGCGCAGGATTTACTTGGGGTTCCGCCTTGATTAGATGGTAAAAGATAGAGGCTATTTAATTAGAAGCCTCTATCTTTTTATAATATAAATAACATACATTTTCCGAGGTGGGATAACGAACGGTTCCTGTTTCTGTCTTAAAATTATATTCAGAATAATCAGGTTCAAATTTTACACCTCTAACACCTACGTACAATATTCCATTTGTATCTCGATAGAGGTAACTAATTTGTTTGAGAAATGGAAACTCAAGCTCATATTCCAATACAGCATTATTCATTATTAATAAATCAGGTTTAGCTTGTGAAGGGTATTTAGGGTGTTGAAACTCCTGATCGCTCCTATATTCTACTGATTTGTCATCGCTAAGGTTTACTTTAGATGTTACCACCATTAATTTATCATAAACTTCATAGTTATATTTGTGCTCATGTCCCCATGTTACACCATTATCTTGAGAAAAAAAGAAAGGTGAAGAGCTGAATTGTAACCCCTTATCAACTGAGAATGTGGATAAAGCACATAATTCATTATTTATTCTTGTAATGCCTGATATACCCCTTTTAGTTTCAGCTACTATATTCCAAGTTTTACCTTTATCTGTCGTAATAAGGATATCGAACAATCTAGCCACTATTAATGTATCATCAATATTTCCATAAATAGCAGTAATACTAGCGTTTTAATTGGGAATTTTTATTTCAACCCAATCGTCCACTTTCGTAATGGTACTTTTTATAATATTACCATCGATTCCTATGTTTTCATCAAAAGATTGATCTTTATCACAAGAAAAGAGGGCAAATACAATCAGGAACAAGAAACAATTAGTAAGAGATAATTTCATCGCAAAGTGTTTTATTAAAAATAACTAAAAATACTTTACACAAAAGAAAGTTTAACATTTTTTAATCGAACAACCTATTTCCAATCTTATTCTTCTACATAATTTATTCGCTGCAAATTCGGCAACAACGCCGCAACCACACCGATCAAAGGCAAATACGAACATATATGGTAAATATATTCAATTGAAGTTTTATCCGCAAAATAGCCCAATAAAGCAGAACCTATTCCTGCCATACCAAAAGCAAAACCGTAAAAAAGTCCCGAAACCATTCCTAATTTCTTTGGCAACAATTCTTGTGCATACACTATAATTGCTGGAAAAGCAGAAGATAGAATTATTCCAATAATTACGATAAAAACCGCGGTCATGGTCAAATCAACATAAGGTAAAGCCAATGTAAAGGGTGCAGCTCCCAATACCGAAAACCAAATCACATATTTGCGTCCAAAACGGTCACCAAAAATACCTCCCAGCATAGTTCCAACAGCAATAGCTAATAAGAAATAGAACAAATAAACCTGTGCTGGTATATCTGTTATGCCAAATTTCTCCATCGTGTAGAATTGCAGGAAATTTGTTATGCTTGATACATAAAAGTATTTGGACATAATCAGTAACAGTAAAACAAGTACGGATATAATGACTTTTCCTTTTGAGATATCTGGAATTTTAATCGGCTTAATTTCTTTTTTGGCTTGATTAATTAAACGCTTTTTGTACCAATTGCCAATATAATAAGCAACAAATTGACCAATAATTGGAATTGCAATTAACCACATTAAAGCCCATTGCCCTCTAGGCAATACAATATAAGCTACGGCGATAGGCGCTAAAGCCATACCTGCATTTCCCCCAATTTGAAAAATTGATTGCGCTAAACTTCGTTGTCCCGATGACGCAAGATAGGCTATCCGGGATGATTCGGGATGAAAAATAGATGAAGCAACGCCAACCAAGAAAACAGAAAATAATAAAAGCGGATAACTATCTGCATTAGCAAACATCAACATACCCACAATCAAAATACTCATGGACACTATCTGCGAATAAGGATGCGAATGCTTATCCGTATACGCGCCTACAAGCGGCTGAAAAATAGAAGCTGACATCTGATACACAAAGGTAATCAGACCAATCTGCCCATAGTCCAAATTGTGAACTTCCTTTAGCAGCGGATAAACCGCGGGTAATACACCTTGGATTAAATCATTGAGTAAGTGCGCAAAGCTAACGGCAACTAAAATGGAATAAATTGGCTTTGATGTAGATGTCTGTAGCATAAATAATTTAACATTAAAAAGGCTTTCTGTGAAGAAAGCCAAAATCTTTATAAAACGCGAACGAGTAAACCTTTCAGGTATTCTCCTTCGGAGAAAGACGCTCGTACAGGATGATCTTCTGGTTGCGAAAATTGACGAATAAATTGTATTTCTTTACCAGCATCTAACGCAGCCCAAGCTATAACTTGTTTGAATGTTTCAATATCCATAGCACCTGAACAAGAGAATGTCGCCAATAGTCCTCCAGACTCTAACAACATTAAACCTCTTCGGTTCAAATCTTTGTACGCACGTGACGCCTTTTCTAATGTAGAACGAGAAGGCGCATATTTTGGTGGATCCAACACAATCACATCAAACTTCTCCCCTTGCTCACCCAACGTACGCAAGTACTTATTCACATCAGATTGTACTGCGGTATATTTTGTAGAGTCAAAACCATTGTGAATAATGTTATTCTTTAATGTCTCAATCGCCAAAGCCGAACTATCCACCGCAACGACTTCGCGCACATCTTCGCGTAATGCATTCAAGGTAAATCCACCTGAGTAACAAAAACAGTCCAACATACGTTTTCCTTTGGCATACTGCGCAGTCAAGTAGCGGTTTTCACGTTGATCACAATAGAAGCCTGATTTTTGCCCATCAATGATATTCACTTTGTAATGAATTCCATTTTCTACCATATCAACAAATTCTGGTGGTGTTTCACCCCACAATAAACCGTTTGTATCAGCAAGACCTTCATGTTCGCGAGATTTCAAATCACTGCGTTCATATATTCCTTTTGGCGAGAGCAACTTCACCAACTCATCAACAACGATGTTTTTTACATTCTCAACACCCGCAGCATGTACTTGGATTGAAATAAAATCAGCGTATTTATCTGCTATCAATCCCGGCAAAAAATCTGCTTCCGCAAAAATCAAACGCACAGAATCGTTATTTTCTGTCAATAAATGTCTTCTATTTTGTACGGCCTTTTGTACGCGTACTCTCCACCAATTTTCGTCGATTTTATTCGCTGGATTCCATTCTAATAAACGAACAGCCACACGAGAAGTATTGTTGTATACCCCATAAGCGATAAATTCATCGTCACAATTGTATACTGAAACGATATCGCCGTTTTGGATTTTACCTTCTTTTTTGTTGATAGCGCCTGAAAACACCCAAGGGTGCAACTGCCAAGCGGCTTTATCTTTGCCTTTATTAAGGATAATTTTATTCATCGATGCAAAAATACAGAATACAAAAGGATTACCAATTCACTTCCAATATTATTATTGCAAAACTTTATAAACTAAAAGAGACAATCAATTGATTGTCTCTTTATTTTCATTAGCTAAATTCTAATGTTTAATAAACATTCCTCGAGGATTACTAAGTCCTGAGCGAACAGTTTCAGGTTCTGTACCATCCAAATTCGCTCTTTTGATATTGCCCAAATTTGTCTCTGACCAATAAATTTTATTTTCATCATGATCAACTGCCATCCCAGATCCGCCTCGATTGCCAGAAAAGGAAGCAATTTTCACGGGATTAGTACCATCCAAATTAGCGCGCATTAATCCCGCATTATTACGATCATCATAATAGATTTTTTCATTCACATCATCAATGTACAAACCATATCCGTACGCTCCTTCAATTAACTGCTCGACGCCTGTACCATTAGGTTTTGCTACATACATATATTCGTCATTTACTTCGTAAAAATAAATTAGGTTAGTTTTTGTACTGAATCCAATAGCCCGCATAGCACCACCTGAGATATTTACAAATTGCTTTTCAAAGCCAGTTCCATCTAGATTAGCTCTTGAAACATTTGCACCATCTGCAATATACATTTTACCTTCTGCATGATTGATTGCTACCCCATACGGAGATCCTAAACCAGTTAATACCTCTTCAATGTTAGTTCCATCAAGATTCATACGCAAAATCTTACCGTTGTTGGTATTTTCAAAATCACAAAAATATATCTTATTATTTATAGGATCATAAGTCATTCCATGACCACCTTTTCCTGACATATTAGCAACGGTCTCAACATTAGAACCAGGAATTAAGGATAGTTTTCTGATAAGATCAGAATTATATTCTATGAAATATAACTCATTATCCGTTTCTATTACTGCATTAGGATCAACGACAGCAATATCTTGTGAATAATTACCTGTTCCTCCATCTCCAATAGCCTTAAGCTTTACCGTATACATACCTGGTACTGTATAAATTTTGGACGGATTTGCTTCAGATGAAGTAGTACCGTCACCAAAATCCCACAGATAGGTTGTCGCATCTTCAGACTCATTCTTAAATGCAATAGCTTCATTTATATTTAGTTCAACGTTCGATACTGTGAAGTAACTTTTCACTGCTCTAGGCAGGTCATCGAAATTATATTTTTCACCGGAACACGAACCTATCAACATTATGTTGATAATACATCCAGCTAGTAGTAAAAACCTTTTCATAGTTATATGTTAAATAATTAGTTTTTTAATTTAAATTCTTGTCCGTGGACGTAAATCGATAAGTTTGCTTGCTGAAAAGAGACTTTTCCATTAGTCGTAATTTTTTTGTTTTTAGGATTGTTCACCACGAGTACCTGGCTATCACCACTGATGCGAGCCTTATTTTTAGAAACCACCAAAGCTGTACCCTCATCAATCCCAACAACTGTTTTATCAGAATGATCATATAACACACTTAGCAATCTATTATATCGACTACGCATTATAAAATGCTGATCAATAATTACATTTTTCAAAAATCCCATTCCAGAGGAAACCTCTACATAGTCAAGCCTTAAAAAGCTATTTTGATCCGATTATCCAATTTAACCTGCAACAATAGAGTTGGATAAACAGGTTTTGAATAAAGACAAAAAATGATGATTTCCATTTATTCATCATCCGCTTGAAG
>NZ_VIQM01000048.1 GCF_008520265.1 Sphingobacterium cavernae
CTGCACTAAACCAGACCAACTCCGGCACGATTTCATCCGCATGGATTACGGTATGAACTTTGATCCCTCCTTTTCTTTTACCATTTCGAGGATTCCGGCCAACACAGCTTAAAATGTCTTTAAATAAGCTTATTGTCGTGCTGTCAAAAATTTTAACCTGTTTATTGATAACATCTTTAATTCGGCTGTCCGATAAAAAATGGCCATATTGATTCAATAGTTGATGGTATATGTTTTCAAAAACTCCCACGTCTCTTTTCTTATTCGCATCGGACAAAGTACTTCTTTTTGGAATGTGATTTAATTGGAAATGGCCGGTCTTACCTGATAAACCAAGATGGCCCCAGATATCTCGCGCAAGGAAGTGCATTTGGAAAAAGAACAAAATAACATACTAATCAGGTGGTCTTTAGTTGTAAAACGTTTAACGTAACGATCCGAACTGCTTTTTTTTACTGCACTTTTTATGATCTTATCGTCAATTAACGAAATCAGCTGTCCGAAAACAGATTTGC
>NZ_VIQM01000050.1 GCF_008520265.1 Sphingobacterium cavernae
GCCGTCTACGTATGGTCAAATGGAAACAATGGAAACGAACCAAGACTAAAATCTTGAACCTGGTGCAACTAGGTGTAAGTAAGTACAAGGCGTATGAATGGGCTAACACAAGGAAAAGTTACTGGCACACAGCAAAAAGCTGGATACTGACAACCACTCTTTCCAACGATTATCTTAAACACCTGGGATACCCGTCTTTACTGGCAGAATACAAGCGAGTTTGTGTTACAACTTAGGGAAGCGCCGTATACCGAACGGTACGTGCGGTGCTGTGGAAGGTCGGAACGGGAATTAATCCCGTTCCTCCTATCCGATTTTTTTAAGACAAAATTTCTATATTATCAGTTTAAAATATTAGTTTAGTATATCAATCAATTCACCCGTAATACATCTTTATATGTTTTTAAAATTGCTTCGATTAGAATGGAAATCATTTTTTAGATCGGCGAATGTGGGAAAAGGTTTGGCAGTCAAGTTTTTTTTAGGATTCTTGGGGATATATTTTTTAGCAATATTTATACTTCTTGGCTTTGGACTTTACTTCGCGATACAAGAATTATATCCAAACGAAGAACCTATTTTATTTGTCAATAATTTCCTATTGCTGTGGTTGTTATTTGAATTTATGCTGCGGTTTGTGTTACAAAATCTACCAGTAATAAATGCAAAGTCTTTGCTAACACAGCGTGTTGAACGCCAAAAAATCGTTCATGTACTACTCGCGAAATCATTGTTTTCATTCTATAATCTGTTGACATTAGTTACAGCGGTACCCTTTATTAGTATCTGCATAGTAAATACAGATTATTCTATATTTTCTTTATTGTCGTGGTTAATAGGATTAATGGGATTCGTGTTGACGATTAATTACCTCAACTTTTGGGTGCAACGTAGGTTTTCTACTAATTTAAAAGCACTGGTTCCATTTATTGTCCTATGCTTAGCGTTATATGCATTGGAGGATTTTGGGATTTTTTCCATCACGAATTTATTTGGAAGTTTCTTTAATTTGATTTTAAATTATCCAATAGTAGGACTCCTACCTTTGGGTTTAGTCGTGTTGAGTTATTTGTTGACGTTCAAAGATGTACGAGCGAATTTATATTTAGATGCCTATTTGGATAGTAAACAAAAAACGTATCAAGCTTCGGATTTAAGTTGGACAAATCGTTTCGGTGATTTGGGACCATTTCTTCAGTTGGATTTAAAATTGTTGTGGCGCAATAAGCGTGCGAAGACAGCACTCTACGTTAGTTTAGGATTTTTGCTGTATGGTCTATTGTTTTATACCAATCCACAATACGAAGATTCAACTATGCTTGTTTTTGTGGGTATCTTTATGACGGGAATGTTCATCATCAATTTTGGACAGTTTATTCCTGCATGGGATAGCTCTTATTTTCCATTGTTCCAAACAAGGCCCGTCACGATGAAAAATTACTTGGAAGCAAAAGCTTTGTTGATGTATGGGTCTATTCTTATTTTAACGATTTTGAGCACGCCTTATGTGTATTTTGGTTGGGATAAAATGTTTCTGAACGTATCTTGTGCGATTTATAACGCAGGTGTAAATATTCCAATTTTATTGGCTTTTGGTGCGTACAACCGCAAATATATTGATCTATCGAATGGCAATATGTTTAATTATCAAGGGATAGGTGCTGCACAATGGTTGGTAAGTATACCGCTCCTCATTATTCCAATTGTAATATGGTTTTCTATAAAAACTTTTTTAGATGAACATACTGCGAATTTTGTACTTATTGGATTTGGCTTGGTGGGATTATTACTACGAAAAGTAATTATCAACGGTCTCGTAGAGATGTATATGAGCAATCGTTACAAAATGTTAGAAGGTTTTAAACAAAGAGGATAATTAGCTAAAACTTAGAAAAATGATTACTATACATAATTTGTCAAAAGAATATAACGGAGTTAAGGTACTTGATATCGAACATATCGAAATCAAAAGAGGAGAAAGTGTAGGTCTTGTCGGCAATAATGGCGCAGGAAAAACGACATTGTTTAGCATTTTATTGGATTTGATACAAGCAAGTTCGGGTGAAATTCGTATCAATGAAATAAATGTCCATGCAAGTGATCGTTGGAAAGATTTTACCGGATCATTTGTTGATGATTCTTTTCTGATTGGTTATTTGACACCAGAAGAATATTTCTATTTTGTTGGGGAATTGAGTAATATAGGGAAGGAAGAGATAGATACTTTTGTAGCGCAATACGAAGAGTTTTTCAATGGAGAAGTTTTGCATAAAAATAAATATATACGTGATCTTTCCAAAGGGAATCAGAAAAAAGTAGGTATTATAGGTGCTTTAATTGGCAATCCAGAACTCATAATATTAGATGAACCTTTTGCCAATCTTGATCCCAGTTCGCAGTTTAGATTGAAAAAACTTATTCGTGATTTGATTCAGAATAGGGAAGTTACAATTCTGATTTCAAGTCACGATTTGTCTCATACTGTAGAAATTTCAGATCGTATTATCGCTTTAGAAAAAGGCAAAGTGATAAAAGATATCCAAACCTCAGCAGAAACTTTGGAAGAGTTGAATACGCTATTTTCGGTGTAATAAAATATTAAGGCTTCGAAAATCACTCGAAGCCTTAATATTTTATTTTAGTAATTCGTATTGAATTACTGGTTTTCCACGAGTTCCTCCATCATTACCTGCGCCAAATCTGTTGAATTTCAACTTGTAGTTATTTCCTTTTGAGTCTTTGACTACGTAGAATCTATCTGTTTTTACTCCAGCAGTTGTACCTGTAGTGACCCTCCAATTAGCTCCTATAACATCTCTATTTTTACTGAATTTTACTATTGGATTTGTTAAATCAGAAGACTTGAAGGTATTATATTTGAAATTTTCTGTAGTTAAAATTTCAGCAATTTCTGTTTTAGAATGTATATTGCTAAACACTAAATCTGAGAAATTGTATGCTACTAGTCCAGATGGTCCAAATGATGTTTGGTAAACAGAATATCCCCATACGAAATCCCATTCGTCTTTTTTAGGCTCTACTTTCACTTCAGATCCAGCATTTAATGAGATGTATTTGAAATTATAGGCTTCATCTTTTGAAACTTGTACAGATTTGAAGTTCGTGGTTTGTTTGATCGTACCATATTGTAATGTATAGCCGCCATTTGAACTTTTACTAATTTTTAGTTTTATCCAAGGACGTTTCGCGACTCCGCCACCAGTTCCTCTATTTAGAATAATGACTTTATTTTTTGTGTCAATATTTAAAATTGCTGGTATTACTGTAGATTCCAAAGACCCATTTAAACCATCAATATTTTTAAAATGTTCTGCATCTGGCGCTCCTTGGTTGATCGCTAAGGTCAAATTTAGTGTATCCGCTTCCAACCTCAGTTAAGCTATTTTTGGCTGTAACTGTTGCGGCAGCACTTACCGAATTATTTAAAATTACCCTAAAATCGGAGCCACTATAAAATCCTAAGTCCCAGCTATCTCTTGTTATAGGAGTTTGTATATCCGAACTGAGATCCACATACACACTGTTACCTGCAGAAAAACCTGCTTAATTTGAAATAAGACCATTCAATGTCAATATACTACCTGAAGACGGAGGAATGGCTATGATAGGTTCAGTATCACTTTTACTGCATGATACCATAGATATAACAACTATACTTGTTGCTAAAAGCGTATTAATTTTAATCATATTGTTGTTTTTTTAGTTGTGGTTATTTTGTCATATTATAGGTTAAGCCCAACACAAACGAGCGTCCATAATTCGTGCTTACGCCATTTGAACTGCTGTGTGCGCCAGATGAAACAGTTTGTGTACTTTTTAGAGTTGTGACGTTGAAAAGGTTTTTTACACCAAAATTCACTATAAGATATTTTAGTACCGGTTGATTGATCATTGCATCGGCAATAGTCATTCCATCCAATTTGACCAATTTGGCTGTGTTGACATCGCTATTGCTCAACTGGTAGCTCGGTCTTTTTCCCGAATGTTTTACAAAAAGATTCAGTGAAGTTTTTGATTTCTGCAATAGATAAGTTAACTCGCCAAAGATTTCAGGTGTCCAAGAAAATTCATTTACAGTATTCAAATTTTCTGAAAGTCTATTGTATCGACCTATGTAGGAAAAACCTAATGTAGTTTTGAAATGCTTTAAATTGAGACTGTTGTCCAATGTGAAACCAGCAGTTTTGTATGTGTCAATATTCAAAAGGGTAGTGATAGATGGATTTGCGCTATCAATAGCATAATCAATTCTATCATTGAAAACATTGTAGAAAGATGATAAGTTTACTTTATGTAGCTGATTCTTTGCTGAATGCAACTTTTGATAGGAAACTGTACTATTCCAGCTGTTGGACGTTTCAGCACGTAAATTTTCATTTCCTATAATGGCATGGCTGGCATCCACAAAATCAAAATACAACTCACGTAATGCTGGAGCACGATAGCCTTTGGCGTAGCTCAGACGGAGATCCAAATTTTTTGTAATGTCAAATTTCGTATTTAGGGCAGGAACAAATTTTGGTGCATCATACACGGAGTTTTTTAGAAAACGAACACCAGGTCGTAGCGTCAATTTATCGAAAGGTCTATATTCCGAACTAATAAAGGCAGCCATATCTTGAATATGCGGTTTCCCTTTTATACGCGCACCTGTGCCCGCATCTTTGTTGAATTCTAAACCATATTGAAAAGTTAGATTTTCGCTTACATAGTGTTGTAATGTAGGTCTCAGGAATAGCGTGTTGAATTCTGCTAAATCTTGTTCTCCTTTTTCAGTGGATAATGTAGATGTATTCGAGTTGTAATCATGAATAGTGGTAATAGTCTTACGTGATAAATCCGTGTAAGCAGCAGAAGCCTCGAAACCAAATTTTTCGGAAATCAGCCAATTGCTACTGATTTGGTGATTATAACGATTGGTGCGGTAAGTTTGCAGTTTTGCCAAGTAAGTATTGGGGTTTACACCATATCGGGAATCGATATCTTCGTGCATCGCGAATGTCCTATACCAAATATGAATTTTATCGTTTTTATAGCCTACCTTAATATTTCCTAGATATTGATCTTTGGGTTTCCATTTATTGCTAATCGCATTCACTTCTTGTATAAAGGCACATTTTGAAGGTAAATTCCATCCTCCAAATTGGTTCGACGAAACAGTGGCATCGGCATAGATATTTTCTTTTCTCCAATTTATACCAACACTCTTCTGGTGTATTCCTTTACCTTGATGAAAGTCGTATTCATTACCTACAGTCTCTTCTTGTACCTTCGCGAATACGCTGTATTTCAAGTTTTTAGGACTTTTGGTAATAATATTTATTACGCCAGCTAAAGCATCTGAGCCATAAATAACGGACATTGGACCTTCCACAATTTCAATGCGTTCAATCAGATTAACATCGATTTGATTTAAACTTTCACGTGTGTCTGAGCGATCCAACATCGGATAGCCATCCATAAGAATCTTAACATTCCTGCCGCTCATACCCATTAATTCGATATCGGATACACCCAATGTCAAATCACTACTGAAACGAATTCCCGGCTGCGTATTAAGTAATTGTTGAATATTCGTTGCAGCTCTAGATTTAATCTGATCCGAGGAAATAGTACGTACATTATAGACAGATTTGGATAGCGATTGTGGCTTATATTGTCCAGTTACGACAACTTGTTCGAGACAAATGTCGTTCTGTGCACGATGATTAATGGTATCGCTTAACCTATTCGCATGTGAAGTGGATTGAGCCTTTTGTGAAAAAATAGTAGTAGGAAACAATGCCAAACAGAGTACATTCGATAATGTAATTAAGACTATTATTCGTGACATGATTTTTTATAAAAATGTGTTAAAAATGATTGGTATACATTACGTACACCAATCATTAAGAGAGAGAATAGAATTGCGGAATTATGCTATTATTGAATGATGAATTTGTCAATTATAGTGTCTACTTCTTGTTGAGTTGCAGTGTTCGGAAGTTCGAATAAATACGAGTAAAGTGCTCTGCTGTCTACTTTTTTGTGAAATCTTAAATCTTTCTTTTTAGCCAATTCTTTGTTCCATTTACTTCTTACCTTTTCCCAAAGTTTTTCGTTTTCGGCCCAATATTTCTGTGCAGCTACACATTTGCTATCATCTACTTTTGTGTACGTATTGTAGCCTTTTTCTTCTGCTAATACATAATCAGCTTTGTCATTTTCGCGAATGATTTTCGCATTGTCTTGGTTGTGAATCCAGCCAGACGGAATTATTTCGTGGATATTTGTACGTTTCAAAATATTGTAGTCAGAGCGTTTGGAGTACTCACCTCTCGGCAAAGGAGCATCCGCAGTACTCTGCCAAAATGTTCTTCCATCCAGATTTGTCCAAGTCCACTGATCTTGATTTTCGAATACCCAATCTTGTCTCCAATGTTTGATAACCATTTTATCACTCACGATTAGCAAATGCTGTAATGAAAAATAATTATCGTTAGCAATAATAGGCGTAATCCATTCCAAAGCTGTTTCGTGTTTGGTTTGTGAAGCCTCGTATTCATCTTTGTTTTGTGGATAACTGAATGTCTCGGCAGATGCAAATTTTACTTCATAACATCCACACATTGATTTGATTGTTTGCGCATCTTTTGCTTGTTGGGCATTGCTATAGTTGCAAGCCAGTGCTAATAGAATTACAGAGAATAATTTTTTCATTTATTTAGACTAATTAAAAATAATATGGAAGTATAGAATATTATTTTAGGAGTCAGTTTTCGAAATCAGAAAATGAATTTTAGTTATTAGAAATTTTGAAGGATAGAGGAGGTTTTCCAAACTTATGTTTGAAAGCTTGACTTAAGCTGCTCAATGAGGAATAACCAATTTTTAACGCGATTTCTTGGAGAGAATAGTGTGAGTCTTTTATCAAATATTTTGCTTTTTCTAAACGCTGATTGACGATGTATTCGTGTACCGTAACACCATATGTATTCTTGAATCTTTCTTTGAGATATTGCTGATTTATTTCAATAATCTTGGCTAAATCTTGAATTTTAAGTGTTTCGTGCAGGTGAGTTTCAATGTACTCTTTTAATTCAGCAACCTGTTCTTCTGTAAGTTCATTTTTCCCACTCTGAACAATTATTTTCTCGAAAAATTTATGGATTAAAATATTAAATTTTATTTTACTCAATACATTGGAGTCGTGTTGTAAGGATAGGAGGTCTAAAAACAACACAAGAATTTCTCCATCTCCTTTAAAATAAATTGATGTTTCAAATTTCAAATGTTCAATAGCTAAATGATTTATGCAATCAAGTGGAATTTCCAATACTTCAATGGTAGATTCCGATATATTGTACTGTTCGCAGTTTACGTTTATACATATTTTTTCTGAATCCTTCTTTCTGATAATTCCACTAATCATATTACATTATTGATTATAATACAATCACAAATGTGTTTATTTAGACTGAATAAAAATAAGGTTAGTCAAAGAAAAAGGTGATTTATTTACAAATCACCTTTACAGCGTACTAATATTTATTACTAAGCGATTTCTTTTTTACCAAATAATTTGTCAACTACAATCGCTATAGCCCCATCTCCAGTTACATTACACGCTGTACCAAAGTTATCCATAGCAATATATAATGAAATCATCAAGGCTTGATTCTCGGCATCAAAACCCAACATCGATGTAATAATTCCTAATGCTGCCATAATAGCTCCACCTGGTACACCTGGTGCAGCGATCATCGTTACACCCAGCATACAGATAAATCCAGCCATTTGACCAAACTCAATCGGCATACCTTGCATTAACATTAAAGCAATTACGCATGCTACAATCTTCAATGTGCTTCCTGCTAAGTGAATGGTAGCACACAATGGGATGACAAAAGAGGCTACATTATCCGAAACACCTGCTTTTTTCGCTTGTTCTAAGGTAACGGGTATAGTGGCTGCTGAAGATTGTGTTCCCAAGGCCGTAAAATAAGCCGGCATCATGGTTGACAAGAGTTTGAGTGGATTTTTTTTGGTGATTGCACCTGCTATGATGTATTGAATCAACAACAAAATGATATGCAGTGCGAAGATAAATCCGATTATTTTGACAAAAACATTTAATATCAATAGCACTTTACCAGAATAGGTCATATCCAAGAATATGCCGAAGATAAATAAGGGTAATAATGGGATAATGACTTTTTCTATGATAAAGGAAATGATATTCTCGAAGTCATACGTAATTTCAGCAAGTTTGGAATTTTGAAGACGTGATAACCCAATTCCTATTAAAAACGCAAAAACTAATGCGCCCATTATATCAAAGAAAGGTGGGATTTCGAGTGTAAAATAAGGTGTCAAGCTTTTACTTCCTTCTTCTATAGCTGCTACTGATTGGTTCTCAATCAACGACGGAAAGAATGCCATACTAGCGAAGTACGTAGAAAACCCCGAAAATAAAGTAGACCCATACGCTATAGCAACGGTTGTTAGTAGCATTTTACCTGCTGTATTTCCCAATTTAGCTATTGCAGGAATTATAAGGCCGACGATAATTAATGGAATAAGAAATTTCAATAATTGGTCAAATAATCCGTTGAAGGTAGCAAAAATGTTCCCTATTGATTCAGGTATTATACTTCCTAATAAAATTCCAAGAGATATGGCGATGACAACACGAAAAAGTAGATTATCAAATATTTTTTTCATGTCCTAAAGTACTAAATATAATTATAAAATCACTTGAGTAATGGGTGAATCAACTTGTTGGTAATTTATGATTATTGTATTTGTGTTTCTTTGCATGTCATTTTTATCGTCATGTCAAATGATTGTTTTTTGTTGTTTCGCGATATGTTTTTGTCTTTTTTGAAATAAAGGGTGTTTTTCCTGTTTAAAATAATTTCTTTTTCATTACTGTCCTAAATAAATTTTAAGGCGCATATTATCTGCTATCTTTTATGAATTAAGAAAGCTTTTGTTAAAAAATCAAATTGTATCCTACCTATGGTTTTTAGAAAAGTTTATATTGTCCTATTTTATCAGGAGGTTTACCTGAAAAGAATGGATCATTAGCCCATTTCCAGAGATCAATTTTCACAAATATATTTAAGCGAATAAAGTTCACAAGATTTGATAAGTTTCAATCATATTTAGCCTTCTTCTGAATGTATTTAAAGAGTAGTATTCCTATTAATGCAGTCCAAATTTGGATGTAAACAGCATTTTCTGAGGTTCCTCCAAAACTTGTTACTTTCAGACGCTGTTTTAGATGTTTGAAGAAAGTTTCAATCTCCCATCTTTCCTTATATAAGGCCGCTACTGTTGATGCTTTCCAGGTGAAATTATTTGTTAAGAACTCATATTCAGCATTATTTATGTTGTCCCAAAAACGAACTAGACGCATTTTCTTTCCTTCATAGTGCTTTTTGACATCCCCATCAAGCTCAATGATCTGATCCTGAAGGACTCCGCTGTTCTTGAGTGCTTCACTTTGAAATGATCTCACCACTGTATATTTCATATTGCTTTTACTGCGTGTGACAAAAAAGGACTGATTGCTGTCCAAAACGTTCATCCAAGCATAATCAACGTAGCCTCTATCCACAACCACCACACAGCCCTTAGAAAATGAAATGGTCTTGACGATTTTAGATTCATGTTGTTTACCATCTGTAATATGCACAAAACTCGGCATACAGCCATCATAATCAAGTATAGTATGAAGTTTAACAGCCCCCTTAGCACTGCGAAATTTTGCCCAGTCAAATACACTTAAACATAACGGAATAATAGTAGCATCCATGAGATATACTTTACGCTTGAGCCTATTAAGCTCTGCGCGTCTTGGAGAATCTTTACGCCACAAATCATCCAAAAGTTTATAATACAGATCACGGAATAGGCTATGATCACGATGTTTGTTTATATAAGATAAGTAGTTACTTCAAGTTAAGTGAATCGCGAAGCATATTTGAAATGCTAGACGAGTGGACACGTAGCCGTGTTAGGCTCTGCTATTGGAGCCAATGGAAACGGATCAAGACGCGTGTGAAGGAGCTTAAGAAACTAGGGGTGACTTCTAACCAAGCTTATCAATGGGGTAATCCCCGTAAAGGTCCGTGGCGAATGGTAAATAGCCCAATCTTGAAACGAACGCTTACCAATGCATTCTTAAAGAAAGAAGGACTATTATATCTTACCGATATAATAGTCCCAAAGACTGTTAATGTTTAATGAACCGCCGTATGCCGAACGGCACGTACGGTGGTGTGAGGGGTCAGGTAATCAAATAATGATTACCTTCCTACTCTATTATTTTTTTAATGACGGGGTTCTTTCTTTAAAAAACCTTTTTAGACGGCCTCTTTTTAAAAGATATCAAGAATTGTTATTCTTCATTATTTGAGATAGCTTGATCCAAAGCTTCACCACTTACCTCAGCTCTGATTTTGGCTTCTAATTCATCTGCTAAATCAGGATTATCTAAAAGTAAATTTTTAACAGCATCACGACCTTGACCTAATTTTGTGTCACCATAACTAAACCAAGAGCCTGCTTTTTTGATAATGTTGTATTCTACTCCTAAGTCTATGATTTCGCCCACTTTAGATATACCTTCACCAAACATAATGTCAAATTCAGCAATACGGAATGGAGGAGCAACTTTATTTTTAACAATTTTAACCTTTACACGGTTACCAGATACCTCGTCAGAATCTTTAATCTGCGAAGTACGACGAATATCTAGACGTACTGAAGCATAAAATTTCAAGGCATTACCACCCGTAGTAGTCTCTGGGTTGCCAAACATAACACCAATTTTTTCACGTAATTGGTTGATAAATATACAACAACAGTTTGTTTTAGAAATTGTACCTGTTAATTTACGCAAGGCTTGAGACATTAGACGTGCTTGAAGACCCATTTTAGAATCACCCATTTCACCTTCTATTTCACCTTTAGGAACTAATGCAGCCACAGAGTCTATAACGATAACATCAATAGCTCCTGAACGAATTAAGTTGTCCGCAATTTCTAGTCCTTGCTCACCATTATCAGGCTGAGAAATCAATAAGTTTTCTACATCAACACCTAATTTTTGTGCGTAGTACTTGTCAAAAGCATGTTCAGCATCTATAATAGCAGCAATACCGCCTTTTTTCTGCGCTTCTGCAACGATATGTGTAGCTAAAGTTGTTTTACCAGATGATTCAGGTCCATAGATTTCTATAATACGGCCTTTTGGTACACCACCAATACCTAATGCAATATCTAATCCCAAAGAACCAGTAGAAATAGCTTCAATCGGCTCGACAGCCGAATCACCTAATTTCATAATGGTACCTTTACCATAAGATTTTTCTAATTTATCTAGAGTAAGCTGTAATGCTTTTAATTTATCTGCGTTGCTCATATTTTTAGTATTAACGATTCAAAAGTAAGATTATATTTTTTATTTACAAAACTTTTTGCTAAAAAAATTAGTTTAGTGTAATAACACTAAAAATACAAGGAAAATTGTTTATTGTTCTACGTTGTTGATAACTTTTGTTTTATATGTTTTTTCAAAGTACTTGCAAAAATGAGTAATTGGGCATATCTCACATTTTGGTCTTCGTGCTAAACAAGTATATCTACCATGTAAAATCAACCAATGATGAGCAACCTTAATTGTCTCAACTGGAAGAAATTTTACCAATTGTTTTTCTACAGCTAAAGGGGTTGTAGCTCTTGTTGTTAATCCTAACCGATTACTAACACGAAAAACGTGCGTATCTACTGCCATTGCTGGATTGTTATAAACTACAGATGAAATTACATTAGCTGTTTTCCTCCCTACACCAGGTAATTTTACCAAATCTTCAATCTTTTCTGGTACTACGCCGTTGAACTCGGATAGGAGCTTTTGTCCCATGCCAACTAAATGTTTCGCTTTATTATTTGGGTAACTTACCGATCGAATATAGGAAAAAACTTCTTCGACTGAGCTTTCAGCTAAAGATTCTGGTGTTGGATACCGCTCAAATAATGCGGGAGTGATTTGGTTGATACGTTTATCAGTGCATTGTGCAGAAAGTATTACCGCAATTAGTAATTCAAAAGGATTACTATAATGAAGTTCTGTCTGAGCATCTGGATTATGCGTAGAAAAGTATTCTACAAAAGCTTTGTATCTGTCTTTTTTCAACATATACAAAGATAAAGTTTATACATTATGTATGGAAAATAACAAAGTCTCTAAATTTTAGAGACTTTGTATTTATTTCTTACTAAACGATTTTGAATATTGAAGAATGTTATCAATCGTGGATTGATTTGGTTCTATACCTAAATTTTTGATTTCCTCTTTAATTTTTGCTTCGAATTTGTCTTCAATTTTATTTTCTACATCGTTAGTGTAAGTTTTTTCTTCTGTTTGAGTAAAGTTTTCTACCATAAGCAATTGATTAATTGTTTAGTATATAAACGTAGTAACATTTGCTTTATTGTGAGAAATTTAACTTTTTTTTACTTTTTCGAATTTATATAATTATTAGCTTCTACTATTGCATTATACGCATTCACTATTCCACCACTCACAGAGATTTCATCCAAGTAAACTTTTTTAGTGCTACCATCTTTTTTGATTTTAACTTTTTGATCAACTTTTGTAACGGATTTCATAAGTATTTCTTTAACCTCTTTAGCCGATAATTGTGGGTAATATGCTCGTAATAATGCCGCAACACCTGAAGCAACTGGAGCTGCCATACTTGTTCCTTGTTGTTCTTTGTATTTATTTTCTGGCATTGTAGAATTAATCTCAACCCCTGGAGCAAATAAATCTACAGATCTATAACCAAAATTTGAAAAGTTTGCTAATAATTCATCATTAACTTTCCAAGACGTAGCACCTACGGTTAGGTAATTGTTCGCTTCACCAGTCACGGCATTTTCTTTGTTGGTGAAGTACTTAGAAGGATAATTTGGATTGATGTCAATATCTTTAGCATCATTACCTGCGGCATGCACAAGGAAAACATCTTTTTCTTGCGCATAGCGAATCGCTTCATCTACCACTTCTTTATTGTAAAAATAACCTTTACCGAAACTCATGTTGATGATTTTTGCCCCATTATCGACCGCATAACGAATACCATTGGCCACATCTTTATCGCGCTCATCACCATTAGGAACTACGCGTAATGACATAATTTGAACATTATCAGCGACACCATTGATACCAATATTGTTATTGCGTTTAGCTGCAATGATACCAGCCACGTGTGTACCATGGCCTGCGTCAGGACCTTTTACATCCGGGTTTCCATAGTATCTTTCTGTAGCATCTTCATAGTTGTCACCTACGATATGGCGAGGATCAAATTCTTTATTCAAATGATACTTAATCTGTGCGCCATAATACTCATCAGCTTCTTTGATGTCTTCGTAGAATTTTTCAAAGCTATCTTTCTCTGTCGCTCTTTTGATAACGGAAAGTGCAGTTTTAATATCTCTATTCTCCGATTTGTAATTGTCAATATCCGCTTTCGTTATATCTTTCGGCTCTTTTCCAATTTCAGCAACAAATTTGTCCACATTCATTTTTAGCCTACCATAGTTCGTATTCCCAAAATTTGCTTCATCATATTTGGTCGTATAATCTGAAATCATTTTTTGATAATTAACAAATTCACGACGTTGAGCCTCATTTAGTTTTGTCGTGGGCAATACAGAAGCATATAAGGGATCGTATTTTGCTATCAAACGTGTAACTTCTAGGTTATCGTAATTAACATTTTCGCCATTAGCGTTACCAATAAAGTTCCAACCATATTTATCATCAATGTAGCCGTTATTATCATCATCTTTTCCGTTTTTATTAGACTCTTTTTTGTTGATCCAAAGTACATCTTTCAAGTCTTCGTGGTAGACATCTACACCACCATCGATTACGGCAACGATTACAGGAGTTGCTTTTCTACCTTTCAGCAGTTCATAGGCTTTTTCTGTACTTACACCCATGATGCCATCTGATTTATAATCTAAATTGTACCAATTAGCTGGAGCTTTGTCTTTTTTATCTTGTGCGATACTTGAAAGAGGGAGTAGACCAATACCGAATAAAGCAATTAGAAGTTTTATATTACGCATATTTCAATTTAAATAAAATTCGAACAAATATAGTGCTATTATTATGCCAGTAAGATGTTAAAAAAAGGTAAAAAATTAGATGTAACTTAAATATTGCAAATATAAAATTCTCTTTTTTCTTAACTTGTACAAGATAGTAATCTTTAAATATAAATAATTGTAGGTAAAATTTATTACCCTATTGTAGGTAAAATTTATTACCCTTAATATTTTAACTATGTTCGCCTCAAAAAATAATTGGATGATAATATTAAGTTTGGCAGTGGTGTCATGTTCTCAAAAATCAGAAAAGTCACCTGTCACATGGCCTGAAGCCCAGGCACCCGTAGCGGATATCAAACCGCATAACCGTATAATACATGGAGATACAGTTGTCGATAATTATTATTGGCTAAATGATTTTTTCAAAAAAGGACCAGATTCTGCGAATGTAGTTAAATACCTAGAAGCTGAAAATGCGTACACAAAGGAAATGATGGCTGGAACCGAAGATTTTCAACAGCAGCTTTTCGAAGAGATGAAATCGCGCATCAAGGAGAAAGATGAGTCTGTACCATATTTCTACAATGGTTATTATTATTACAACCGTACTGAAGAAGGAAAACAATATTACAAATACTGCCGTAAGAAAGGCTCGTTGGACGCACCAGAAGAGATTTTGCTGGATGTTGATAAAATGGCTGAAGGCAAACCTTATTATGCAATTGGTGGCGCTTCGGTGAGCCCAGACAATAAATTATTGGTGTTTGGAGTAGATGAAGTTTCTCGAAGAGAATATGTCT
Organism: Sphingobacterium cavernae; assembly: GCF_008520265.1. Classification (GTDB taxonomy): domain Bacteria; phylum Bacteroidota; class Bacteroidia; order Sphingobacteriales; family Sphingobacteriaceae; genus Sphingobacterium; species Sphingobacterium cavernae. The sequence goes on from NZ_VIQM01000050.1 coordinate 14,934, forward strand.
TGCATATTAAGAATCTCGAGACAGGCGAAATCTATGCAGATAGAATTACACGGACGAGTGGGGGGGCTACTTGGGCTGCTGATAATAAGACCTTATTTTATACATCTAAAAACCCAGTGACGCTTTTGTCTGAAAAAATAAAACGCCATACATTGGGCACAGATGCGAGCCAAGACGCTACAGTGTACGAGGAAAAAGATAATACAAATTACATCGGCGTAGGCAAGTCTAAAGATGGAAAATATATCTTTATTCAGTCACAAAGTACAATGAGCTCAGAGGTTCGTTACTTGCCTTCCGATACTCCAAACGGAGACTTTAAAGTATTCCAACCACGTATGAAGGATGTCCTATATTCTGTGACACCTTTGGCGGATAAATTCTTAGTTCGAACAAACGCGGATGGTGCTAAAAACTTTAAAATTGTTGAAACACCATTAGATAAGGCCGCTAAAGAAAATTGGAAAGATTTTATTCCGCATAGAAATGATGTGTTAATCGAAGGAATTGACGAATTCAAAGAATTCTTAGTTGTTTCAGAGCGTAAAATTGGTTTAACAAATCTTTCTATTCGTAATTTAACAGATAATTCTGTTCATGACTTGGACTTTGGCGAAGCTGCTTTTACGGTGTATTCAAGTACAAATGCTGAGTATAATACGGATGTGGTTCGTTATGGTTATACCTCCATGGTGACGCCTTCCTCGACTTTCGATTATAATATGAAAACAAAGGAAAAAACTTTGTTAAAACAACAAGAGGTTTTGGGTGGATATAATCCAGAGGAGTATGTGACCGAACGTACTTTCGCAACAGCGACAGATGGTACACAAGTTCCGATTTCGTTGGTATACAAAAAGGGGACAAAGAAGGATGGTTCTGCACCTTTATTTCTTTACGCATATGGTTCTTACGGAGCGTCTATGGATCCAACTTTTAGTTCTATTCGTTTGTCTTTATTGAATCGTGGATTTATCTACGCTATTGCGCACATTCGTGGAGGAGAAGAAATGGGACGTCAATGGTACGAGGATGGAAAAATGATGAAAAAGATCAATACATTTACGGATTTCATCGATTGTGGTAAATATTTGATTGACAATAAATATACGTCCAAAGGTCATTTGTATGCCGAGGGTGGTAGTGCTGGGGGATTGTTGATGGGTGCGGTGATTAATATGGCTCCAGATCTTTGGAATGGCGTAATTGCAGCTGTACCTTTTGTAGATGTCGTAAATACTATGTTGGATGAGTCGATTCCTTTGACCACAAACGAATACGATGAATGGGGAAATCCAAACAATAAGGAAGCGTATGAATACATGAAGTCCTATTCTCCATACGAAAATATTGAGGAGAAAGAATATCCAAATCTATTGGTGACAACAGGATTGCACGATAGCCAAGTTCAATATTTCGAGCCAGCAAAATGGGTTGCGAAGCTGAGAACTAAGAAAAAAGGGGATAACGTAATTTTGTTAAAAACGGATATGGATTTTGGTCATGGTGGCGCTTCAGGACGCTTCGATTACTTGAAAGATCAAGCTTTTGAATGGGCTTTTATTTTAAAACTAGAAGGAATTACTAAATAATAAAATTTAAATATATGTTGAAACATAAAATCTTACTCGCAGTATTCGTCATGGTTACTGTATTTGCTTATGCGCAAAAATCTGAAACTTTTGTAGTGAATCCGAGTAAGTCATTAGTAAAATGGGCTGGAAAGAAAATTGTTGGTGGTAATACAGAGGGAACCATCTTAGTGTCAAAGGGTTCTTTGGCATTTGCCAATAAAAATTTGAAATCGGGTGAAATCGTAATGGAGGCAACTTCTATTTCATCAGAAAAGGCATCGCCTAGATTGGTTGCGCATTTGAAAAATCCAGATTTCTTTGATGTAGAAAAATTTCCGACGGCTTCTTTTACTATTACATCAGTAAAGACAGATAAAAATGTGGCGCAGATTTCGGGCAAGATGACTATTAAAGGTATTACGAAGGACTTAACTTTTCCTGCAGAAATTACATACGGCAAAGATGTTGTTATTGCTAAAGCTACTGGGGTAAAAGTAAATCGTACGTTATACGATGTAAAGTATCGCTCAGGAAGCATTTTCTCTGGGTTGGGTGATGGTGCTATCGAAGACGATTTTGTATTGGATATTACTTTAGTCGGAGAGAAAAAATAAAATATTACTTTACACAAAAAGAAATGGCTTTGAAATACATCAAAGCCATTTTTTGTTATATGTTTTTAGCACTAGTTTTAGTCATGTCGCAACCACAGCCTTGACCACATCCGCTTTGCGATTTGGATTTGCTAGGCAAAAATTTCCGAACCAAAGTGATCACGGCAATAATAAAGATGACAGCAATGATGATGTATTGAATAGTTAATGACATAGTATTCTATTTTAAAAGTTGGTACGCTATCAATGCTGCGATGTAAGCCAATCCAGTCATAAATCCAGTCTGAATCGCTGTCCACTTCCAAGAGCCTGTTTCTTTACGAACAACTCCAATTGTAGCCATACATTGCATTGCAAATGCGTAGAATAATAATAACGAAATTCCTGTTGCAAAATTATAGGTTGGTTCACCTGTATTTTTGTTGATTTCAGATTTCATCCGCGTAAATAATGTTTGTTTTTGGTCTTCATCTTCGATGTCCACATCAGCGCCCAAAGAGTAAACTACAGCTACAGTTCCAACGAATACTTCACGAGCGGCAAAGGATGCTATCAAACCAATACCTATTTTCCAATCGTATCCTAAAGGACGAATTACGGGTTCAATTCCTCGACCCAAATATCCTAAATAGGAATATTCCATCTGGTAAGCCGAAACTTCATTCGCGATTTCTTCTTCAGAAAGTTCTGGTTTTTCGACTGCAATGTATTTTTCAGGATTTGAGAAACGATCATTTGGACCGAAACTACCCAATACCCATAGGATAATAGAAATGGCTAATATAATCTTACCAGCGCCTAGAAGAAAGCCTAGTGATTTTTCCCAGACGGTATTCAATACGTTTTTGAAATCCGGTAACTTGTACGTCGGTAATTCGAAAATCAAGTAGGAGTTACGCACAGATTTGATTATTTTATTAAGCACTAACGCAGAAAATAGCGCACCTAAAATACCCAAAATATACATTCCGAATAAGGTAATACCTTGTAGATTGAAGCCTAATACTTCCGTCTCTGGGATGACTAATCCTATAATTACAATATAAATTGGCAATCGCGCTGCACAAGTCATAAAAGGTGTTACCAACATAGTCAGCAATCGTTCTTTTGGATTTTCAATGTTACGTGCAGACATTACCGCTGGAATAGCACAGGCTACGCCTGACATCAGTGGAATTACAGATTTACCATTCAAACCGAAAGGTTTCAGCCATCTATCCATCAAGAATACAACACGAGACATATATCCAGTTTCTTCCATCAGGGAAATGAACAAGAATAGAATAATAATCTGAGGTAAGAAAATCACAATACCCCCAATACCAGCGATTATTCCATTTACAATTAAATCATTTAACGGTCCTGCGGGGAAATTAGCGCCAACAAATTCTCCTAATGATGAAAACGAACCATCTACCCAATCCATTAATGGACCAGACCAACTGTATATTGCTTGGAATATTAGGAACAGAATTCCGAAGAAGATAATGTAGCCAAAAATCGGATGTAATAATATATTATCTACTTGCTCTGTTGCTGAAAATTTTTTGTTTTCAGATTTAGTAACGATTTGTTCCAATTCACGCTGCACAACATCATGACGGATAATAGCTTCGTCTTTTTGGAGCTGTTGTGTACTAATTTGGTGTTTTTCTCTTATCGCTTTTAAATTATCTGCATTCGCAGAAGTAATTGAAATTTGGTTCTCAAGTGCAAGATAAAGCCATGTTTTGTATTCCGTATCTAAAGGGAATAGTTTTTTAGCTTCTTGGATTGCATCTTGATATTTAACAGGTAAATCTATTGCGCCAAAGTAAGGGCCTACTTCTTGATCAAATCCTTTTATAAGTTCATCTATACCTTTACCTATACGCGCATTAGTCTTATAAACTTTCGTTTTTAAATATTGCTCCAATTTATTGTAGTCAATATTTAGACCCTTTGCCGATATTTCGTCTTCCATATTGATGACAAAAATGGCAGGCAAACCAATTTCACGAACTTGTTGGTAGATAATGACACCACGACTAATAGTACTTGGCTCAGAAACAACAACGACAAGTTGAGGATAATCCTTATTGTCTTTTTGTAATAATGTTTTGAGTACAACTTCCTCATCCAATGAGTTTGGAAATAGGGTATATGTGCCTGGTAAATCAATGATGGAATATTCCTGACCATTAGCATTGACAGTACCTTGTCTTTTTTCTACCGTGATGCCAGGGTAGTTACCTACTTTTTGGTGCAGTTTCGTTATTCTATTAAAAAGAGAAGTTTTTCCTACATTGGGGTTCCCCAGTAGCGCTATTGTCTTTTTTGTCATTATATTTTGTTAGCTAAAATTAGAGCTGCTTCAGATTTGCGAATAGCTATTAAAGAATCGTCATGTTTTATTTGAATGCATACCGGACCATCAAAAGGTGCTTTGTGTTTAATCTTTATGGTAGATCCTGGCGCAAAACCTAATTCATAAAATTTAGCGGGTAATGAGTCGTTTAAGAAAGAATCAATTACGGCTTCATCATTTTTGCTAAGCTTATCCAGTGAAACTTTATTTTGCATAGTATATGTTTGAATGATATCGATTTCAAAAATCAAAGGTACTTAAAATAGGCTGAGAGGCGGTTAGACTTTATGTCAAAAATTTGTTGTATTATTTAGAATTATTAAAAATAAGATGCTTATCTAAGCAAAGGATAAAAAAAATCCAAATTTCTTACTGTAGAAATTTGGATTTACATTATTTCAGAAATTAAAATTAATGATCATGTCCATCATGACTGTGATCATGCCCTTCGTGGTTGTGATCATCATGTGAATGGTCGTGGTTATGATTGTGGTGCTCATGATTATGTTCATCATGAGAATGTCCGTGATCGCCATGACTATGATCATGTGTAGGGAATAAGAATGTCGTTAAAGATAAACCAATACCTAAAAATACAGCAGCCATTTTCTTTTTATTGAATTTGTGGTGGTCCGCTGAACCTGATTCGAAGAGAATAGTAGTTGAAATATGTAAGAAGATACCAATCACAACAGCCATGATTTTGTCAAAGTGCTGCGCAATATTGCTTACTTCCCCGTCACTCAAAAACTTGCTCGTCAAAAAACCAAGTGGAGTCATTGCTGCGAATATTAACAATAGTACAGTGATTGTTTGTTTATTTAGACGCGTATTTAACAATAAACTTCCTAATGCGAAAGCCGCTGGAATATGGTGAATTGCAATACCAAATACCAATTGGCTTTGGTGTCCGGCAACCAATGGCATCCCTTCTAAGAATGCGTGCAAACACAAACTGATCATTATTCCTAACGGAAAACCAGCGTTTTCATGATGATGAATATGACCATGTTCGATACCTTGCGAAAATTGCTCCAGTAATAGTTGAAAAATAAATCCTCCTAAAATGTATAAACCTATGATTTCAGGACTTGTACTGCCATCATGGTACGCATGTGGAATCAAATGTAATACTGTAATAGCAAACAAATATGCTCCACTGAAAGATAAAATTAACTTGAGGTAATTTGTATTATCGCGTTTTACAAAAAATACTGCTAAACCAGCAATAAATGCTGACACAAATAGTATAGCAATAATAAGGATTGGACTCATAGAATATTTATGTTGTTAAATTTTGTCTGTTTTCTAAGAAGGACGGAACGAATCGGTTAAATAAATAACCCGAGGTGAGTCCGATGGCCATACCCAATAATGCTCCGAAAAGTATATCAAAAGGATAGTGGACACCTACATAGATTTGTGAGAATGAGATCGCAGCAGCCCAAAGAATACATAACCAGAGTGTATGACGCCATTTGCGACGGAACAGTACAATCCAGAAAAATGCCATTGCAAAGTGATTGGTAGCATGTGAACTGGTAAAACTATAACCAGAGCCACATCGTACGCGAACATTCACATCGTGCTTAAACTCAATATCATTACATGGACGAATACGTTTTATATTTTTCTTAATTAGATGAGAGGATACAGCATCTGAGATGCCGAAATTCATCAATGTACACGCCACAATTAGTATTCCCAATTTACCATAATGTTTGATAAAAAATATAATGAGAAATAAGTATAAAGGCGCCCAAGTGAATGGATTTCTTAATATAGGAAGCAACCAATCAAATACTGGATTACTCAATCCTTGATTTATAGCCAAAAATATTTCCTTATCTAATTCTATGATTTGTTGTAACATATATTTGATTTCGGTTTATGTATTAAGAAGTTAAAAATACATTATTTTCACCCAAAGTGAAATAGTATTTTATTCTAAAATACACAAAGTTGCAACAAAGGTAGGTTTTTTGTGATTATTTAAGAATATAAACTTGACATTTTTTTTTAATGTCTTATTTTTACACAACAATAAACTTTTCAAAAATCATTATGACTTTAATAAAATCCATTTCTGGAATACGTGGTACCATTGGCGGAAGAGCATCTGAAGGACTGACGCCGATCGATATCGTTAAATTTACGGCTGCTTTTGGTAAAATTTTAATTAGCAAATCCGGTAATAAAAAAATCGTTTTGGGTCGTGACGCACGTGAGTCAGGAGAAATGGTGAGTAATTTGGTTGTTGGAACTTTGCAAAGTATTGGTGCTGAAGTTATCAATTTGGGATTATCCACGACGCCAACCGTTGAAATCGCAGTACCATTAGAAAATGCAGCAGGTGGAATTATCTTGACAGCTTCGCACAATCCTGGTCAATGGAATGCCTTAAAGTTGTTGAATGAAAAAGGTGAATTCATTTCAGACGCAGAAGGAAAAGAAGTGTTGGCTTTGGGTGAAAGTTTGGATTTTGACTTTGCTGAAGTTCAAGATTTAGGTCAAGTAATCAATGATGACTCGTACTTACATAAGCATATAGATGCGGTGTTAGCATTGGAATATGTGGATGTAGATGCTATAAAAAACGCAAATTTTAAAGTTGCAGTGGATGCAGTAAATAGTACAGGTGGAATTTTTATTCCTGCTTTATTAGAAGCTTTGGGTGTACAGACTATTTTTAAAATTCACTGTGAGCCTAACGGCAAATTCCCACACAATCCAGAACCATTAAAAGAACATTTGACAGACTTATCAGCTGCAGTTTTAGAGAATGGTGCTGATTTAGGTATTGCAGTAGATCCTGATGTTGACCGTTTAGTGTTTATGATGGAAGATGGCGAATTGTTCGGTGAAGAATATACTTTAGTTGCGGTAGCTGATTATTTACTATCAAAACAAAAGGGAAACACAGTTTCGAATCTTTCATCAACTCGTGCTTTGCGTGATGTCACTGTGAAGCATGACGGTGAGTATTTTGCTGCTGCAGTAGGCGAAGTGAATGTAGTGACTAAGATGAAAGAAGTAGATGCGGTTATTGGTGGCGAAGGTAATGGTGGAGTAATTTATCCAGCTTCGCACTATGGTCGTGATGCTTTGGTCGGGGTTGCAATTTTATTGTCTCACCTTGCAAAATTAGGAAAGAAAATGTCAGAATACCGGGCAGAACTTCCGCAGTATTTCATGTCAAAAAATAAGATCACACTGACTCCAGAGTTGGATATTGATGGTTTATTGGATGCGATGCAAAAGAAATATGCGCACGAAAATCATACAACTATTGATGGTTTAAAAATTGATTTTGAAAACGAATGGGTGCACTTGCGCAAATCAAATACAGAGCCAATCATTCGTATTTATTCAGAAGGCCCAACGCCTGAAGCCGCAGAAGCAATCGCGCAAAAGATCATGAACGAAATGCAAGAAATTATTTCGAAATAAAAACAAAGCCCTATCAAAAATTTTGATAGGGCTTTTCAATATAATAATTAAACACGTATTCTACACAAAGTGTGCATGCTGATAATGCCTTTGAAATCTCTTTTTATTCTTCGCATCTATATGCGCTGCAACAGCCCAAATGGCTGCCGGCAACCAGCCTATTAGCGTACATTGAAGAATGACACATAGGATTCCTACTAGGATTTTGCCACGTAAAAAGAAAGACAGCCAAGGGAATAAAACGGCTATAAGTATCATCATGCTTTGTAAAATTAAACTAAAGGATTTTCTTCTTCAACTACTGCTTCTTCAGTTTTAGGCTCATCGTCTTTACGCTCAACAATGATTTTGCATTCTGCAACGATAGCTGCAATAGCGCCCACAGCAGCAAATATTGGCGCAAGTAGTACACCTACAATTCCGATAGATACTGGAAAACTAATGATTTCTTTTTCATTCTTATCAGCTATAGTAACCTTAGTTACGTTCGCATCATTAAACAAATCTTTTACTTTTTTAAGTAAATTTTCACCTGAGATATTGAATGTTTCTTTGTAAGCCATGATTTCTATGTTTTAATATGTTTTTAACAATTATGTTTCTGATTATGTTTCAAAAGTAGGCAATGATTTAGCTTCTATTTATGCGAATTAGGTGAAAACAATGAGTTAATCGGTGAATGACTGTTCTGGCTCGGTTAATATTTACGATTTCGAGACTTTTTTAGGTAAATTTATAATAACTAAAAAAGAGGTGATTAACATTAAATTAGGAGGATATAAAGATGAGGTACATGCTAAAGCGTAATTTTTGGAACAACAACGTGGAATTGTTAAGAGACGATCATGTGATTGGCAAAATAGAAAAATCAGGTTTTTGGGGAATTCATACTAAAGGCTATTTATTTGATAAAAAATATACTTTCCTAAGTAAGGGAAATTTCTCGACGCGTACAGAGATTTGGGATGATAAAAATAATTTTGTGGGAGAAGTTACATATTCTATATGGTCTTCTAAGGCAAAAATAGATTTGAACGATAAAAAATATTATTGGGGACCTAAAAATTTCTGGGGCACAAAATGGAAGTTGACAGATGAGCTGGGTAGAGAAATGTTTTTAGAAAAAAATGAGTTTATAGTAAACTTTGCTTCTACAGAAAATTTAGAATTTAATTATTTCTTGTCTGCTTTTTTGCTGTATAATTCGTACAAAAGAATGGCAGCAGCTGCGGCAGCTTAATAATATCTAGAGCCATTTATTTTCTATTGCCATATTTACCGCACTCACTTTGTTATTCACGTGAAGTTTGCGGTAAATGTTTTCTATGTGCTTTCGTACAGTTCCTTCGCTGATAAATAATCGGTCAGCAATTTGTTTATAACCAAGTCCATTTTTTAGTTCTTTCAAAATATCCATTTCACGTTGGGATAACATATTTTCTACCGTAGGAGACGAAGATGCTAATGAAGATTTTTTAATATAATTTAAGGTTTTGAGTGCTATTCCTGCAGACATTGCCGCATTACCACAATACACATCTAAAATGGATTTATGTATAGTAAATTCATCTTCATCTTTCAATAAATATCCCGATGCACCTGCCAATATCGCATTGAAAATCTTTTCATCATCATCGAATGTGGTAAGCATTAATACTTTGGCTTCTGGATAAATATCTTTTAGGTTTTTCGTTGCAGTAATGCCATCTAAAATAGGCATTTCGATATCCATTAAGACTACATGAACTGATTGTTGCTGATATTTTTCTATCAAATCAACACCATTGTTTGCAATAAACAACACCTCTACGTCTTCGAAATTTTTTAACTTCTTTAGAATGGATTTCAAGGCTAAGACATTATCTTCTGCTATACCTAGACATATTTTTTGCATACTATTTTTATTAACAAAGTAAAAGAATATTATCTTTCATCACCATACGCAGAGTTGCGTATATTAATTTATTGTCAATTCAACTTGTATATCAGTACCTTCTTGCTCTTTACTGATTAAAGTATAATTCGCATCAATTTCTAGGGCGTGTTGTTCCATATTATTCAATCCAAAACCGGCTTTTGCAGTATTATTTTCAAAACCAATACCATTGTCTTTAATATGAATTTGTAATTTATGATGTCCCACATTTACATGCACAATTATTTGCGTCGCTTTACTATGTTTTAAGCTATTATTTGTCGCTTCTTGTATTATTCTGAATAACGCAGTGCCTTCTTTGGAAGTCAAAATTTGATTCTCCGTCTCATTTTCAATTGTAGAACTTATTGTTATTTTATCAATTCTACTGTAATATTCGCGCAGTTTGATCAACCATTCTTCTACTGTTATAGATGGTTTATTTATCATCCATACGGTTCTTCGAAGCTCAAGTATTGTTTCATTTACTAAACTTTTAATATCCGCTAGATGTCTGTTGTTAGTTTGGATAGCATTGACTGTAGTATGAATATACGTAAGATTAGCACCAATATTATCATGCAAATCTCTAGATATGCGTAAGCGGTCTTTTTGCAATTCATTTTGCGCTTCCAATCGCAATAGCTCCGATTGCATAGCAGCTTCCTTTTTCAGTTGTCGTTCTTTTAATTTACGTGCGCGATGTATGAACCAAGCGATAAATGAAGTAATGCCAACTAACAATAAAGCTATTATCAGGTATAAATTTCTTTGTTTAAGAGCTAGTTCATTGATTTGATTTTCTTGTGTCAATAATTCTATTGCTTGTTCTTTTCGCTGTGTCTCGTAGCGTACTTGGTGATTCGTTATTTCCTTATTTTTTTGTTGTTGAATAATGTATCCTTTACCGTGCTGTAATCTAGATATTCTTGATAAGCATTTTTAAAATCACCAAATTCTGCATAATGATCAGCTAAAAATTTAGACGCATCCATATGTTGTTGTGGAGAGTTTATGGACTTAGCAAGTTGCTTTGCTTCACTGAGTGCTTGAAAAGCTTCATTGTGCTTTCCTTGCTGTCGGTGTAATCTTGCAAGGTGAATGAGTACAAAAGAAGTTTCTTTTTTGTTGCCAAATTGGCGATGCGCAGTAAGAGCTTTTACTAAATAATTTTTAGCATCTGCTAACTTGTTTTTAGCGAGTAAACCCAAACCTGCATTCGCTTGAGCTACAGGTAAAAATTGGAGATTTTGCTGTTCTAAAAGTGCTTTTTCAGCTTTTTGAGAATAATAAATGCAACTATCATATTGTTTTGTGTAGTAATATATAGAACCTAAGTTTGCTTCACAAAATGCAATTTCTTCTGGCAAATTTAGCTTTTTGTAAGCCATATAGGCCGCTTGATAGTGTTCGATGACTTGTTTGTACTGACCTTGAGATTTAAATAAAATTCCCAAATTGATATCCATCATTGCTAAATTTCGATTATCTCCAAGGCTTTTGTAGATAGCATAAGCTTCATTGTAATATTTTAAAGCTTCATCAAATTTTCCCTGCTGATCGTAAATAATGCCAATTCCATTGATAGTGTTAGCTATTTTACTTTTGTTATCGATTTCTCTCCATAATTCAAGGGATAGTAGGCTGTATTTCAGCGCATCGGTGTAATCACCTTGAGCTTCATACGACATACTTAATATGCGGAGTGTTTCTGCTTTTTCTTTGCTTTTCGGAGTTTGTCCTAAAGTTTGTAAAATTTTGTTGCAATAATATTTTACTGAATCGGGATTCGAATAACGGTATTCAGAAGCTTTTTTAATCCAATTTTCAAGTTTAGAATCGGTTTGACTATATACATTACAAAATCCTAAGCCAAAAATTAGAGCAATACAATAGATTATCTTAAGAAGAAACTTCATTTTGGTTGGTTAGAATGTTTGCAATTGGTTTTGAAAGTAAAATTTACTTGTTGTAAAGGTAAATAAATAACCTAATAATTTAAAGGTATTCTGGTGTGGAATATTATTTAAAATACGAATTATTGCGTATTGTAGGATTTATCGGTGATTAGGATTTTTATATAAAATAATTATAGGTCTGTAATACCTGGAATTATTGATGAAACTTAACTTATTAACCAATGAAAAGATTTTTTATAATAGCATTACTTCTAGGAAGTTTTGAGAGCTATAGCCAAACACTTGGCGATTTTACACCTACGACAAATCCCAGCTTTGCTTTAGGAAAGGCTAAGGGCGAGAAAAATATTTATATCGCTAGTTTTACGGTGAATTATCAGGTTTACAATGAAAAAGAAGATTTTAAACAGGGGGGACGCGCATTTGGTGGTGGAGCGTATAAAGGTGATGCTTTGGCTGCACTTTCTGTAGGATTGACAGGAATTTCGGAGCAGGATATCCAATCGACAACTGACAAATTGTATCAAGACTTTTTGGCTACGATCAAAGCAAAAGGACTGAATGTAATTACAGCCGATCAAGCTGGTAAATCGGATACTTATAGTGATTATACTCGATTAGAAGGAGGGAGGGTGAGTAAGTCTCAATACGATGGTTTGTTGTCTGTCACGCCTACAGGATATAGTTATTATGTGAAAAGTATAAAAAAGGATGGTAAGGAGAAGAAGGGTGGATTTTTGGGACAGCCTCATTTTGTATATGGCAAATTATCCAAAGATTTAGATGATGCTATTATTGCAAATGTAGAGCTTTTTGTGACTTTTGTGAAGGATAAAAACGCTTGGGGTGGTGCTGGTGCAAATGTAAAAGTAGAAACACAATTGCGCGTTGCAGCTGTTGAAGGAATCGTTAGCAAAAGTGACGCAAAAATTAAATTGAAAGGACAAAATAGCGTTGAGATGGTAACGAGTACAGTAGGATTTTATCGTGGAAAGGCAGGGGCTGGGCCAGAAACAATGCATGTTGGTATTCTGAAAAAACCTCTATTAATCAATGGTGTGGTCGAGTCGAAAAAACTTCAAAGTTTTGCCGCAAATCGGACAGATTTTACAGGAACTTCAGCTGGACTTTATACTTTTTACAATCCTGAAAATGTAAAAAGCACAAATTCAAACGTCATTCAAGTGGATGGTTCGCAATATGCTAAAGGTACGTATGAGGCCTGTAAAAAGTTGATTGATCACCATACGAACGATTTTTTTAGTAAGCTTTAGTATTCATAATTCATAAGTAGGTTTTAATATCCCGAATTAAAATAAAGAGGCTTAATCTGGTGTGAATTAAGCCTCTGTTTTTTATACTTTCTTTCCGATCAAATCTCTAATCGCAACCGAAGCTATTGCACCTCCAAATGCGGCTGGCAAATAGGACATAGTACCATAAGCCGATTTTTTATAATTACTTCCATCCGTGTACAATAAAGAAGCTTTATCTGGTAATTCTGTTGAGAAAGCAACTTTCACCCCTTCACGAATATCATGTTTACGTAGTTTTTTACGGATGTGTTGTGCTAATTTACAATTATACGTTTTGCTGATATCGGCAATTTTGATTTTCGTAGGATCTACTTTACCACCCGCACCCATCGAGCTCACGAAAGGAATTTTTGCTGCATACGCTTGACGTATCAAAAACAATTTTGGCGTGATACTGTCAATAGCTTCAACGATATAATCTGGTTTTTCAGCGATAAGCATTTCGACACGATCAGGAATCACAAATTCTTCGTAAACTGTCAAATCCAATTCTGGATTAATATCCAACAAACGCTGTTTCATAATTTCAGCTTTTGCTACGCCGTGATTTGTTGCCAATGCAGGAAGCTGTCTGTTGCGGTTAGAAGGATCTACTGTATCGCCATCGATAATCGTCATTTTCCCGACACCTGCACGTGCAATAAATTCTGCCGCAAAGGAACCTACACCGCCCAATCCCAATACCAAAACATGTGAATTTGCTAATTTCTCTAGAGCCTCACGGCCAATTAATGCCTCTGTTCTTGATAACCAAGATAAATCTTTCATGTCAATATGTTGTATCTAAATACGTTCTGAAAATTTTTGACTATTTGTTCTTGTAAATCGGACATGCTGATTTTTCGAACGGTGCAAAAATAAGAATAAATATCTACTACATTGATAGATTTATTGTCAGTTTCGAAGAAAATTTTAGTTAAATTTACCGATTGGATGAAATCATCTTGATTGCCTTTAAGAATGGAAGTGCCTAAACTTATAAAATAGCCTTGATTTAGAATAGAATCTCCTAATTCTGATTTTTTATTAAATCCATGAAAAACTACAGGAACGTTAACTTTTTTGTCTCTCAGAATAACAAAAATCTCTTGGTAAGCGCGTACGCAATGAACAATTAATGGCTTTTGCAATACATTAGCCAACTGTATTTGCTTTTCAAAAATTTCTACTTGTATGTTCCAATCCGTTTCGGTGATTTTGTCCAACCCACATTCGCCAATTGCCAACACATTTTCATTGGTAGCATATGATTTCAACAATTCAAATTGAATGTCTTTTTCTTTATCTATATGCCAAGGATGAATCCCAACTGAACAAATTTCTTTTGGAAAATTTTCTTTTCCAATGATACAATTTAACAATTGGAAAGTATTTGAGGCTTCTTGCAGTTGATGGGTATGAACATCGATATATGGCAACATAGACGCAATTTACAAAAAGAAGTCATCATGTTGCACAACGAGTTTTAAAATATTTTACTAAAAAATTTAGCAAAATATTCTTTTGAATACCTAGTTTTGTACTATGTTTTTGAATTGCAAGACTTGGTTTAGTTTTCATTATGGCACATACGAGCCAGCCAAATTAATCGATCAGGCGTATAAATTAGGGATCAAATCTCTGGCGCTGACGAATATTAATTCGACGGCTGATTGTTGGGATTTTGTACGTAAATGTCAAGAAGTCGGCATAAAGCCAATTATTGGTACAGAGGTGCGTAATGAAGATAATTTCTGTTATGTGTTATTAGCGAAGAATAATGCAGGTCTGTTGGCGATACATACTTTCTTGTCTTACCATAAACAAAAGCAAATTCCTTTTCCTGTGCGTCCAAGCTTTACTGCACAAGATGTGTGGGTGATTTATCGTTATGAAAAGCATATTTTGCAGCAACAATTGGGGGCGCATGAGTTAATTGGTTTGGATATTCCGCATCTAAATAATCTGACTTGGCAGCTGCATTTGGAATTGGACAAATATGTGATTTTGCATCCTGTTACTTTTCAGGACAAAACATATTATGACGTACACCGTATTTTACGTGCCATCGCGAAGAATACTTTGCTTTCTAAATTAACGAAAGCAGATTATGCAGGTGAAGGAGAGGTACTATTGGAAGAACAAGAATTGGTTGGTGCTTTTGCACGCTTTCCTTCTGTAATTTCCAAAACTATGCAGGTCGTCAATTCCTGTGCTATCGAAATGGAATTTCATACGGATAAGAACCGTAAATATTTCACAACTTCCGAAGAAGATGATTCTGCACTATTGCGAAAATTAGCGATGGAAGGTTGTAAAGTACGCTACGGACTTAGAAATAAAGAAGCGCTCGAACGGGTAGAGAAAGAGTTAAAAATGATAGCCGACTTAGGTTTCAACGCTTACTTTTTGATTGTTTGGGATATTTTGCGCTATGCAAACGAACGGGGATTTTATCATGTGGGACGCGGGAGTGGAGCCAATTCCGTAGTTGCGTATTGTTTGCGCATTACAGATGTGGACCCGATAAAGTTGGATTTGTATTTCGAACGTTTTTTGAATCCGAATCGTACCTCGCCACCAGATTTTGATATTGATTTCAGTTGGCAAGATCGCGATGCGATTTTCGAATATATATTTATGCGCTATGGGAGGCAATATGTGTCTTTATTGGGCATGTATTCGACTTTTCAACGTCGTGCTATTGTTCGCGAGTTGGGGAAAGTTTTTGGACTTCCCAAGGAAGAAATTGACCGCTTGGTGAGTGCTCGAGAATGGAATTCGGAAGATAAATTTCAACGTTGGATCAAGAAATATGGCGACCTGCTGTTGAATTTCCCAACCAATATTTCGGTACATGCGGGTGGAGTATTGATTAGTGATAAGCCGCTGAATCAATATACCGTGACCGAAATGCCGCCCAAAGGTTTTGTGACAGCGCACATGGATATGTTTGAAGCAGATAGGATAGGGCTGTACAAATTTGATATTCTGAGTCAACGTGGATTGGGTCATATCAAAGATGCGTTGGAATTGATTGCCAAAAATCGCGGTCAGCACATTGATATTCATCAAGTGGATGATTTTTTTAATGATCCAAAATTGGCGAAGAAAATACGCGAAGCGGATACCATTGGCTGTTTTTATATTGAAAGTCCTGCTATGCGTCAACTCTTGGGCAAGTTGAAATGTTCGGATTACATCACATTGGTTGCTGCCAGTTCGATTATTCGCCCTGGCGTGGCACAATCGGGTATGATGAAGCAGTATATTGAGCGATATCACGATAGAGATAAAGTCGTGTACCTGCACCCAAAAATGAAGGAATTGCTCGAAGAAACGTACGGTGTTATGGTGTATCAAGAAGATGTGATTAAAGTAGCACATCATTTTGGTGGAATTTCATTGGATGAGGCAGATATTTTACGTCGGGCGATGAGTGGAAAATACCGTTCGGAAAATAAGTTTGAAAAACTACGTCAGAAGTTCTTTTCAAACTGTCGTGGCTTTGGTTATGAAGAACATGTCACAGCAGAAGTCTGGCGACAAATGGAAAGTTTTGGTGGATATTCTTTTGCGAAAGGGCATTCCGCTTCTTTTGCGGTAGAAAGTTACCAAAGTCTTTTTCTCAAAACCTATTATCCGCAGGAATTTTATGTGGCGGTAATTAACAACTTTGGTGGTTTCTACCGTACGGAATTTTACTTTCACGAACTACGTCACAATGGTGGAGATATTCAGCTTCCATGTTTGAATCACAGCGATTATTTGACCAATATTCATGGCAATAAAGTATATGTGGGTTTTATTCATTTGCAAGGTTTGGAAGAGCGTTTCGCACATCAAATTGTATCGGAACGAACGCAAAATGGTGCTTATCGTGATTTGCAAGATGTTTTCCAACGTTTACATCCTTCACCCGAACAATTGAATTTACTGATTCGAATAGGCGCGTTGCGGTTTACAGGTTTGGATAAGAAAACATTGCTTTGGGAAGCAAATTTCAAAAGTAAGCGTGTTGAAAAGGAAGTTCCAGTAAGTTTATTTGCTACAGATGAACCACAATTTTCGTTACCCACTTTTGAAGAAGACCGTTTGGAAGATTTGAAAGATGAATTGGATTTATTGGGATTTCTAATCGGTGATTTTTTTGAATTATTGGAAGAAAAATACTTGGATGGCGTAATTAAAGCCAAGGATTTACCAGCGTATTTAGGACAACAAATCAAAATCGTTGGACGTTTTGTGACACTGAAGGAAACCTGGACAATCAAAAATGACCGAATGTGTTTCGGAACTTTCTTGGACGCGGAGGGGGATTGGTTGGATACCGTACATTTTCCACCCATTTATAAGCAATACCCATTTTTAGGAACAGGTTTTTATGAAATTCATGGACGTGTGTTGGAAGAATTTGGGGTATATAGTATAGAAGTTTTAAGTATGCGCAAGCTAGGGTATAAGTTTGGAGCGAAGAAAAGATAAAAATAAAACATAAATAGATTAAAAATGAAAAAGTATTCTATTGTAATTTATCCAGCGGAGTTGTTGGGTGAGATTAAGAGAATTAAACAAGGTTTAAAATCTCTTATTGGTTGGTTTAACAGCGTTAATTCCTTAGCACATTTTACGATTAGTGAATTTGAGGCTGATGAAAATCAACTTGAAAAGGTGAAGCAAGAAGTTTCTAAACTAATTGTTAATTGGCAGAAAAAAGTAATACTTTTAAATTCATTTGACTCCTTTACAAGCGGTGCTTTTTACGTAAAGCCAGATGAGGATTCTAGTCTTTATTTAAAAGCCTTATTTAAAGCTATCGCTGTCAAAGTCAAAGAAATAATTCCGAATGCTTATATCTGTACAACTCCACATTTATCGATTGGAAGAAGATTAAGTGAAGAACAGTTACAAGTCGCTAAGGATACTTTTACTTCTTATTCGAATTCATTTCTTTGCGATGGTGTGATGATTCGAGAGTTTAATCCAATTCGTAAGCAGTATGATTTGAAGGAGTTTTTAAGGGAGACTGTAAAATAAACTGTGTCAAGGATAATAAACAGAAGTATTATTTTTGACATAGTAATTATGAGTATTAAGGAAAGCGATTTTGATTTTGAGTCCATGAAGGACCTAGCCCTAGAACAGTTAC
>NZ_VIQM01000051.1 GCF_008520265.1 Sphingobacterium cavernae
AACATACTAATCAGGTGGTCTTTAGTTGTAAAACGTTTAACGTAACGATCCGAACTGCTTTTTTTTACTGCACTTTTTATGATCTTATCGTCAATTAACGAAATCAGCTGTCCGAAAACAGATTTGCCAGAAAAATAATTACTTTTACTCATCGTATTTTTAGTTGTGGTAAACCAAATCTACGATTACTTTAAAGAAGCCAATAAATTGGCTTCTTTTTTTTTACAGATTTTACCGGACATCAGTGATATAATATGCAACTTTTTTTTGCACATTATATTACTCCTCATTATAATTTAAATCCTTATCAAAACTTTCTTTAAGTTGCGAGAGTGCAAAGATGGCTATTCCACTTAGCAAGACAAGCGTCACAATAGCTGCTGTAATAATTCCCCATTGATTTACTAAAAAGCCGTAGAGAATAGTCGATGGAATTAAAGCACCACGTACAAAGTTGGGGGCTGTAGTCGCCACAGTTGCACGGAGATTTGTTCCAAATTGCTCAGCTGCTATGGTCACAAAAGTTGCCCAATACCCTACCCCTAGTCCCATTAGAAATGCCAGCCACATAAATTTATGCTCTGTAATTCCTTCACTCGTCAAATACCAAACTGATGTCAGAATAATCATGATTTGGCATATAAAGACGACTTTCCTGCGTGATTTGAGCCATTGCGCGAGCAGTCCGGCCATAAAATCCCCAACGGAAATACCCAAGTAAGTAAACAAAACACCTTTTCCTGCGCTTAACAAAACTGGCGCACCCAATGCTTTCCCGATTTCAGGAGATTGAGTCACCAATACTCCTACAACAAACCAAATTGGCAATCCAATACACAGACAATAGATATAGCGTACAATACGTTCTTTGCTAGCAAATAATAGTTTTAAACTTCCCTTTTTAACATGTTCTTGTGTAGCTGTCTTTGCAAATAATCCAGATTCAAACGTGCCGACGCGCATAAATAACAAAAACAAGCCCATTCCGCCGCCGACAAAATAAGCCGTACGCCAATCAAACCACTCGGAAACGAAATACGCCAAGATAGCGCCCAATACACCAACGCCAGCCACGATCATCGTACCATAGCCACGTTTATTTTTCGGCATACTTTCACTGACCAAAGTAATTCCTGCACCCAGTTCACCTGCCAAACCAATCCCTGCAATAAAACGTATAATCGCATAGGTATTGACATCTTGCACAAAACCATTGTAAATATTCGCTAAAGAATACATCAAAATCGAGCCAAACAACACTTTGATGCGCCCATATTTATCGGCTATAACACCCCAAATCAATCCACCTAACAACAAGCCTCCCATCTGCATATTTAAGACAAATTCGCCTTTGCTGCGCATGAGTTCTTCGGGCACACCGATGTCTTGAAAAGATTTAATCCGTACAATAGAAAATATAATGAGGTCGTAAATATCGACGAAGTAGCCAAGTGCGGCTACGGTAACCAACAAAGCGACGTTGCTTTTTCCTTCCATGATTAGGTTAATTAGAACCGAAAGATAGCACACATAATTATTTTAAACAACATATTGCGGATATTTGACGATTGTCCTTGCAATTAATCGTAATTTTGCCACATGAAATTATCGCCATCAAGTCTTAAGTGGGTTTTGCGTACATATCCTCCATTTGTGTTTCAGCGCATCTGGGTGAAGAAAATATACGACAATTTTAGAGGTGCAGAGGTTAAGATTTACAAAAGCTTTTTGAATATCAATTCCAACAAAACAGTTTTTGGAGGAACGATTTTCTCTGCATTAGATCCTATGCATTCTATATTATTGGATCAATTATTCAAGCAGAAAGGTCTCAAAAAAACAGTAGCCTGGTTGAAATCAGCGAAAATTGATTATTTAAAACCTGGAACTACGGATTTAACTTACCGCATTCAATTGGATGAAGATGAGATCAATGAAGCTTTTGAAACAATTAAAGAAAACGGTAAGGTAATTAAAACTTTTACCACTGAAGTCTTTGATATGAAAGGTGTAAAATGTGCGGTTTGCCAAAATGAAATTTATATCCGAGATTTGACATTTGACTTTAGCAAACTAAAGCATTTACACAGAGAAAAAATTAAAACAGCATAAACTGTACACGTATGAAAAAAATTATTCTAGCAGCATTTTTTGGCTTTGCATTATTAAGCAGTTGTCAACAACAATCCACAAAAGATGCCACGGAACACCAGCAATTCGCAGATGAAGCAATCAAAATTCATGATGAGATTATGCCACAGATTTCAAGCTTTGATCGTGCGACATTGAAAATTGATTCTATCTTAGAAAATCTATCTAGTCTAGCACAAAAGGATACAAGCTTGGATACGGCAGTAGTGAAATCAGATTTAGAAGTCTTGAAAAAAAATCTTGAAGATGCTACGGATAATATGATGACTTGGATGAGAGATTACGCGCCTGACAGCACGGATATTGCTTATCAAAAAGCAGAAATTGAAAAAGTAAAAATCATGAAGAAACAATTTGAAGATGTTTCTTTAGAAAGCAATACAAAATTGGGTAAATTTTAATACAATATGGTAAGAAATGTTTTAGCTTTAGCTGCCGCTTCTCTTGTTTTTTTAGCTTGTGAATCTAATTCAAAAAAATTACCGATCATCGGCGATCGCGATACTGTAGAGAAAGTTGTTGATGGAAAAACGGTGATTGACACTATTTATCCAACGATTCCAAGTTTTGAATTTTTGAATCAAGATAGTGTTCTGATAAGTGACAAAAACTTCGACAACAAGATTTATGTAGCTAACTTTTTCTTTACCCACTGCCCAAGTATTTGCCCTACCATGCAACGCAATTTGCTGAAGGCATACACAAAATACAAAGGAAATGAAGGCGTTTCTTTCTTGTCACATAGTATAGATTTCAAGCATGACCATCCACATGTGTTGAAATCTTACGCAATTAAATTGGGGGTTGACAACGATCAATGGCAATTTGTTAACGGCTCTAAAGCTGACATTTATGGTATTTCAGATAAGTATTTAGTTTTCACAAAAGAAGACGAAAATGTAGCTGGTGGCTATGATCATTCGGGTTATTTGGTTTTGATTGATCACAATAAACACATTCGCGGCGTCTATGATGGTACAAGTGAAGAAGAGACGGAAAAACTATTAAAAGATATGGATATCTTATTAGCAGAATATAAATAGAATGAAAATTATTTATACTCTGCTTATTTTTGGCTTGATGATAATTGGATTTTCGCAATTATCATCTTGTCATAATAACAACTTAAATATTCAGACAGCGCAGTATGCTGTCAATGGACAGAAGCTTTACCGCGCACATTGCCAAAATTGTCACGGTGCTAAGGGTGAAGGTCTTGGCAAATTATACCCACCATTGACCGATCAAAAATACCTTAGCGAAAACAGAAATAAACTTGCTAGCTTTATCAAGAACGGTTTATCTGGTGAGATAGTTGTGAATGGCGAGATATACAACCAAGCTATGCCAGCGAATCCTACACTTACCGATTTAGATATTGCCTATATTCTTACTTACGTCACGACACATTTTGGTGATTCTGACTCCACCTTTACCCAAGAAGAAGTTGCTCAGGGATTGAAAGATTATAAATAAATAAAATTCTTTTAATTAAAAAATTACTAATTTTAGTAACATACCTAAAATTATGATATGATTATTAAAAGAAAGAAATGATCTGTTTAATATAATGTTTTTATAGGTATAGCAATTACATCTTTAATTACTTTTACAACTCTTGAAGATGGTGGAGGTTTTGACCTGTATTATATAATTTTTTGCTTTCTTGCTGTATATAATCTTACACTAGCTGTTTACAACTGGAAAACACCCTTAATTACCTTAGGCAATGATAATATTACATTTTATTCCTTCCCAAATAAAAAAACAATACATCAAAGTAAAGACTTAACCATAAAATACAGCGCTGGTGATTATGTATTTATAACTAAAACCAAGAGTATTTACAAGATTACCAAATCTAATATTCCTAATAATCAACTACATGGATTCGAAGAAAGAATAAATAACTTAATAAATAGGACTACTGTTGTCAATAATTTAGTTACGTTATAAAATAAAGAAAGGTTTTCAAACGGGGAGAATGAAAACCTTTACTAACCAATTATAAACCTAAATTATGATAGTACAAATATAAGTGTAATCTTTACACTATGCAAGCGTTTTCGTTGTTTTAACAATTATTTAACACTAGAACTTAAATAGGTCTTTTAATATAACAAGAATTTGACATTCGGGCGTATTTACAATCCTTACATTTGCAACCGAATGAACGTTCAATTTACAGATAAAATAGACAGTATCTTTAAGAGCACTTTGCATCTTATAAAAGATAATGGTTTTCACGGCACACCCATGAGCCAGATTGCCAAACACGCCGATGTTGCCATTGGTACCATTTACCATTATTTCCCATCCAAAGATGAACTAATACTCGCGCTATTTGAATATTGCAGAAAAGAACTGTATTCATACATATTCAAACATGTAAATCAAGACATGACTTACAAAGAGCAGTTCTATTCGGTATTTAGAAGCTTTAGCATGTTTCATATTCATCAACGTGAATATTCATGTTTTTTCGAACAGTTTTACAATTCCCCTTACAACGCCATGTTGCGAGCAAAAGAATCCGAAGATGGTCCATATGCGCAGAATACCTTTATGGATTTTTTAAGACGTGGAATTGAGGAAAACTTCATCAAACCATTGGACGAGAAAATAATCTGCGCAGCATATATTGGTGCAGCCATCACCTACGCAAAAACTATTGTGTATGGTAAAACAGAACATAATGAACAACAATTAACAGATTTGATTGACATCATCTGGACTGGAATAAAAAACAATTAGTTACTATGAAATATAGATTTAAATATCTTCTTCCCCTTTTATTATGTGCTCTTTCGGGCTCGGCGCTAGCGCAGTCGACCACAGAATTAGGAAATAACGCGACGCTAGATGATTTGATTGATTATGCTTTGCGAAACAAAATCGAACTCAAACAAGCGCAATTGGATAAAGAAATAGGCGAAAAAGAAATCGCTTCTGCCCTTTCCGGTTGGTTGCCACAAATTAATGCCACGGGTAGTTATGCCCATACCATTCAGATTCCGACAGTTAATATTGGCGGGAATGACGTTAAAATGGGACAAAAAAATAATAGTGCCTTGACATTTCAAGCCGAACAATCTATAATTAGCCCTCAACTTTTTCAAGCATCCAGAGCTTCTAAATTTGTACGCGAAAGAAATGACTTGAATGTAGAAAGCACTAAAATAAATACGATCGTGGATGTGAGTAAAGCCTATTACGACATCTTGACGAGCGAGGAACAGATTAAAATTATCAGTGAAAATATAGCACGCTTAGAGCGTCAATTGACAGAAGCTAGTTCGCGCTATGAAGTAGGTTTGGTGGATAAAACCGATTTCAAAAGAGCGCAAATTTCATTAAACAATGCTAAAGCAAGTTTAAAATCTGCCATAGAGAATCGTAAGTTTAAATATGATTTCCTTAAATCCATTTTAAATATTCCTACCCAAGAAAATGTGTCCTTGTCTTTTGCTAACCAAAGCATGGAAAGTAATATTTTATTGGATACAGCAGAACTTTTACAAGTTGCTAATAGAGTAGAATTTAAGCAAATCCAAAATTTGCAGGAAATTCAAAAACTGAATACGCAATACCAAAAGTGGAATTTCTTACCACGATTGAATGCTTATGCAAATTACGGTTTGAATTATCGAAATAATGATTTTTCGAATTTGTATAATGACAATATCCCTTCTTCAAATGTAGGTCTGAGTTTGTCTGTTCCAATTTTTCAAGGTGGCAAGCGTATTCACGAAATCCGCAAATCCGAATTGCAAGAAGCGCGTTTAGAATTGGATTTACAGAATTTAGAAAATCAAATCAGTGCACAATATTCCGCAGCGATGGCTTCTTACCGTGCCAATATGAACGAATGGCGTAACGCAAAAGGTAATATGGAACTTTCGGAAGAAGTCTACAATACCATCAAATTGCAATACGACGCAGGCGTCAAAACTTACTTGGAGTTGATGACGGCTGAAACAGACTTAAAAACTGCACAATTAAACTACTTGAATGCCTTATACGCTGTATTAGTTAGCAAACTAGATATTCAAAAAGCGTTGGGAACTGTAAATACAACAAATTAAAACAACCTACTTAGACTATATACACACAATGAATAAAACGCAATTATTTTCGGCTTTAGTAATAAGTTCAGGATTGTTAGCACAATCTTGTAATTCGAATGACAACAAACAACAAGCTGCCCAAGCGCAGCAAGCAGATATGGCTACACCTGTAAGTACAGCTGTAGTGAGTAAAGAAATTGTCACAGGGATTAAAGGCTATCCAGCAAGCGTAGTTGCATTGCAAGAAACAGAAATTCGTGCAGAAGTAACGGGATATATTACAAATATTTATGTAGCAGATGGCGCTTTTGTAAACAAAGGCCAACGTCTCTATGAGATCGATCGTACACGCTACCAAGCTGCAGTAGACCAAGCGAAAGCGAATTTGGCTATTGCAAAAGCAAATTTAGAACGCGTTCAAAAAGATTTGCAACGTTACCAAACCTTAGCAGAGAAAGATGCGATTGCTAAACAAACATTAGATTATGCATTCACGGATGTGAACAACCAAAAAGCACAAGTGCAGGCAGCAGAAGCGGCTTTGACGATGGCGCAAACTAACTTACAACGTTCGGTGATTACAGCTCCATTCTCGGGTAGTGTTGGCATTTCACAAGTAAGAAACGGTGCTTTGGTAAGTGCGGGTTCTACGCTATTAAATACGATTTCATCGACAAATCCTATCGCTGTAGAGTTTCAAATCAATGAAAGAGATATTGCGGAATTCACAAAATTGCAATCAAACGCTTCAGGTTCTGAAATCTATGCGAGCTTACCTGATGGATCACGTTATGCCGAACCAGGTCGTATTTCTACTATTGACCGTGCGGTAGATAGCCAAACAGGTACATTGAAAGTACGTGCATCTTTTGCAAATAATGTGAACACGCTTCGCGCAGGAATGAATACTACGTTGAATGTAGCGAGCACTTCTGCGCAA
This sequence comes from Sphingobacterium cavernae, assembly GCF_008520265.1. GTDB lineage: Bacteria > Bacteroidota > Bacteroidia > Sphingobacteriales > Sphingobacteriaceae > Sphingobacterium > Sphingobacterium cavernae. Next base: position 7,159 of record NZ_VIQM01000051.1, read on the forward strand.
GAGGAAATTGTGATTCCTTACAAAGCAGTATTTGAACAATTGGGTGTATTCAACGTGTATACAGTTAATGATAGCAGTAAGGTAGAATTGAAACAAGTGAGCCTTGGTAATAAAATCGAGAACAAAGTAGTGATTACTTCTGGTCTTGAGGCAGGTCAAAAAATAGTCTTAGATGGTGCTGCTGCATTACGTCCAGGGACGAAAGTATCCGAAGCTCCAGTTACAAACAAACAATAATATTTGCCAAAACTTTAAATAAAGAAGAATGATTTCAGAAGTATTTATAAAAAGGCCAGTAACCGCGATGGTTATCTCCATATTGATTACAATCATTGGAGCCATCTGTATTACGACCTTACCTATCAGTCAATATCCATCCATTGCGCCGCCTACAGTAACTGTGACGGCAAACTATACGGGTGCTGATGCACAAACTGTGGAGCAGACTGTTACGACACCTATCGAAAGTCAAATCAATGGTACACCGGGCATGATCTACATGTCTTCAAATAGTATGTCTAATGGGCAATCACAGATTACCGTAACTTTTGAAGTAGGAACAGATATTGATATTGCGACGCTGGATGTACAAAACCGTGTCGGTATCGCAGAACCTTCACTTCCCGAAGCCGTACGTCGACTTGGTGTGACTACACGTAAAGCCAATTCCGATATCCTAATGTTGGTTTCATTGGTTTCTCCAAAAGGAACACGTGACGATAAATTTTTAGCCAATTATGCGAGTTTATATGTCAAAGATGCCTTAATGCGTGTAAACGGTGTAGGTGATGTAACAGCATTCGGTCAGCCATTCTCTATGCGTGTTTGGTTGGATGCTAATAAATTAGCGAATCTTAACATGACTCCTGCCGATGTTTCTGCTGCGATTGCGGAGCAAAATATCCGTATTCCCGGCGGTTCGGTAGGTGGTCGTCCACAAGAATCATCTACTGTATTTGAATATCCGGTTATTACGGATTCAGATTTATCAGAAGTCGAAGATTTCGAAAATATTGTTGTTAAAACCAATGTTGATGGCTCGTTAGTCCTGTTACAAGATGTAGCGCGTGTTGAGCTTGGACAATTCAACTACGGAACAACAACCAAAGTAAATGGTTTACGTTCAACGGGTATGATGATTAATCAAACGCCTGGAGGTAATGCTGTACAGACAGCCGAAGGTATTTACCAAACATTGGATAAACTAAAAGAATCATTTCCTGAAGATGTCGATTATGTAATCGGATACGAAACGGTTTCTGTGGTAAATGCGTCTATTGAATCCGTTATCCACACCTTAATTGAAGCCCTATTATTGGTTACAATTGTTGTTTTCTTCTTTTTGCAGAGCTGGAGAGCAACATTGATTCCTGTATTGGCTATCCCTGTATCCATAGTTGGTACATTTATTTTCTTTACCATTTTTGGATTTTCCATCAACAACTTGACAATGCTGGCTTTCGTATTGGCAATTGGTATTGTAGTGGATGATGCAATTGTTGTAGTAGAAGCAGTTCAACATTATATCGACCATTACAAAATGTCTGCTAAAGAAGCGACACGTCGTGCAATGAAAGATATTACAGCACCTGTAATTGCCATTGCCTTGATATTAGCAGCAGTATTTGTTCCCGTTGGATTCATACCTGGAATGGTCGGTCAATTATATCAACAGTTTGCAATTACAATTGCGGTATCTGTAATGTTATCGGCATTTATTGCATTGACATTGACACCAGCATTATGTTCTATAATGTTAAAACCAACTGCTGTAACTAAAGAATCAAGAGGTCTAAATAAATTCTTCTATAAATTCAACTTGTGGTTTGAAAAAGTAACATACAGATATTCGAAGGGTGTTCAAAAAGCAATCAAAGCCGCTCCTCTTATGTTGATTCTGTTACTTTGTATCTTCATCGGTACAGGCTGGATGTTCCAAACAAAACCTACAGGATTTATTCCAACAGAAGATGGTGGTATGTTCTTCGCAGGTGTGACCTTACCTGAAGGTTCTTCGTCAACGCGTACAGAAGCTTTATTGGAAGAATTACAAATTGAATTACGCAAAGATTTTCCTGAAATCAAATACGTAACTTCCATTTCGGGTATCAATATTTTGAATAGATCCTTTAAATCGAATGGTGGCTCATTGTTCGTCTCATTAAAACCTTGGAATGAGCGCACTCGTACTGCAAGTGAAATCACAGGTGCGATTATGGGCAAATATGCTGCTTTTTCCAAAGCTCGTATACTTGCAGTGACTCCTCCAGCTATCCCAGGATTGGGTTCGACAGGTGGTTTCTCGATGCAAATTCAAGATTTACAGACTGTAGATATCAAACAGTTCGAAGCACAAGTAGCTCAATTCTTAGCCGCGGCAAATCAGCGTCCAGAGATTGGCATGGCATATACCCTATTTAATTCGAATTCGCCAAATTACAAATTGGAAGTAAATCGTGAGCAAGCTAAACGTATGGGTGTTCCGATTGCGAATATTTATTCGACTATATCATCTTATTTAGGAAGTAGCTATGTAAATGACTTCACGAAATACGGACGTAATTTCCGTGTGGTAACACAAGCAGATACCGAATATCGTATGAATATTGAGGATATTAATAAATTATATGTCAAAAATGTTCAAGGTAATCCTGTCCCTATGGGCGCATTGGTAAGCTATGAACTTACGACTATGCCTTCCATCATCAACCACTACAATATCTTTAGAAGTATTGATTTATCTGGTAGCGCAGCTCCAGGTTATAGTTCAGGTGATGTAATCAAGGCTTTGGAAGAAGTAGCCGCAGAAACACTTTCTGCAGGTTATGATTACCAATTTTCAGGTTTATCCTTGCAAGAAAAACAATCAGGTTCGAAAACTATACAAATTTTCGCCTTGTGTATTTTGTTCGTATTCTTGCTATTAGCTGCATTATATGAAAGCTGGTCAGTACCATTCTCTATACTCCTTTCTGTACCTTTAGGTATTTTTGGTGCGATTCTGACCTTGATGTTTATTCCATCATTGGATAATAATATTTTCGCACAGATTGGTCTTGTTACGATTATAGGTCTTGCAGCGAAGAATGCCATTTTGATTGTTGAGTTTGCCAAAGAACGCGTGGATATAGGTATGCCTTTGTTGAATGCTACTATAGATGCAGTGAAATTACGTTTGCGACCAATCATAATGACTTCTCTTGCATTTATCTTAGGTATCATTCCATTGATGTTGTCTACTGGTGCAGGAGCTGCCTCACGCCAGACTATTGGTTGGACCGTATTTGGTGGTATGACTGCAGCTACGTTCTTAGCTATTTTCATTGTACCTGTATTATTCGTTGTGATTACACGAGTGGCATATGGAAAGAAAAAGTTAGCTGAATTGGAAGCTTCATTTGATGAAGAAAAGAAAAATCAATTAAGTGCACATTAGGAATATTTTAAAACTATCGAAAAGCCAGCTTAAAAAAGCTGGCTTTTCTGTTGGTAGTTAGATTGAATTAAAATTTTCAAACTCATTATCAAGTAGTTTAAATTCAATACAACTTTTTTCTTTGGCAATGTAAGGGTAAACACTATATTTGCACTGTCGAACAACAAAACAGCTTGCCCAGCTGGCGGAATTGGTAGACGCGTTGGTCTCAAACACCAATATCTTCGGATGTGCCGGTTCGACTCCGGCGCTGGGTACAAGCCTTCTCATTTGAGAAGGCTTTTTTATTTTAAAAACAAATTGTTAAATAAAATTTCAAAAAAAATCGCTAAGATTAAAAATGAATTCTTTACCTTCACGACATCATTAACTAATATAAATTAAATGAATATTAAGTACTCAAAATCGATTTCATTATTCGCAGCATCTGCCTTATTGTTCGCAAGTTGTGCAAGTACAACATTAATAAATACTACTCCTGCTGGAGCGAAGGTTTACCTAGACGGTGAAGCTGTCGGTACTACACCTTATTCGCACAAAGACACCAAAATCGTTGGCACTACGACTACTTTAAAATTAGAGAAAGAAGGTTTTGAGTCCTTTACTACTACATTTTCACGTAGTGAGCAAGCCGATGTAGGTGCTATAGTTGGTGGAGTATTTTTCTTATTTCCATTTTTATGGACAATGAAGTATAAGCCATCACGTACATATGAATTGATTCCAGTGAAGGAAAATGTGCAAACAAAAGAAAATAAATAAAATGATATAAAATATAAGCGTTGTGATTAAGAACTTTACACCTTACACAATGCTTATTCTATATATTTTTTTGCAATTAAAATAGAATAAATATATATTTGCAACGTCGAAAAAGAAACAGCTTGCCCAGCTGGCGGAATTGGTAGACGCGTTGGTCTCAAACACCAATATCTTCGGATGTGCCGGTTCGACTCCGGCGCTGGGTACTAGACCGGATAAGTGATTAAAATGATCATTTATCCGGTTTTTTTCTTTACACAAACCCCTATTAATCAGCAAGATATGACTAGCAACACTATTGATTCTAGTGGTTCGATACTTAGTTCCGTCAAATTCCAATTTTTCAGGAAAAATCGAACCAATAATTGCTCGTTTTGTCTCAATATGCCCTTCTTGATATAAAGAACCTATATTTTCAAGTTTTTGCAAAGCCTTATTCAAAGCGCTATCTATATTCACTTTTTTTGCATCAACGCTAAGTTTCGCTAATTTATCTTCTAAAATTTCTATTTGTTTTTTACACTCATTTTTTATCTCTAAGTATTCCTCATCATCGATAACTTCCGAAAGCAACTTCTTTCTTGCCACATTTAGTTTTGAGTTCATTTGTTCAACTTCTTTTAACAATTCAGACTTTACATCATAGGGGTTTTGAACAAATTTTTTATAATTATCAAGTAATAATTTTCTTGCTATACCATAGACCGTTTTATTCAATTTAAAATTGTGCAGTATATTTTCAAAAATATCATTAGCTAGCTCTGCACGCTTTCTATAGGCACAAGGCGAAGCACAATGATAATAATAGTACCGTTTAGTTCTTCCGGAAGAGGCGCTACCAGTCAAGACCCGCCCACACTCTGGGCAGGAAAGGAAACCTCTTAACGGCAGGTTAGAATCCGTTATAATTTTAATATTAGGTCTAACATTATTTTTAAACCCGTCAATAATAGATTGCACCTTTTCAAACAATTCTTTGTTAACAAGTGCTTCATGCTGCCCTTGCACCAAATGTGCTTCTTCATCTTGGTATTTAGCAACAAAGACTTTCCCATAATAGCAAGGGTTTCTTATGGCAACATGGAAAGCACTTCTACCTATTTTTGTTTGATAGCTTGCATTCATCTTTAACCTTACTTGATTAACAGGATGTATACCTTTTGCTATTTCGTTAAAAGCCCAACGCATAGCAGAGGCTTGTGGTTCCTTCAAGGCTACAAATTTCTTTCCATCCTCCCTACTTCTATTTATATATCCAAATGGCGCTACTCCCATCAACCTGCCCTCTTTACGAGCTCGGCGCATTCCCTGAAAAGTATTAAGAGCTCTCCTATCATTTTCTACTTCTGGAGCTGCTAAATAAATAGCTAGCATCATTTTATTTTCTGGCACTGAAAGATCCAGAGGTTGATCAATAGCTCTAGGTTCAACACCTAGTTTATTAAGTATATTAATCATTTGGTAAGCATCACCAGCATTACGGCTAAATCGATCCCATTTAGTAAATATGACAAGATTAATTTTTGAACATTTAGCTTTTAGATTAGTCAACATTTTACTCCATTCAGGACGATTGAAAGTTTTGGCTGAATGATCTTCATAAATTACTTGGTCAACAGCTATATCATTATTTAAACAGTACTTTCTAAGTCGTTCTTCTTGATCTCGTTGTGAATATCCTTTATCGGCTTGTTCATCCGTAGATACACGGATATAGATGCATGCTCTTTTCATGGCTATATATAATTGGAAAGGTAGTATAATTAGTAATGGATTAACTAAGTTACAAATTAATCACCTATAAATCAAAGGATTCATTAATCACTAATAATACATATGTAGTCAAAAAATCTAATATTTCTTGCGCTTCATCCCGAGTTAATTCAACGCCATCCTTCTGAAATAATCTAATTACTTCATCAATTGACATCTTTTTTAACTCCTTAGTTATTTTCATTTTTGAACTACTATTTATCCTAAAATAATTTTAGAAGATTGAAAAATAGTAAAACTGGCCTTCTATGGAAGGCTTTGTCATAGTTCACACAAAGGATTCATAAACAATTAGATCAATTATTATATTTTCATAAAATATTAATTGAAGCAAAAAAGCATCGTCTAACACCTTTGTGTAAATACAATTAATAAACCGATTAAGATTAATCGGTTTATTAAAAAAATAAAGTGAACTATTTAAAAGTCTCCTTCATCTTTAAAAGAATAATAATTATCAGTCGTTAGAATAATATGATCCAATAATTGAATATCTAATACTTTTCCAGCATCATTTATTTTAGCAGTAAGCAATCTATCTGCTGTACTAGGTTGTAAAGTACCTGATGGATGATTATGTGCCACAGCTATTCGGGTAGCTTTACAAAGCAATGCTGATGACATAATTAAACGCATATCTACCATCACCGTATCCAAACCTCCATCAGCAATTTTACGATAACCAACTACATCAAGTTTTTGATTAAAATATAAAGCATAAAAACTTTCACGAATTTCAAATTCATCAGCATCCCAGATTAATCTAAAAGCATTGCTCATCAATCGAGAATTATTAACAACACTAAAATCTACAATAGAAAGTTTAGCATTTCTGTGGTAACTAAGTTTAAGCTCATTAGCGATAAAGTTCCTTTTCATAACGTATGTTTATTAAGTAAAAAAATGAATTAACGCTATCTTGTAACGAGCTAAAGATTAACTAAACAAAAGAAAAAAGGAACAAAAATGACGAAGTGAAGGAGGCTCCATTTATTAAATGGATACCCATTTTTTTACTGTTTTATTGGGTGAGATGGATTAGTGGGGAGTGTGTTAATCTTGCGAAGTATCTTTGCGGACAAATTGATTTATTCTACGTCTCTATCCATAGTTTCATAAAAAAGAAATTGTATCCACATTAAACAAGTCTAGAAAAAACGTAATAGATTATACAAAAGAGCAGTACAAATTTTCCAATCTATTTTCTACGTTGAACTGGAGAATTAAAGCTATCGCGTATAAATTGATGGACATCAGATAGTTTATAGTACAATTTACCACTTATGGTATAATATGGGATTTTTCCAGTTGATCGATACCGTTGTAAGGAGCGATGGCTAATTTTCAACATCTGTAAAAGGTCTTGATTATCTAAAAGTTCTTCGCCATCGATAGAATTTCTACCTTTTTGCATATCGGATATGTTTTCTTTCAATAGATCAAAGCGTTCCAAAATGCGTTCCATCCAAGCTATAAATTCCATTCTATCAATATTCATAATATCAGTATTTAAAAGGTTTTACAAAAAGAATCTTGGTTTAATCAATCTTGATTCTTATAAAATAAAACTACGAATACAATACATTAAATATTCATGATGACAGTAAATGGCACATTTTGGCATTTATATGCGTCAAAATGTGCCACAAAAAATATTTCTAATCCAATTGGAAATATAGAATCAAGATTAGAAACGTCCCCTATTTTTACTTTGTTGAAGGGCATTAATTAAATCCACTTTGTAATAATAGTGCCTACCGCCTATTATCCGTGGCTTAAGTTCTCCTTTTCGAACCAAGCGATAATACGTTCTTCTAGATATGTGGAGATATACTAGCACATCTTCAACTTGAAGTAACAACTCTTTGTTCTCAGGTAATTTACCATGACAGATGATAATCAGCTGATCATAGATTTTGGTTAATAACTTCACTAATACAACTCTAAATTCCATAGGTTCTGCTCATTAAAACTGAGATCAGATTTAAGTATTAAACTCAGTAAGTAAATCAATTGAGAGTACTAAGCCATGAAAACAAGATTTTATGTTTTCTACTCCCTTGTATTAATAATTAAGCGCCTATATTTCCCCTATTTTCTTTAATCCATAATTTAACTTGCTTTTTATAAGCCCTACCGACAAACAAATTAGGCTTATCGTCAGCTTGATTATGAGCATTGGGTTCATAAAAAATTTTACATTCTTGATATTTAGATTCTAACTCCTGATCAATAATTATAGAGTCTTCATTATTCTCTCTTTTCATATCTTTGATATAAAAGACATTTACCCAAGTCCATCGATTAATTTGCATAAGTGTTTCTTCTTGTACAAAAAGATCAATTATTCTTGGATCTGAAATAAACACCTCACAAGTACCATCGTCCCGAAATAAAACAGTATTATTTTTACGTTTTCTAATTAAAACAACATGAAGTAACATCTCTGCTAACTCACGCTTCAAAAACATTTGATCTTCAGGGTATAATTTTGAATCAGAATTTAGTGATTCATCTAATTTATCATGGGGTTTTGAGCTTTCTTCAGCTAAAACTAGTTTAGGAGAAAGGCTATTAGCATTCACCTGCACTTCTTGGTAGCGTTTAAAAAAATATAATGCAACAAATCCAATTGTTGTGCCATACAAAATAATCATTAATATAAAGTACTCCGTATCTAGATAGCCGCTATCATTAAAGTTTAAGCCCCATAAGCTAAATAGTTGTTTCAGGAAAAATAGAACCAACACACTTGGGATCCATACGCCAAATAGCAAGCGTAGTATTAAAAAGACAAAAATTGAATACTTTGATGAATGCTGTATTCTTCGATTGAGATATTCAGAATACCTAAAATAGCCATAAAAAAAAACAGCTCCTAAAATGAGCATTAGCCAAAATTGGCCACTAGTTATAACTTGAGATAGGTGAATAGTCTGTCTTGCCATTAAGATATAATAAGACAGGATAAATGCTACAAATATCAAAATAATCGTTTTTACTGGGGCTGTAATAAACTTCATAAATAGCTGACAAATGGTAAATATTAGGAATATACCAAATTCCAATTTTATCACAAAATGCAGCACTAATAATTGATACTAAAACCTTTATAAAATAATGCAGTTGGGGGAAATTTTCCCCAACTGCATTATTTAGAAACTAAGTATTTGAGATACGTAAAGAAATGTATTTCGGGAATAAAAGATGTTCTTCAACCATATTTCAACTTCCATACGTACAAAACCTCAAATAAGAGCCTGTAGATTTGTAGTTCTAACAAAAACATAAAAATATGGAAAAACAACCTTTAACAAATCTAGGCATTGCGACATTGATCGCAAACCTGTATGCATTAACACAAGAAGACTTAAATGCTGAAATTGATACAATAACTTTAGATTTTGATTCTTGGATAATAACTCACATCGACTTAGATCAATCACAGCAGGATTACCTATCCAATCTACCTCTTGATTTTAAAGAAAACTTGAAACTGAAATTCATCAATAATTTAGTAGAGCGGGCTCCAATTGTTTTTACAAAAGCAGAAAATGACAATAAACTACGAAGTAACGCTGAAGGGCGAGGTAAACTATTTGGTGTAGATCAAAAAAACAGATCGAGCTACTCTAGTGATCTTGGTGTAATTACCGACGACACGTTATATGTTTCAATAAGTTATTCAAAATAGCTAAAGCAATATTTCCCCTTAATAACAATAGGAAGTCTAAGCACCTTCCTATTGTATTTATCATTCGAACAACCTATTAACTAGTCTTTAGATGGCAACTATAAGAAACAATAATCCTACCTTCTTAACGCTTTTAGCCTTTTGGAACAAACATTGTAAAATAGATGAGTCACATATTCATTGGTTAAAGATGAATATTGAGCTAATAGAGCATTTACCTAAAGGCAAAACAGTCTATATAGAGGGCGATCGACAAAAGAGTTTATACTTTGTCAGCCGTGGTATACTTGCAAGGATAAGGTATGATGACAAATTCAAGATTCACATTCTAAGTTTAGCATTTCCAGCGATGGCATTAATGAGTACTTCTCATCTTTACAGCAACACAGCATCCCCTGGTAACATAATTGCCTTACATGCCAACACAAGTATTATCAAAATATCGTATTCATCGATTAAGGAAACAAGACAGAGCATTCCAGAGGTAGCTACACTCATTAGTATCCTAAACAATAAGAAAAAAAAGCAGCTATTACAATTGCGTATTCTCACAAGCATAAAAAATCCTATTGAAAGATATCTTTATTTTTCAGAACACCTTCAAGAGATTAAAAATGCCCTTACGCATAAAGAGGTTGCACAGCTTTTGGGAATTTCTACAAACTCCATATTTCGAGCGTCTATTAAATGGAGAAATAGGTAAAGTACCTTAAAATAACTCCAATAGAGGGTATCATTTTCTCATAAAACAGTTTAGAAATTTGAATTAAACTACTTATTCAAATTCAAACAGGTCAAAACTATGAGAAGATTAACACTTATCCTTCAAGGTATAACGATACTTTTATTATTTCTATGGATTCCTGTATCTATAAATAAGGTTTTAGCATTCGATACATTTAGCCTGAGTATAAGCAGACAGCCTATACCCCCATTCACCTCTAAAATTGCTATTTACACTATTCCTATTTTAGAAATATTAACCTGCTTATTACTCATCACGTCCAAATATCGCCTTTGGGGATTTATACTTTCTACTTTACTTATGGGGATATTTTCAGGCTATATAGCTTTAGCATTATTAGATACTTGGAAAAACCTACCCTGTGCTTGCGGTTTAATAATCTTCAATCTAGGATGGACTGAGCATTTACTGTTTAATTTAGTATTCCTGATTATTAGCCTATTGGGGCTCATACTACAGTTAAAGCTCCTAAAAAAGAGAAAGACACCTTCCTATAACAAAACTACATACAACTAAATATAAAAAATCGGATTCTGGATTTTAGAAAAATCTAGATAAAGGGCAGTGCCAGCCAAAGTGCATTTCAAATTATCCAATACTATTCCTCTTGGCATCGTACTAAAAAAAAGAGGCATATCGGATAAAAACAGATTGGCCTAAGCCAATCTACATACTTACTTACCATATAAAATTTAAAAAACATGAAAAACTTAAAAAACTATGCAATGGCTTTGGTAGCCTTATTCATTGCAGCAACAAGCCTAACGTTGATGTCGTTTGTAAACAAACAAAAGCAAACAGAGCTAGAATGGTTTTCCGTAGATCCTTCGGGTAGTATATCAAATACCCCAATGTCAGGACCTCCTAGTGGAGACTGTTCTATAGAGGTTCAAGAAAACTTTTGTGCTGTAGAACTTCCGGAAGATCACAGTTATACCAACATTTCTGTAGTTCCAAACAGCTACCAAAAAGCTGGACGTGTGGAATAACTAAAAATGAGCGAGTTACACCCGTTGGTAACTCGCTTATGCTAATTCTGTTCATAACCTCCTAGCTTTACTACCTCAGGGGGAAGCGGAAAAACCCATTGCGGACTACCTTTCCGTAAAACATACTCCTTATCACCAAGTATTCTTCTAAGCAACAAAGATTCATCATCAGAACGTTTCAAATCTGACCATCTCCTTCCTCTAAAAATCAGTTCTTTTCTACGTTCACTCGATATTTTATTCAATAATTCTTGTTGATTTATACCTCCGTTTATAGGTACATAAGTATTCGTCTTATAACGATTCATTAACAGTAAATTCATATCAGATACAGCTTGATCAATGTTCATAAGTCGAGTATTACACTCTGCTCTAACTAAGAGCATTTCTGCTGTTGTCACACCTGAAAACATCACTGTTGTAGTACCTGAATAATGCCCTTTAAAAGTATAATACTGACCCACTGGGCGAAAAAAAGCTGATTTTCGTAAATCATTTGCAGTATAGGAGTCATAAAGATTTGTATCTACACATAGACGTACTGTACTTAAAATCGCAGCATTAGACATGTGTGTATAGTGCAAAACTTCTTTATTTCCTTGTGTATACACTGGAAAAGGTATAGTTGCGTTTACATTAATATCGTTATAATTTATCAGGTTTGAGTTCAATGTAATGACGGAGTCTGCATTCAATTTTGCCTGTAGATAGTCTTTCTTTTGTAAGTATACATTTGACAACATAGCCCATGCTGCCAGTTTATTCGGTCTAGTATTAACAGCTACCTGCTCTGGTAAATTTAAAGCGGCTATTTTTAAGTCCGAAACGATCTGCTCGTAGGTCCGATGTAAATTTGAACGAGATAACTTTTCATTGATATTAGAAGAGAGCTTTAACGGTAACCCTAATGATGAGGAGGCTGTTAGTTCATTAAACTGTTTACAATATAATTGTGAGAGAATAAAAAAATTAAGGCCTCTATAATAATAAGCTGCACCTAAAATTTCTTGATAAAGACCCCTGTTTAATTCATTTTTAGTGATTTTTTCTAAACCTTCTATAACAAGATTAGCATGTAAAATTTTTTCATAAGCTCTATTCCAATCCTCTCCTTTCTCTCCTTGATACACATCATCAGCCCAGATATAAGCATTCTTATGTACAGCATTTGACAAACCATTCCATTGATCAACACTGATAAAATAATCATCCGAAGCTATCTCTCCCAGTAGATATGAGTAATAGTATGTCAAATTATTGTGATCCAATATAGCCTGATAATCTATTAAAGCAGAAGGAATTACTTGAGATTTGTCTCTTTTTACATCTAAAAAATCCTTCATACAAGAAGTGAAAAAAAGTATTATGCTAAATGATACTATATTATATATCTTGTGTTTTTTCATACCGTTTAAAATTTAATATTTATACTCAGGGCCATTTGTAGTTGTTCAGGATACAATGCCCTTGTATCAGGATCCATATCTAACTTGGTCTTTTTCCATAGTATTCCTATGTTTCTGAGAGAAGTAGAAACCTGTAGCTGTGAAAGCCCCAATCGATTAATGATATTGTTGGGCAGCAGATAAGATAAACTAATATCTTTTAATCTAATATTTGCTGCATTCTCTATCAAGGCATCACTGAATATATACGCCTGATCTCTCCTTAAATTATTTTGATCTGGTGCTGAGGGTATGCTGGTCTTGTTTTCATCACCAGCATATTGCCATCTATCTAGATAATCTTTATGCGTGATACTATTATTGGTAAAAAGGTAACTATACGATAATCCTTCCCTGCGAAACTTATACCCTGCTTTAAAGATAATGTTAGCACTAAATGATATATTTTTCCATGCAAATGTATTTCGAAAAGATCCAAAAACAGTTGGCGTAGAACTTCCTACTTTTATCAGATCATCTACAGCTAATCCAGAAAAGTAACTGTTGTAATCTGTACTGATCTCATCATTAATTAAAACTCTAGGGTTGCCCTGCTCATCTAGTCCTTGCCAAGAAATTGCATATAATTGATCTCTAGAATAACCTTCGACAACAGGTGTGACGTAGAGGTTAAAGAAATTGGCTATGTCTTGATTATTTTGCGAATAATAGTTTGTAACTCGATTATTAAGAAGACTTACTAATCCCGTCATTTGCCACTTAAAGGAGTTATTAAAAGGTAAACCGTGCAGTTCTAAATCCAGTCCTTCGGTTTTCATATTAGCATAATTTCTCCTGTTATCCAGATTAAAACCAGAAGACAAACCAATTATTCCTGAGGTAGGATCAATAAAATCATTACCTATCAAATTAGAACTCCTTTTACTGTAGATATCTATGTTGCCAAAAACACGACGATTCCATAAAGAAAAATCAACGCCCATATTTAACGTACTCACCTTTTCCCAACTTAAATCCGGATTCCCCACGCTCTCTAATACTGCAGAAGGAATATTACTGACTGAATTGGTTCGTCCGAAACTTATGATCGGAAAAACGGACAAACTTCGCATCACATTTCCATTGGCACCGTACGTTAATCTAATTTTCAAATTATCAATCCATGACACATTGAAAAACGACTCATTACTCGCATTCCATGCAGTTCCAATAGACCACAGAGGAACACCTTTTTGATTAAATGCAACACCAAAAATATTTGATGCATCATATCGAACACTACCTGAAAGCGTATATAGCGACTTAAAATTGTACGCATAATTGGCATAATACGATATAAATCGATCTCTAATCTCTCGCCCAGCTGTACTACTGGATGGTATACGTGCTGAAGATCTCGGTCTCAATGAAAAATTGGACACGTAATCAATCAGACCAACACTAGTAAGTAAATCATCATTATAACCATATAACCTTGAGCTTCCATAACCCTTATACAATTCATCTCTAACTTCAAATCCTGCCAGTCCTTCCAGACGATGGTTATCTGCAATCTGCAAATCATGATCTAATTGAACACGTCCATAATTGGAACTAAAATCAGATGTACTCCTGTCTAATATACCTCCTTCAGGAATTGGTCTTGTCCCATTTGCTTGGGTATATCTATTCACGAGGTTTCTAGTATAATAACTATCACTTGAATAATGATTTCGACTGTGCCCCGCTGTATTCTGTAGCTGATAAAATGCAGATAATTTAAGACTTTTCATGATTTGAAAACTTAATGTCGAATTCAACCTTATTTCCGATGAACCACTTGTGTTATCATTATTTATTATTTCATCCAAAGGCCTATAATGCCAATCCAATAAACCCGATGACAAAGCTTTCTCTGTATAAGTAAATCTATTCTCCCTAACTAGAGGCAATGAAAGCCCATCTTCATCAGCTAATCGCGCATAGGAGTAGATATTACTCATGCCACTCGGAGTTAGATCAGACAATGAAATTCCATTATCGGAATTGTTGCGATCTACATAATTTAGTCCAACATTCAATTTCAGTCGACTGGACAGATTAACCTCATTATTTAAATTTACAGTAAAACGTTGCATATCATTTCCTTTTAGCTGATTTTTATTTACATCTAACCCAGCTGAGAGATAATAGTGCATACGAGTTCCTCCTCCAGAGACATTAATCGCATACTGTCTATTTACATTTTGCTGATAGAGGTATTTTGATGCTTGTTCACGGATATCGGTAGAGGCCAATTCTTGTAGGGCTGCTTCTAACGCTCCATCACTGATAGTTCCTGCTTTCCTTGCAAAAAGTAGTTCAACAGCTGGAGTCATCGCGATCCAATCATTGGGTACATATATATCTCTATCAAATAGTGTTCTCTCTAAATTGATCTGAGCTGAGGGAGACAAATATGTTGGCGAGTAAAACAGATCTGGTTTCTGAAATACATTTACAGAGCTACTAAAATTGAACGTCGTTTTACTATTTTTCAATCCTTGTTTAGTTGTAATAACAATTACGCCATTACCCGCTCTCGCTCCCCATATGGAAGCAGCAGCAGCATCTTTAAGAAAAGTCATGTTATCTACATCATTCGGATTAATATTAGTTATATCTCCTTCATAAGGAAAGTTATCAACGATAACCAAAACCTGATTCTCGCCATTGATTGTACTTAATCCGCGAAGCCTTAGATCAGGTGTCTGGGAGGGTTCACGATTGCTAGCTACACGGGGCAACTCAAAGGATAAACTATTGACATTACCTTCCAAACGTGCCAAAACTCCTGTGCTCACTGTAGCATTAAATACATCTTTATCCAACTGACTAAATGCTCCTGTTGACCGTGCCTTATTTACTTTTTGATAACCTGTTGAAAGTACTTCAACGTCCTCTAGCATGTTAATCAGAGGGACTAATCTGACCACCAGATATACACCTACATCAAAATTCAAGTCTTTAGTTACAAAACCTAATGCACTAAAAGATACCTCCCCCTCCTTAACAGAAGCAACTAATTGGAATACACCATCTTTGTTCGTAGAAATTGAGATGTTCATTCCTTTTACCTGCACAGTAGCACCTTGAATAGGAATTCCTTTTTCGTCATGTACCACTCCACTCAAAACATGGACTTCCTGCGCAATTAGGTCTGATATAGTACTGGAAAAAACGCCTAGAATTAATACTATTATACTCAGTATCTTCGAAGCAGATCGTTGATTAAGTAATAGGATCTTAATCGTACCCCAATTATTTAATTTTATAATTTTCATATATTACTTACTATTTGAAAGTCTTACTTGTATTTCTGTAGGCAATTGATCTATACGATCATGAATGAGGTCAAAAATATAATTGGTATCCTGAATGCTCGCCTTACTCACACCAAACAATCGACCGTTTTTTATCCATATAGATGGCCCTAGATAAGATCTGGAAAGGAAATAGTAGTTAAGCAAATGTCCTTCCGCACCAATGATCTGCGGCAATTTCCAATCTCGATCGCCTACTTCTACAATTGCTCTGAAGTCATAATCCAGATGCACACCAACAACGCGAATATCCGCAGCAATTTCTGGATGAATTTCTTCCCACTTCATCATAGATTCTAAACAAGGTTTGCACCATTTTGCCCAGAAGTCTAACACTAAGAATTTCTTATCAGAAAGCTCTCGTAATGTAGTCACTGTTCTACCTTCGCTGTCATTAATCAGTTTTAAAGGCATATCCAGAATAATATCAGGAATTGATTCGCCCACGTGGATATATCCGATCTTTGTCGTATCAACCTTATAAGCGATAATAGGATATCTAGCTAAGTCAATATCAGCATGAGTCGCAACAACTCTGTCGTTCAATTCTGGTCTATATCGACTCTCAACAGCTTGATTCAGCAACAATAAATCTCTTTTACTTTGCCTCACCTCCCCTAGCCCCACAGGTTCCTGCCCGTAGGCAGGAGTCACTGCGAGATAACTAAACATTAATGAAACAAATAGTGCTACCGCTCGAGTGAACATTAACAAAATGGTCCTTTTTCCAACCAACAATACTGGCCTCGGATAAGCAATAGATAGCTCTCTAATCCACAATCGTGGAAATAATATCCTTAAGATTATATCTAAATCCTTATGATATCTATTTTTGGAATGGAGTATAGTACTCCCATTCTCGTAAAAATGTCTCATCTTACAAGTCATAATTTATGTACACTGAAGGAATAGGAAACAATAGTTCTTAAGTATTGCTTCCTATCTCTACGCAGTATTTCGATTAATAAATTGGTTTAAAGTAATTCATAAAAAAACTCTAAGCCTTAATAAATAAATGGGAAACCGAATGTGGAAATGTTTAAAAATGGCAGATAAATATACATAGGTAGCATAAAAAGAAAATAACGCGTATTCGGAAGATTAGCCCATAGAAAAATACAGTGGTCACCTGTCTACTCGGGAGCTGAAATAATGTTTTTGTAAAGTTGTTTTTTCATAACTCGTTTATTTGGTTAACGAGTCTTTAGGAAGACAGAGTTAAAGCTAACTATAGCAGGGCTCTACTTCCGTGCTATAAGGATTCGACGCCTGCAAATACGGTGTACAGTAGAGGCCCATAAGCTATAGTATGCAACGAAGTTACATAAAATATCAGTATGGGCATTAATTCTACCGCCTCGATTTGCTTGTTAATGTCGAATTTTATAGCCGAGACTCTTAATATTAATGCCATAATCTAATAAGTAAAAAATTATTAGACAATATTTAATTATTCAAATATAAAAAAAATAATTCATAAAAGAGAATTTATTTGCACTTTTTTAGATCAATTGTATTTTGATTTTGCGGCATGAAAAGATTTAATGCTGAAATCACAAAAGATAATATTTTTGAACTAATTCGACATAGTGGAATAACTCTAGAGGCATTTGGAAATATAATTGGTGTATCAAAAAGATGGGTCCATTATTTGAAAAAGGGAACCTTCAAATTTGATTTAGTTACTATAGAGAAAGCATGTGATTTTTTTAATATTCCATTTACAAAATTAACTACGAAATCGATTATTCCACCTGATAATTATCGAATTTCATTACAGAGTTATCATAAAAGAAATCCTGAATACTCCAAAATCCTTAATGAAAATCCATCAATTCCATATATCATTGAATTTGTATTATTAAAAGACAAGACATTCCTTTCTAACAAAGAAATGGAGATTAAAGATGTTAAACGGATTTTATTAGAGTATAATCTAGTATATAAAGGGAGTAGTTTATCCACAGAATTTCAAAAATCCATTTTTATTCAACATTGGCCTCACCCTACTAAAAAAAACACATATTTGTATAAAAAGAAATAAAAAAGACCAAGCTTCCAATATTTCTAATAATTACATACACGATTTGGTGGTTTCAATAATGGAGTATTCCCTGACGTGTCCTTATTATCACATTGAAGTCGAACATGTTTTTCTTTGAGATCACAATACATTTTGGCCCTGGTTTCAATCCTATAATTAAAAGTACCTCTGTAGGCGATCTCGTTACCATCCGCCTGGCGCAAAAGCTAAAAAAGAATACGACAAATAGATATAAAATTCTTTTCACATAATGCATGTGAAAGAATTAACGTGAGTTCAATTTAATAAATGTTGATTATACCATCCTGTGCAGGGAGTTCCTTTTATTCATTAGTGTTGTTTTTAATGAGATGAATGACCAATTCGTGGTATTCCGCAAAAAAAATCAAAATCGAACGTATTGAGCTAGCCCAAGGTAAACTCGACGCTTAAAAATTTAGCTTCGATGAACTCGTAAACTTGGTTTGCACAACGACTCGCCATTCCTACACATGCATATTTATCTAAATATAATTTGGTAAATTCGGTTTTGTTAGGCGACATTATCCGTAGAATAATGGATTTAGCTTGGCACTGATAATTAACAAGTTATATTTTATTATTTCCTTTTCCTATGCCGAATTGACGTTAATTATAAGGAACTTAAGATCAAAACAAATAAGATTAAAGTTTTTATGGAATAATAGAATATTCTAAAAGCAGAAGGTTCGAATCCCTTCCTCTCTGCAATATCATTTCCAGATATAGCCAAATGGCTTTCTAAAATCAAGAAAATAAGCCTTATACTATGTTTAAAGCCACATTTAAACAAATATACAAAATTTCGTAATCTTCGAAAAATCACAAATTTCTTAAAAATCTCGTCACACTTTTGGCGCACTTTTTTGGACTCCATTCTTTACATCTATACCCCCAAGTAAATTTTCGTGTCCATTTTTTTTTATATTTGAAGAAAAACATATATGACCAATTATTCAAAAACAAAATATATAAGTGTTGAGATTACAAAACCATTGAAATGTAGAAACATAATAGCACAAAAATTAAATCAAGGGGATAGAATCATATTTGATAATCACGTTTATATGAGAACAAATATCCAAAATGATAATGGTATATTATTTACAAATGACCTTGGTGATACTATATATATTCACCCAAATAACTCATTAAGGCATATTAAGGGAATTAAGTATGGGTTTAAACAACTCAATAAATTGGTTTTTGATGACATTATAAATTTAGGTTATAAAAAGTTTGAATAATAATACCTTAACTATACCCCTGTCCTTCGAGTTTAGCGAAGAATTTCAAAGAGATGTCAGTTATGATGATTCAAAGATATTAAACATTAAAGGGGATACTTTTGAACAATTATAGATATAAAAAATTTTATTAATTAAAATTGATTCCAAAAGTCTGGACCCTGTTGATCTGCGTCTAAATCATCATTATAATTATCAAAGTAGCTATTCATTTCATCTTGTTGTTGGCGCCACATATGATATTCGTTTCTTTTATCTTCTCTTGTATTACTTGAAAGGAAATTTTTTTTATTATTTGCATTATATGCGTCTTTAACAAATTTTGGCTCAGGGTATTCTCTCTCAATATTTGATAAAGTAGTTGAATCCATTATAAAATGGTCTAGATTTATTAAACACCATTCAATATAAGATTTGTAACCTAAATCTAGAATTTCAGAAACTGTTAGATCTTTATATTTGCCGAAAGTTAGTTTAGTATTTAAATTATAGCAAATCATAATTAATAAATTAGTTATTGAGGATAAGTAAATATAATTAGACAAATTTAAAATGCAAAACTATTTTTATTTAATAATAATAAAATTATTTCTTTTTAAATAGTAGGCTATTAGGAAATTATAATAAATTTTAATTGCAATGCGTTCTCTCGCCGTCCTGCGAGTTGAGCGAAGGTCGTTGAAGAGAAATGCGCAAGCATGATTCAACGATATCTATGAAATAGACGAAGACTGTTGGCGGTATTTTTGTTTCAAAAATGATGACAACATCGAAGCCTGAGCGACAAGCAGGCGAGCCAAACTCTAAAAGCGGTTGGATTTTGAATGTGTACGTAGTACTTGTTCAAAAGACAAAAGAGCTTTTATGAAGTGTAGGGATTACAAAAACATGAATTATGACAAACTGTGAAACAATAAATTAGAAATTGTGAGCATCACTATTTTTAATTTATGAAGTTTGGCGTATATTCATGACGGTAATTCCGAAACGGAATGCCTTACTTCCAATTTTTTAAAATTTGTTTACTTTTGTGTCAAAATATTGACCAATTACATATAAATATGAATACTATTACGTTATTACTTTCAAGGATTTTAAGGCTATTTTCAGTTAATCATTTGAAAGATTCTTTTGATTCCGATGAAAGACTTCAAGAAAATGTGATTAAGGATATATTAAGTAATAACGATGAAAAAAGTATAAATGAGTTTGTAGTTAACAACATCGATTATACTAAAAAGAGTGTACATATATATTCACTGAAAAATAAATATCAACACAAAAAAAGTATTCTGTCAAATGAACTTGGGATAGAAATACTCTCTCAAACAACTTCTCAGGGAGTCTTTTCCTTGAAGGGATATCATAAACTAAAATATGATGCAGTGATTTATGAGCAGGGTCTTAAGAAAACAGTTAGTATATTCTTTAAACAACCGATAAAAATTATCATTAATAATGCTTATTTAATTTTAGAACTTACTAAAGTTGAGATTAATTTGAAGACGCATTTTTCAGATGATATTGATTTAATTAGTAGTAAGAAAATTATTGATGATGGTGATGCAATTCATAGTATATTAACATTTTTTGATTCAAATTTTAAAATTCGACCATCGAAAGCTGATCTGAATAAAGGCATTAAGTACCTATGGGAAAAAGATATTATTGATGGTAAAGAATTAGCTTATAGAAAGTCATCATCTAGAACAAAGGAAATAATGGATGGAGAAGAGTTGTTTAAAAACAAGTACCCTGCTGAATATCTCAATTTGATGAGAAATCCTATTGAAAATTGTATTTTTAGATATTTACCTGATAATGCTGATTTTCCTTCGCATTTTACTTGCGATGTTAGTGGTGGTGAATTATCTTTTACAATTTATCCAAAGTCCGTAAATCAAATTACTAATGTTATTAACGAAATTCTTAAAAACAATTGATAACAGCTTTTTAGGAGAGTTTGTTGAAAATAAGGAAAAGCTTATAGCTAATTCAAATCCAGATAAAATATATGTGGAAAATATTAGAAGCTTTTTTGGGTTCTCCTATCGAGTGGCTAAGTTCTTTTGTGATTTGGCAGTTCGAGCTGGATTCTTCACAAAGCATATTGGATATATTTGTCCCAACTCTAATTGCAAAAAAATGATTTTTGAAAATGAGTTTGCAAAAACTTCTCCCTTCAACTTGTCATGTTCAAATTGCGAAATTAGAGAGGAAGAGAACCATGTTTTTTATGCACATAAATTAAATACTGTAGTTTTTTATAGATTAGTAAGGGAGGAACATGGCAAATAATGGTTTAACTCCTGACAAGATAAAAATATATGTGGTGATATTTAAAATGATTTGCATGTCTATATTACTTTTATCATTTATAGTATTTAATATTTGGACTCTTAATAATCTGTTTAATGAACCAAATGAAGATTCGAAGTGGAAGTATGTTATAGTTGAAGGGTTTAATATTGGTACTTTATTTGTTGTTGTGAGATATTTTTTTGACAGCAAAAAATCGTTATAAAGAAATATTGAGTTGCATTAATACTAGTGAAAGAATTCTAAAAACAATGAATAATTTATCATATAATATCTGTTACAGGAGGGAATTTCACTTTTCTAGCAATGGCCAGTTGTAAATATTAGATATTCTAAATAATTTATAATCCCCTTTGAATTTGGGGGATTAAATAATTTTTATCCTAAAATAAAAAATATGGTAAAATTCATTCATCTAAATACCGTAGATGGTACAAAAGTAGTTTTTAATGTAGATAATATAATTTACCTTTCAGAGCTGAATACAATTGACGGAGCAAAAACCAAGGTTAATTATGTAGGCAATCAAATTTATGTAAATTCAAACAATTCAAGAAATTATTGAAAAAATCAAAGGTACGGAACCTTTATATTAAGCGATTTTGGAACCCTTTTATTCTTAAATCTAATTCCTTATTAACTTATTATCTTTTAAAATATTCAGAAAGTTGGACTTCATTCCTTACATTATTACACCTATGAAAATTTTCGTGCCCAACCTTAAGGAATAATAAAGTAATTATTTATATTCAATAAACTTATAAAGTATTAAAATGAGAAACTATGGCAAAGAAAAAATATTACAGTAAACCACTTAGTTTCTTTTGGAAGGAACTTTATGGAATACAAAAAAAATTAACACCTGAGTTTTCAGATGAGCAAATCCATTTTGTACTTAAGAGAAATCTTTTATCCAATCAATTAGCGCCTGATGAAACTCTTGATATGAGGAGTTTAACAATCACTGGTTTAGATTTATGGAGGGATGATTCTAAAGGTGATTTATTACATCTATTCTTTCTAGAAAGAGAATTAAGACATTTTCTTGAAACAACTGTTTTGGCGGATTTAGATAGCATTAAAAATTATCTTTATGACAATGGGCAAATTAGAAACATAACCTATATATATTCTAATGAAATTAAAGAAACCTTTGTTTTTAAATTCGCTTTACATGTTCCATTTGATGGAGAAGGATATGCTTTTACTCTGAACATTGAGGATGATGGCAGTTTAACACTATATTATACTTTTGGAAAAATTTATGGACTGATGTCTGATAAATTCTATAAAGAGATAATAAAAAAAGAGGATGAAATATCTAAAACACATTCTAGAATATTCCGCTTAGCTATTAATACAATAGCTTACATGAATTGTTTTCCAAATTGTGTTAGTGATGGAGTTCCAAATGACTATGTTGATTATAGTGAAAATAAACTAGCTAAAAATCTGACAATTCAAGTTTCAGATAAGATAACAGAGGATAATTCAACAATTTCTAAAATCCCTCATTTTAGAAGAGGTCATTTTAGGGTACTTAAGTCTGAATATTTTAAAAACAAAAAAGGTCAAATTGTTTTTATTTCCGAAACTATGGTTAAAGGCAAAGCTAAAACTGTAGCTATGTCAGATGAAATAGACAAATATAACACCGAATTGATAGACAATTTAGAGTAAAATTATAAAGGGTATTGTTAAAAATACCCCTCATCCTTCAAACTAACATACCCATTCTCTTTCACCATCAAATGATTAAACACCTCTATAACTAAAATCCTTTCTAGGTTCTAAAAGGACAAGAAATTTGGACTTCGAAATCCGCTTTGTTACACCTTTGAAAATTTTCGTGTCCAACTTTAAAAGTTAAGAAGTTTTTATCTATATTCAATAAATTAATAAACCGTAAAATTTTAAAATATGAATTGGGTAAAAACAAGTGAAAGACTTCCAGAAGCAAATAATGATTATTATGCAGTGTATATTACTAAAGATAATAACACATTTTTATCGGTAGCTCTTTATATCAAAAGTGAAAATAAGTGGTATTATAGGGATAAAAATATGCCAGGCGATGAAGTCACTGATCCTGTAGTTGCATGGGTTGAAAATCTTAATAAATATGTAATTTAATTCAAATAATTTATAATCCCCTTCTAATTTTAGGGGCTTTAATATTTATACATGATAAATTCAAATGACCTGTAACCCTCCCGAAAAGTCGGACTGTTTGAAATGCGAAAATTCGTAACTTAGAACAGTACAATGAAAAAAACAAGAATCAGCGAGAGTCAGATCGTTTCGGCGATCAAGCAACATGAATCAGGTAAATCCACTTCTGATATCTGCCGGGAGTTGGGTGTCCACCAAGCCACATTTTACAATTGGAAGAAGAAGTATTCCGGTATGGACAGCCAAGAGCTGCGCCGTATGAAGGAACTTGAGGAAGAGAACCGCCGTCTCAAACAGATGTATGCGGACCTTGCCCTAGACCATAAGATCCTCAAGGACGTACTATCAAAAAAGTTCTGAGGCCCTGCCAGCGCAAGGATATGGCTGCTTATGTGATTTCGACGCACCGGATCAGCATCAGCAGGGCCTGCAAGGTTGTCAATCTTCCCAAGTCAATGTATTATTACAGGAACAAGAAGGATGACAGCGAAACGATAGCGAAGCTCCGAGAGCTGGCCGATCGGTATCCAACCGAAGGACAGGACCTTTACTATTCACGGATCCGACACGAAGGACTGAAATGGAATTACAAACGAATACGCAGGGTGTATCAACTATTGGGGATGAATCGTCGCAGAAAGAGCAGAAGACGACTTCCAGCCCGGGTAAAGCAACCATTGTCGATTCCAGAGAAGCCGCTTAAAACATGGTCTTTGGACTTCATGAGCGATGTACTGACCAATAAGCGCAAGTTCAGGACACTGAATATCATTGATGACTTTAACAGGCGGGCCATCGCTATTGAGGTTGCACATAGTATGCCAGCAAGCAAAGTAACCTATCTATTGGAACGCATCATAAAAGAGCAAGGAAAGCCTTCACGTTTCCGTACAGATAACGGCCCAGAATTTATCAGCAGGGAATTTCGAGATTGGTGTGCTGACAAAGAAATAGAGATACAGTATATCCAACCAGGCAGGCCTATGCAAAATGCCTACATTGAACGTTTCAACCGCACATTTCGGGAAAGTATCCTGGATGCCTACCTCTTTGAAGATACTCTGCAAGTACAGATACTCGCAGAAGAATGGCTACAGGATTACAACTACAAAAGACCACATGAATCACTGGGAGGAAAGACACCAATGGAATACGATGCCCTGCCGGCGGCATGTTATCAATAGGTCACCTTTAAAAAAGATTGACCTATTGATAACAACTATATTTATATTTGAAAACTCGCCTGGATGCCAGTCCGAAAATCGTGTTAATTAGCGTGTAAATGCCACCACCCGTTCGCGTTAGAATGCCACCACCTTAAAACAATAAGGTTTAACTTGCTGAGTAAATAAATAGCTCAGCGTTATGTATAAATTGGCAATGTATAACACG
>NZ_VIQM01000052.1 GCF_008520265.1 Sphingobacterium cavernae
TGGTATATAGGGATAAAGTTGTCGGTTGGATAATAAGAGCCGTGTAAAGGGAGATCTTTACGCACGGTTCTGTGAGAGGTTTGGACTGAAATGTCCTTATCTACTCGACTAGTACCCTGTTTCTCTACTTTATACAGGGGAAGGTCTGAATGTTAGAATGGCAAAGGAACCAATAAGTTTATGACGAAGCGCTAAAAGCCGAACCACTTAAGAGAACTGCTTGCATGAGGATAGGTCGGAAACTGATAGTAAAATGCAAGAGGAGCTTAGCTGAGTCGTGCAACGAAGTGGACACAATGCCTGAGTTTTTTTTTCAGTAATACTATGTTGGAAGAGATATTACACATCCGAAATGTCAAACACGTAGTTGATCGTGTCATCTCTAATGGAGGTGCTAGCGGAGTTGATGGTATGCAGATCGATAATCTTCGTGACTACCTTAACACGCACTGGCACCCTCTTCGGTCGGATATTCTCTCTGGCACTTACCGCCCACAAGCTGTTCGGAAAGTAGAGATTCCCAAAGCAAGTGGCGGCAAGCGTATGCTGGGTATCCCAACGGTCATCGACCGTGTTATTCAGCAAAGCATTTCCCAATGGCTTGGGTTAAAGTATGAGGGTGATTTTCACGATAACAGCTACGGCTTCCGTCCGAATCGTAATGCTCATCAGGCCGTCAGTAAAGCACAAGATTATCTGAACTTGGGCTACACGTGGGTCGTTGAACTTGATCTGGAGCAATTCTTCGATCAAGTGAACCACGACAAAGTGATGCATCTTTTGAGCAAGAAGATTACGGATCATCGAGTACTAGCCCCGATCGAGAAATACCTTCGTTGTGGGATTATGGATCATGGTCTTGAACAAAAGCGAACCAAGGGCACCCCCCCCCAGGGCAGTCCTTTAAGTCCACTTTTGTCAAACATCATCCTGGATGAACTGGACAGGGAACTCAGCTCCCGTGGACATAGATTTGTACGCTATGCAGATGAAGCTAGTATCTACACGAAGAGTAATAAATTCGCGACTCGTATTATGGGCAACATCACCAGCTACATCGAATCTACACTAAAGCTGAAGGTGAACCGTGAAAAGAGTAAGGTAAGCAGACCTTCCCAAAGTAGTTTACTGGGCTTTAGTTTCTTCAAAACTCAAGGATACTGGCAGATTCGTATCTCTGCAAAGAGTATCGAACGAATCCGAGAGAAGTTACGTCAAAATACTCGACGTAATACAGTTACTCCTATGCATGAGCGACTGACTAAACTACGGCAAATTACTCAGGGCTGGGTGAATTACTTTCGTATAGCAACGAATAAGAAGGTGATGGTAGCACTGGATAAACTAGTGCGAAGACGCTTGCGTGTTCTGCTTTGGAAACAATGGAAGACCACAGGTAATCGAATTGGTAACTTAATGAAACTGGGAGCCAAACGCTGGCTTGCCTATCAACATGCGAACACCCGTAAAATCCTATACGCGAACAGGGACAAGTCCTATCCTTCAAACAACGCTAACAAACTCATACTTTACTAAATTAGGTTACGAAGGATTTGCAGACTACTATTACTGGAGAACAGCACATCAAACTACGTTATTCTAACAAACCGCCTTGGTACGGATCCGTATGCCAGGTGTGAGGGGACAGATAGGGAAATAATCCCTATCTTCCTACTCGATTTTGGTTTAGCAGAGATCTGGTCGCAGATCAAAGCAATTTATAATTTAATAAGAAAGGAATTATATTTCTATAATTCCTTTCTTAATCTAGCTACAGGGATATTCATTGACTCTCGATATTTTGCGACTGTGCGACGCGCAATAGTATATCCTTTATCTTTTAGTATTTCGGTGAGCTTTTCATCAGCTAGTGGCTTGCGTTTGTCTTCATTGGCAATACATTCCTCTAATATTTTCTTAACTTCTTTATTCGAAACCTCTTCGCCCGAATCGGTTTGAATTGCCTCTGAGAAAAAGGATTTGAGAAGAAACGTTCCAAATTCCGTTTGCACGTATTTTGAGTTTGCTACACGCGAAACCGTTGAAATATCCATATCAATTTCTTCCGCAATGTCTTTTAGAATCATTGGTTTCAACATGCGGTCATCACCCGTTAAGAAATACTCGTATTGGTATTTCATAATGGCATTCATTGTTTTCAGAAGCGTCTGTTGTCTTTGTTTGATCGCGTCGATAAACCATTTTGCAGAATCCAGTTTCGATTTAACGAATTGCACAGCTTCCTTCATCTTTTTATCGGTCTTTTCTGCCTTTTCGTAATGCTCAAACATGCCTTGATACGTACGAGATACACGAAGTTCTGGTGCATTTCGACCATTCAATGTCAAATGCAAAATACCATCATTATTACTAATGTGAAAATCTGGAATTATTTGCAATTGTTTACCAGCTACAGCTGCTGAATCTCCTGGTTTTGGATTCAGTTTTAATATTTCATTAATGATTTCTTTTAATTCTTCTGAAGTAACGTTAAGCTGCTTTTCAATTTTGTCGTAGTGCTTTTTTGTGAATTCTTCCAGATAATTCTTAACTACATCAATGGCTTTTTTTACAATTAAGCTTTCTTGATCCTTCTTTCCTAATTGAATCAACAAACATTCTTGCAAATCACGCGCACCAATGCCGGCAGGTTCAAACTCTTGAATTACGTTCAACATTTCTTCCATTTCTTCCTCTTCGGCTATCACATTTTGGGAGAAAGCAAGGTCATCTATCAGGGATAAAATCGGTCTACGGAGATAGCCGTCATCATCCAAACTACCGATAATTTGATTACCTATTAAATATTGTTTGTCGGTAAGCGCAAGTAAATCAAGTTGGTTTTGCAACTTTTCGAAAAATGAATCTTGAATTGCAATAGGTATTTCCTTCTGCTCGTCATCATCATCACTATTATAGTTGTTGCCGTAGTCCTTGAAATCGTCTTCTTGAATATACTCTTCTAATGAAAATTCCTCATCAAAACTGTCCTCACTTTTATTATCGTAATCATCTGGATCTTTATCTGGATAATCTTCTATTGGATCATTCATATTAGCGAGACTCGCATCCTCAAGCGCAGGGTTTTCTTCCAACTCTTCTTTGATACGTGTATCCAAAGAAGCCGTAGGCACTTGCAGTAGCTTTATAAATTGAATCTGCTGCGGAGATAGTTTCTGTAATAACTTTTGTTGTAATGTTTGTTTTAACATGTCGTTAGTTAAATGCTAGGTAAATTTAGTCAAATATTATGAATTTCATTAACCTTCGTATATAGATGTTTTAATGACGTCAATGCTTCACTGCTGAAGTATTTGAAAAAGTACAATTTATCGTAAAACAAAGAATGTTAAAATTCGTTAATTTTATAAATATGAATTTATTTAAATGTTGATTGTATAGTATTTTACCAAACATTTTTGTCATATTTACCCTATGTTTAGACGTGTTAAAAATCGATTTCTACGATACATAATTATAGGTATTTATTGTATTGTATTACTAACTTGTGCCGTTCAACTTAATTTCTTAGGATTATTTGGTTATTCTCCTACACAAAAGGATATTGTGATGCCCACACTCAATGTTGCGTCAGAATTGTATACCGCTGATTCTGTGTTAATTGGTCGTTATTTTGATGAAGATCGCGATCCTGTTGCTTTCGATAGTATTGCGCCAGAGGTTGTGAACGCATTAATAGCTACTGAAGATATTCGTTTTTATAAACATAATGGAGTAGATTTTTTAGGACTTGCTTCGGGTATTATTTCAACTATTAAGGGAGACCAACGTGGTGGAAGTACAATTACACAGCAATTAGCTAAGAATCTTTTTAAGACACGATATGCGCATTCTCAAGGTTACTTAAGCAAAATTCCTGGTGTTCGTATATTGACAACCAAATATAAGGAATGGATGACTGCATACAAATTGGAAAGTAAATACTCCAAGCAAGACATTTTAACAATGTATTTGAACACAGTTTCATTTAGCAATAATGCTTACGGCATAAAATCTGCTTCTCTTCGATACTTTAATAAATTACCATCTGCACTGAGCACAAATGAAGGCGCTTTATTAATTGGTATGCTAAAAGGAACAACTATCTATAACCCCATTCGTAATCCGAAAAATGCATTGCAGAGGCGCAATACTGTGCTTTCACAAATGCAAAAAGCAGGATATATTACGGAAGGTGAAGTAGCACAATTAGCACAAGACTCGTTAAAATTAGACTTAAGCTTTCAAGATAATGATGATTCGAATGATTCGTATTTGCGTTCAGCTGTATACAGATGGTTGGATAAATGGAGTCAAGACAATGAAATAGATATCAATAAAGCTGGTTTAAAAATTTATACAACCATTGATTCGCGTATGCAAAAAATTGCAGAGCAAGTAATGGCTACTAAAATGAAAGAACTTCAGCGTAGATTAAAAAATACATGGGGTGACAGTGAACCATGGCGTGACAAAGACGGAAATGTTATTCCAGAATTTTTAGAAAACCAAGCGCGAAAGCTTTCTGTGTATAAGAGTTTGATGGAACGCTTCAATAATAACGAGGATAGTGTATTTCAAGTGCTAAATAACAAGAAGGAAATGGAAGTTTTTAATTGGGATGGCATGGAAAAAGTAAACTTTTCTACTATGGATTCGTTGAGACATTATGTAATGATGCTAAATACAGGGATGATGGCGATGAATCCTTATAACGGTGAAATAAAAGTGTGGGTAGGGGGTATTAATCACCAGTATTATAAATTTGACCACGTTAATCAAGCAAAAAGGCAAGCTGGGTCTACTTTTAAACCATTTGCTTACTTGGCAGCACTGGAATCTGGAATGACACCTTGTGATAAATTAACGGACAAACCTGTGAAAATTGAGTTTATAGGTAAGGACGGGCCTGAAACTTGGGAGCCAAAGAATGCCGACTGGTCTATATCGTATAGCGATATGACTTTACGACACGCTTTAGCACGTTCTTTAAATACAATTACGGCACAATTGACTGAGATAGTCGGGGCGGATAAAGTTGTTGAGATGGCGCACAAAACTGGAATTGACAGCAAGCTGCAAGCAGTACCTTCTGTAGGATTGGGATCGAATGATGTATCGGTTTACGAGATGGTGAAATCGTACAGTACTTTTATGAATGCTGGAAAAACGACAGAACCAATTTTAGTTTCAAAAATCGTTGATCAGGAAGGTAATCTTATCGCATTATTTCAAACAGAGCATAAGCAAGTAATTAGTCCTGAAAATGCATGGCTGATGACCTACATGTTGCGCGGAACTCTTGAGGAGCCAAGAGGTACATCTCAAGCATTATGGGAATGGGATTTATTCAAAGAAAATAACGAGATAGGTGGTAAGACTGGTACTTCCTCAGACTACGTCGATGCATGGTATATGGGCGTTACAAAAGATTTAGTAGCAGGTGTTTGGGTAGGTTGTGATGAACAAAGTATTCACTTTAAAAATTCAGCGACAGGTGAGGGGTCTAAAACTGCACTCCCAATTTACGCGGCATTTATGGAAGAAGTATACAAACATCCAGAATTAGGCGTAACTTTCGGTAAATTCCCTGAGCCAAAAGTTGAAATTACAAAAACTTACAAATGTCCTACACCAAGAGTAATTTATTCGGCTCCAGCTGATAGCACTGCAGATGTCGACGAAGGTGAATTGCAAATTGAACCATTAGAAGGTTCACAAAATACAACAGAGCAATCAACTAATGAAGAACAATAAGTATTAAATATTTAAATTTACAATACTAACTAAATTATTATGAGTTTGTTAAATAAGAAATATTTGTATCGGATTATCAATTTTTTAGCATTAATGATAGTCTTTAGTGGGGCGGTGCAAGCGCAGTATTTTGGTCAAAATAAAATGCGATACAAAAAACTGAACTTTAAAGTATATGATACACCACACTTTAATATATACTATTATTTAGAAAATGATACGATGATGCGCTGGCTAGCCAAAGAATCAGAGGTATGGTATGATATGCATCAGCAAGTGTTTCAGGATACTTTTGCGCGCAAAAATCCAATTATATTTTACAACAATCATCCCGAATTCCAACAAACTACAGCAATACGAGGAGATATTTCAGTCGGTACAGGCGGGGTTACAGAAGCGTTTAAGCAACGTGTTATTATGCCGATTATGCAGATTAATCAGCAGACGCGACATGTACTAGGGCACGAGATGGTCCACGCGTTCCAATATCGCGTAATAATGGAAGGCGGCGATTCTACAAGACTTGAAAATATAGGCAATATTCCCTTGTGGATGATTGAAGGTATGGCTGAATACTTTTCAATTGGTAAGAAAGATGCTTTTACATCAATGTGGATGCGAGACGCCTACCTTCACAAAGACATTCCATCTTTAAAACAATTGACAGAGCAGTCGTACGATTATTTTCCATATCGTTATGGTCAAGCATTTTGGTCTTTCATTGGTTCTACTTATGGCGATACGGTTATTATGCCGCTGTTTATCGAAACGGCAAAATACGGTTATGAGTTCGCTATGCGAAGAGTATTTGGTTACGATGCACAAACGATGTCTACACTGTGGAAAAACAGCATGGAGCAGGCTTATCGTAATTCAGGAAAAGATACGACAACAAGACCTATAGGTATTAATTTGATTAATCAAAATAATGCTGGGTCGATGAATCTATCTCCAACCATTTCTCCTGACGGAAAGTATGTGGTTTATCTATCGGAACAAGATTTATTTAGTATTGACTTGTATCTAGCGGATGCAAAGACGGGTAAGCGGATACGAAAATTAGGTAGTAAACTCACAAATAAAGATATTGATGAATTTAGTTTTCTAGAATCCGCAGGGTCTTTTTCTCCTGATTCCAAGAAATTTGCCTTTTCTGTGTTTTCTCAGGGAAAGAATAAACTCATGGTCGTAAATGTGGAGACAGGAAATCCTGAACTGGTAGAAGCTATGGGAGATATAGTTGAATTTGCTAATATCGCATGGGCTCCTGATGGAGAAGCGGTTGCATTTTCGGGTTTAGTTAATGGCCATTCTGATCTATATACATACAATATCAACACAAAAAAGTTGACGCAATTAACCAACGATGTATACTCTGATTATCAGCCAAACTATTCGCGAGATGGAAGGTATATTGTTTTTAGTACGGATCGTTTAGCATTACAGAGTGATAGTCGTTCCGTGACCATTCCTATGAATCTTGCATTGTATGATATATCCTCTGGTAAGATTCAAAATATAGATGTTTTCCCAGGAGCAAATAATTTGAATCCACAATTTTCAGCAGACGGTACAGCGGTATTTTTCTTATCTAATAGTGATGGGTATAGAAATTTATATAGATATCATTTGAGATCAAATTCGGTGGAACGTTTGACAGATTACTTTACAGGGATTTCAGGTATTACAGAGTATTCGCCTGCTATATCTGTATCGGCTAACGATGAAATTGTTTATTCATTTTTCAAAAAGAAAAAATACAATATTTATAAAGCTAATATTTCAGAATTTGAACCTGTTGCTGTGTCTGTTCACGATGTAGATATGACAGCAGCAATACTGCCACCAAATGTCGATCGTGGGGTGAATGTTGTAAATAGAAACTTAACTAATTTCAATGTTTTTGAACGTATTTCGGATAATCAAATTAGTAATATTGCTTACACTCCAAAATTCAAGTTGGATTATCTAGCTAATTCTGGGGTTGGTATGTCTGTTGGTTCACGATATGGTGCTGGGATAAGCTCAGGTATTCAAGGGCAGTTTTCTGATATTTTAGGTTACAATCAAATTTTTGCTGCGTTAAATATCAACGGTGAGATTTATGATTTCGGTGGACAAGTTGCTTACATTAATCAGCGAAGCCGACTTAATTGGGGTGGAGCGCTATCCCATATCCCATATATGACAGGTTTTTCGCAATATGGTACAGAAAATTTTGGTAATGGTCCTGAGTTAGCGATTAGCACGTATATGATTCGTACTTTCCAAACGCAAGCAGAAGCTTTTGTAGCCTATCCATTTAATCGACATCATCGTTTTGAGGTGGGAGCTGCTCTTTCTCGCTACGGCTATCGGGTGGATAAATGGAGACAAAGTTACTATTACGGATATGGCGATAGACAGAGAATAACTAATGAAGAAGCTTCTCAATTACTTGGAGGCAATTTCAAACCATTTGTCATTCAACAAATAAATTCTGGTTTTGTAGGAGATAATACGGTTTTTGGTATAACTTCTCCACTGCAAGGTTTTAGATACCGTTTAGGAGCAGAGCAATATTTTGGAGATTATAATTTTACTGCTCTTAATGTGGATTTGCGTAAATATAATCGCTATAAACCTGTTACGATTGCAGCGCGTTTATATTCCTATATGCGAGTTGGAAAAGACGAAAGCGCATTGTATCCGCTGTATATCGGTTATCCATATTTGATTCGTGGATACGAAAGTGGAAATGTAGATGTGACTGGTAATATTGGATTTTCTGAATTGTCTGGATCAAGGATGGCTGTTGGTAATTTCGAAGTACGTATTCCATTCACAGGACCTGAAAAGTTAGCACTTGTTAAATCTGGCTTATTGTTTTCAGATTTAAATTTCTTTGTAGATGCTGGTATGGCTTGGTACGGTGGTAATACTATCAAGATGAGCCGTACAGATGAGGACAAAATTAACGTGGTCGATGAAAGCGGAAATGTCATTTTAGGGTCGGATAACCAACCGCTTAAAATGTTTGATCCTAATGTACGGGTACCTGTATTTAGTGCAGGGGTATCACTACGTATTAATTTATTTGGGGCTATGATATTAGAACCTTATTATGCGATTCCATTCCAAAAAACTAAGTCTAAAATTGGAACATTCGGTTTAAACTTCGCTCCAGGTTGGTAGTCAATAAACCAACATTGCGATATACGTTAAGGTTGTTAAAAGCTGTTGTTTATGTTTAGGCATAAGCAGCAGCTTTATTCATTATAGTGCTATCAACTTTATGCATACCTAACCAATTGGGGTTATATCTACGTATTAATTTCTCTTGTTGCATGCGCGTATAGCTATTCAATTCATTTTTTCTTCTTTCCGCAGCTTCGTATGTCTCAAATTCTTCAGTATGCACGATACGCGTGAATTTTGGTCCTCGAATCATAAAAGAGTTTGCTGCATTCTGCAATTCAAATAATTTCAGGCTAATGTCTTGGCAATAACCAGCCTCAACATATACTCTATTTGCGTCTGTCGTGATATATACAATATGCTTTTTCATGTTTTTACTAAAATATTTGGGTTTGCAAAATATGTTTACTAATTTTATTGGCACAATAATACTAATAATTTTAGTATTCACAAATAGTTTTGAAAAAAAATATAATGTCAAATATTGCTTCCAATTTGAAGTTTCTTCGAAAGAGAAACGGTTTAACACAGCAGCAGTTTGCTGATTTAATGGAAATTAAGCGCGCTTCAGTAGGTGCGTATGAAGAGGATCGTGCGGAGCCCAAATACGAATTGCTAAAAAAAATAGCTGAATATTATGGGTTGAGTATGGATGAATTGGCTAATGATGTGATTGATGAGAAGTGGAAACCTGTGGCAAAAGGTAACTCTTCAAACTTGCGCGTACTTTCGGTGACTGTTGATGCTGAAGATCGCGAAAATATAGAGCTGGTGCCAGTAAAGGCTAGCGCGGGTTATTTAAATGGCTATGGCGATCCTGAATATGTAAAGGAATTACCTCGTTTTTCTTTGCCAATGTTTAATCAAGGTACTTATAGAGCATTTGAGATTAAAGGAGACTCTATGTTGCCGTTACCTAGTGGGTCTATTGTAATTGGCGAATATGTTGAGAATTGGCATGATATAAAACCTGGACAAACATATGTCATCATTTCAAAAGATGAAGGTGTAGTATACAAACGTGTTGCATTTAAATATAAAGATGATAAGGGGCTAAAATTAGTATCGGATAATAAAGTATACGATTCATATTGGGTAGAACCTACAGATATTGTAGAAGTGTGGAAAGCGAAGGCTTATATTTCAACAGAATTTCCTGAGCCAAGTGCTGAACCGACCATAGAGTCGTTGACAAGTATGATGGCACAAATGCAAAAAACGATTAATTCAGTCGTTGAAACGAAAAAATAGTATGAGAAAATTTCTTGCTTATATAATAATTATGTATATTTGCAATATCTGAAAGGAAGGGGGCATGGAATGCCCCCTTTTTTAATTCAATTTTGAAAAATATGCAGATTGAAAAACGCGTTAGAGAATTAGTAGAAGAGAAAATCGCCGATCGTCCCGAACTTTTTATCGTTAATATTACTATGTTAAAAAATGGGATTCTATCCATTTTGTTAGATGGTGATAATGGGATTTCAATTGACGATTGTGTGGCAGTAAGCAGACATGTTGGTTTTCATTTGGAAGAAGAAAATGTTATAGAGAATGCTTATCGCTTAGAAGTTTCTTCTCCTGGTATTGATTCGCCATTAACAATGCAACGTCAATACGATAAAAATATCGGAAGGGATGTTCGTGTTAAATTAGCGAATGGAGATAAAAAAGAGGGTAAACTTATTGCAGTAACAGCAACCGAAGTTACCATCGAAGAAAAAGTGAAAGAAAAGGGCAAAAAAGCTGAATTAAAGGAAGCGATATTGCCATTAGATCAAATAAAGGAAACAAGAGTTTTAATTTCATTTAAATAAAATGAGCAGCACCAATATTAATTTGATTGACTCTTTTCAGGAGTTTAAAGAGTTCAAAAATATTGACCGTCCGACGGTAATCACAGTACTTGAAGAAGTATTTCGTAGTATGATTCGTAAACGTTTCGGCACAGACGAGAATGTTGACGTTATCGTGAATCCAGATAATGGTGACTTGGAAATTTGGAGAACGCGTGTCGTGATGGAAGATGGTTTCTCAGAAGACGATGATTTAGAAATCGAATTGGCAGATGCACACCAGTATGATCCAGATTTGGAAGTTGGTGATGATTACATCGAACAGATTACTTTAGAAAGCTTTGGACGTCGTGCTATATTGGCTGCTCGTCAAACTTTAGTATCTAAAGTTTTGGAATTAGAGAAAGATGAAGTGTTCAAAAAATACAAAGATCGTGAAGGCGAATTGGTAATCGGTGAAGTTTACCAAATTTGGAAAAAAGAAATCTTAGTATTGGATGAAGATGGTAATGAATTGTTATTGCCAAAAACGGAGCAAATCCCAGCAGATTACTTCAAAAAGGGTGATAGCATACGCGCCGTAGTATATAAGGTGGATATGATGAATAGTAATCCTAAGATTATTATTTCACGTACAGCACCAGAATTTTTACAACGTTTGTTTGAATTAGAAGTTCCTGAGATCTTCGACGGTTTGATTACAATCAAGAAAATTGTTCGCGAACCAGGAGAGCGTGCTAAAGTAGCTGTAGAGTCTTACGATGATCGTATTGACCCAGTAGGAGCATGTGTGGGCATGAAAGGTTCACGTATTCATGGTATCGTGCGCGAGTTGCGTAATGAAAACATCGACGTAATCAACTTCACGACAAATGCATCATTGTATATCACACGTGCATTGAGCCCAGCTCGTATCACGTCCATCAAAATTGATGATGAGAACAAAACAGCTGCAGTTTATTTGAAACCGGATCAAGTGTCATTGGCAATTGGTCGTGGTGGTCACAATATCAAATTGGCAGGTAAATTGACAGGTTATGAAATCGACGTATACCGCGAAAATGACGAAGTTGAGGAGGATGTGGATATCGAAGAATTCTCAGACGAAATCGACAGCTGGATCATTGATGAATTGAAGCGTGTAGGTTTGGATAGTGCAAAATCAGTTTTAGCATTGTCACATGAGGAATTAGTACGTCGTACAGATTTAGAAGAAGATACAATACAAGAAATCGTTCGCATCTTAGCTACTGAGTTTGAATAAAACTCAGTAGTCAAAATATGTTACATAGAAAATGTAAATATTTGTTAAATGCGTGCGAAAAAATCATATTTTTGTAAAGAACAGAATTTTTAGAAGGTTAATATTAGATGACAGAAGGTAAAAGCATAAACTTACTTAAAGCAGCAAAAGAGCTTAATATTGGTATTGGTACTGCAGTTGATTATTTGAAGGAAAAGGGATTTGACGTAGAAGCAAAGCCTACCACCAAATTAGCTGCGGATATGTACGATGTTCTTTTGCGTAAATTTCAGGGAGATAAAATCGCAAAGGATGAAGCTAAACAAATTGTAATTGGCAAGATTCGTCGTGAAGAAACTCCTTCATCAGGAAGTTCTGCTCCTTCCCAAGAGTCATCTACTTCAAAAAATGATGAAGTTGAAAAAGAAATTTTAATTAAAAGTCCTTTAGTAACTCCTCCAGCAGCTAGCAAAGAAGAGCCTGTGAAAGAAGAGAAAGAGGAATCAAATACCGGTTCTTTAAAAGTTGTTGGCAAAATTGATTTAGATAGTTTGAATAAACCAAAACCTAAAAAGGTAGAGGAACCTATCGCTCAAAAACCAGCAGAAACTCCAGTGACTCCAGTGGTAGAAAAAAAGGAAGAGCCTAAACCAGAACCTATCAAAGAAGAGGTGAAAGAAGAACCAAAAGTAGAGGTGAAACCTGTACCAGTTGAAAAAGTAGAGGTTGTAGCTCCTGTTAAGGAAGAGGTAAAGCCTGTACAAGAAGTTGTGGCTCCAAAAGTAGAGTCAAAAGCAGTGGAGAAACAAGAGCAAAAGCCGGCAGCACAAGTACCAGTTACTCCTGTAGTGGCAGTAACTCCTCCTGTAAAGAAAGAACCTGTAGATGACGTAATTCGTGCGCGCTCAGAAAAATTAGAAGGTCCTAAAGTAATTGGTAAGATTGAATTACCAACTTTTAAACCTAAAGAAAAACCTGTAGCATCTTCATCGAATTCGAATCAAGACAATAAACGTAAGCGTAAGCGTACGAATAAACCAGGTACTCCTGTATCTCCAAATGATCAAAACAACCAGCAAGGTGGTCAAAATAGACCGCAAGGAAGTGGTCCTTATGGTCAAAATAGACAACAAGGTGGTCAACCAGGACAGCCAGGTCAAAATAGACCAGGAGGTTCTCAACAAGGCGGTCCAAGAGGTAATAACAATAACATCAACCGTCCAGGAGGTAATAATCCTGCAAATAGGGGTAGATTTGATAACAGAGGAAAAGGCGGAAGAAATGACGCTCCAAAAGAAGAGTTATCAGAAAAACAAATTCAAGATCAAATCAAAGCTACACTTGCTCGTTTGAGTGGGGCTGGTAAGTCTGGTAAATTTGCGCAACGTGCAAAACTTCGTCGTCAAAAACGTGATGATATAGCACTTTCTGCAGAAGAGGCAGCAATGGAACAAGAATTAATGGCTAAAGTTTTGCGTGTAACGGAATTCGTTACTGCAAATGAATTAGCTAATTTAATGGATGTTCAAGTTACGCAGATTATCGCGACATGTATGAGTTTAGGTATGTTTGTGTCTATTAATCAACGTTTAGACGCAGAAACTTTAACAATCGTTGCTGATGAATTCGGGTATCAAGTAGAGTTTATTAAACCAGAAGATGAAGAAGTTGCTGAATTAGAAGAGGCGGATAGCGAAGAGAATTTAATTCCTCGTGCGCCAATTGTAACGGTAATGGGTCACGTCGATCACGGTAAAACGTCTTTACTAGATTACGTACGTAAAGCAAACGTAACTAAAGGTGAAGCAGGTGGTATTACACAACATATTGGTGCTTATGCCGTGAAATTAGATGATGGTCGGAAAATCACGTTCTTAGATACTCCAGGTCACGAAGCCTTTACTGCGATGCGTGCTCGTGGTGCTAAAGTAACGGATATCGTAATTATCGTTATTGCTGCGGATGATGCTGTGATGCCTCAGACAAGAGAAGCAATAAACCACGCACAAGCTGCTGGTTCACCAATTGTATTTGCTTTCACTAAAGTAGATAAGCCAGGTGCAAATGCAGATAGAATACGTGAGCAATTATCAGCTATGAACATTTTAGTAGAAGATTGGGGTGGTAAATACCAAGCGCAAGAAATTTCTGCTAAGACAGGTGAAAACGTTGATTTATTATTAGAGAAAGTATTATTAGAAGCTGAATTATTAGAATTAACTGCAGATCCTAAAAAACGTGCTGTAGGTTCAGTAATCGAGTCAGCTTTAGATAAAGGTCGTGGTATTGTGACTACTGTATTAGTTCAAGGTGGTACATTACGTGTGGGTGATGCTATTTTGGCAGGTTCACATTCTGGTAAAGTGAAAGCTTTAACAAATGAACGTGGCGAACGCGTGAAAGAAGCTGGTCCTTCGACACCAGTTCAGATCTTAGGTATGTCTGGAGCTCCGACAGCAGGTGATAAGCTTTATGTATTAGAAAGCGAATCTGAAGCACGTCAAGTAGCAAACAAACGTCTTCAATTACAACGTGAGCAAGGTATGCGTGCAACTAAGCACATTACATTGGATGAGATCGGTCGTCGTCTTGCAATTGGTAACTTTAAGGAGTTGAATGTAATTGTGAAAGGTGATGTGGATGGTTCTATCGAAGCATTATCGGATTCATTATTGAAGCTTTCAACAGACGAAATTCAAGTAAATATTATTCACAAATCTGTGGGTGCTATTTCGGAGTCGGATGTATTATTAGCTTCTGCATCAGATGCAATCATTATCGGTTTCCAAGTTCGTCCGACGCAAAATGCGCGTAAGCTAGCAGAAGCTGAACAAATTGATGTTCGTTTGTACTCAATCATTTACGATGCAATTGATGAATTGAAATCAGCGATGGAAGGTATGTTGGCTCCGAAATTTGAAGAGAAAATCGTTGGTGAAGTTGAAATTCGCGAAACTTTCAAAATCACTAAAGTGGGTACAATTGCCGGATGTATGGTTACAAGCGGAAAAATCACACGTCAAAATGATATCCGAATCATTCGCGATGGTGTCGTAATTCATACAGGTAAATTGGCTTCATTGAAGCGTTTCAAAGATGATGTGAAAGAAGTAACACACGGTTATGAATGTGGTTTGAACATTGATAAATTCAACGATATTCAAGTAGGCGATATTGTAGAAGCATACGAACAAGTAGAAGTAAAACGTAAGTTATAATCTTACACATAATATTATTGTAAAATCCTGACCCTGTGGTCAGGATTTTTTATTTGTCGATATATTTATTTTTATCTTTAAGTCTATGTATGAATTTAGCGTATCAGAGATAATCAGACAGCCAAATGATATTGTATCAATTCGTTTCAACGATCTTTCGGGTAAATATCCGACATATAAAGCGGGACAATTTCTGACTTTAAATTTTCAGTTTGGGGATAGAGAAGTTAGACGGTCTTATTCTTTTAGCAGTTCTCCTTCAGTGAATGAATCGTTAGAAATTACAGTGAAGCGCGTCGATAATGGAGAAATTTCACGATTGCTACATCACAAGCTCGAAATAAACGATATAATCGAAGTATTAGATCCACAAGGATTATTCACGTACGAACCTGAAGTGGATACTACTAGAACCGTTTTTCTTTTTGCAGCCGGAGTAGGTATTACACCACTTTATTCAATTTTGAAAACAGCTCTTGTCGAAGAAAAAAATAGTAAAGTCGTATTAATTTATAGCAATTCATCCAAAGAGAAAACTGTTTTTTACGATGAATTACTAACATGGCAACAACGTTATCCTACACGATTGCATATTGAATTCATTTGGTCAAATTCTAAAAATTTAGCATATGCGCGATTAAATAGAGAATATTTGATTGAATTAGTTAAT
Source organism: Sphingobacterium cavernae (assembly GCF_008520265.1). Taxonomy (GTDB): domain Bacteria; phylum Bacteroidota; class Bacteroidia; order Sphingobacteriales; family Sphingobacteriaceae; genus Sphingobacterium; species Sphingobacterium cavernae. The sequence continues at coordinate 15,862 of NZ_VIQM01000052.1, forward strand.
CAACATTTACAGTCAGATCATTCACAAGCTCTATTTTATACGTGTGGTCCATTATTTTATATGGATTTAGTACGTTTTACACTTTTGGGAATGGGTTTTCCAGATGAAAATGTACGTAGAGAAACATTTCATTTTCCAGAAGAAGAGGAAGATGATGATGAGAGAGAAGAAGAAATTGAGGACACGTCTGAATATAATGTTACCTTAAAATTCAATGGACAAGATTACAATTTATTGGTTCCTGCCAATCAAACTGTTTTAGATGTAGGCTTGTCTCACAAAATCAAATTACCCTATTCTTGTAAATCAGGTATGTGTAGTACCTGTATTTCACAAGTCGTAAAAGGCGGCGTAAAAATGAATTATAATGAAGTCTTGACGGATAATGAAGTAGAGCGCGGAAGATGTCTGATTTGCGTATCTCATCCAATTGAAGATGGAACAATAATTGAAGTCACGTAAACACATTAAAACCTACTATGAAAAATTTTCTATTTATCTGTTTTTTAATATGTCTTGCAAACATTGGACAAGCGCAAGTTTACAAAATAACTTATCATACGATCCGCGGCGATCAAGTGGTTGAAACCAATCCAATCATAGTATTCGCAGATAAAAATAAAACTGTAATCACACGTGAAAGTATATTGAATAATAATTTCAGACAAACTGCTGAACAAAGTATTGTTGATTTACCTTCTAAAGTAATATATAGAAAATCAACTTTTCAAAACAGGAAGAGTATATATTCTGCAGATTCCTCCGCTTTTGATAAAAATATATTTACTGAGGCTAATGACCGAAAAATCATTTTAGGACGAAATACTAAAAAAGCTACAACGTCTATTAATTCCAACGCAATTGAAATTTTTTATACTGAAGAATTACCGATCAAGGCTTCACCTAATGAAATTGGTATAGCAAAAGGAGTGGTATTGGAATATCGAAGAAATGGAAACAGTGGCTTTATTGCAGCAAAAATCGAACAGATTAAAAATTTTCCAGCTGGATTTGAAATACCAAAACAAGATCACGTATTGGATATTTTAACATACAGAGATGAAGTTTGGAAAAGTAAATTTATTCAAGTTCCCATTTTTAGCCAAGAAAAAATCTGTTTTGATCCTGATAATTTAAAATCAGATTCTATTTTACGTTTTGCAGCTGGAACTGTCATTTTGAAAAAAATTAAAATACCAGAACTTCTGGAAGAAAGTCAAGCATTTATTGAATTGATTGAAAAATCAAATGGAGATGCATATGACCGTACTGGATCTGTGTTTATGATTGCAACAGATCAACCTGTAACATTTTTTGATGGTATGAAAAACGGGATGTCTACTTTGCCAAAGTATGATGTAGGCGATGGCAAAGATTATTTAGGTATGGTACGCACAGATAATTTTTCTCCCGTATTTGAATTAATGCGATTCTTTACACCTTTTGGTGTTTCTCACTTCAATGATAGATTGATCTTAAAAGGTAAAACTTGGCAAGATTCAGTGACTTATCGTCAAGATATATCCGAATTCTTAGGTGTAATGTCTGGTAAAGAAATTTATATCGGTACGTATATTGGTAATTATGATAAGGGTGGTCATATCGTAAGTTTAGAATTAACAATACATCCAGGCAACTCAAATTATGCTAAAAAAACAGAAGCTCTATCATTGTTTAACACGACAAATGTGATGGAAATGGGAGGACAAACATACCCAACATTATTTGGATCTGATAAAGGTTTGGAATTTGAATTTGAACTAAAAGAAGATGTCAAAAATGCGAAATTACGCTACATTACGACTGGTCATGGTGGGTGGTGGAATGGAGATGAATTTGTTCCAAAAGTGAATTCTATCTATTTGAACGATCAATTGAAATTTCAATTTACGCCTTGGCGTGTGGATTGTGGTAGCTATAGATTGTACAATCCTGTTTCAGGCAATTTTGATAGCGGACTTTCATCATCTGACTTGAGTCGTTCGAATTGGTGTCCAGGGACGATTACATATCCTAATTATATTGATTTAGGAGATTTGAAGGCAGGCAAGCACAAAATGAAAGTTCATATACCACAAGGTCCAGCGGAAGGTGACAGTCAAAGCTTTTGGAATGTGAGTGGCGCATTGCTATATGACAAAAATGATTAAGTGTATGATATTAGTTCGTTTTGTGCAACATAAGATTTTAGTTGTTAGCTTTTTACACTTACTGCTGAGCAGCATATCTTATGCGCAAAGTCCTCAAAAGCTAGGTAAAGTCACGAGCGCAGCGATAACGGAAATTTCTGGAATTGCGCCTTATTATTTTTCAAAAGGATATTTTTGGGTACATAATGACAGTGGTGATGATGCAAATATATACCTAATAGATTCCACTGCTTCACTTAAAGTAACTGTTCAGATAGAAGGTGTTAAATCGATAGATATTGAAGATATTGCGAGGTTTAAGATTGGTAATGATCATTTCTTAATTCTAGCTGACATTGGAAATAATCGTCGAAATCGAGAGGAACTTTCATTGTATGTGATTAAAGAACCTCAGGTTGATTTCAGCACAAAATTAACCTCTTTAAAGGCTCCTTTACATCAAGAAATTAAAATAAAATACGCAGACAAAAGGAGAGATGCAGAAGCCATTTTTGTTGATCCAATAGATAATCAAGTTTATATTCTGTCAAAGCGAGATTTAGAATCTACCATTTTTTCATTGCCATTGCATACTAATAATACGGAAGTTCATGTATTGCAACCGATGTTAACATTGCCTTTTACATTTACTACAGGAGCAGATATTTCGGCAGATGGTAAATATATTGTAGCAAAGAATTTGACGACAGTCTTCCTTTGGGAAAGACCTCATTCAGCGTCTATTCTGGAAACATTGAAACAAACTCCACGTAACATTCCATATACAATCGAACCACAAGGTGAAGCCATTTGTTTCGACCTATATAATCGCTTTTTATATACGATTTCTGAGCGTCCATTTGGTCTGGATTCCTATCTTTACAAATACGATTTTTAAAACTATGAAAAACCTTTTTTTGTTCTCTTTCTTATTTGTTTTACTGTTTACTAGCAAAGGATTTGCTGCTACTGTAGATACTGTAGAAGTATTTTCAGCGAGTATGAATAAAAAGATTAAGACGGTCGTAATCCGTCCAGATAATGCAAAAGATAAAGTTATACCTACACTGTATTTATTGCATGGATATGGTGGAAACTACTCCAATTGGGTCGAGAAAGCTCCATATTTGAAAACATTAGTTGACCGCTATAATTATATGGTGGTTTGTCCTGATGGTGGAGTTGGCAGTTGGTATTGGGATACGACTCCAGATTTTCAATATGAAACATTTGTGAGCAAAGAACTTGTGAATTATATCGAATCAACCTTTAAGGTTTGTAAACATAAGACAGGGCGTGCTATCACAGGTTTAAGTATGGGAGGACATGGTGCATTATATCTAGCTATTCGTCATCAAGATGTGTATGGGGCAGTAGGAAGCACAGCTGGTGGAGTGGATATACGTCCATTTCCAAACAATTGGGAAATGAGCAAGCGCCTAGGAGATTATGCGGAAAACAAAGAAAAGTGGAATGAACATACGGTGATAGAAATGCTTCATTTAATCAAACCAAATAATTTAAAAATATTTATAGACTGTGGCTATGAAGATTTTTTCTTTGGAGTGAATGAAGAATTGCATAAAAAATTGTCTTATCTTAACATACCACATAGCTATTTCAACATGCCAGGGAAACACAATTGGGACTATTGGGCACAGTCTATTGGATTTCAAATGGCGTTTTTTGACCAATTTTTTAGAAATTAAACACTTTATAAATTTATATGTTTCGACAATACGCATTATTTGTTGTTGCTTTTTTGTTTCATGCCAGTTTATTTGCGCAAACGAAAGTCAATGTTAGCGGATACGTGAAAGATGCTTCATCTGGTGAAGTGTTAATTGGAGCTACCGTTCAGTCAAAAGAATCTAATTTGATAGCTAGAACCAATAGCTATGGTTTTTTCTCACTCGAATTACACGCATCGGATTCGACCTTGGTTGTATCATATGTTGGTTATCAATCCTTAGAAGAATCGATAAATACATCGGTTCAAAAGCGGTTTAACTTTGAATTGTCGCCAATCGGAAGAGAAATTGAGGAAGTAGTAATTACGGGTAAAAAACAAAATAAGAATGTCACGAGTCCGCAAATGGGTGCTATTAATTTCACCATTGAGGAAATCAAAAATGTACCTGTACTATTCGGAGAACGCGATATCTTGAAAACTATTCAAATGTTACCAGGAGTTGCCAAAGGAGGTGAAGGTTCATCTAGTTTTTTTGTACGCGGAGGTGGTGGCGACCAAAATTTAATTTTATTGGACGAAGCAACAGTTTATAATGCTTCGCATCTACTTGGATTTTTCTCTACTTTCAATTCGGATGCAATTAAAGATGTTGAACTTTTCAAAGGTGGTATTCCTGCGCAATATGGAGGGCGTATTTCGTCGGTAATGGATATTCATATGATCGATGGAAACAGTAAAAAGTTCGCTGCAGAAGGCGGCATAGGTTTGATTGCTTCACGATTAAAACTTGAAGGTCCATTGCAAAAGGACAAAAGCTCATTCATGTTAAGTGGTCGCCGCACCTATGCAGATTTATTTCTAAAAGCTTCGAACGATCAAACAGTAAAAGATAGTAAATTATATTTCTACGATCTCAACGCTAAGCTGAATTATAGAATTAATGATAAAAACACAATTTATGCTTCAGGATATTTTGGGAAGGATGATTTGGGTTATGGCGATTTATTTAGTTTTGATTGGGGTAATGCAACAGCTACGGTACGTTGGAATCATATTTTGAATGAAAAATTATTCAGTAATACGTCTTTAATTTACAGTGACTTCACGTACAATGTAAATGTAAACAACGATAACAGTGAGTTTGTGATTGCTTCAAAAATTGAAAATTTCAATTTGAAACAAGACTTTTCTTATTATGCGAATAATAAAAGTACGTGGAGATTTGGTTTGAATGCGTTGAAACAAAAGATTTCTCCAGCAAGTCTTAATGCCAATGCTAATTCTGCAGTAAATTCTATCAATATTGAAAAGAGACACGGAATCGAAGTTGCTGCTTATGTTTCTCACGAATGGAATCCAACATATTGGTTTTCGGTATTGTATGGATTGCGCGCAACTGATTTTATGGTACAAGGACCAGGAACATTTTATAATTTCGATGCTGATGGTGAAGCTATTTCAAATGAAAAATATACGGGTTCGGAAATTATTAAACATCATTTAAATATAGAACCAAGACTTTCGGCTTCATTTATATTGGATGATAAACAAAGTATTAAGACTTCGTACAATAGAATTGTTCAAAATTTACATCAATTGACAAATACGACTTCATCTTTGCCAACTGATCAATATGTATTGAGTAGTAAGAATATCAAACCGCAGTATGCGGATCAAGTTGCATTGGGCTATTTTAGAAACTTTGCGAATAATACCTATGAATTTTCGGTAGAAAGCTTCTATAAATATATGGGCAATCAAATTGATTTCCGTAATGGTGCGGATTTGCAAGCTAACGAATTCTTAGAAGGTGAATTGTTGTATGGTCAAGGTCGTGCATATGGTCTGGAACTTTATTTGCGTAAAACTAAAGGAAAATTAAATGGTTGGATTTCATACACTTTAGGTAAGAGTGAAAGACAGTTCAATCAAATTAATGACGGACAATGGTTCAATGCAAGACAGGATCGCACGCATGATGTATCGGTTGTAGGTATTTACCAATTAAGTAATAAATGGAATTTGGGAGCTAATTTTGTGTATTACACAGGAAATGCCATTACATTCCCAAGTGGTAAATATACAGTAGATGGCCGTACTCTATTTTATTACACAGAGCGCAATGGTTACCGCATGCCAGATTATCATCGTCTGGATTTATCTGCAAATTATGAGCCTGGACCAAAAAACAAACGTTTTTCTTCGAGTTGGTCATTTGGTTTGTACAATGTATATAACCGCAAAAATGCTTATATCATTGATTTTAGAGAAAACGAAAATAATGCTAACATCACAGAAGCATATAAAATTGCTTTATTTGGAATTATACCTTCTGTGACTTGGAACTTTAAATTTTAGATATGAGACTTATATATTTATTCGCTTTTATAATTTGCTTTGGATTAAGTTCTTGCGAGGAGTTAATTGATGTAAATCTTAATGATGCTGACCCACGATATGTCATTGAAGCTGATTTAACAGACCTCTCGAATGATCAAATAATTAATGTCTCTCAGACTGTGGCATTTGACGAACCAATGCGCAACAAGCCAATAAACAATGCTGCTGTGGTAGTAACTGATGATAAAGGCACGATTTATAATTTTAATAGCATTGGCAATGGTGTTTACAAAGCTACCTTCAAACCAAAAACAAATACACGTTACGATTTGCGTGTCACAATTGATGGAGAAGTATTTGAATCTTCATCGTATATGAATGCATACATAGATGTGGATTCATTGGGTATTATTGAAGATGTTATTTTTTCGGACACGGTCTATTCTGTGACATTGAAATTTGTTGATCCAAAAGATCAACCGAATTATTACAAGTATAATATTTCTGTTAATGGGAGTGATTTCAAATTTAGTAGAGTATTCAGCGATAAGTTTAATGACGGATTGTATGTGACGCATCAAGTTTCTGATAACAACAACGATATTCTTATTGGTGACACGATTACGGTAAGAAGACAGATTATTGACCGACCAGTGTTTAATTATTGGAATGAAATTCTATCTATTAATCCTGGGAGTGCTGCACCCGCAAATCCAACTTCCAATATTACGAACGGTGCATTGGGATTTTTCAGTGTAAGTAGTGCGAAGAAATACGGATTTCGAATTCGTTTTAAAGAAGAAGACTAAAGTATCTCAAAGGTAAATCCCTTTGCTAAAAAGTGTTCAATCGTTTTGGGTAAAGCGTATTGAACTCGAGGAATGGCTTTAATATTGTCGTGAAAAACAATAATAGAGCCATTTTTTGTATGCTTAATTACGTTTTGAAAACAAGCTTCTGGTAAAAGATTTAAATCAAAATCTCCCGTCAATACATCCCAGTAAATAAATTCAAAATCCTTGCTAAGAACTTTTAATTGTGATTTTTTGGCGCGTGCATAAGGAGGGCGAAATAAATTTGATTTCGTTATCTTGTGGCAGGCATAGACATTATCAATGTAATCTTTGTCCGAAGTATTCCAGCCTTTCAGATGATTGTAAGTGTGATTGCCGACACGGTGTCCTTCAGCTTTGATTCTTTGGAAAATATCGGGGTGCCTTGAAATATTATCACCCACACAAAAGAATGTTGCTTTGATGTTGTACGCCAATAATGTATCTAAAATCCAGCTTGTGATTTCGGGTATTGGTCCGTCGTCGAATGTTAAAAAAAGCTTTTTGTCCGCACGCGATTTATTCCAAATTACTTCTGGATAATACCATCTTAAGAAAAAAGGTGCATTAACAAAATACATTTTCAATTTACATTAATATTTCGCAAATTTAAGGGAAAGCTTTTAGAATAGGGCAGCCAATTACACTTTAGTTACGTTTCACACTGTTTCGATGAATAATTTTTTCAAATACTTTCAGTTCAATACAGTAGAACGAAACGGTTTTATTGTCTTGTTCCTGTGTGTATTGCTGGTGAACATTAGTCTATCTCTCTACAAATCATTAAAGTCTTCTGAAGTTATCCCGCATCAAGTTTATGATTTAAACTCTGCTGAATCTTTTGCGACAAAGGAAGTTGAAAATACGCCAGATTATTCTAAACCTTATTCCGGCTTTAAGAAGACCAATAAAACAATTACCTATTTTACATTTGATCCAAATACAGCAACCGCTAACCAATGGCATAAATTAGGTTTAGCGCCAAAGCAAATTCAGGTAATTCTGAACTATCGATCAAAGGGAGGAAAGTTTTATAAAAAAGAAGATTTACGAAAGATATACTCAATTTCTGAAAAGGACTATAATAGATTAGAATCGTATATTACTATTTCAATTGCAGATGATAAATCTAAAAAGTCATTTGAAACTAGTGCTCATGAAATGCGTGAAGTAAAATCAATTGTGCGATCAATTTCTATTAACACAGCAGACACTTCTGAATTGAAACACTTGAAAGGTATAGGTTCTGTTTTAGCAGCTAGAATAGTGAAGTTTCGGGACGCTTTAGGAGGTTTTCATTCCGTTAATCAGATTCAAGAAGTTTATGGTATTTCTGAAGAGACTTTTTTGAATATAAAGGACAAGCTAATAGTTTCTTCTGCCGGAATATCTAAACTAAAAGTAAATGATGCGCATATTGAACAATTTTCAAAGCATCCTTACATCAGTAAAAAGCAAGCGCAAGCAATTATTAATTACAGACAGCAGCATGGAGCATATGCTAATTTTGAAGCATTGGCACAAAATAAAGCTTTAGATCAAGAATTTTTACGTAAAATTGAGCCTTATTTAGAGTTTTAAAATATGCTACAAGAAAGATTAAATGCGGTAATTCGTGATATTCCTGATTTTCCTCAGCCAGGTGTTGTTTTTAAAGATATTACACCAATTCTTAAAGACGCCAATTTGTGTACTGAAATAGTGGAAGCCTTTGTTGAACAAGTCAAAGATTTGAAGATAGACGTCATAGCAGGAATCGAAAGCCGTGGTTTTTTATTTGGGATGATGCTTGCAAACAAATTGAACATTCCGTTTGTTCCAATACGGAAGCAAGGTAAGCTGCCGGCAAAAACAATTTCTGAATCGTATAAGTTAGAATACGGTCAAGCAACTATAGAAATACACAATGATGCTTTCGGACCTGGAACGAAGGTATTGATACACGATGATTTGTTAGCTACAGGAGGCACTGTGGTTGCAGCAGCAAAGTTGATTGAAAAATTGGGTGGTCAAGTAGCAGGTTTTTCATTTGTGATTAATCTAGAATTTTTGAAAGGTGAGGGAAGGTTGCATCGTTTCAGTGATAACGTAATTACTTTAATAAATTATAAATAATTTACACACTTAAAACTACTTTATGGAATGGATAACTGATCCTCAAATTTGGATTTCCTTTTTAACTCTGACAATTTTAGAAATTGTTCTAGGGATCGACAACATCGTCTTCATTTCTATCCAAAGCGCTAAACTTCCAGTAGAACAACAAAAACGAGCGCGACAAATTGGTCTAATATTAGCCCTTGTGATGCGTGTTGGTTTATTGTTTTCTATCAAATGGGTAATGGGCTTGACGACGCCGCTTGTAAATTTCGCGGAATGGTTTAACATTACGAATGAGGCAGTTGTTCCGTATTTGATATTATCTGGACGTGACCTGATTTTGTTTATTGGTGGTTTGTTCTTGATTTATAAAAGTACCACCGAAATTCACCACAAGGTAGAAGGACATATAGAAGCAACAGGTGTAAATGCGAAAGTAGTGACATTCTCATCTGTTATTATTCAGATCATTATACTTGATTTGGTGTTTTCTTTGGATTCTGTTATCACAGCGGTAGGTATGGTTGATCAAATTGGAGTAATGATTGCTTCGGTAATTGTTGCTATGGGTATTATGCTCGTATCTGCTGAAGCGATAAGTAGATTTGTGAATAATCACCCAACGGTGAAAATGCTTGCATTGGCGTTCTTACTATTGATAGGTGTATCATTGACTGCAGAAGCATTTGACCAACATATTCCAAAAGGATACATTTACTTCGCAATGGCATTCTCGGTATTGGTAGAATTCTTGAATATCAAAGCGATGAAAAAAGCACAGAAAAGTTCAGGTTTGCAAGTCGTAAAAGACAAGGATATAACGAAAAATTAAGATTGATATAAAACAAACATGGTTAGCTTTTGCTAACCATGTTTGTTTATAAGAAATTCAATTGTGCAGCTTGTGCAATTTTTTTAGGTATGTCCGTGTTATCCATTTTATGATTGAATAGTGTAGCACCTTCGCCAATCGCATATACTGGCACATATGCAGCAGAATGATTGCTCGAAGCCCATCCTACAGAAGCTATTCTGTTTAAGATATTGATACTTAATGAAGCAATTTTATCATCGTTTGCATACAAGCTTTTTGATGTTTCATTTTCATGATTTATAAAGCTTTTTTCATACGCTTCGCGTAAGACTTTTTCATCAGCTTCTGTAATTTTTACTTTACTCCACAAACCTGTATTTTCAGCTATTACATTTTTAACATCATCCCAAGTTGCGTTAGGTTTATCTTTACGAAGATTTCCAACCAAAGAAGACAAAGTTCCTTGCGATACCTTTTGGTATGCCAATGCTTGTGTATTTAATTTTGACGAACCATTACCAATAGCCAAACCACCTGTTTCGTGGTCAGCAGTCACAACGATCAATGTTTCTTTTGGATGCTTTTGATAAAATTCATACGCCAATTGAATAGTTTTATGGAAATCTTGAACTTCACGAATTGTGGTTGCTGCATCATTGGAATGTGAAGACCAATCAATTTTACCCCCCTCAACCATTAAGAAAAATCCTTTTTTATTATCCTTAGTTAATGCCGCAATAGCACCTTTTGTAATATCTGCTAGAGCCATATCTGTAGGTTCTTGATCGATAGCGTATTTTAGGGATTCAAATTGCGTAGGTTGGTCGTTAATCCATACTGTTTTCTGACCTTTGAATTTATTTGCATCAAAGCCATTTTTACCACGAATAATTTTATAACCACCTTTTTCTATTACTGCATGGATATCTTCTACTTCTTTCTTGTCAAAAGTCGTAGTTGGTTTTAAGAATCCTGCTCCCGCAAAAAAATCAAAATTTGATTTAAGAATCTCAGCAGCAATTTCATAATAATTGCTACGGCTTGGTTGATGTGCATAGAAAGACGCTGGAGTAGCGTGATCAATACTTACACTTGTCGTAATTCCTACTTTCAAACCTTTTTCTTTAGCTGCAAAAGCTATGCTTTTGTATGGGATTGTGCCAGTGCTATCTGTACCTATATTTCCATTTCTAGTTTTCTTTCCAACAGCTAAAGCTGTACCACCCGCACCTGAGTCTGTGACTCCATGTGAAAGTGAATTTGTCGAAGCAAATCCTACATGAGGAAATTTTGTGAGGATTGAATTTTGATAGCCTACTTTGTTCTTCGTTTCAGCTTCAAAAATTTCGGTTAGATTGACATGGTTTAGGCCCATACCGTCGCCAATCAAATAAAAAATATATTTTGGCTGTGCAAAACTTGATGTTACACATGCAAAATAAATAAATAAAATGGCAACAATAGATTTTTGTTTCATAGAGTACAACTGTTAATTTATAATCAAAGATAAAACAACCATATAAATAAATGGTTAAGTCTTAGATATTTTACAACAAACAAATGTGCTATTAACTTGTTGTGTATTTTGTTAACTAAGCACAAGGAGATGGAAAACAATTTATTAAACAATGTTAAAGCCTACTTCACGGATGAAGTAATTAACAAATTAAGTACAAATATTGGAGAGTCTTCCGATAACGTACACAAAGGACTCGACCTTTCAATACCTTCAATTCTTCTAGGATTACAAGGGAAATCTGGAGAAGGTTTGGGTAGTATTTTAAATTCAGCAAGGCATTTATTCAGTTCCTTTGATATTCATAATCTATTCGGAAATTATTTCGGCACTCCAGCTGGTACTGATAATTCGAAATTTGAAACTCAAAACTTATTGAGTTCGATTTTTGGCGACCGATTGAATACAGTAGTGGATTCCATATCTTCTTATTTAGGAATGCGTAGTGAGTCTATCACCGGTATATTAGGAGCGAGTCTGCCTGCAGTAATTTCAGCTATTACACATAAAGGAGCAGATTGGAATGCAAATTCAATTGGAACTTTGTTGAATTCAAATAAATCATCATTTGCAGCGGCATTGCCAACAGGTTTAGGGCTTGGAGCATTTGGTTCATTGTTTGCGCAGGCTGATAGACCCGTTGAATTACCAACGGAAACCACAAGTATACCTGATACACCTGTGTCTACGCCTGTGGAGAGAATTCCGCCTCAGCAACGTGAACCAGTTCATACACATGAACATGTTTCAGAGGAGAAGAAAGGTGCCGGACTGTGGTGGATTTTGATTCCGTTATTGCTAATTGGATTGTGGTTTTTATTTGGTAGAGGTTGTAGTGGTGACACTAAAGAAACAGTGTTGCGCGATTCCATAGATAATGCGGACACAACTATTGTCATTACGAATCCAGCGACGCAAAGTGAGAAACAGCAAATTGATGTGAAATTGCCAGATGGAGCTTCATTGAAAGCATTTCCTGCTGGAATTGAGGAAAATTTAATTGCTTTTCTTCAGTCAGATTATAAATCAATGACAGACGAGCAATTGAAAGATAAATGGTTTGATTTTGATAATTTAAATTTCGAAACTGGAACGGCTAATGTACTTCCTGAAAGTCAACAACAATTGGAAAATATTGCAGCAATTTTGCGTTTATTTCCAGATGCTAAAATCAAAATTGGTGGATATACTGATCGTACAGGTGATGAACAAATCAACGAAAGAATTTCCGAAGAAAGAGCTGAAGCGGTGAAAAGCTTTCTAGAAAGTAAAGGGTTGGGTAGTCAAGTTGAAGATGCAGAAGGGTATGGTTCTGAATTTGCAACCGTATCAGCAGATGCATCTGATGCTGAAAGAGCAAAGGATAGAAGAGTAGCTGTTAGCGTTCGAAAATAAAAAATTACTAATTTTTATTACTTTTGAGGCATATCACAATAGTGGTATGCCTCTTTTAGTATGATTGATTTTGAAGTAAGCAAGCAGTTGGAAAGTGATTTTGAACGGTATATGTTCAAGTTTTATACGAAGTATCAGCGTTTTTCGATTGAGGATTTTGGAAAGTTTGCCAGCAGTATTCTTAATTACAACGTGCAGAACCACCTTATTGACCCAAAAATCAAAAGAGAGTACGCCTATTTTTTAACAACGCTTTATAATAAGGGAATTGGAAACAGAATTTCGGAAGAACATCTTCAGGTAATTGCTGAAGCTATTTCTTCCGATTCGTCAGTTGATTTTACGGTGATTCAAGAAATCTTTGGATAGGATCATTCTTGAATGGTCCACATTAAATCTTCAATTGCATAACCAGCACTTTTTGCATAGTTAAGGTATTTGGTCTGAAGTTCAGCTGATATTGTTTTAGTACGCGATAAAATCCACATATAATCCAAATTTTCTCCGAATATTAGCGTATGTTCATAATCACCATCAATGTGCATAATGTTATACCCCGAATAGAAAGGTCCAAAGAAAGAAACTTTTAACGCGCCCTCATTAGGTAGCCCCTGAAATTTTGCTTTCCCAATGCTTTGTTTAGATTTGTTGTCTTTTATTTTTACGCCCGAATTAATAACTTTTATTGAGCCATCTTCGTTTAAGGAATAATTAGCGGTCACATTTTTCAAACCTTTTTCCCAAAAGAAATCCAAGCGAGCAATTTCATACCAATGACCCAAATACTTTTCAAGATCAAAATTAGTGATTACAGGTAAATCTGATTTTACAGGTTTCCAAATATTGTATATAACTGAGCCTGCAGCTGCGGCAGTAAGTAAAAGCAATGATTTTTTCTTATCCATGAACAGAAGCGTCCCAAATAAGGTAAAAAATGGCGGTAATTTATATAGCAGGGATTGCTATATTTAATTTGCAAAAATTCAACTACCGCCATGGTAAATATAAATGTATTTTCTCAGATTTTAGGGCTAG
>NZ_VIQM01000053.1 GCF_008520265.1 Sphingobacterium cavernae
ACATTCTGAAAGAAGGATTAAAAATAATATCGTCAGGAACTGGCGATTACACGGGCGGAGACTCAAATAAGACTTTGGCAACAAAGCACAAGTCTGTGAAGCCCGAAGCCCATTTGTCTTTAGCAAAGGGGTAGTTCACTAATTGTAATTTATGGTATATATTATATTCAAGTTCAATTTTTGAGTAGATTGTTTTTGCACAGCGTGTAAAATAATAAATCGCTATTGTTTTACTTGTTCTTTTAACAAAATTACAGAATAATGGATTGTTATTGATTTTTTTTAAATTTAAAGTAATGTTTATGAGTGTTATATTGATATACAATAAAAAATTGTATATTTGAAATATAAATACCAAACCAAATGATCATATACTTAATTTTAATCGGCGCAATCATTTTGATTTTTGCCGTATTTTATTATTTAGATTACTTAAAGAAAAGAGTATTTGATGATAATGTAAATCTTTCTCTTTCTTTTGATTTCCAAGAAAGTAGCACCTCCAAAGCATCTAAACACTTGTTGCTATTCCATATTAAAAGTGTTAATGAAAATTTCAGAGCTTTGTATATTAATGATGTTAAAATAAAAAATTCCAAAGTCCGTTTGAGGCATTACAGAAATATTTCTACGAAATTACCTATTCCTCAAGATGGCGTATTACTTTCAATGGAAGTAAGAAAAAGTGGAAAATTAAAACCACAGGAAATTGAAAATTGTCAAATTGTTATTTCCGGCTTTCTAATGGAGGATAAAAACAAAAAAGTATTCTTTAAAAGAAATATGCAGGTAACTCCACTTCCTAGATATGCCTAAGATTTACTACATAAATTAGTTATAATTTTCCAAAATTCCCTTTATAAATTAGTATAGTTTAGTGTTAATAATGTTTTGTTTTTATGCTTTTATTATTTTCCTAGTGGTAATATTGGCTGATTGGCGAAGCTTACTTTTTGTTTCCTATCGTTTTATTTGGAAATATTAAGTAATACCATTTAAAAATTTCCGACATATATTCATAAAAATAAAAATGTTGATCAAGCTCATACTTCAATTCTGTCATTATAGATAAAATCTATGCAATAATTGTTAAATGGACATGCTATTATATTTATCTTAGAGCAATGTATAGCCTTTGAATAACTTTATGCAGCGAATAATAGATTTCATTTATAATATTGTATGGTCAGATGCTCTAGTTTACTTATGTCTTCTCACTGGAGTATACTTTACAATACGATTTAAATTTCCTCAAATTACCCATTTTAATCAGATGTTTACCTTGCTTTTCAAGAGTAATAGATCAGAAAAAGGGATATCATCATTTCAAGCATTTTCGCTTGCAGTTTCTGGACGTGTAGGAACAGGGAATATTGCTGGTGTGGCCACAGCAATTGGAATGGGAGGGCCAGGAGCAATCTTTTGGATGTGGGTAATTGCACTTCTGGGAAGTTCTTCCGCAATTATTGAGGCTACATTAGGTCAAATGTATAAAGAGGTGAAAGATGGCCAATATAGAGGTGGTCCAGCTTATTATATCCTCAAAGGTTTAAATAATAAGATTTTTGCTTGGGCTTTTGCTATCGTAACAATTATCTCAACAGGATTTTTATTACCTTCTGTACAAAGTAACAGTATAGCAGTTGCCGTTAATAACTCTTTTGGTATATCTCCCTATTTAATCGGTGCATTTTTGTGCGTTATATTAGGATTTATTATTATAGGTGGAGTTTCTCGGATTAGTAAAATTGCGGAATATATTGTACCCATTATGGCTGGTTTATACATTCTGATGGCATTAATTATCATAGCCATAAACTATAAGCAATTACCAGATGTGTTTGCACTTATATTCAAATCAGCGCTTAATATGGAAGCCTCATTTGGAGCTATTGTTGGATCAGCAATAGCATGGGGCGTAAAAAGAGGCATCTACAGTAATGAAGCTGGTCAAGGAACTGCTCCACATGCTGCGGCAGCAGCTGAAGTTTCCCATCCGATAAAGCAAGGATTAGTACAAGGTTTTTCTGTATATGTGGATACGTTATTTGTGTGTACAGCTACGGCGCTTATGATATTATTTACTGGCAAATATAATGTAGTGAATCCTGAAGGAGGATTTTTAATAGAAAATATACCTAGTATAGAGATTGGTCCTATTTATACCCAATTAGCTGTATCTCATCACTTTCCACTTTTTGGAGACTCATTTGTTGCCATTGCGTTGACATTGTTTGCATTTACAACAATTATGGCCTACTACTATATTGCAGAAACAAATGTCAGCTTTATACAATCTAAAAGTACTGGTAAATACTTATTAAATATATTGAGATTGGTGATCCTAATTTCTGTTTTTGTTGGATGTATTACAACAGCTAAAATTGCTTGGGATTTGGGAGATATTGGTGTCGGGCTAATGGCATGGTTGAATCTAATAGCAATCATATTACTACACAAAAAAGTATTATTTCTCTTTAAAGATTATAATAATCAATATGATTCAGGAAAGGATCCGGAATTTAATAATTTGAAAACTAAATTTCCCCATATGGAAATTTGGAATAAAAAATAAATATCTATGGCACAGTTAATAAATCTCAATGTTTTTAAGGACTTTTTTAAATCTAGTAATGCCGGAGGAATTCTTCTTTTCATTTGCGTTATTCTTTCTTTAATTATTGCAAATACTTCTTTCGCCTCCTGGTTGCAAAGTTTTTTGGACTACAAAATTGGTTTTGAAAACGAATCTGTCCATTTAAATTATTCAATTCTTTTATGGATTAATGATGGACTGATGGCAATTTTCTTCCTTTTAGTAGGATTAGAAATCAAACGCGAAATAGTAGAAGGCGAATTGTCGTCTCCTAAAAAAGCCTCTTTACCGATCTTAGGTGCAATTGGTGGTGCTGTAGTTCCTGCTATTATATATTTAGGTTTAAACTCTGGTCAAGTGACAAGTTCAGGCTGGGGTATACCCATGGCCACAGACATCGCATTTGCGTTGGCTGTTATAAATCTTTTAGGGGATAAAATACCATCCAGCTTAAAGATTTTCTTAGCAGCTCTTGCTATTGTAGATGATTTGATTGCAATTTTAGTGATTGCCTTATTTTATTCTTCTGGTATAGATGTAACTTATTTGATGTACGCTGGTGCTGGATTAGCTGTTCTAATTATTATGAATAGAATGAATATTCAAAATCCATACTTGTATCTTATACCAGGGATATTCATTTGGTATTTTGTTCATCATTCTGGAATACACGCAACCATTGCAGGTGTTCTAGTTGCCATGACAATTCCAACAAATGATACCGACTTAGAATCTCCATTGGAAAGATTAGAACATGCATTGGTTAAACCAGTCAATTTCTTCATCATCCCTTTGTTTGCATTTGCAAATACAAACATCACTCTAGAATCTGAAATGATTAACGGACTAACCTCTAACTTAGGTTTAGGTATAGGATTGGGGTTATTAATTGGAAAACCAATAGGAATTTTGCTTACATCTTTTTTGTGTGTAAAAATGAAACTTAGCTCCCTTCCACTCGGAGCCAATTGGTTACATGTCATTGGGGTTGGTTTATTAGCTGGTATTGGTTTTACTATGTCTATATTTATTGCAATACTTTCTTTTTCAGATCCATCATATATAGCAGAGGCGAAACTGAGTATATTAGTCACTTCATTATTAGCAGGTATAGTTGGATATGTGGTTTTGAGTTCACAGTCAAAACTGTCAAGGGGGATAAAAAACTAAAAGTGGAATTTAGAAATGTAAACATCCTATTGACAGTTTGAATAAATTTCATTTGCGAGGAATCACTACAAGCATAGCTACTATTTTAGAAGAATAGTTTTATATGCCTTTGCAAGAGTTAGCTATACATACAATAATCTATTAATTATCATAGATAACAATAGTGTTATGCTTACTCTTGCATTTGCTGTCTGATAATATATTTCTTACAGTAACTATTTTAATGAGTAAGAATCCCTAATAGGAATGCTTAATATTTTATAAAACGGATCGTAAAACCCCCAGGTCTTTAGCCTGTGAGATGTAAGCGACTAACCCTGATTGAGAATATACTCACGAATAGTATCAGGAGATGCTTCACCTATTGAACAAACAAAATAACCATCAGACCAGAAAGTATGTTCTTTCCAAAAATGTTTAAATAAGAATGACCTGTGTGGTGAACGCGAAATGTAATAAGTAGATGTATTAGAAGATTTGAATGTGAAATGTATGGTCAAAAACCATAAACTTTCAAAACATATTTCTGATGCAAGTTGGGGAACTTTCGTTAGGTTGCTTGAATACAAGGCTGATTGGAACGATAAACAGATTGTAAAAATCAATCGCTTCTATCCATCAAGTAAAACCTGCTGTGAGTGCGGTTGGATAAATCAAGGCTTAAATCTTTCAATAAGAGAATGGACTTGCAAAAATGGACACGTTTTAGACCGTGATTTAAACGCTGCAAAAAACATTCTGAAAGAAGGATTAAAAATAATATCGTCAGGAACTGGCGATTACACGGGCGGAGACTCAAATAAGACTTTGACAACAAAGCACAAGTCAGTGAAGCCCGAAGCCCATTTGTCTTTAGCAAATGGGTAGTTCACAACCTTTTCTGTAAGACCTTTAAAGAAATAATGTGTATGTCCATAAAAAATTAAGCACTATTATTTTCAGTTTATGTTAATTATTTGCTGTGCTCTGTGTGTCATCATCTTTCAACTCTTTTATATACATAAGACCGTTCTCTATATCTTTTACAATGTTTAATATTTCGTTCCAACGAAAAGGCTCGTGATTTATAACTTTATCTTCTAAATCTTTCGTAACTTGATTTAATTTGATTAATCCTACGTGAGACGCTGTGCCTTTTAGTTTATGAAGAATCGATTTAAGCGAAGATATATCTTTGTATTCTATAGCTTGCTTTAATATTATTATTGTGTTGTTTAATTCTTGAATTACAAGGTCAAGAAAATATCTTTTAAACTCGTCATCGTCACTATAATTACTTTCTAAAATTGATCTATCAAAATCAAAGTCTAAAGTAGCATGCTGTGCAGTCGTATCACCAGGAATGTTAGCAAGTACTTCCATAATTACACTTTTTAAATCAGCAATACGTATTGGTTTAGCAAGAAACTGTGTCATGCCGGCTTGAATGCAGTTTTGTTTTTCGCTCAAAGTATTTCCTGCAGTAATGGCAATGATGGGTGTGTTTTTGTAATTATCCAATTGTCTTATTTTTTTGGTTGCTTCTATACCATCCATAACTGGCATTTGAACGTCCATTAAAATAATATCGAATTGTTTTTCTGTACACGCCTGATATGCTTTTTCTCCATCATTAACAGAAATTATTTCGGATTTCGGTAATAAACCAGCTAGCATGCGGAGATTTAGTTGCATGTTTACTGCATTGTCATCGGCTACTAATATAGCAGCTATAGATTCGTTTTTGTCTAGCAAATTTTCTGTCGCAATACTATTTTTAATTAGATCTTTATCTTCTTTATCTTGTTGGTGTTTGTGTATTGATTGGTTAATTGCCAAGTATAATTTATCTGTTTTGATAGGCTTCATTAAACTAACAATTTCATTATCGTCACTTAAATGTGATAACAATTCTTGTTTCTCGTAGGAAGTATGCAAAATTATTAACGGTATTTCCATATTTTTACTAGCCATTATTTCTTTCATCTTGGCAATAGTTTCTACACCAGAGAGAACTGGCATATGATAGTCCACAAGAATAAGGTTAAATTCTTCTCCTTGGGCTAATAACTGCAAAGCTTCTACTCCATTTTTTGCTAAGGTTGTATCAATATTCTTATACTTAAGCATATGATCCATTATAATTCGATTGTTAGTATTATCATCTACAATCAAAGCACGCTTAATAGGTATTTCTATTTTATTATTAGGGTTAGTAATTGTTTTTTCATACTCAACTTCCAAATCGAAAAAGAAAGTAGTTCCATTTTCTGGCTCACTTAAAAGCTGCAAATTACTGTGCATATATTTTAGTAAGTTGTTGGAAATAGTAAGACCTAGTCCTGTCCCTCCATACCTTTTGCTAATTGAACTGTCTTCTTGGGTAAATGCTTGAAATATTTTATCCTGCTTCTCTTTTGCAATTCCGATACCAGTATCTCTTACAGAAAAACGAAGTTTTGTTGTTGAACCCATTTGGCTTATTTGTTGGACTTTAAGTTCAACCTCGCCTTCTTCAGTGAACTTTACGGCATTGCCCATTAAGTTTATTAAAACTTGCTTTAGTCGCGAATCATCGACCCAAATATTTAAATCTAACTCTTCAGGCACATTAAGTAACAATTCTAAACCTTTACTTTGCGCCTGAAACAATATCACATCTACAACTTGACTACATAAATCATATAGATTGTATTTGCCTATATATAATTCAAGTTTACCTGATTCTATTTTTGAAAAATCTAATATATCGTTAATAATACTAAGCAGACTATTTCCTGATTCATTAATATATTTAAGGTACTGCTGTTGAAGTTCATTAAGTGGTGTTTGAAGAAGTAGGTCGGAGAAGCCGATTACACCATTTAGAGGGGTACGTATCTCGTGACTCATATTTGCCAAGAATTCAGATTTTGCTTTATTTGCTGCCTCAGCAGATTTTTGAGCTGTTAATAATTCTTCGTTTTTCTTTACTTCTTCTGAAATATTTTGTACAAAAATAATTATACCTCCTATTTTCTGTACGGAAATATACCACGGTCTAACCTCCCAGTTAAAATGTTTTTCTTCTTTATCCTTACCAATATACATTACCTCATGAGTGTTTTTATAAGAAATACCTTTTAAAGCATTTTTATATATTTCTATTCGGTAATCGGGTATATCGGTAGAAAGGTCACTAATATTCCTGTGTTCAACATGTTCCTTTACAAAATTAAATTCATCTAACCACTGATTGCTTACATAGAGGTAGTTTAGATTCTGGTCAAACATTGCTACTGCTGCTGGCACGTATTCGATAAAAGTGCGCAACATAGATTCTTTTCGTTCAACCTCCAAATGCATGGTCTTGCTACTATGTATATTCTGTATAATTCCAAATATCCGTTTGCACACCCCATCGGAGAATTCTGGTATACCCTTTACACGCACCCATTGTCTGTTTTGACTGATAGGTTGCATTTCTATCTCTAAATCATATGGTATTCCTTGGTTAACTGCAGTGTAAAAAGCTTCTTGAAGTAGTATTGATGAACTCGTATGAAAATTTCCAAAAGCTGTCTCGAGATCTAGATTTTCAACTTCTTGCATTTCCATTATTTGTTTTGCTTGTGGAGATAAGTATACTCTACCATCATTCATGCTAACCTCCCAGCCACCAACTTGAGCTACTGCATTTGTTTGTTCAAGAATTTGCTGCGTATGTAAAAGATTTAGTTCAAGTTTTCTTCTATCGCTAATATCAAGTGCGATGCTGCTGACATAAGGATTTCCATCCAAATCCTTCTCTAATACATTATGGTATAAGAAAAATACTTTTTCTCCAGACTTCTTCAACAGGGTCATCATCCCTCGCATTTGCCCATGCTCAATCAGTTCTGTCATGTACTGATCATAGAGTCGTTTGTTTTCCTGTGGTATTAAATCAATTAATTTAAGACCTTCTACCTCGCTTTCTTTGTACCCCAAAAGCTCTCTTCCTTTTTCGTTAACACGTAAGATATTTCCATCTAAATCATGCATACTCATAAGCCCCAAGGAGTTTTCGAAATAATTTCTAAATCTTCGCTCAGAGTTTAATAATTTTAAACGCTCTTGGTTTTCATGGCTTATATCACGTCCAATAGCGAAAAATTCGTTGTACTTCTCCTCGTACTTAATGTGCCATTGGATGGTTATAAGACGATTGCTATTAGAAAGTGTGTAGGTTGTAAGTGAAACTTCTTTACCAGCTAAGGTATCCTTAAATGCTGCTGTTAATTCATCATTTGTATCTGCAGTAAATAAGTCAAAAAAAGGTTTACTTATTATTTCTTTATTATCTTGATTTAAGATCTGTTTGAATGATTGATTAACTTCTTTTATGTTTAAATCACTATCTATTACTCCAATTAAATTTTGGGTTACCTTTATTATATCTGTATAATATCCCGACTCAACTTTTAATTTTTTATAGGTATAAAGCTGGCTCACATTTTTGGCAAGCGCATAGAGGAAATCAATTTGACTTTGATCTATTTTTTTAGGAACAAAATCAATTACACAAAGCGTGCCCAGAGCAAATCCATCTTCATCAATAATGGGAACACCTGCATAAAATCTTATTTTGGCCTGATTAACGATTGGATTGTCGGCGGTTCTCTCATCTAGGAGTGTATCTTCAATTACAAGAGCATCCGTGCTCATTAACGTATATTGACAAATTGTTTGTTTTCGATCTACAGAGTCAACCTCCATTCCGATGCAGCTTTGTATGCGTTGAACATCTCTTTCCATTATGCTAACTAAAGCGATAGGGCAATGGGTAAAATTAGCCGCGCTTTTAGAAATAACATCAAAATCAGAATCCTTACTAAGGTTTAGTAAGTTGAATCTTTTTAGATGCGTTAATCGATCATCTTCGTTTAAAGGTATAGGATAGGTATTCATTTGTTGTCTTTTTGGCCATTTACAATTTAACTATAAAATAGTAAATCTCTTCAAAATTTTAAATATTTAACTTATTTAAGTCATTCGATTTAGCTCGCTGCTTATGATATTTTGTCTCTATAATTGTTATAAAATACTGAGTAATGATGCATAGAATCAATGCTAGCCATACCTTATTGGGTAGATAATGACTCCGATAATTTCAGGACTAATTCCCAGAGCAAAAGGTTCTTATAAATACTTAGTACCACAAAACACCACAAGAAAGTTATAAGTTGTTACAGGGTATTGAGGAACGCTTATGAGCATATGGTTTACGATTGGGCCAAAGGAAAACCAAGATTACGTATTGTCAAGATTATCGTAAGAGGAAAGAAAATGCTTATTATATAATAGAGTATAGCATGAAAAATTGAATTATCCTTAATATTATATATAAATTGTTACAAATAATTGTTTCAATTATATATTAGTAATATGCATTATTAATCTAACTATATTTACATAATTTTCATATTAGCCTTGGGTTAAGGTCTAAATATGAGATTTAATAAACAAACCAATATGAAAAAAAACTACCTATTAGCGTTCTTATTGATCGGTACCGTAACAGGATTATCAGCACAGAATAGATTTGGATTCAAAGCAGGATTGAATCTTGCAAGTGAGTACTTGCGCATGGATAATCAGTCCTCAACAACCAAAATAGCTCCCCTTTACCATCTTTCTGCATACTATGATATTGCTGTGTCTCCGCGTTTTTCTATTCAGCCAGGACTTTCCCTAGAAGGCAAAGGTGGTAAGTCTGAAATAGATGGTGAATCACTTACAGATAAGTTAATGTATTTAGAGGTTCCTATAAATTTTATTTCATGGACACCAACGAAATCTGGAGAGTTCTTTTTTGGAGGAGGTCCATATTTTGCATATGGGGTTGATGCAAGAGTGACATCAGGTAGAAATGCACTACATTTAGAGTGGGGAAATGAAATCAATCAGCTTAGACCATTCGATGCAGGGATAGGTCTAATTTTTGGATATAGATTTAATGGAGGGTTCACAACAAGACTTTCTAGCTCGGCCGGGTTGGTTAATATTTCAAACCAGAGTGGAATGAAATATTTAAATAGAGTTACTTCTATTGGGATAGGATACGAATTCGGTAGCAAACGATAAAAGCATATCTTTTAGCTGATTTCTCTGGCTAGATACGATTGACAACTATTCTTCGAACTTAACAATAATTTTTTTATAAAATTATTGTTGTTTTCAATGTATTATCGTAATATTGCGATATTAATCAAAAATACATGGGTGTTACCAAAAGTGAAATATTTACGGAAGAACAGAATCATTTAGCCATTAATTTGAAAGCTCTGGCACATCCTGCGCGAATAGCCATTTTACAGTATATCATCAAACAGAATGCCTGTATTTGTAATGATTTGGTAGAAGAATTGGGATTGGCGCAGGCTACCATTTCACAACATTTAAAAGAATTAAAGAACATTGGCATCATTAAAGGAAATATAGAGGGAACAAGTGTATGTTACTGTATCAATGAGACAGTTTGGCAACAAATTAAAAAAGAACTCGATACTTTCTTTGTAGCTGATATAGCTATTGAAAAATGCTGCTAATGCATTTTTTTTACTTTAATATATCGCTACATTGCAATATACCATTAATCATAATAATAGAAAAAATATGAAACTATCAGAAATTAAAGAAATTCTTCAGACTTTGGATAATGTTGAATTTCAATTGGAAAATGGAACTTTTGTACCCGAACATTTTCACGTTACGGAAGTGGGGCAAATAACTAAACATTTTATTGACTGCGGTGGTATAATTCGGAGCGGAAAAGTTGTCAATTTTCAATTATGGAATGCTAATGATTTTGAACATCGCTTAAAACCCACTAAACTTTTAAACATCATTAATCTCTCGGAAGAAAAGTTAGGTATTGAAGATGTGGAAATTGAAGTGGAATATCAAAGTGACACCATTGGAAAATATGATTTAGAATTTAATGGAAAAACTTTTGTCTTGAAAAACAAAACCACAGCTTGTTTGGCAGAAGATGCTTGTGGTATTCCATCAGAAAAACAAAAGAAAAATTTAATAGGATTGCAGGTAAATCAAACCAATACTTGCACGCCAGGTGGAGGTTGTTGCTAATTTTAAAATTTATCAAAATGAAAATTGTATTATTCAGCGACATTCATGCTAATTTACCTGCATTAGAAGCTTTTTTTGCAGATGTTGAAAAAAGAAATCCTGACAGTATCTATTGTTTGGGTGATTTGGTGGGCTATAATATTTGGCCAAACGAAGTGGTTAACGAAATCCGTAAAAGAAAAATCCCAACAATTGCAGGAAATTACGATTTTGGAATTGGAAGAATGAGCAGCGAATGCGGTTGTGCATACAAAACGGACAGCGAAAAAGACAACGGAAACATTTCTATTTCATTCACAAATTCTTTAATGAACGATGAAGAAAGAGCGTATTTGCGAACACTACCAGCACATATAAAAGTAGAGTTTCAACTAAATAAAGATAAATTGAATTTGCTACTGGTTCACGGAA
The DNA here is from genome assembly GCF_008520265.1 of Sphingobacterium cavernae. Classification (GTDB taxonomy): domain Bacteria; phylum Bacteroidota; class Bacteroidia; order Sphingobacteriales; family Sphingobacteriaceae; genus Sphingobacterium; species Sphingobacterium cavernae. The sequence continues at coordinate 11,267 of NZ_VIQM01000053.1, forward strand.
GTCCGAGAAAAATAAACGAATATTTATTTGAAGACCGAGAGGAGAAAAGTATGCTTCGTATTATGGAACAAGCAGATGCAGACATTCTGTGTTTTGGACATACACACAAACCATATCACAGAGTATTGAATTCGGGAATTGATGGACAAAATCATTTCAGACACGCCATCAATATTGGTTCGGTAGGCAAACCAAAAGACAGTGATGTAAGAGGTTGTTATGTAATGCTTACCATTAATGAGAACAGCTCTGTGTTGGATAGAGACAGTGTAAAAGTTGAATTTATTCGATTTGAATACGATATTGAAAAAGCTGCAAGAGCAGTTGAAGATAGTCCGCTACCCAACGAATATGCAGAAAATTTAAGACGTGGTTACTAATCAATAAAAAAAAAGGAAATGAAAATTCCAAAGGATTTATACTTTTTCAAAGAGCATACTTGGCTGCCTATAGAAAATAACATTGGAACGATTGATATTACAGAGTTTGCCCAAAGTAATATAGGTGAAATCGTGTATGCGGATGTGTCGAATATTGGCTATTATTTTAAGCAGGACGAAAATGTTTGGTTCCATTGAAGCTGTTAAAACCGTTAGTGATTTATTTCTACCTATGTCAGGTAAAGTGATAGAAACCAATAGACTAATTTTAAAAGATCCAACATGGGTAAACAGAAAACTATTTGAAAATGGTCGGTTGGTAAAAATAGAAAACAAACTAGAAATTGTGAGCTTACTAAAAGCAGAACAAAACGCTAACACTATAAACAATTAGAAGATGCAAGTAAAACTAAAATTCCTTGACCGTTACCTCACCTTATGGATATTCCTTGCCATGGCTTTAGGGGTGGGGTTGGGTTTTTTCTTTCCCAATATCTCTACTTTAACTGGTAGCTTATCCGTAGGCACAACCAATATTCCAATAGCAATTGGTTTAATACTGATGATGTATCCTCCATTAGCAAAAGTGGACTACTCACTTCTGCCCAAAGCGTTTAAGGATAAAAAAGTAATCGGCATATCGTTAATGCTGAATTGGATTATCGGTACAGTATTGATGTTCGGATTAGCTGTTCTGTTTTTACGGAACGAACCTGATTATATGACAGGGTTGATATTGATAGGCCTGGCCAGGTGTATAGCAATGGTCATCGTGTGGAGTGACCTAGCCAAAGCCAACCGGGAATATACCGCTATGTTAGTGGCATTGAATAGCATCTTTCAGATAATTTCTTACAGCTTTTTAGTCTGGTTATTCATCAACATACTACCTGCAAAATTTGGCTTAGCCAATTTCAATGTAAGCGTGTCGATGAGTGCGGTAACAGAAAGCGTATTGATATACTTGGGTATTCCTTTTCTGGCAGGCTTTTTAAGTCGTTATATATTGGTAAAATCTAAAGGTATAGAATGGTATAAAAGAATATTTGTGCCAAAAATATCACCCATTACATTGTTTGCTTTACTGTTTACCATCGTATTAATGTTCAGTTTGAAGGGCGACAAAATAGTAGAACTACCAATGGATGCAGTGAAAGTGGCCATACCATTAATCATCTATTTCGTGCTAATGTTTTTTGTAAGCTTCTTTATCAATAAATCTTTGAAAGTACCTTACGATAAAAACGCTTCTATCGCATTTACTGCTACAGGAAACAATTTTGAATTGGCAATCGCTGTTGCAATATCAGTTTTCGGTATTCATTCGCCGCAGGCATTTGTAGGTGTGATTGGACCATTGGTCGAAGTGCCGGTATTAATATTGCTGGTAAAGGCAAGTTTATGGTTAAAGAAAAAGTATTATAGCTAATTTTATAGGGATAAACTGCATATTTTAGATAAATTGAAAAACTCTATCTCCATAAAAAACAAAATTGAAGCGTCAACATTACTAAAAGTTGCCCCATTCCGTAAAGAAATTCGCAAGACCGAGCCTCACAAACATAACAGCTATTTAGAAATAATTTATTTAAGGGAAGGAAGCGGATTGCACACCATCGATCATACTTCATTTTCGATAATGCCACCTACGGTTTTTTTTGTCCGAAAAGAGCAGGTGCATCATTGGGATATGACAGATACTCCGGATGGTTATGTATTGCTTTTAAAAAAGGGTTTTGTCGACCATTCGTTGGACAGGGAACTTAAAAGTCTTTTATCTAAACTGAGTGGATTAAGCTGCATTCATCTGAAAGAAACAGAAAGTATAGACACCTTGTTCCAAATGCTCACTATAGAAAAAGATTTTACTGTTACTGAAGGATTATTAAAAGCACTATTTGCTAAAATTTTGATTGCGGGGAAACCTTCGATAATTAAATCACGTAAATCAGATGGTGCCATTACTATATTTCGAGAACTGCTCAACCAAACAAATGACCTGCAAAACAATGTTAATTATTATGCAGAAAAACTTCATATGACACCCCAAAATCTTAATATTATTTGTCGTAAGGCACTAGACCAATCAGCGGCTGAGGTAATAGCTGAGCATATAATTAGTGAGGCAAAAACACAATTGATGTATACCATAAGTAGTGTTTCTGAAATTGCTTTTAAATTGAATTTTAAGGACACTTCCCATTTTGTTAAGTATTTCAAGCGTTACACTGGTCTTACACCTCAAACCTTCCGTAATACTTAAAATACACCTTTCTATTTTCAAATATACAATATCTGATAGTTCGTATTACACGAAATTTGTGTAGTGTAAGGCGAAGGTTATGAGATGTTTGATATTTGTTTATACTTCCATTTATTTGAGGTTGTAAAAAAACAAGGAATGGCTCAGGGCCAATAAATAAAAGGGGATGAGAATAAACTATAGAAAAAATCAATTCTGTGCATTTGATATAGGATGGTTGAAACTGGCCTCTCTGTTATTTTAAGTATGCCAATTGCATTTATTTTAGCCTATCTATATAAAAAAGTGCAATCCAAAATTCATAAAACTAATCATGAAGTTTCAAAAAATAACTAAGACAGACGTATCAAAAACCACTATATTAATTCGATTGATGGTAGGAGCGGTATTTTTATCAGAAGGAATTCAGAAGTTTTTATTTGCCGACACCCGTGGAGCCGGACGATTTGAAAAAATTGGTTTGCCTTATCCTGAATTTTTGGGCAGTTTCGTTGGAACATTGGAAGTTATTTGTGGATTTCTTCTTCTAATCGGGCTGTTCACACGGCTTGCAAGTCTCCCACTTATTGTTATTATGCTTGTGGCTATTGCAACAACTAAATCAGAGATTTTAATAGAAAAAGGATTTTGGGATATGATGCACAGCAGCCGCAACGATTGGACGATGCTTTTGGGCAGTATCTTTCTATTGATAAAAGGTGGAGGTAAATGGTCGGCAGATAAAACTTTTGAAAACAAATGGAGAATAAAATAGAGCTAAAAGAAATAGCAAAAGTTTTCAGTAAAATAGGTTTTATTGGATTTGGTGGTCCAGCAGCACATATTGCTATGATGCGGGATGAAGTAGTGGTCAAGCGGGAGTGGATGAGTGAACAGTATTTTTTGGATCTGCTGGGAGCTACCAATCTTATTCCAGGTCCTAACAGCACGGAAATGGCTATTCATATTGGCTTTGATAAAGGTGGGTGGAGAGGCTTAGTAACAGCCGGTATGTGTTTTATTTTACCCGCCGTTTTTTTAACAAGTATTCTAGCGTATTTGTATATTCGATATGGTCAGTTGCCCGAGCTACAGCCTTTTATTTATGGTATCAAACCTGCTATAATTGCTATCATTCTCGCTGCCATTTATCCTTTAGCAAAACAATCCGTAAAATCTTTAAATTTAGGTCTTATCGGTATTACCGTATTGTTAGCTGCGGTGATTGGAGTTAATGAAATATATTTAATGCTTGGTGCAGGTTTGTTAGCATTTGGATTGCACACTATTCAGAACAGACAAAATGAAACTTTACAAAGTATCGTTCCGTTTGCTTTTTTTCTTCAAATCATACAGACAACTTTTTGGACAGCGACCAATGCACAGCTATTTTGGACATTCCTTAAAATTGGCTCCATACTTTATGGAAGCGGATATGTATTATTTGCCTTTATCGATACAGAATTGGTTACAAAAGGTTTACTCACAAGGCAACAATTGATGGATGCTATTGCAGTAGGTCAGTTCACGCCTGGTCCCGTTTTTTCGTCGGTAACTTTCATCGGATTTCAAATCAATGGACTTTCAGGTGCTTTTATTTCAACAATAGCTATTTTTCTTCCCTCATTTGTTTTTGTAGCAATGCTTAATCTCTTAATGAAAAAGCTTCGAAATTCTAAAGGATTTTCTGCCTTTTTAGATGCTGTAAATGTAGCATCTGTAGCTGTAATGATGGTCGTGTGCTTGGAAATGGGTAAAGAAATCATTACTGATTGGAGGACGATGTTAATTGCTTTTTCCAGCATTGCAATAACTTTTGGCTACAGGAAAATAAATAGTGCTTTTGTAGTTTTGGGTAGTTCCTTATTCGGATACTTGTTGTTTCAAATTTAAATACATTACTTTTAAGGTAGATCATAACTTTTTTCAATCTTAATGTATTGTATTTGGTAACATGATAGTGCTGATTATTGTTCCTGCCAAGCATATCGGATTAGGCATTCCTTTGATTTTGCAGTCTTTCCTCTACATTTGTTTAATCAATTATGTGTTTGAAAACTAGCTTGTTTGCTTATTCTTTGAAATCATCCAGGATAGTTTTATGTATTTCCTGCTCCATCCTGGATAATTTTCAAAATTGACCATTTCGCGAATGATAAAATTAACTTTACAGTTATAACTAATAGACTTGACTTAATAGTCATTAATTATTCTCTCTTCACTTTGATCTAAATTTTACCAATAGTGATTTATACCCGAAAGCTAATAAACACTTATTTCATAGGACGGATATATACAAGCAGGTTGGAATTAGCTCAAACCTGCTTGTACTGTTATTTATCTTTTATTTTGAAAATCTGAAATTAGCAAAATAATATACCATATCTACAGTAGGAGCAAATGTCAGACTTGGTTCGCCACCAATATTTATAGCAATAACTCTATTGTGAGTATTCACTCTAGACTGCAAATCAACAGTTACATCTGTCCATTGCTGTAATTGATTATCTGGTATTCTATAATCATTTGCATTAAATGAGGAACCCTCCTGGCCAAATGTACTTTCTGATGAAAATGCCCAAAGGTAATTCATTATCCTTGGCCAAAGTCTTTGATAGGGCTCATAGGTACCACTAATAACAGATTTAGCCGGCATGTAAACTTTGAATTTAAGGTATCTGTACTCTGGAATATTAAATCTGTATTCCTTTGGGATTACAAATACAAATGTTCCATTTTTACCTCTCATAGTTGCTTTAAAAACATTTTGTAAGGTGATTCCAGCAGGAGCTGCAGGTGGAGATGTAGCAGGGATTTGTAGTTCCAATGCCCAGGCTGTCGCATCTTGAATTTTTCCGTCTAAGAAGAAATTCATAGGAATTAAGGACTCATTTGGGGTGGTCACATATTCAATGACACCTGAGTTTTCAAAGGGCTTCAATAGATGATCAATACCTAATGAATTCGGTATATATTTTATCTTTTTGATGATACCTAACCTCAGCAGGTCTACCATAGTTTGTGCATTGGCATCTGTAATGGGAGATACCTTGCGAATGAATGGTAAATAGCTTCCCCCACCTATGGTTTTGACTACACCATTTCTATTGTAATCTAATGTTTTGAGTTGGAATAAATTGCCCCCAGTTAAATCCAATTCTTCAACATTCGCAAAGTAAAATAAATCTTGTAATGTATTGGTATGTACTGGATAGGTTAGCTTTTTGTAACTAGCCACAGCATCTGCTGTGAATGTAGTAATACCATTTGCTTCAAGTATTTCTCGCTCAGCAGGATTAAATGTACTAGATCCCGTTGGCATATTTATAGCTAATGGTGTTATTAACTCTACAGAATCCAATATTGGTACACCATTGACCTTTGGTACAACATTGTATTTAAGAAGGAGGTTGAATGGCTGTCCAGCATTTAAGTTCGCTGCAAATATTCGAGGATTATTCGTTTGTTTTCCTGTTATCTTCGTACCATTCTTGTCTGTGTATTGGTATTCTAAGCTTTTATAGTTTAGTAGAATATTGGTTAGTGAAGTAGGCCAATCTAATACAGCTGCACTAGGAGAGGTTAATACACGAGGAGAAGAGACTACCAGATTATCCACATCGGCTTGTGTATATGGTATTACAGCAATCACTTGTGGTACTGATTTGTTATCAAACTCATCAATTGTATATACTCGAATTCTGTAAAGTTTAGATTGTTTAAGATTTGTGACATTGACCCATGAGACTAAGGAGTCTATCACAATCTTTTCACTATCGTATTCAATAATAGTTTTTTTTGATTTACCCATTGATATTTGACTCGAAGGAATGCGACCTACTTTCATCAAATCTATTTCTACACGCTCAAATCCTACTTTACTTACAATAGTGTCGTATTTTGCAGGGTATACCACTTCGTTAGAATAGGGTTGTACATTGTCATACATTCCCTTACAAGAATATATCATTGCTAATACCCATATTAAAAATAGGTATTTGCTGTTTCTTTTAATAACTTTCATATTTCAAGATTAGTTACTTTTTCTACCATAAAGAGTAATCTCCGAAAGACAATTGGCATCTTCCAGGGTATAGTTTCCATTAAAACTTTTGACAGCTTCATATCTAAACCAGCGTGTTTTCTTTGTGTAGGCCGGTTCATCAGGATACATATATGCCATATCACCCGCTTCACCTTTTTTCACAAACTCTAATTCACTCAATCCTAAAGGAACTTCTATTTTGCTTTGAGAAACAAATTCCCAAGAATTAGTAGCATCATCCCAGATGTACATATTATACACACCAACATTTTCATTTCTATAGTATTGGCCTCGTGATATATTAGCTAAGCCACCGGAGTGACGCTGTACAGTGACTATGCGGCTAAGTTCGTAATATCCACCTAAGTCGATTATAAAATTCCAAGGCATATTCCCATCAGCTGAACGCCCCGTCTTTCCGCGTCCACTGGTATGCATAAAATTCAAATTATCACCTCTATCAATGATATCATCAATTACGTATCTATTTCTACCCTCTAGACCATTACCGAATACCATAGGAACTCCGCCCACTGAATCGTTTGGGTTGGGTAAAATCCATGATTGTTTTGGGATTTTAATATCTTCATACAGTGATATTTGTCCTTTGGATATAGGTTCTGTGATATTACCATATATGTCTTCTACTCTGATTTTTACGTCCACTTTTTCCGAGGGAGAAAGTACAAGGTCATTGATAAAGCGTCTATCCTTTTCAAGATTTGACGAAAAAACAGAAGTTATAGATCTAGTTTCCCCATTTTGATTGAAGGTGAAATCAACATATACATTGATGTTTTGCTTTAATTCATTTGACCAATCTATAAAGAAAGAGCTAAATCCTGGTTTTACCACCATCGAGTTTGCTACTCTACTAAATGCAGGTTCTAAAGGTCTAACTTTTACATTTAATGGTTCTGATTTATTACCTGCTCTATCTACAGCATACAATTGAATAGTATATTCTTCGGTGTCTGGTAAACCGTATACGTCCAAAGAGTCCACAAAGTAAGAAGCTGCGAAAGTGAATTTTTTACCATTTTTATTCGTGTAAATAGCCTCCACACTCATCAAATCCTCATCGACTGGAAATGAATAGAAAAATCTAGCCCCACCGTATAATGCCTCATAGCTTTTTAAAGTGATTTTTCCTGGAGCTTGGGTGTCATCACTATTGGGTTTGAATCTATCTTTCTCTTTACAAGCGGATATAATGCATAAACTTACCAGACAGTAAATGAATCCTAAATATATTGTTTTCATAATAATTGCAATTTAAAATCTTCAAATAATTACCATCCTGGGTTCTGAATCAATTGTCCATTGGTATTCATCTCATTAAGACTAATAGGCCATAAACAGTCTGTGATAGTAAATCTTCGCTGTTGTTTTACCTCTAATACAAAGAAAGTGTTACCTGTTGTCCCTGTGTGGGTCCATCCCCATACCGGTGATGAGAAGGCAGAAGTCGCTCTTTTGTGACGCCACATATCCCAAAAATGAATACCTTCAAACGCAAATTCAATCGCGCGTTCTTGAAGTATTATATCCCTTAGCCCTTCTTTGGTTTTGTGTTTATTTACTGTTTTTGCTAGTGTAGGATCAGCCCAAACAACTTCTATTTTAGGTACACCAGCACGGTCTCTTACTTTGTTGATTTCATCGTAAACAGATTGTGAAGGTCCAAGATGTTCGTTCATCGCTTCTGCTTTCATCAAATATAAATCTGCCATACGTACTATTGGGTATGGAAATTTTATAGTACGTTGCCAAGCGTTGGATTGCGATTCAGGATGTACCATTTTTTGAGTACCAATACCTGTTGCTAAAAAGTCGGTAGTATGTTGAGAGGAATTATACCCTCCATGTGAGTTACCGTACATCATGGTGTTAATGCGTACCGCATGTGCTCTCCAATAGCCGGCGGTAATTCCCAAATTTGCATAGAATCTAGGTTCTCTATTCATGTAAAGCTTAATGGTCTCCGCTCCTGGTTGCATATAGCCATTCCAATGTGTGTATGCTGGATCTGCAGCGCCAGGGGTTCTGATGATCTCATGTCTATTATTATAATCATAAGTAAGATCCTCTTCAATTGGTAAACCATTTTCAGTATAATAGCGTTCGGCCATTGCATAGGTAGCTGCCATCCATTGCCAAGAGTAGGCCGCTGTATTTACTACCCCGTCGCCATAGCCTTCTGGTAATCTGATGTTTGTCGAGTGTGCTAGCTCACCTTGGTTATAGTAGTCAAGATTAGAATTTCCCCATACTAATTCTTTGTTCCAAGGATCTACAATTAGCATACGCAAATCATACAACTTTTTCATTCTTTCTGTGTTCTCTTGAAAGGCTGGTCTATCGTATATGAAAGGCTCTTTTTCGAATTTATATAATCCTAATCCATTTGCTTCCGCTGTAGAAATTGCATCATTTATTGCTACTAATGCTTCTTGCCATTTTTCGTTATTCGCTTGCATTGGGAAAAATGGTTGACCATCTCTATCCATAAAGTCACCGAAATACTCTTGGTTCCCGTTGAAAAATGGACTTGCTCTAAAAAATAGGACCCGCGCTTTAATTGCTTTTGCTGCTACCTGATCAATTTGACCCAGGTTGTTCGAAGTCGCTCTCTCATTCAATTTTGGAATCGCTTGATTCATTAAATCCAAGATATAAGTAAAGCATTCTTCAACTTTTTTTCTAGGTAAGAATAACTCTTCTTTGGTAGATTCAGGCGAGGCTGTAGTTTCGGGAATAACAATGGGGCCATATTGCTGCACAAGTAAAAATGCGAAATATGCTTTTAAGAACATCACTTGTGCTTTCCAATCGGCAATCTCCATTTCCGACATGTCTTTTACTTTGTCAATGTTTGCTAAAAATACATCCGCTTGGCGAATAGCTATATATAATGGTTTTCCACCTTCAGATCCAGACCAGAAGCCCAATTGCGGGTTTGTCTGAGACTGTAAACCACGCATAATACGTATAGCTCTAAGATTGCTGGTTGTATTGTTCAAATCCAATCTACCTACGTATTCATCGCCTAATGTCCATGTGGTTACGTGGGTTCTCTCGTCGTTAGGCAAATAACTGTATACTTTAGCTAGTGCGTTGTATGCGTCTTCTTTAAGTGTGAATATATCTTCTAACTTTAAGGTGTTATCCGGAACTACATCTAGATACTTCGTACAAGAACCCAGACTTATGGCAGTTGCTACTACTAAATATTTTAATGATTTCATTTTCTTAGTTCTTTAAATTAATACACTAACTGAATCCCAATGTTAAATCTCTTGTTTGGAGGATATCCCAATCCATTTCTTCCCATCTCTGGGTCCCAAAGTTTGAATGGACTAGTCACAAATAAATTTTCACCACTGAAATAGATTCGGCTGCCTTTATTTATTCCAAAACGTTTTAAACTTTTAGGGCTGTATCCAATCTCTACAGATTTTAAGCGCAAGAAAGATCCATCACGCATCCACCATGATGATTGTTGTAGATTATTGTTGACAGGTTCGGTAGATAACCGAGGCCAAAAGGCGTGAATATTTGGATTTGTTTCACTCCAATAATCTTCCGCAATGATGGCCAAGGCATTTCTTCTGTTAGCAAATGGAGCAATACCATAAGCTCCTGAGGAAAGATTAGATTCTGCCGAGGAATTGATAAAGAAAGATACATTGGCATTACCCTGTAAGAAAAAGGATAAGTCCACGGACTTGTATCCCATCGACATACCAAAACCATATTGTATTTCTGGTACTGTAGGGAAGCCCATAGCGATGCGGTCATTACTGTTGATGATTCCATCACCGTTTATGTCTTTGTATTTGATATCTCCAGCCATATATTCGCCGAAATCTTGTTTTGGAGAGTTTTGTATTTCTTCCTCATCTACAAACAAGCGCTCAGCGAGTAAGCCCCATTGTTGGTTGATGTTTTGTCCTCTTCTTTTTAAATATGAATCGGGGTAATCTCTTTCATCCAATTCGTCTAATTTATTAACAGCATATGTAAAATTTGCGCGTCCTGATAACCAAAAGTCTTGATTTATGTTTTTCATATAGTCCAATGAACCATCGAAACCTTGCGAGCTTACCTGTCCAACATTCCCACTTACACTAGCTTCAAGACCTGCTGAGGCTGGGAAGTTTTCACGATTCATGTATATCTTGCTACGCACATCTCTGAAGAAATCAGCTGTAAATTTTAGGGATTCATTCATGAAATTAATTTCTGCTCCTAGATTCCATTTTTCGGATTGCTCCCAAGTAATGTCAGGGTTAGCATATCTGTTTACAGAATACCCATCATAAGCGTTCATGAATGAGGTTCCCCAGCGATATGCCCCACCACCCATAGCGATATCAGAAAGGTAAAAGAAACGACCGGATCTACTGGATATAGCATCGTTACCTACTAAACCCCAAGTACCACGCAGTTTCAAGGAGCTAACGATAGGTTTTAATGGTTCAAAAAAACCTTCGTTGGACATCAACCAACTTACCCCAAATGAAGGAAAAAATCCATAACGCTTTTCGCCAGTAAATTTCTCTGATCCATTGTAGCCATAACTCGCCTCAGCGAAATATTTATTATCATAATCGTAGGTTAGACGACCTGAATTACCCATGTTTTTTTCGGGTAATGTTTCGTAAATCGAAGTACTATTGCCCGCGGTCAATAGTTTTTCTTCCATCATACCAACAGTCATAGCACCAATATTGTGCAAACCAAATGAGCGATTCCAATTTAATCTGGCTTCGAAATAATAATGTCCATTGGCATCACGTCCTGGAATTACGTTTCCAAGGTATGATTGCCCCGAAGTAGGGTTGAGTGGGTACAGTTTGAACTCACCGGTGATTTGATTGTAGCTTTCTAAATCATAATAGAAAGGATTGTATGTTCGGCGACTAGAGTATTTTCCCCAAGTACTTACCGAGGCTTTTCCCTGAATCTTTAGCCCTTCTGTAAGGAAACCTAAGTCTTGGGATAATGTTGCTTGTGCGATGATGCTACTTTCATTGCGGTCTTCAAATCCCCTTACCATCTCCGCATATGGATTTGATTTTAGTGAACCGGTAACAAATGAATTTCCGAATAGAACATGCTCTGTAAATTCATTCGCAGCATCAGGCTTGTATACAGCAGGAAAATCTACTGGGTTACTATTCATTGTCATACGGAAAATATTGGAGGCAGATTCATATGGACCAGTATAACGCTCAAATCTACCTTGAATACGGGTGTCTAAGGTGGTTGTTTTCGTTAATTTAAAAATAACATTAGACCGTATAAATAATCGATTGATATCAATATTGTTATTGAAGTTGTTTCGATTATCAACTTTCAAAAGCCCTGTTTCTTTATCAAATCCTGTTGACACATAGTATGTTGCAACTTGGCCACCTCCAGACAAATTCACATTTGCCTTAGTATTGGTAGTAGACTTATTGAATAATGTATTGTACCAATTAATATTTGGGTAGATCATAGCATCTTCCCCATTTTGGGTAGATTGGATTTTTTGTTCGGAATAGTATGATCCTAAAATAGGTTGGCGGGTCAATTGTGCTTGATTGTACAATCGCATATAGCTAACCCCGTCTATCATATCAATCATTTTGGTCGGCATGGCAGTATTTACATCCACACGCGCGTTCATGGATACGGGGCCTTCTCGTCCAGATTTCGTAGTCACCATGATAATACCGTTCGCACCGCGAGCACCATACAATACAGTTGCTGAAGCATCTTTTAATATCGAGAAGCTTTCTATATCATCTGGTTGCAATCTGGCGAGGTTGTCTGTGGTAGCTTCGAATCCATCAATTAAGATTAATGGAGAGGTTTGATAACCAAATGTTGTCACACCACGAATAAAAAACTGTGCATTGTCAGCTCCGGGTTCCCCAGATGTTTGGTAGGAAATGACACCAGGAATTCTACCTGCAAATGATCCCGTTAAGTTGGATGCTGGGATTTTTAAATCTGAAGCTTTGACCGTCGTAATAGCGCCCACGACACTAGATTTTTTTTGTGTACCGAATGCGACCACTGTTACCTCATCAATGGTACTGCCGTCTTCATACAACAAAATTTCAAGAATGTTTTTTTGATCGACAGCAATACTCAGTGTTTTCATTCCCACATACGTAAAGGTAAGGCTATCACCCACGTTAGCAGTTAATTGAAATTCACCATTTGCATTGGTCTGAGTTGAAGTTATTTTATTCTTCAGAACACTAACACCTCCGATTGCATCCCCATTTGAGCCGTTTTTAACAACACCTGTAATTTGCTTTTGGGAAAATGCGAAAATAGGAATAGCTAGTAAGAATAAAAGACTCAACAGTTTTTGTTGAACTTTTTTCATAAAATAGAATTTAATTGGCTAAATCGATTAATTTTATAATAAATCTACAGATAGAATTTTAAAAAAGCAAGAAATAAAAAGTGTAACTATCGAATCAAAATTTTATTTAGTATTAGTTGAATTCTATATATTTTAATTCTAATTCAATATTCTATTGTTAACTACTCCGGTTGTTATTTTACTTATTTGCTTAAATAAGTTTGTGTTTGCAAATCCTTATTGGCCTAGGGTCCGTAAATGAGATTCCAGTACAAGTAATAGGATGGAAGGTTTATTGTTGACATAAGGCTAGTGGTACTTTTCCTTACTTTTGTGGCACCCGTTAGTTATGGCCCGCAAACTAGTGCGGTAAAAGCGCATCCAGCCTTGAACTTATTAAGTAAGTCGATTGTAAATTCGGTGTGGCGGGTTCTGCTGAAACGAGTGTTAATCTTATTGGAGAGTTGGCGATGTATCTGGACTTGGCAAAGCCAGAAGGCTACGTAAATCGCTTTCTGTTGCTCTAGAGGTAAGCGAAGTTACTTTTATCCGTATTTCTTTTTTAAAAAATCAATGGTTGATTGCATCATTTCTTTTAAAATGTCTTGATTAATATCGGAAAGTTTTTTGACATAAATGCAGCTTTTTCCCATTGTATATTTGCCCAAGAGCTCGAGTAAATCGTCTTGGCCTTCACAACCGCAATGAACATATAACGAAATGGCTGCTTTTCGTGGTGAGAAACCTACCAATGGCCAATCACCTTCTTGTCGGCTTCTATCAGATTTGTAATGATATTTGCCGAAACCTATTATGGAAGGCCCCCACATTTTGGGCTCAAAACCTGTAAAATCCTGCATGAGCTTAAGCAGCTCAAAACTGTCTTTCTTTTTTTGCTCGGTGTTAGCAAACGAATTAATAAATTCGTGCACATCTGATTCCGTTTGTTTGGTTTTTATCTCTCCCATTTCTTAAGGTTTTAATTTCCATATTTTTTCAGAGTAAGGCAAATATTCAGCTAATGCAGCCGAGCCGTACCAATTGAAAATTTCATAATCCAACAATCCATTTTTTATGGCAAGGTCAGTTTGTAAAATTTCTTTTGCTTCATCGATTGTTTTAATATTATTGAGAATGAAAATTCCTCTATACTTATTATCATTTTCACCTAAGGGTCCTGCTACTATTAGTTTCCCATTTCTAACCAGGTGGTTTATATTTTCCATATGTCCGCGGAAACTTTCGTTAATAAGCTTCTTGTCGGTTGTTTTATTGGTTCCAGTTTTGAGAATGACAAAAAAATAAGCTTTCATTCCGTAATCATCACCACCTAATTTTTCTGCTAACGACCTGTCATAATTAGGGTTTGAGGCTATCGTGTCTTTTGTTTTTTCAGACTGTCCAAAAGTTGTATTTGCAGTCAATATTATTAAAAGTAAAAATAGACTTTTCATTTCGTTGATGTTATGTTGTTCCTATTTCTTATTGAAATTTTAATTGGTTGTGATAATTGTAAACCATTGTTTTAATAAACTACTGTCAATATCTGCTGAACCTGTAGTTATCTATGTCGCATTGGTTTCCCTGTGCGGGACTTAATAACGGGCCGAATCTATTTAAATTCTTCTATCACTCTCGGTACAATTTGAAAAATAATATCTCAAATAATTAGCATAATTTCTTATTGCTCCTTGGTTGAGTTTTCGATATATTCGTTTACATGGTTATTAATTAATATATAAAATTTCTATTTATTCAAAATTAAACTAAATTTCTTTAGTTGCTTTCAATGACTATAAGTTCTGTAAAATATTTCTGTGTATACCCCTTTAAAAACCATTTAGCTTTTGTTAAGCTCTGTCTTTCCACCACATTCGATACAATGGTCTCGGTAAGTTTTTTCATATACCACAACCAATCCGACAAAATGTTCATTTCCATGCAATTTTGGTTTTTCTATTTTCTTTATTGGAAAGTAATTTACGACTGTTTGATTGAATTTTGCCTGTCTAGAGCAAATGATCTTGATAGTGCCAAAAGTTTGTATTTGTAGTGATGAATAACTGGTTTTCCAAACCAGAAAGTCCAAAAAATCAGTTAATTATTATTTGTTGCTAAAATCAGCTCGCAAAATTAGATTCTATCCAAGAACCTACGTTAAGTCCACTTAATTTTTGTGGTTTCAGCAATATTAAACTCTCATTTTTTGGCTATTAACACTTAAAAGCAACTTGTCTTTGGGGTGATTACATTCTTAAACCACAATCATCGGATTATGCTTTTATGCCTGAAAATTGATATCATCATTGCTATTTTCAAGGAAGTAAGACGATTTTAATGTGTTCAATTCATAGTTTAAGTTAGATTAGGTCTTGGATAGGTTAATTTAATACCCTTAGATTTGCAATTTGCGAATTGCAAATCTAAGGGTATATTTGTTTTGTGAGACGCAAGCTTAATGGGATGCGACCACAAGATCCAGTTGTAGATCGTTTTCGAAAAAGCTATAACGTACAATTTTAAAGAAATTGTACAGATTTATTCTTACTTGAGGATCATAAGGTAGCGTTGTATTTACGTATTGATAAAACCCTCCTGCTTTTCGTAATTCTTTTGTATCCGTCCTACTAACTACATATTTTACTACTGAATAATCTTTTTATAGTTCTGTGGATATATCTTTAAGGTTTTTATGATTTATTGAAGCTATATTCAGTCGGGCATATTTTATTTTCCGATACAATAACTAATAATGTATTAAATATCAGTCAATTACAAACACCCAAGGTGTGGCAAATATACAGAGGTTTTGGATAAAAATAAGTTTTCAAAATCGGCAGTAATTTCTCCTGTTATCTCACCAATCGTAGTGTCTTCTTCTAAAAAACCATAGAGACTTCTGGAAGGTTGAAAATCTACTGACTACAGGACTACAAAATAATAGAAATAAAAAATAAATAACTGAATTAAAGATATATACGGTAAAATACTAGATGTCAACTTTTTTTGATTTACTGACTACAACCAGCATTTTGTAGTCGGTACACCTTAAAAAACTACCAATTTAGCTCATAATTTGTGCTTCTACCACCCGAATCAGCTTTAAGTAAAATACTTTTATTAACTAAATCAGTAATATCTCTTAATGCAGTATCAGCCGATACCTTTGTCATCTTTGCCCACTTGGACGAAGTCAAATTTCCTTCGAAATTATCCATTAATTTAATCAGTATCATACGTTGTCGATTATTGCTGATATTAACATTGTTTTGCATCCAAAAGTGATGTTTTCTCACGACCTTATCTATAATCGTATTCGACGAAATAATAGCTTCTTTGAGGCAGTTTAAAAACCAAACTACCCACTTAGTAATATCCGAATCTCCTTTTTGCGTTTTCTCTAGAATCGTATAATATTCCTTACGTTCATGTTTAATTTGCGCAGACATACTATAAAAGCGTTGATTGACTCCATCCGCTTTCGATAGTTGCATATCTGTTAATGCACGAGCAATACGTCCGTTTCCATCATCAAATGGATGTATAGTCACAAACCATAAATGAACGATAGCAGCTTTTAGGACTGGATCTATATGAGAATCCATATTAAACCAGCCTATGAATCGCTTCATTTCTTCTTCGAGCCTTTCGGCTTTAGGTGCTTTAAAATGTACAATTTCTTTTCCTATTCCACCCGAAACGACTTGCATATCTCCACTTCTCCATTGTGCTACATCAATCTTGTACAAGCCACTTCTTCCGATTGGAAATAATGCACCATGCCAACCAAATAATCTTTCTTTACTTATGGTCTTATCGGCATTCTGTGTAGCGTCTAACATCATTTCTACTACACCATCGATATGACGATCAGAATTTACGAGACCTGAATTGTCCAACCCTAATCGAGTCGCTATTGATGAGCGCACTTGTTCTGGATTTAATATCTCTCCCTCTATTTCTGATGATTGAACAACATCTTGGATAAGTGTTTCCAAGTTTGCTTCGTCTTTTAGCTCAAATCCTAGCAACTCTGCTTTCCCAATCAGCTTCCCTTGAAGATGCCGAACCTCACTTAATAGATTCAGTATCTTTTCATCTTCCCATTGGAAATTTGTCCAATTATTTCGTTCGTGTATATAAACTGCCATGGCTTCAAAATTATATGCGGTAAATATAAGTATTATTTACCGCATATAAAGCGGTGAATAATCTATTTATTCTCCGCTATATAATTAAAATTATATCTGGTGCTCGCAATGGTGTAACAGTTTTACGGGGGTGAACATTTTCTCAAACAATTCATCAATGCTTGCCCATTTCAGGGCATATGTTTCTCATAATTTTATAAAACGGAGCGTAAAACCCACAGGTCTTTAGCCTGTGGGATGTAAGCGACTAACCCTGATTGAGAATATACTCACGAATAGTATCAGGAGATGCTTCACCTATTGAACAAACAAAATAACCATCAGAC
>NZ_VIQM01000065.1 GCF_008520265.1 Sphingobacterium cavernae
ACTTTAGAAGATATTCAAAAAACATTAGATTTTTTGAATTAAACATACATAACATTTAGACTTTGATTTAAATGCATTCTTAATACCTATATTTGCCCTATAACAACTGAGCGGGCACCCAGAATGTTTAATTACATTAAAAATCAGCGAGTTACATTTTAAAAGTAACAAATAGAAAACATTGATCTTAAGTTGATTTATGACAATTGGATTATAAAAATTTAAAGATAGTTTGAAAAGCAACCGACTACGTGACTACACGACTACATTTAATTTGTATATTAGGGTTTAAATATGTCTTTTACACAAGGCCTGTTTTGAGTAACCAATATTAAATCTATGTCAAAAATTCCACAACCACTTATTGATAGCATAAAAAATAAAAGTGTAGTATTATTTACAGGGAGTGGCTTCTCTTATGGAGCTAATCATCCCGATGGAACAAAACCACCATTAGGAATGGAATTGGGAGAAATGATGGCAGATAAATTTTTAGATAACACCTATAAAACATCACCCTTAACCTATATTTCCGATCTCGCTATTTCGCAGACAAATCTATTTGAGGTACAACGATTTATATATAATATTTTTAAAGATTTTACTCCAAATGAGGTACATGTTAAATTTACAAGGTTTCTATGGAAGGCTATTTTTACAACAAATTATGATCAGATCTTAGAAAAAGCATATGAATTAAATAAAAGTAGTATTCAAGAGATCAATCCAATCTACAGAAACACTAACGAACAAAATATTTTTTTGACTGAAAAAACAGTTCCTTATTATAAGCTACATGGCTGTATTTCTTACATAAATGACGAAAAATTACCACTAATATTATCAACAGAACAATATATTTCCCATAAAATCAATAGGGATAGACTATTTAGTAAGCTAAAAGAACTTGCGAGTGATTATACTTTTTTGTTTATAGGATATAGTAATCTAGACACAAATATTCGCACAATTTTAAAGGAACTTGAAAGTTTAAAAGACGGAAGACCTAGATCATATATGGTAGCTCCAGGATTCAATGAAATAGAATCAAGCTACTGGGCTGAAAGAAAAATAACTACCATAAAAAAGACTGGGCAAGAATTTATAGACGAGCTTGAGACTTTAATAAGTCAAGAGGAGATGAAATTAGGATCTATTATTGAAGATGGTGAAAGAACAATTTACAGAAAATTTTTAATTTCCCCTAAAGAAATAAATCCAACTGAAAGTCTATTAAAATTTATAGACTTTGAAGCAGAATTTATAAACTCATCAATTCCATCTAAATCAACCATTCCAAACGCATTTTATAAAGGATATTTTGAAAACTGGGATCCAATTTTGAGAAACCTTGACGCTGAAAGAAGTTTAAAAGATCGTATATTAACAGATATTATTTTTGAAGAAAAATACCTTAAAGAAAATACATCCTATGTATTTAGTATTAATGGTTTTGCCGGCTCAGGTAAATCTGTTCTTTTAAGAAGGTTAGCATGGGATAGTGCGATAACTTTTGAAAAGTTTTGTCTCTTTATTAAAAAAGGAATTTTTATAAGAATCGATCCAATCATAGAACTATATCATTATGTTAAAGAAAGAATATACATTTTCGTTGATGATCTAATAGCAAATGACCAGGTAATTATAAATTTAATAGATAGGTTAGAAAAAGAACAAATTCCGGTAACCATAATTGGTACATCTAGAACAAATCAATTAAATGATAACAAAGACATTCAAACGATAATTGACAGAAATTATCAACTCAATTATTTAAATGAAAGAGAAATAGAAGGAGTATTAGATAAACTTAAAGTCCACAAGTGTTTAGGTCATTTAGAAAAAAAAACAAGAGAAGATCAAATTAAAGAATTAAGAGAAATTTCTGGAAGAGTATTACTTGTAGCTCTTCACGAAGCTACTGGTGGAAAATCATTTGAAGATATTATTATAGATGAATATAATTCAATTTTCAACCCAAAAGCCCAATCAATATATCTTACGGTATCTATATTACATAAATTAGGTTCGTATGCAAGAGCAGGGCTTATCAGTAGAGTTCATGAAATTGGATTTAGTCAGTTTGAAAGAGAATTTTTCAAGCCATTAGAATACATCGTATTTACTGAAAAAAATTACACTATCTCAGATTATATATATAAAACACGTCATCCAATGATTGCTGAGATGGTTTTCAATGCTGTATTGGTCTCAGAACAACAAAGGTATGATGAATATGTTAGAATACTCAATCATTTAGATTTAGATTATAATAGTGACAAAGCAACTTTTCTGTCATTGACTAAAGCTAAAACATTAAAGGATATATTTAAAGATCCGATTAAAGTAAGAAACTTATTTGAGGTGGCTGAACAATGCAGCCCTAATAATGCTAAGTTACTTCAACAAATGGCTATATATGAAATGAGTATTCCAGGAGGTAATAATGAAAGAGCTGATGCTTATTTAAAGGAAGCCATGGAATTAGAACCAAATGACCCTTTAATAAACCATTCTATTGCCGAAAATTTTCTTAAAAAAGCAGAGAAAGCGAAACATTATCTTGAAAAAAATCAATTATTAAAACAATCCCAAAATATCAGTTTAAAATTAGTTAGTAAATATCCAAATCAAGCACATAGTTATCATACGATTTTAAAGGCAAAATTAATGCAACTTAAAGATGAATTGTACTTGGACCAAAATATCGAACCTATTATAAAAGATATAGAAAAAACACTACAACAGACAAAACAGAGGTTTCCAGAACAAGAGTTTATCTTGGACATTGAAGCAAAATATAAAGAAATCATTGAAAAACAACCAGAGGCTTTATCTTTACTTGAAAAAGCATTTAATTTAAATTCGGCGAGTCCATATATAGCAATCAGATATGCAAATACTTTAGAGAGTTTGGACAGGTCTAAAAAGGCATTAGATGTTTTAAAAATAGCTTTAAATAAGGTACCAAATGAAAAGGATTTATCATTTAAATATGCATTGCTAGTGAATAAAATTAATCCAGAAGACCTTTATGAAATTACTTCTTTATTACGTAGATCCTTTACTATGGGCGATTCTAGGTATGAGGCTCAATTTTATTACGGAATGGCACTACATTCGCTAAATGACGCTAATTATAAAAATATTTTTGAAAAATTATCTAAAGCTAAAATAAATCCAGATTTCAAAAATATGGCACGAACATTAAATAATGTAGAATCAAAAAAAATATTTAATGGTATAATAACTAAATTGGAATTCAATCATGGCTATATTCAACGTGATGCATTTGGTGATAGAATATATTTTAACAAAAGTAACTGCATAAATTTTAAATATTTAGAAGTAGGTAAAAGATATGAATTTCAAATTGGGTTTAATTACCATGGTCCAATAGCAATCAACATACATTAGAATATTCTAATGTATGTTGATTGCTCTCAAATCTAAAAACTCATCAGGCTCATATAATACATAAAAAAAAGATTTCAAAGAAACAGTCCTAATAATTAATCAAACTTTTATTTTACATGTTCATTTAATCTTAGTTCTGTTTTAACAGAATCTATTATCTTCAATCCATCTTTATATTTTTGTTCTTCTAAAAGCAAGCCATTAACAGATTGGTTTTCAAAAGATATTAATGAGAAACCAGTCACAATAAATAATAAAACTATGACAAAAAATAAGATATAGTTTCTTTCTTTATTAAAAACATTACTAAACCCACGAGTAAAAGAAAATATAATGAGCACAAAAAGCCCTAATGATGATGCCATTGCTAATGTAAATAAAATAGCTTGGTATATACTTGAAATAAATTTAAATGCTGGGATCGAAGATAAAACGAAGGTAATTATTGCAGTAAAAACACCTATTATTTCTAGATTTTTACCTTCAATCTTACGAAAATCATCTTTTATTGACTTGAGTTCATTTAAATCTTTTCTTAGTGACCCAATTACTTTTAATTGAGTCTTAACTTCCCTTAACTTTTGTCGAGTTAATGAATAATCTAATTCAATTTTATTTATATCAAGAGGCAATACAAAGCTCGTAAAAACAATCAATGATTTCAATTCAGGATTTATATTTTCAATATTTAAGATAGATTCTTCAACAGGTAACAAAAATATAAAATTATGATTTTTTTTCGCCCATTCTTTTCTTCTATAGTATTCATCTAATATCACCGTACATTGTTTTTCAATAATACTATTATATTCGTTATAAATATCAATCAAACTACTATTTGAGTCGGCTTGATTTATCTTATTTCCGACATAATCAAGTACAAAGTCTAGATATTTTTGTTGTAAAAAATAATTATTATTTAGTTGATATAAGTTCTCATAACATTCTCTATATATATCATCATACTTTTTTAAATCAATCGATTTATTTTCTGATATGAGTGAAAAATAATTATTAACTGCATAATTAGATATTATTGACAAACAGTATTGGTCATATTTTGAGTTTTTTGAACTATCATATTTTAACAGATACGTTACTATTGTTTTTAGCTTTTTTTCAGAAGGTGAAATATCTTTATAATACTTTATTAAAGTATGAATATCAAAAAGTTTTAATTTAGAGTAATCTACATTTTTAGCTAACAATTTTCTACAATAAATCTCAAATCTGCTTTTATCTAAATTATCATCATAATGATAGTTTATCTTTTTTTTCCATTCAGAAAATATATTTACATCAACATCTTCATTAGACGCAGAAGTATGCATTTCATCACCTTTTCTATAAGTAATTTCACCTAGAAAATGTGAACTATCTTTTTTAAATCTCTGATTCCACTTATATATTAAGAAATTAGCTTTTATCTTAATAACATCAACTACCTCCTTAAATTCCTCAAGATCATTCAGATTATCTTCTATTAATTTTTTAATCACCTGAAATTCAGAAACAACATAGGTTAAATTTAAGTCCTTAAAAGAAATATTAATCACAGTAAATAATAACTTTATAGCTTTATATAAATGTTCATTAATGTTCTTAAAAAATTTATTATTTATAGGCTCTAAAACAAAATAATGCTCTATTCGTTCATTTGAATAACTTAAGTATATGCGCTCTAAAAAATTATAATAGTTATTAAGACAAAATTTTACTACCTCTACAAACTTGAGAAGTATAGCATTTTGTGTATCATCCAGATCAGATGATTTTAATGATATAAGATTTTCTACTTCTGATATTATTAGTTTAATATAATCTAAAGATTGCTCAGATTTTAATGCTTCACCCGACAGTATACTATAACATATCTTTAAAATAACATCTATTATAATAGACTCTGATCTACCTCCAAATGTTTCAATATCACTAAAATCTTCAATGTCACCATCAACAGTAGTGGAATCTATTAAATTATTACTTTTAGAACTTACTTGAGACTGTAATAAGATAGTATTGGAATCAGACAAACTGTGTGTTGAATCATTATTTTCATCCTCGGATAAATTTCCTTCGTTAGAATTTTCACCCTCACTCCTTGAAGTATTGGAATTACTTTCTAACTCTCCACCTACCAAGGAAAAATTAGAATTATCCTCTATTATAACTCTTATAGAGTCTAAAGACAAACCATAATTTTCTACAATAGATTTTATGCTATTTAGAAAAGGAAAAAGGGAATTCATTGAATTTAAAGTTTATATATTTTCCTTTCACTTTTAATCACTTCTAATGGAATCTCCATACTTAACTGTCCATTCCTTCTAGCTTGACTAAAATAATAATCCCAAGAAAACCACTTATGACTTAACTCTACCAATTGATAAGCTGTCATTTTTAAAATATCTGGATTTAAAGACAAAAGCAACTCAAATCGATTATCAACCTCTCTTCTTATCTCTTCTGAAAATTTTGATTCATCAACTGAAGAAACTTTTAAATTCACACCATTTTTATTGAAAATAAAAAATGACAGAGGAGAATTTTGCTTCATGGCAGTATAGACATCTGTAATCACATGACCTAAAGGCATAGCCTTAACACTTCCAAATATTGGCAATAAGAAATCATCGTTATTTCCCTCACTTACTGTAGAGAAGAAAAACAAAAGTTTAATTGATTTAAGAATACTTAAGTCGTTGTCCAAAGCACCATTATGTTTTAATGATTTAAATATAAAATACTCAAATAGCTCAATTCTATCCATAACAATACAATGATATCTTTTCCTGGGGTGCAAAGATAATTAATCTTCTTGCAACAAGATAGTAAATTAAATGAACAAATATGACTTTTTTATAAAACATTTTATCTATTTAAAAACATACCTATATAACACATAAAGCAAGAAGTCAGAAACAATAACCCAAAGAAAATCAACAAATACTTATTAAGGAAGAAGCCCTTCAAAGCTTTATTCAGTTGATTTGATGCATCAGCAGAGGTTTTACTTATTACATCGTTATACTCTTTCAATTCTGTACAGTCCACAGATAATTTTGAATTAGCTATAGAGTTATTTATCCGTTTTTCAATTTGATATATAGCTTGGAGTATTTCCTTTTGCTCTTGAAGTGTTTGTCTTTGATTTTTTTCAAAACTCTCCATTAGTGATGCTAGTGCAACCCCTAATTGATGATTTGTAAGTGATTTTTGATTTGACATATTGTTATCTTTTAAACTTATAACCTCTGTTAATATTTTGCTTTTCTTCTTTCAAGCTAGGTCCTGAATTATGCAATAATGAATCTATTCTGCCTACAGTCAATTTGCGATCTATATCGGATGCTTTATGACCTTTGATGCTATAACCGCTCAACTTTCCTGTAACCTTACTATATACTTTCTTTGGATCTAAACCTTTTTTATCAAGCAATTCTAAAAATTGATCGAAAGAAGTAACTTTATTCTCCTTCAATAGATCACCAATAGATTTTTTTATTATTTCTCGATCTTGTTTTACTTCATTTCGTATGGCAGAAGCTGTTTTCCATCCCAAGGCTAGAGCTATATTCTCTGCTCCAATTTGTGCTCTTTTCGAAATCCAGGAATCTGGTTTTGCTTTTCCGTTTTTAATACGATTAATAATTGCGTGGATATGTATTTTACCAGTGGAATTATGAACTGTTGAAATATATTGATGTTGACTCAACCCCAAATGTTCCAATTGCTTATGTAATATTTCTCTTAACTGAGGGATCGATAAATCTTTACTTACCTCAGGATTCGGACTTATGATTAGTGATATTGTGTTATTATGACATCTTTTATTAGTTGATTGTACAAATCGCATTTCATTCAGTATTTCTGTACCATTTCTACCAATAACCCCATTTCTATCTAATTCTAAGGCTTTACCTAATACTTTATCAGACAAGATATAGTCGATAGCTTGTCGACTTCCTTGCCTTGAAGATGCTTTACTTACCATTTTTAATAAATTCTAGATGATTACATAATTCATTACTGACTTTTGAAACCTCCAATCCGACTTCATGCATATTTCTGTTCTTAATTAGATTAGATATATAAGTAAAGTTTCTATGGAATTTTGATAGCTCGGTGTACGCTGAAATCCTATCTTCACTTGGTGGAGGAACGATCACTCTATGTAAAGCACAGTCAATCATAAATTGACTGACTGAAAGTCCTGCTTTTTTAGCATTTATCTTGATAAGCTCCTTATCAAGAATAGAAACACGAATTTTTATAATTTGGGTTTTGCTCATAATTTAAAACTTGTTTTTAAATTATCTCCGTCCTTATGTACGGAGATTCGTTTGCGACCCTTCGGAAGCAAACCAAGAGGTGTTTGAGAAAACATGAATTGTATAAAAATTTATTTTTAGAACAATTCATGGGGCCACAAACACACCTCTTGAATTATCGACGCTATCTAGACGTGGTTGGGATTAATGCCTCTATGAAAAGGCATTAATTCTAAACCACAAAGCCAAATGAAAACATGCTGTAGAAACCCATCATAGGTTTCGAAATGCTTGTATGAAATTTGGATTTTCATTATTCTTTGCAATCAACCAGTCATTTACATCATTGTATCCTTTATATAGATGATTTAATGATTTGAAGACGTTTGAATACTTTATTGACAAGAATTTAGTTGCATCACTCCCTGATTCATCATTATCAAACGCTGTCAAAACAGAAGAATATTGACTCAAATCGGGAATTAGATAAATGTTTTTAACGCTATTTAGAATAATGAAATCAACTTTAGATTCCTTCTCTGGATAGAGAGTTAAAAAAGCTAACATGTCAGACCAAGATTCAAAAAGTATTACCTCTTTTCGTTGCCTTAGGAAAGTAGTAATAGCCTTATTTCCTAAACACCTTTTAACTGTATCAACGTTATTTGAAACTCTATAATTTACCTCATAACCCCCGACATCATTCCTAAAACCTACATTCAAAAATGATCTTGAAGAACCAAATAATGAATACTTAACTTCCATTAGAAACTTTTTACATAGATTCAAATCCAAACCTCTATTGGCTAGATACTTTAATAATTCAGCATTCTGTAAATCATACACACCTTCAATAAAATATGTTTTGGCTATATTTTTTCCTTCCTCAGCAATCATAATCTTTCTATGCTGAGGAAAAGAAAAGTCTTTAATCCTCTCAAGGGCTTCACTAACACCAATTTGATAATAACATTGCATAAAATCTATTATCGTCCCTGAGGCTTTATATTTACCTCCTACAGCACCAAAGTCTATAAAGGAGTTAAACTTTTCATTTACCTTCATGCTCGCCGAATTTTCATTTCTAAAAACCGATTTTCCCCAGTGTTCATGACCTCTGCTATATTTTATTTGAAATCCAAAATTCTGTATCAAGAATTTCTTTAAATCTATTTTTTTTGCTTGTTCACAATTCATCTTGTAGTCGTGTAGTTAGCTGTAGTCAGATAAAGAAATCATCTGACTACAGCATAAATATTTGATTATTTAACCATTAACCCATTTGTAGTTATGTAGTCGGCAGATTATCCAAAACATAATAAACTTTAACTGGATGTTCTTTCTTTTCACCAGCAACATCAATATATCCACGTCTCTGATGACTTTGAAAACCTAGGCGTTTCAAGGCTTTATGAAGCTCTTTCGCATTCAGTTTAGGATATGTTTTCATCTGTAATTCATGCATGATTTCAGATGACAATAACTCTCTGTGATAACTCTCTGCTGTTCCTGGGGATAAATATTTTTGAAGTACCTCAAACTCAACGGAGCTTACTTTGAAAGAATCATTTGCTAACTCATTTTCATGAATTTCTTCTCGAGTCATTTCATATTTAAAGTCAGACTGAAGTAAATGATAAGCATGAGACCATACTAAATCGATGTCAATATCTTTTTTGTATTCCCAATTAATATTTTCAATTCTAAAGCATAACCATCTAACATTGGAATCATCAGTTAGGAACTCTGTTTGGTTTGTCGAACCTATAAAACTTATTCTTCTTGGCGACGTCTTAGCTTTCCGTTCATATGGGTGACGAACATTGATATAAAGCTTAGACATTATCGCTTTTAATGCATTAATTTCAAATTTTGTTAAGGATGCCAATTCATCCAGAATACAAATAAAATTAGACGATAAAGCTATCGTCGAGTCTTTATCTAGTCCGATATTTTCAATACAATAAGAGTTTAAATCTTTCGGTACTAAAAACCTACAAAGGCTTGTTTTACCAATATTTTGTTTTTCTGATTGAAGAACTATCGTCTGCTTATTGAAATAATCTTCTCGCAATGCGCATAACACAGTTCTACACAGCCATTTTTTGAATTGTATATTAAATCGCTTTTGATCAGAAGTTATTATATAATTTGAGAATTTCTCAATATAATCTCCATGAACTTCTTGACTGTACTTTCCTTTAATAGACTTGAAGTATTCTTGTAATGGATCATAATCTTTAACATAATTAGAACCTAAGAATACTAAAATGTCTGAAATAGAAGCACGTAAGCCGACATCTATTCGTAATGTCAAATAAAGATTATTTTCATTTACCTCTCTAAAAGTTTGGTTACTCTTTAGTTTGTATTCAATTGAATTGGTTAGCGCATTACGCCTGAAATCATATTGTTCAACAAGGTATTCAACGACTTTTTGAATACTTGATGCATCATCTCGTTTTGTCATTTTTAAATTCTTAATGTGAATGGAAATATTTCATTAAGAATTCCTTAACTTTGCTCTATCAGGAAAAAGAAGAAATTCTTAAAAGAAATTTGAAAGCAATCAGAAATGGTTGCTTTTAGTTTTTTCTTCTCATTTTTCTTTTCATCAGCATTGTTGCTGACATTTCTCGCATTTCCTCTTCTGATTTATTGCGATATTTTTTCATCCAAGCTATCAAATCACTTTCAAAAAAACGCACACCTCCATTCGGTAATTTTGAATGAGGAATAACATCTTCAGAAACTAATTGATAGAGGCGGTTCTTGCTATAACAAGTTACTTCACATGCTAATTCATATTCGCCAACTCTGTCCTGTTGAGGAATATATTTACTGAGAAGAGTCGTAAGCTTTTCCTCCATGAAACCGTCCAGTTGATCAAAAGTTAGATCAATTAATCTTGTGTCTTTTGTGATTGTACTCATAACGTTTAAATTTTGTTGAGCACAAATATTTATCATTTTCTTAGCTTAACGCACCGAAAACGAGCTTTCGGACAATTTCGGAAGAGAGTATAATAGATATTAGGATTTATTAATAGAATCTAATAAATTCTGATATGGAATGATAAATTGATTTAATCCAGCATGTGATTTTTTTGAAGGATCTTTAACTACTTGCAAATATTCATTGAAATCTCTAGGCTCAAGATAGCACAGATAGTCTTTGGAATTTTTTGCAGCTGTAGTTTCAAATTCAAAGAATGTATCTAGATTTTTTTTATTTTGACCCCTAGTTATATCAGCTTTGATAATTCCATTATGTGTTAAAACAGCTAATAGTGAAGATAAATTTTGGGACTCTGTACCTTCTATCAAATTAAAAGAATACTTAGATGTTGGAGTTTTTATTAATAAATTATTAACAACCAATAATTTAATGAATTTATCAAAACTTTTATTATCTATAATGTAGTTTGAAAAGTCATTCTTCTTGAATCTCGCATCATTAACTTTAATCAATTCTTTTAATGCTACTCGATTATTTAATACAGAAAGGTAATATTTAGTTTTAACTCTTTCTCTCCTTGAAAATGGGCTATTTGGGTAACTATCACTTTCCAATAATACGTATACAATCAGCATTATTGAAAAAACGAACAGCAGTATTAATTTATATTTATGATGTATAGATCCTACTAAAATCATTAACATTATTAATATGTAAAAGCAACTTACAATGCTTTTACCATGAAAGCTAAATCTATATTGTTCCAACAATTGTTCAGCTTTAACCTCTAAATTTTCATGATAACCTTTTAGATCTTGGTATAAGCTTAGATTATAGTCATTCAACTCTTCAAAACTAGACTGAGTTATCAATGTTGGATTATAGATGAGATATATTCCCAAAGGAAATAATCCTATAGTCATATAGATTAATATTTCCGCTTGATATTTCCCTAGAAGATAAGCACAGAAAATTATTAAACTAATTAACACCCATTTTGCACTTTTTTTTAAATTCATAATCTTGGAAATTTTAGTATTTCTTCTTCTTTCTTCTGACTAATGATCTTTCCATAGACCATCGTCATCTCAATTTTTGAATGGGCTAATAATTCTTTCATTGTATATAAATCTATTCCATACGTTAAACCGATTGTAGCAAAAGTGTGTCTAGATGTATGAAAGGTTATTGCTCTATGGTTGTTTAAATTCGCAATTTTTGCCCATTCTTTCAAATGAATATTAATTGCATGACTGGTACTCGGTAAACCCCAAAATATTTTATTGCTTATAGGATGCTTAGGTATTTGCTCAATGATCTTATAAACATCATCTAGAATCGGTATACTAACCAATTTTTGAGGAGTTTTCTTAGGTCGAAATACTAATTGCCCATTAATCATATTTTCATATGATATCACTCTAACATCTGAAATACGAAGTCCAGTAAAACATGAAAATAGATAAGCTAATCTAATCTGCTCATTGCCCCATTCCAATTTTGTTTCAGCTAATTTTCTTACTTCCTCAATGGTCAATCTATTTCTTTCAGTCACTATTTCTTTTACAGAAGTCCAAAATTCAAAAGGACTTTCATCAATTATTCTGCGAGTAACCAACTTATTATAATATTGTCTAAATACGGACATATATGCATGAGTAGTATTTTGCGACACAACTAACATTAAATAACTTTGGAAAGCATCAAGAAAATCCTCTTTAACCTCAGAGATCAAAAAGCTCTTTTTACCAAGATACTTGTGTAAATGTATAATTAAGCATTCCAATTTATAATTAAACTTCTTAGTTAGACATTCTTCCAAATAATCCAATAATTCAAGACTAGGTCTATTTGGTTTTTCATAACCATGTTTCGCAAAATTGAGATCAGTTTCACGCTTATTTCTAATTGCCTGAACTAATTTCATATTCTCTGAATCCTTTTCCATTATCCGAACTCGCGAGCTTGAATAATCTTTATGGACATGGATACCTAAAAATTCATAACTTCGCTTAGATTTATTATCTGAAGTCTTGTAGTAAATATCTAGATATGTACTGAACATACCTGATTTTAATGGTTTAAAACGTACTTTAATCATGTGTTACTTTTGTTATTTTTCGCAATATAGAAGTAACAAGGTGAGTAACAAAACTTCGATAAATCCTCACATAAACTTATAGAAAAATATAGTTTTAATCGAATTAATCATCTGAAAATAAGGTTTTTAATTTTAAAATCTATTAATTTCTATCATAATTTATCTATACTTATATTTGCACCCATGATATATTTTCACATTCCATTCTGTAAGCAAGCTTGTCACTATTGTGATTTTCACTTTAGCACTTCGTTGAAGTATAAGGAGGAGATGTTGTGGGCTATGCAGCAGGAGATTGCGAAACGGGCGCATTATTTGGAAGACAAGAAAATACACAGTCTATATTTTGGAGGTGGAACGCCTTCTATTCTAGATGATGAAGATATATTACAACTCATTGGTACTGTAGAAAAGTATTTTGAGATTGCGCCGGATGCGGAAATTACCTTGGAAGCGAATCCTGATGATTTAACACGAGAAAAGGTAGATGCACTACGTCAAACACCTATCAACCGTTTTTCTATTGGTATTCAATCATTCTACGAAGAGGATTTGCGTTGGATGAATCGTGCACATAATGCACAAGAAGCGGATTCTTCGATCAAGCGCGTGCAAGATGCAGGTTTTGAAAATATTACCTGTGATTTGATTTATGGTTATCCATTATTGACGGACGAAAAGTGGAAAGCTAATATGCAAAATCTTATTGCGCTAGATATACCGCATATTTCGTCCTATTCGATGACAGTGGAGAAAAAAACTGCATTGGCTCATTTTGTCAAAGAAGGTAAAACGCCAGGCATGAATGATGAGCAGAGTGCTGCGCAAATGCTGATGCTCATTGATACGTTGACACAAAATGGTTTTGAGCACTATGAAATTTCCAATTTCGCAAAGGATGGTATGTACGCCAAGCACAATACAAACTATTGGAAAGGGAAACATTATCTAGGAATCGGTCCTTCTGCGCATTCTTTCAATGGACATAGTCGATCGTGGAATGTCGCTAATAATGCCAAATATATCGCCGCATTAACAGATGATACATCGTATAATGAACTAGAGTATCTTACCAAATCAGATCAATTCAATGAATATGTTATGACCTCTATCCGTACGATGTGGGGGCTAGATTTACAAAAAGTAGAAAAAGACTTTGGTTACGATTATAAGCAACATATTCTAAAAGAAAGCCAAACTTTCTTGGTAAATGAAGAATTGGAAATCATTGATAATAATACACTCCTCCGTGCAACGAACAAAGGAAAATTATTAGCTGACCACATTGCATCGGAACTATTCTTGGTAGATGAGGTTTAATTTATCCTAACAATTTCTCAGTTTCCAAATATTTCATAATAATCTGTGTCGCTCCTGCACGCTGCTGCACATATTTCTTTGCAGAATTGCTCGCTTCTTGTAAGAAATGTTGATCTTTTAGTGAATCAAAAACCTGTTTTAATTCTGTGCAATTAGATATCGAAAATCCTGCTATAAGTGTTACTAAATCTATAGCCTCGTGGAATTTCTCGTATTTCGGACCGAAAATAACAGGTTTACCGTATGTTGCAGCTTCCAATGTATTGTGAATACCAACACCAAATCCACCACCAATGTATGTAACATCAGCATAGTGGTACAACGATGAAAGCATGCCGATATTATCAATAACTAAGATTTTACTTAGGTAAATCTGTTCATTAGTGTATGTAGAGAATTTTGAAAATAATAACACATCACCGAATAGCTTAACTATTTCATCGATATGCGACTGATGTATTTCATGTGGAGCAAGAATAAATTTCCATTCAGGATTGTCTAGTGAGAGTTGTTTCAATAGCTCCTCGTCCGGTTTCCATGTACTACCAGCGACAACTGTTTTATGGTTAGCACAAAACTCTTCTATTTCTGGAATAGACTTATGTTGAATCGGTAATTCCACCACACGGTCAAAGCGCGTGTCACCTGCTAAACCAGCTTTTGTGATATTTATCCATTTCAGCATATGAACTGAATCGGTATTCTGCGCAAAGAAATAGGATACATTTTTTAATATGGAACGAAAAAATCCGCCATAAGGCTTAAAGAAAATTTGGTCTTCTCTGAAAATTGCCGAAATCATTAACAGACGAATATCTCGCGTTTTCAACTCTTTGAAATAGTGATACCAATATTCGTATTTGGTGAATACCACAAATTTGGGTTGAATAATATCGATGAAAGTTTTTGCATTTGCCGCAGTATCTTCTGGTAAGTAAAACACATAATCAGCCAACTTGGAGTTTTTACGAACTTCAAATCCTGAAGGAGAAAAAAAAGTTAGTATTATTTTTTCGTTAAGAAATCTACTTTTTATCTGTTCCAAAACCGCTCTTCCTTGCTCAAATTCCCCCAAGGATGCAAAGTGAAACCATATGTATTTATGACCTTTTTCAACCGTTTGATTGATGTTTTTCAAGATGTCCTTTCGACCATCAACCCACAGTTTAGCTTTTGGGTGAAATGGTGAAATAAGACGCAATAAAACGCCGTAAAGCCATATTCCAAGGTCATATATTAATCGCATATTTTTAAAATAATACTTATATTCGTCAAAGATAAAGATATTAAACCTTTTCTAAACGTAGACACCGTGCAAAATACAGTTTGCAAGAGCATAGACAATCGAAAGGCAGCTTGCCAAAAAAATCACTCAGGTGACATACAATCTCCTATTTACTTCAAGTTTAAAAAATTAAGTTATTTTTTGTCGCTACATATGTGTCAAAACTTACTGCTTAAAACAGCAATGTTTACCAAATACGTTTCAATATTAACATTCAACAAAATAGAAATTTATAAAGATTATGAGTAAAATTTTAGTAACGGGGGGAACAGGCTACATTGGTTCGCATACTGTTGTAGAATTACACAATGCGGGATATACGCCTGTTATCGTTGACAATCTATCTAATTCTAATATTAAAATTTTAGATCAAATCGAGAAAATCATCGGTATAAAGCCAGAATTTCATCAATTTGATTTATGTGATATAGCAGCTACGACAGCTTTCATCAACGCAAATCCAGATATTACGGGAATTATCCACTTTGCTGCCTCCAAGGCTGTAGGTGAGTCTGTACAAGATCCATTAAAATATTACCATAACAATTTCTTCTCTTTGATCAATCTGTTAAATAGCTATCGCGCGAAGCCAATCAATTTTGTATTTTCTTCAAGCTGCACGGTATATGGCGAACCAGATGTGCTTCCCGTTACGGAATCTGCACCAGTGAAGAAATCTACATCACCTTATGGCAATACAAAGCAAATTGCGGAAGAAATCCTCGAAGAAACAGCAAATGCTTACGGTAACTATAATATTGTGGCTCTACGCTACTTTAATCCAGTAGGCGCACATGCAACTTCGTTAATTGGAGAATTGCCAAATGGTGTTCCTCAAAACTTGTTACCTTTCATTACACAGACTGCAATCGGTAAGCGTGAGAAATTAACGGTTTTTGGTAATGATTATGATACGCCAGATGGTTCATGTGTGCGTGATTATATACACGTAGTAGATTTAGCAAAAGCACACGTAGCGGCGATTAAATTATTAGAAAAAGGCAATCCTAATGGAAAATATGATGTTTTCAATATCGGAACAGGAAACGGTTATTCGGTATTGGAAGCTATCAAAGCTTTCGAAAAAGCTTCTGGAAAACCATTAAACTATGAATTCGGTCCACGTCGTGATGGAGATGTAATTCAAGTTTGGGGTGATGTAACCAAATCAACTAAAGAATTGGGTTGGAAAGCCGAATTAGGAATTGACGAAATGATGTCTTCCGCTTGGTCTTGGGAACAATATATTCATGAAAATCCTTTGGATTAATGCTCCATTCTAGCATAAAAAATAAGCCTTGACAATAGCCAAGGCTTATTTTTTATGCTTCAGCTTCCACTTTATCTTTTGGAGGGAAGTTTTTATGTTTTCTTTTAGAAATCTTTTCAATGTTTACAGGTTGTGGTACTTTAACGTAATACCCTGTACCGTCGTAAACACGTTTATCAGGGACAGATTGACATTCCATCGAGCAACAACCCTCTAATTCCCAACCACAGTCGTCACATTGCGTGAAGTGCTCATTACATTTTGCATTAGCACAGTTGATCATTTTATTCGTGGTTTTACCACAATTGCGACAAGTCGAAATGATAGTCGGATTTACCGAATTCACAGGAACTGTAACACGATTATCAAATACATAACAATCCCCTTCAAAATCTTTACCACCAGCTTCTTTACCATATTTGATAATACCACCGTGCAATTGGTATACATCTTCAAAACCTTCTTTAAGTAATAATGCTGAAGCTTTCTCGCATTTAATGCCGCCAGTACAATACGTAAGAATTTTTTTGCCTTTCAGGTGTTCTAACTCTTTTACTTTATCAGGGAATTCTCGGAAGTTTTCAATATCTAATGTCACCGCATTTTTGAAACGACCTACAGAATGTTCGTAGTTCGAACGCACATCCAAGATTACCACATCTTCTTGGTCTTTCATTTCCATAAAATCCTTTGGCTCAAGATGTTTTCCTGTCTGTTTAGTCGGGTTAATAACTTTGGGATCACGCAAACCCGAGTGAACAATTTCTTCTTTGTATCGGCAGTGCATTTTGATGAAAGAAGGTTCTTCTACATCATCAATTTTAAACTCTGTATGGTTAAATCTTCCATCCGCATAAACT
This sequence comes from Sphingobacterium cavernae, assembly GCF_008520265.1. Lineage (GTDB taxonomy): Bacteria > Bacteroidota > Bacteroidia > Sphingobacteriales > Sphingobacteriaceae > Sphingobacterium > Sphingobacterium cavernae. The sequence continues at coordinate 17,483 of NZ_VIQM01000065.1, forward strand.
GCATCCATATAGGCTTTACATGCCTCAGGAGTCCCAGAAACGGTACCATTAAGACCTTCATCAGCTACGATGATTCGACCTACAAGTCCAAGAGATTTACAAAATTCTAAATGATCTGCAGCAAACTGTTCTGCATTTTCGATAGGGCTGTAACAATAGTACAGCAATGTTTGATATTGTGCCATATATTCATTGATACCGCTGCAAACGGCGTTTAATGTTAGTAATTATTTCGATGCAAAGATAGGAAAAAGAAAAATACTAAAAATGAGTGTTATTACTTTTTAATAAGTGGCGTAAGCAGATACTCCAAACCATTCAATTTGATCTCGTACAAAGTTGCCAATTGTGTGCCTAATTTTCCTGGAGGAAAACCTTTTTTGTGAAACCAAACCAAGTATGGCTCGGGTAATCGACAAAGCAACCAACCATGGTATTTGCCGAATGGCATTTTTGTATTTGCCAATTCAACCAATATTTCGGGATTAAAAAAATTGTTATTCTCTTGTTTTGCCATTTACGAGTCTATACTTGATAAGTCTTAATGCGATGATGCCGTGATTAATCCAATTTTGAAAAGTGCCGTAATGTTTTTTGAAAATAGCATAACGCTCTTTCAAACTTTGTTTATGTCGCTTTTGAGACATGCCTCCAACCAAATAGCGTGCTACGTAGCAATTTACATTCTGCGTAGTTTTAGCTTTTTTAGCTGCTCGTATCACCCAATCTACATCAGCACTAAGTTTGTATTGCAAATCATAGGGCTGCGCAATTTCACGTTTTACATATATAGCTTGATGGCAAACATTCATTCCATATTGAAAAGATTTCCAGTCAAATTGCTGTGGCGCTTTATGACGTCGATCGCCAATGATTTTTCGGTCTTCGTCGACTAATTTAGTCTCGCCGTAAATAATATCTGCACCCTTACCTTTTTCTACTATTGTTTGGATAGTATTGTTGTCAAATAATTCATCTCCTGAGTTCAAAAATAACACGTAGTCACCAGTAGCTTTTGCTAATCCTTTGTTCATCGCGTCGTAGATACCAGCATCTTTTTCAGATACAAGAATATCAATGCTGCCGCGATATTTTTGGATAATATCCAGCGTACCATCCGTAGAAGCACCATCGATGATAATGTATTCGATGTGGCTGTACGACTGATTGATGACCGAAAGAATAGTATGTTCGATATCACGTACATTATTGTACACAATAGTAATAATGGATATTTTGGGAGATGTCACTTTTGCTATTTTATATTCAAATGCTTTTTAGCAAATCTTAAAACTCTTGTAAATAAAGAGCCTTTACGATGTTTGTAAAAATAAGTAATTGCCTCGTAAGCTTGTTTATTTTCTTCGATTTCTTTGGGAAAGTATGAGACAGCTTGGGTTGCAAGTTCCACTTTATACGCATTATCTGCATCAGAATGCGTACCCGAACCATCCGTACCCATATTTTGAATCATGGATTGTCTGGGGTATAAAGCCAATCCATCATTATTAAAAAGGGTTAGATACCAGCGAATAGCCCAAGAATTGATTTTTCCAGCCTTATATTCTTTAACTTGTTTCCAAAAATTCTCCGTATGATCTATACTGAATCTTTTGATTTTATCTTTATCGAAATCTGCAATAAGTTGATCGATATCTGTGTTGTATTTGTTCCAAGCACGCTTCCACGTAGCCCATCCCCAACTATTCGCAACGCGAAAGAAAAAAGTTTCGGGTAGTTTATCTGCATCTTTTACAGGATACATGTAGCCACTGATTTCCATGACCTTTTCCTCTTGTTCGTAAGCATCCAGTGCATCATTGAAGTAGCGCAATCCAACCTTGGAAATTTCTAAATCGTCTTCCAATACGATAACTTTTCCATATTGTTTGATAATTTCACTTACGCCAGAAATGATATTCTGCGCTAACCCCACATTACGTTCTCTTTCGATAATAGTAATTTTTTTGAAATTCCACGGCTCTGCTATTATTGCGCGAACTCTATTTACGTGTTCAATTGCATTAGCATTTTTAGCGCCATCAGAAAAGATAAATACCTCAGAATCCTGCGCAAGTTCTGCATTTTCCAAAGCCTGCAACATCTTTCGAGTGTGATGTGGTCGATTATATGTAAAAATTATAATAGGCGCTAATTCTCGCATACAGTTAAGAGTTTTGTGTTTTTTCAATCAATTCTATAATAGAACGATTGTTTGCGACTTCTTGTTTTTTGTTTTTAAGAGAATAAAATAAAATCAATGTTTTATGGTAGGTAATCAGCTCTTTTTCAACACGCACAGTATCTCTCCTCAATTTCTTATTCAAATAACGATAAGAATCTAAAGCTAACCGCGCAGTCTTCAATGAAAATTTTCTATTTGAAATGGGGTGTTTATATGATTTAGAAAAATCCATTTTTATATGGCAATCTGGAAACTGCGAAAGCATTGATTCATGTAAATAACGTTCTTCACCATAAAGAAAAATATTCTCATCGTAACCACCAATCGCGATGAAACTTGATTTACGCAAAAAAAAGCAAGCGCCAGAAACAACAGCGTACTGTGGTATAAAAATATTGAGCTTTTGCAAAAGTTGATTTATTATGAAATTAACTCGTGTCAATCTACGTTGGATAAATGAATGTGTCTTTTTATTATATTGATTTACTTGTTGGATACCAAGAATATTAAGTTTCGGATCCTTTATAAATTCATTTTTCGCCCAAGAAAAGAGTGGTTCTACTAATTTAACATCAGGATTAATAAGTAGAACATGTTCGTATTTAGCATTATTAATTCCCAAATTATTTCCAGCACCATAGCCTCCATTAATAGGATTTGCAATAAAAATAACATCTTTATAGTTTGTTCTAACGAAATTTTGAAGCTCAACCTGATTATCACTGTTGTTATCTACTAGAATAATTTCGAGCGCCTCTCCTATATCATTGTGGTGGAGAATTGCATCCACACACTTTATGACGAGTTCTAGTGGCGTATTGTACGTGAGTAATACAGCGCTAATACCATCTTTATTTACTTTTATGTCTGGAAACATATTTACTTTTTAAATAGTGTATGATTTCTAAAAGTACTTCGGACTTAATTATATACAAAATTGATAAATAAGTAATACAAAACACAAAAGCTTTGACAATAAAAGAAATCCATATACCAGAGACAAAATTACCAATAAAATAAGTGAATACCCCACCTAATACGGATGGAATAAGGTATTTAAGAATAATTAAGGATAGTTGAGAATATTCTATTTTACTGTACTGCGCTACGGAAATCTGCCACACAAATGTCCAAAACATAGTAAATAAGGAAATTCCCCATACCATGGGCATTACATCATCGCCATGTAAGAAATATATTATGATTAATTGAATGATTCCAAAAGAAATGATATAACGCATGTATAAATCTGACTTGCCCTTACTCAATAAAAAGTTGGAATAGAAATTAATAATGGGCAGAAAAGCAGCATTAAGACATAAAACTTTTAAAATTGGCACAGCAGGTATCCATTTATCCGTTACTGTAATAACAATAAATTCCTCTGCAACAACATTCAATAATGTTAATCCGGGGAATGCAGCGAAGCAAATGAAATTCAAGAGTTTAGCAAATATTCTTTTTTGTCGCTCCCTGTCATCAGCAATAGTAGACAACATGGGTTGAGCAAAACCATGCGACATATTCGCAATCACACCCTGAGCTTTAATGCTCCATCCATTCGCTTGTGTATAGTTACCGGTTGATGTTGTAGAATTTTTGCCTAATATCAACGTCAGAATATTATTATTAAGCGTTTCAACAACTCGAGTAATTAATATTTTCGAACTGAATCCCCATAATTCCTTGATAGGAGCAAAATTAATATTTAAGGAAGGCCTGAAGCCAGAATACAAAAAACAGATTAAGGAGTATGTAAAAGAGTAGGTAATGCTTTGAAATACTATTCCCCAATAGGCATAACCAAAGTAGACAAGCGTGATACCTATCGCTCCAGAACAAAGTGTTCCGGCAACAGTGGCTATGGATCTTTCTTTGACTTTTAGCGTCTTAAATAAATACGCACTGTGTGCAATACCAAGACTACCAAATACTAAGCCGATAAAAAGTACTCGTGCAGCAGTTACTATTTCAGGCTGATTATAGAAATAACCTATAATTGGAGATAAACAAAAGAGAATAATGTATAATGAGATGCTTATCAATAAGCTCGTCCAAAATACAGCATTGTAATCGCGGTGGTCAATTTTTTTCCGATTTGCTAAGGCATTGATAAATCCAGCTTCTTGGATGGATGAGCATACTGTCGCAAATACAATTATTATAGACACTAAACCATAGTCGTGTGGAGTTAGGATACGACTTAGATAAATTCCAAAAAAAACAGCAAGTAATTGTTGCGCTCCATTCGAAATGCTTCCCCACAATATCCCTTTTACAGCTTTCGATTTTAATGAATCAGAACTATTACTTGACATTTATTTTCTATATAATCTTGATATGACTGCCAAAATCTTTCAGACGATGATCTGAAATTTCTAAATCCGTAACTAAATATGTCAATTCTTTCAATGGAGCCACGCGCATTTTTTGATTAGAATTCAATTTCTCCGCGATACTTAAGATTGCTAAAGATTTAGAACATTTTATCATCGCACGTTTGATTTGTACTACCTCCCAATCCGAATCCGTAATACCTTCTTCGATAGAAAGACTGTTTGTGCCTAATAAACATAAATCTACACGCAAATCCGACAATTCGTTAATAACTTGTGAGCCCGTCACAATATTCGTATTACGTGATAATTTACCGCCCAATAGAAATACTTCAATATTATCCTTTTCAGCTAATTCTAATGCCACCAATGGACTAATAGTAAAAAAAGTACACTGCAAATCATTCGGAATAAGACGTGCCAATTCAATCATTGTCGTGCCGCCGCCAATCAAAATAGTCATACCCGAAGAGATAAGTGAAAGCGCTTTCAAAGCTATCTCCTTTTTACCTTCTTTAGCGTACACATTGCCCTCTTGAAAAGGAAATTGGAAAGACTTAGATAATGCACCGCCATACACTTTTATTACTTTTCCATTTTCCGCCAATTCATTTAAATCGCGTCGTATCGTGTCCTCTGAAACGTTCAATTGAACACTAAGATCGGAGGAGAGCACTTTATTATGCAAGTTAATTTGATGAATAATATACGCTTGTCTTTCTTCTTTAAGCATGATGAATATTTTAATATAATTGGTAATGTTTTATTAGGAGTTGTCTTCTTCTTGAGACGGTTTTGATTTCGTCACGCCAGCTTTGAAACGTGGCTTGAATCCAGCCGGCTTATTTGCTGGTTCAAAAGTATTTTCTTCTTCCTTTTCAATAGGAGTAACTTCTTGTGAAGTTTCTTCTGTAGGTGCTGCTTTTGTGACGCCAGCTTTGAATCGTGGTTTGAAACCAGCAGGTTTACTTACCGGTTCAGTAGTACTTTCTTCTTTCTTTTCAATAGGAGGAATTTCTTGTGAAGTTTCTTCTGTAGGTGCTGATTTTGTCACACCAGCTTTGAAACGCGGTTTGAAACCAGCAGTTTTATTTGCCGGCTCGGAAGTGTTTTCTTCTATCTTTTCAATAGGAGTAACTTCTTGTGAAGTTTCTTCAGTACGTGCTGCTTTAGTAACGCCAGCTTTGAAGCGTGGCTTGAAACCAGAAGGTTTACTTGCCGGTTCGGAAGAATTTTCTTCTTTCTTTTCAATTGGAGTGACTTCTTGTGAAGTTTCTTCCGTAGGTGCTGCTTTTGTCACAACAGCTTTGAAGCGTGGCTTGAATCCAGAAGGCGTTGCTGTAGGCACTATCTCTGAAGAATCTGTAGTTGTTTTTTCTTCTATAGTTTCTTCTACATTAGTTTTCACTGGAGCTTTAAAGCGTGGTTTGAATCCTGCAGGTTTAGCTGTAGGCTCTGCAGCTGTTTTCTGATCTGGGGTAGGATTCGCCGTATCCGAGATCGGTGATACGACCTTTGCTTCTTTTTTAGGAACTATTGCTTCTTCAGCCAAAGGATGGACTCTTCGCAGTTGATTAAACCAAAATTTTTTGGTGTGATCAAAACTTTTTTCACCCATCTTTTCGTAATGCAATTGGAATTCAAAGAATAGTGATTCATCCACTTTTTTTAAAGCGGCTAAGTCAATTTTTTTCTTAATAAAAAATTCTTCGAACGTAAGCATTCCCAAAGTTAACGATTTGAACAGATAATAAAAAAGAGGGCAGCACCCTCTTTTTTATTTTTCACTATAAATTGTGATTAATCCATGTTGTGGTATACCGCTTGCACGTCGTCATCTTCCTCAATTTTATCGATTAATTTCAATACGTCCGCAGCTTGCTCTTCAGTCAAAGAAGAGTGCGATAGAGCGATACGCTCCAATTTAGCCGATTTCAATTCTACACCTTTTTCTTCCAAAAGACGTTGCATATTACCGAAATCTTCGAAAGAAGTCTGTACAACGACAATGTCGTTTCCTTCTTCGTCAGCTTCTACGTATAATTCTTCTAATCCACCATCAATCAATTCCAATTCTAATTCTTCCACATCCAAGTCTTCAGCTGCCGCAAAGCGGAAGATAGATTTGCGATTGAAGATGAAATCCAAAGAACCAGTCTTTCCCAAAGAACCACCAGACTTTGTAAAATATGATCTGATATTAGCAACCGTACGGTTGGTATTATCTGTAGCCGTCTCGATCAATACAGGTACACCATGTGGACCGTATCCTTCGTACACATATTCTTCGTAACCTTTAGCATCTTTCTCAGACGCTCTCTTGATAGCTGCCTCAACACGGTCTTTTGGCATGTTTACAGCCTTTGCATTTTGAATTGCAGTGCGTAAGCGCGAGTTGTTCTCTGGATGAGGTCCACCTTCTTTTACAGCGATAGCAATTTCCTTGCCTAATCGTGTAAATTGAACCGCCATTTTAGCCCAGCGCTTAAATTTTCTTTCCTTTCTAAATTCAAAAGCTCTACCCATTGTGATGTTTATTTTTTAAGATTTTCGATCATTACTCGTGTCAAATCTTCTAGGCTATAATCCAATTTCCAATTCCAGTCTTTTTGGGCGTAATCATCATTGATACTTTTAGGCCAAGAATCTGCAATGGCTTGACGTGGATCGCCTTCTGCATAAGACATCTCAAAATTAGGAAGAATTTTTTTAATTTCTTGGGCAATCTGCGCAGGAGTAAAGGAAATACCTGCCAAATTATAACTCGAGCGTATCGTCAGGTTTTCTGCTGGAGCATCCATCAATTCGATTGTCGCTCGTACCGCATCATCCATATACATCATCGGAAGAGCAGTATCTTCGGACAAGAAACTTTCGTATTTGCCTTTTGCCAATGCTTCGAAGAAAATATGTACAGCGTAATCTGTTGTACCACCTCCTGGTGCTGTCTTCCATGAAATAATTCCTGGATAGCGGAGGCTTCGAATATCTAAATCGTATTTTGCATGGTAATATTCTACTAATCTTTCGCCAGCTAACTTACTAATACCGTAGATACTATTCGGATCCATTACACAGTATTGTGGTGTTTCCGTTTTTGGAGAGTTTGGCCCAAAAACAGCAATCGAGCTTGGCCAAAATATTTTTTTGATTCCTAATTCAACAGCCAAATCCAACACATTCAATAAACCATTCATGTTTAGATCCCAAGCTTTCATAGGATATTGCTCGCCTGTTGCAGACAACATTGCTGCCAAAAGATAAATCTGCGTAGGATTGTATTTGATAAATAATTCTTTCAGAAGATTTTTATCCAGCACATTAGCCGTTTCGAAAATATCACCTTCCTCTAAATCGTGAGGAGGTTTTATATCAGTCGTGATAACATTTTGTCTACCAAATTTGTTTCGAAGTGCTAAAGCTAATTCAGACCCAATCTGACCATTCGCCCCAAGGATAATTATTGTTTCTTTCATATATGTGAACAAAGTTATTCGTTTTTCAATGTCTTGTCAATGAGCTGATTAACACAAACGGTTGTTTAAAATTTTGTGTCTTACCATTGTGGTCAAAAATTTGAGCAAACGAAATGTAATGACCTCTAGCAGAGCGTTGTGGTGCATCGGTTTTTCCATCCCAATTTATCTTGCCGTGCGTGCCAGCAAGGTTGTGATGCGGTATTTTTTTGACCAATTGGCCTTTTTCATTGTATATTTCTACAGCGATGATGTAATTCGGATGGATGAGCTCGTAATTAATTTCTAATTCATCTTCATAGCCGTCATCATTTGGAGAAAAGGTATTGGAGGTTAGGTAAATTTTATTTCGGGGAATATTTAATTCCATTGTAGAATTTTGATATCCCGGAGTTGCACCACCATAAACTGTTGATGCAGAGTGAAAAGCATTTTCAGCATTATTGGTGCGTTCTAGTGAAATTCCTTTTGGATCAATCACATGTTTGGAATACATATCCGCTGAATAATACACTGAATCTATAAAGATATTTTGATTTGAAAATAACGTCACTACGCCTCGTTGATTCGTATACGGAGGCAATGAAGCCTTTTCGAAAATATTCTCTTGAATGGCATTGGGATAATGTTGTGCAATTATTTTCTTACTGGTTGTAATTACTAAATACTGTTTAGCTTCCAGTAAAAAAAACTGATTGGTAATTACCCTATTGCCTAATTTGAAGTTTTGCAGATTAATGGGAAATTCAGTTTGATTATATAATTCCACAAAATCGACTCCACCTTCTTTGGGATTAAATAGAATTTCGTTGATGATAATATCACTTGTTTTAATTACCTTTTGATCAAAAAGCTTGGTTTCAAATATTGGTAATACAAGATTGCAAATCTTTAACCCTTCTATTCGTAAAGTATACAATTTTTGGGGATTTAGATTTTTGGATAAGCTCAGAACTATTTGTTCATTTACCAATTCAACTTTTTCAGCATTACCAATTCCCTCATCCAAAGTAAATGTTGCCGAACTGATATTTGAAAAATATTTGTGTTCAATACTCAAATTTAATTCAACTCGATTCTGTACGATTTTGTAGCTTGAGATAGATGGCTGAGGAATAAATTTATTATCTAGAATCGTATTGTTTTTTCCCGGTGTACCACCGCTCAAGGAATTTGTCGCAGACCAATTGAGTTTTATATTGCAATTCCAATTGGAACTTATACGTTCCAAACTCCAGCCGTCATTTAGTTTCGTAGTACTATTATACCAACTGTCGCTATAGGTAATTTCATCTAATATATTATCTCCCTGTGTAAGCTTTATAGTTGCACCAGAATTGTTCAATGCATACCATCTCGGCAGTGCTAGGGCATTTCCATATCTTGTGAATAGAGCTTCTGATTCAGCAGCGCATAAGATTACATATTGACTCGGCGCTATCTTGTAACTTGGCAAAGTCACTTGATTGTTATTTACATGTAAGGTTATTGACTTTAAATCAACAGTGCTTGAGGAATTATTATACAATTCTATAAACTCAAATGCCGGTAATGAGGCAACATTGTTTGGGTTAATCATAAGCTCATTGATAACAAGCGAACCTGAAGATTGTGTCCAACCTTTGTAATATGTTAAGCAAGTGAGGATAAGCGAAATTAAATAAAGCTTAAATGTAATTCTCATGCCCAGTTTTTAGCCTATTAGCGTATGATTCTTTGTCGAGGCAATTTACAGAATATTTTTCTCTACAATTAAAAATTACATTGCGTTTGTTCAGCCTAACACCTCTTTAAATTAACAAAATCATAATTTTTAAGCTATAAATTAGGTGTGTTTTTAAATTTTAAGCCCAAAATAATGCGAATAATTAAAATTTTTGTGTGTTTACTGATTTTAATTTCTTATGTTTGAATCCATTAAAAAAAAAGAGTATTCACAAAATATTAAAGCACAATTGTAAAGAAATGAAAGTAGCAGTAGTTGGCGCAACTGGTTTAGTTGGGTCCGAAATGTTGACAGTATTAGCGGAGAGAAACTTTCCCGTAACAGAATTAATTCCAGTAGCATCAGAAAGAAGTAAGGGTAAGGAAATTGAATTCAAGGGAAATAAGTATAAGGTAGTTACTCCAACAGAAGCTATTGCACTTAAACCGGATGTGGCTTTATTCTCGGCTGGCGGCAGTACTTCGACAGAATTCGCTCCATTATTTGCTGAAGCGGGTATTACTGTAATTGACAATTCATCGGCTTGGCGTATGGATCCTACTAAAAAATTGGTAGTACCAGAGGTGAACGGTGATGTATTGACAGCTGATGATAAAATCATCGCTAACCCAAATTGTTCGACTATTCAAATGGTAGTGGTGTTGAAACCATTGCACGAAAAATATAAAATTAAACGCGTTGTCGTATCGACTTACCAATCTGTAACAGGTACTGGTGTAAAAGCGGTTCAACAATTGAACGACGAGCGCGCAGGCGTGGAAGGCGAGAAAGCGTACCCTTACCAAATCGACTTAAATGTGATTCCTCAAATCGATGTATTCCAAGATAATGGCTATACAAAAGAGGAAATGAAAATGATTAAGGAGACGAATAAAATCATGCAAGATGATTCGATCAAAGTTACAGCAACTACGGTACGTATCCCAGTAATGGGTGGTCACTCGGAATCTGTAAATATTGAATTCGAAAATGATTTTGATTTAGCGGAGTTGCGTGCAGCATTAGCAGCACAAGAAGGTGTTGTTGTGGTTGATAATCCAGCTAATTTGGAATACCCAATGCCGAAGGATGCACACGGTAAAGATGAGGTTTTCGTAGGACGTATTCGTCGTGACGAATCACAAGATAAAACAGTTAACCTTTGGGTAGTAGCAGATAATTTGAGAAAAGGTGCGGCAACAAATGCTGTACAAGTAGCTGAATTATTAGCGAAAAAAGGATTGATTTAAATAATATCCATATAAGGTATTAGTAAATGCTGTAAGTTTGACTTACAGCATTTTTTTGTTTACTATGTAGTTGTCTCCTCTAATTTTTATTCTACAAAAGTAGGACCGATGTAGTTAAACATAACACCAATTGCTTTCATTACTAATCCACTTGAAATACAGCATTTGCCATCACTAATTTACCAGCATCCCAAAAATTACGGAATAAGACATTATCCACAAGGTAAATAATTGTGCCTGCTCCTACGGATTCTGTTCCGAAGACTAAACCATTCTTAATCTGCTTACTCAGATTTTGCCCTACAAAGCCACTCATTAAGGCATTCTCTTTGATATAACCGAGATTCCATCCTGCGCCATCTTTGAAATATTGGTAAAGCGTACCATTTTGGCGCAAGGTGTAATATTCTTTGTTGCCGTACATTAATGGATGTGTAGCATCAAAATCAACTTTATAAATCGCACCTGCTGTATATTCTTTTAAGGATTCGCGTTCGCGATCCGCATACACTTTTAATGGATTCTCTTTAGCCTTGATTGTTGTATCTTGTTTGATTGGTTTGAGTTTTACCCAAGATTGTGCAGACAATTGCGACACAGCACTCTCTAATGCTATAACTTTACCACCACCACGTACCCAATTGGCAAAATTTTCTGCTTGGGCTTTGTCTTGCAAAAATGGATAACTTCCTCCAGGCATAATAAAAACATCAATTTCGGACCATTTTACACGAGACATTTCTCGCGGATTTACCAAAATAATAGGATATTTCAATTGCTGATCGAAATAATGCCACACCTCACCTACGTTTAAAGCGCGTATGCCCTCTCCAGCCAACATCAAAACCTTTGGTGACTTAATAGTTTTCACATCCGAACTACCAAAATCTTTAGCGCCCTCAATGATACCCGAACTGATTGCATATATTTTCAAATCGTGCTGGTCTCCTACTTCTTTCAGGGTCTTCTTGATATCCACATCTTTGTTGTTGCTGGACATTACTAACATCGAACCTCTGGGAAAATCTTCACCATTCAATTTAAAAGCATACTCCGAACGTTTAACAGTAATTTTCTTTTGTAAAAGATCTGCTAATACTTTTGCAGACGAAAAGCCATTCCACTTAATCGCATATCCAAAGCTTTCCGCTAGGTTATTATTTACTTTTTCTAAACTGTAAGGTTTTGTAGATGTAATTTTATTTTGACTAGCTACAGCGGAAAGACCATACACATAAGGCATCGACCAAGCTGTAATATCGTATGTAACAGAATCCACCAGTTTAGCCTCCGGCTCAAATAACACACGAACCAAAGCCGCTTTTGGCTGATTGCCCGGAATAACTAAATCTTTATCTTTTGCGGTATATGTTATACTTTTCTTTGTCGAGTAGTCCAAACCTTTGAACGTACCTTCGGAAGCGTAATAACGAATTTTATTCTTATCGAGTAAATCAAGCAACGAACGGATACTTGACTCCTGATTAGGCTCATATTTAATCACGTAACTTTGGAATGTTGCCAATTCACCAGCATTTGCTTGTTTGTAGAATTTCTTAAACTCTTCCACTACTTTCAATGAGTTTTGCGAAACTACTTCTACTAAATTCATTCCAGAAGCATGGTGCTGAATCGCTCTATCCACCAAAGTCAACGTATCTTTTTGATCGGTGTAAACGCCTAATCCAGCAGAAGTATTTCCTGCCTTTTCGTATGTCATACCAATAGCCCCAGAGTACATCGGGTAGGTATCTCCATACGATGGATAGAATAAATCAAAACGTTCTTTCGTGAAATACAACCAACCTTTTTTGTCGAAGTATTTAGCATTATGCTTACCAATGGTTGTTTGAAATTCGCGCTGCCAAGGTGTGATAACCTCATGCAAAGGTTCTGCCGCTGGCGGAAAATAATAAGGCGCATTGATTCCCATTTCATGGAAATCAATATGAATATGCGGTAACCAATCATTGTAAATTTTCATGCGCTGCTGGCTTTCCAATTGCGTTTGCCATGCCCAATCACGATTCAAATCAAAGTAATAATGATTGACACGACCTCCAGGCCAAGGCTCACTGTGTTCTCTTGCATACAAGTCAGGATGGTATTGAGCACCCAATATTCCGTTCTGCCAATTGTTGTATCGTTCCGTACCGTCAGGATTCAAACATGGATCGATAATCACCAATGTATTTTCTAATTGCTTTTGTGAAGCAGAATTCTTTGGATTGACCAATTGATACAACGTCATCATCGAAGATTCCATAGAGGATGTCTCATTTCCATGCGCATTGTTACTCATCCAAATTATCGCAGGCATATCCACAAGTTCTGTATTTCCAGTCTCTTCTCCAGCTATTTTTAGATTGTTTTTGCGGATTGCATCCAATCGTGCAATATTCTTAGCAGAAGAAACAAAAAACACATACATTGGTCTTCCTTCGATCGACTCACCATACTGCTGAAATTTAATCTGTTGTGGAGCTTGTTCTGCAACATGCTTATAGTATTCCAAAACTTTCCAATGTGGTGTAATTTTAGTTCCGATTTGACGACCTAAAAATTCCTCTGGCGATTTTAATTGTGCCCATACTGTGGAGCAAGTAAATACATTTAGCAGAAGTAATACTATCTTTTTCATAATGCTATTAAGGTATACGCAATATAGAAATAAATCCGCTACAAAGTGGAATGAACATCTGTTGAAAATACCCTATCAAATTAATAGATATTTTGTTAGCTTTGGAAAAAAGACCTATATAAAGATGAGACAGATCGAAACAAACTTGATACATACTGGCGAAGAATTTAACAAAACAAAAGCTGTAGTAGCTCCTATATATCAAACTTCTACTTATTTTGCAGACCAAGATCCACAGGAATATATTGCAGCAGCAACTGAACCAAAACATCCTGAATTCTACCATAGGCACGGTAATCCAACGAATAGCCAGGTAGCTGCTGTTATCGCTAAGTTGGAGAAGACAGAAGATGCATTGGTACTAGCAACGGGCATGGCAGCAATTAGCACGGCTATCTTGGCTGTTGTGAAAGCAGGAGATCACATCGTTGCACAGAATGCACATTATTCGGGTGCTATGCTTTTTCTAAAGGAATTTCTTTCGGAATACGGGATAACGATAACTCACGCAGATCAAACCAATAATCAGGCATTTGTAGATGCGATTCAACCAAATACAAAATTGATTTACTTGGAAACTCCTTCCAATCCGAATTTAGATATTACAGACTTAGAATTTGTTGGAAAGCTAGGTAAGGATAAAGGCATTTTGACGATGGTAGATAATACATTTGCATCACCGATTAATCAGGTGCCTTCAGAATTTGGTATAGATGTGATCTTACATAGTGCTACAAAATATTTGGGTGGTCACTCCGATTTGACGGCTGGTGTCATTTGCGGAAGCAAAGAATTTATTGTCAAAGCTTGGAGACGTTCAATCACGTTAGGTGCCAGCTTAAGTCCTTTTGATTCTTGGTTATTATTGCGTGGGTTGAAAACGCTGTCACTTCGCGTACATCAAATCAATGCAAATGCCTTGGCATTAGCCGAATGGCTAGAAAAAAATCCAGCTATCAAGAAAGTGTCGTATACAGGTTTGAAATCGCATCCTCAACATGAGTTAGCCGCAAAACAGCTAAAAGGTCATACAGGTATGTTGTGCATTGAAGTCGCTGGAAAAGACGAATCAGACGAATTTAAAAATGCGCAAACGATATTGAACAATTTGCAATTTTTTGCAAATGCAGCTAGCCTTGGTGGGGTAGAATCGTTGGTAGTACATCCAGCGAGTATGTGGGGATCGCATCATTCTTCGACCCAGAAAAAAGTTTCAGGAATTACGTTAGGCATGCTACGTATTTCTGTAGGTATTGAACATATTGACGACATTATTGCCGATTGGGAACAAGCAATTGGTAAAATATAAAATAAAATAGTGCCTTAAGAAATATATCTCAAGGCACTATTGATGAACTACTGTTGTTGTAATTAATTCAATAGCTCGGCAAGTTTAGCTTCTAAAGCTTCACCTCTTAAATTTGATGCCACAATTTTGCCCTCTTTATCTAATAAGAAGTTTTGAGGTATACTTCTTATCGAATATTTTGCTGCTACTTCAGATTTCCACCCTTGTAAGTCTGAAACATTATGCCATTGACCTAATTGGTCATCCTCTATAGCTTTAACCCAAGCATCCTTCTTTCCAGGATTATCTAAAGAAACCCCTAAAATTGTAAAACCTTTGTCTTTGAATTTATTGTATGCTGCTACGACATTTGGATTTTCTTGACGACAAGGTCCGCACCATGATGCCCAAAAATCAACTAACACATATTGTCCTTTTAACGAAGACAACGAAATTTCTTTACCATCAGGAGTCGGCAATGTAAAATCAGGAGCTACAGCACCAATGGCTACACTTCTTAAGTTACTTATTTTCTCCGTGATAGATTTTCCTTTTGCGCTATTTTGCAAATCTGATGGAAAACTTTTGAAATAGCCTTCATATTCTATAACATTTTCTGCGCTAAGGTTTTCCTCAATTATATTAAGTGCAATAATGCTTTTAGATGTTGTTAAATATTCCTGTTGTGACGCTTCAAGTTTTTCGTACAATGGTCCAATTTTTTCACGCAAAGCATTCACAAAGTTTTCATCGTTCTTTTGTTCATCTGTCGCGTTATAATATTCTTGGTTTACAACATCTATAGCTTGCTCTGTATCTTTTGTTAAACTTTTGAATTTCACATATTCCTCATTAACAGAGTTACCTGATAATTTTGCGGCTTTTAAAGTTTCACCTTCTAAATTGATAACACCTTTTGATAAATAAAGGCTTCCAAAATCTGGATTGCTCAGCTCACGAAGGCTTTTACCTTCTGGCGAAAGAATTACATAAGCTTCAACAGGAGCCGATACAGTACCATTTAATGTAAACTGTCCATTCTTAACTTCCGCAGAATCTAATTTTCGTGCAGCACCATCTACATATTGTAAATACACTTTAGCTGGTGCATTATGTGCACCTATTTTACCTTTAACTGTATAATCTTCTTGAGCAAATGACAAAGCAGGTAACCCCACTAGCATTGCAAATAAAATATTCTTCATCTAATCTTGTAACTTAGTTATCTATCAAAGATAGATTTTATACCGATTAATTATTTTCCTTTTACGAATTTTTAACACCAATTAACAGTTACCAGCGTCCGCTTGCGCCACCACCGCCGAAATCACCTCCTCCGAAACCTCCGAAGCCACCTCCAGAACCTCCGCCACCGAAACCGCCAAAACCGCCGCCGCCGCCACGGGAATTCCCGCCACCGCCTAGGCCGCTCAATAGCATCCACCAGAATAGATCATTTGAGCCTTTGCCATTAATCACTTTACCACCTCTATTATTGCCGCCTCCACCTTTTGATATCAAAGCAAAGATCATCACGATCACCACTATAACAAAAATTCCACTAATGCCTCCGCCACCATCAGAAGATTTTGATGATCTTTTTTCAACTTTATATTCACCTTTGGTGTAAGAAATAATGGAGTTTGTTGCATTATCCAATCCAGCGTAATAATCGCCAGATCTAAAAGCTGGTTTGATATCGTTCTCAATAATTCGGTACGCAATTGCATCTGGCAGTGCTCCTTCAACACCATACCCCGTCTGAATAGTTACCGCACGATCACCAATAGCCGCCAATAATAGGACTCCATTGTTGTATTTGGCATCACCTATACCCCATTTTTTAGCTAAACGAACTGCATAATCCGCGACATCATAACCATCAGTACTATTTACCAATACCACTGCGATTTGAGTAGAAGTCGTATCATTAAATGCAACCAACTTACGTTCTAATGCATCTCGTTGTGATGAGGATAATGTATTGGTAAAATCCGAAACAATCGTACGAGATACAGGCGGCAAATCTTGTCCGAATAGCGTCGTAATTGCGCTAATGAACAATAGAGCTGTAAAAAATAAGGAGGGTAAAATTTTATTTTTCTTTAGAGAAATCATAGAATCAATATTAATGACCAAAATGAATGTCGTTTGGTAATTCGTTCACATCGTCTTCTTGACGCGGAAAAAAATGGTGCAGTTGCTCTCCTGCATCGTGTATGCCTTCTACCAATCCCGATGCGTAATCACCAACTTTAAAATGTGCTAACATCTTGTTTTTTGTATTTTCCCAAAAGTCACTTGGTACTTTAGCATTAATACCTGCATCACCAATAATAGCGAATTGATGGTCTGCAACAGCCAAGTATACTAACACGCCATTGCGGCGCAACGTCTTATGCATATTGAGTTCGAAAAAGTATTTTTCTGCCTTCTGAATTGCAGTAAGATTATTTCCAACTACATTTTCTACGACAACGCGGATTTCACCAGAAGTCATATTCTCTGCTACACTTACAGCATGCACGACGCGCTCTTGCTCATCTGAATTTAAAATAGCCATATCATTACTAAAAATAAAAGATGAATACTGGACTATATACAACTCCAATATTCATCTTAATATACAATGGATTAAAAAGTCTAGAATGAAACTGTAGGAGCTTTATCCGAACCTTCTGCTGCTTGGAAAGTACCTTTTGCTTTAAAGCCAAAAATACCCGCCATTATATTGTTAGGGAAACTACGAACAGTCGTATTGAAGTCTTGAACAGCCTCATTATAGGTTCTACGTTCCACTGAAATACGGTTTTCCGTTCCTTCTAATTGCGCTTGCAACTCTTGGAAATTAGAATTTGCTTTTAAATCAGGGTATGCTTCTACGCTTACTAACAAACGACCTATAGACTGCGATAACGCATCTTGTGATTGCTGAAATTTAGCAATAGACTCATCAGACAAATCATCAGGATTTACACTTACAGAAGTTGCTTTAGCACGTGCTTCGACTACAGCTGTCAATGTTCCTTGCTCATGTTGTGCAGCACCTTTGACTGTCGACACCAAATTAGGAATCAAATCTGCACGACGTTGATACGCGTTCTCAACTTGTGCCCATTTTGCTTTCACGTTTTCATCTTTTGATACCATTGTATTGTATCCGCAAGAACTAAAAGAAAGCGTAATAAACAAGCCAACTAGGGCAAATAATAATTTTTTCATGTGTGATAAATTCAATCTGTTTGTCTAAATGTACAAATAAGTTTTTAAAAATCTAAAATACAAAGTCAAAGCGAATGCCAAAATCTGCATACTGACAATTCATCATCATTTTTGTAACTTTGTGTCAATATTTTGGGATAGATACCCAAGTGTAAAACATATGCAAAAAGAAATTGAGCTGGCGATTAGTCCAGATTTCATCTACGATGAAAATTATATTACAAAACAAGGTGCTCAAAAACTAAAAGTTGAGCCACATAAAATCAAAGGTTACCACATCCGCAAACGATCAATTGACGCTAGAAGCCGTGCAGTTTTATACCGTACGCGTGTGGTATTTTTTATTGACGAAGAACCAGTCACTGAATCTTTCAGCAGCACATTACAACATGTAAAGGAGGGCAAACCTGTGATCATCATAGGTGCAGGACCAGCAGGCTTGTTTGCCGCATACCGTTGCCTAGAACGCGGTTTAAAACCTATTCTTGTAGAACGCGGAAAGGCTGTACGCGATCGACGTCGTGATCTTGCGAAAATTAATAGAGAAGGCATTGTCAATCCAGACTCCAACTATTGTCATGGAGAAGGTGGCGCAGGTACGTATTCGGATGGCAAACTGTATACACGTTCGAATAAACGTGGTGATGTCAACAAAGTGCTTTCGATTTTTGTAGAACATGGTGCGGATCAAGATATTTTGATCGATGCTCGACCACATATAGGTACTAATAAATTACCGCATATCATCGAGGATATGCGTAATCGCATCTTGGAAATGGGAGGCGAAGTACATTTTGACACGAAAGTTGTCGATATTACCGAACAATTTGGGCAAGTAACAGGTGTAAAAACTGCGGATGGCAAATCATTTGAAGCCGAACATATTATCGTAGCTACTGGACACTCTGCTCGCGACATTTATGAATTATTCCGATCCAAAAATTGGTTGCTTGAAGCAAAGCCTTTTGCTCTAGGCGCACGTATTGAGCATCCGCAAGAAATCATTGACAAAGCACAATACCATTGCAGTACACGTCATGAAAATCTTCCGCCAGCTTATTATAGTTTGGTAGAGCAAGTGAATGACCGTGGTGTCTTTTCATTTTGTATGTGTCCAGGTGGAATTATAGCACCTTGTGCGACGGAGCACAATGAAATAGTCGTAAATGGTTGGTCTCCATCCAAACGAAATAACCCGCATGCAAACTCAGGTACAGTCATTCAAATAAATTTGGAAGATGTCCCTGATGCTGCGACAAATCCTTTTGCCTTATTAGAATTCCAACGTCAGATTGAACAACAAGCTTTTCAATTGGGCGGTGGCAATTTAGTAGCGCCGGCTCAACGCATGGTAGATTTTGTAGAAAACAGAGTTTCACGTGATCTTCCCGAAAACTCTTACAAACCGGGCACACGCTCTGTAGATTTGAATGAAGTATTACCAGACTTTGTACATCAAGCTTTACGTGGAGCATTGCCAATTTTCGGAAAAAAAATGAAAGGCTATTATACGAATGAAGCTATTCTTGTCGGTGTTGAATCGCGCACTTCATCGCCTATTCGCATTCCGAGAGATAAAGAAACTTTTCAACATCCACAAGTTAAAGGGCTATATCCATGTGCTGAAGGTGCTGGTTATGCTGGGGGAATTGTTTCCGCAGCTATTGACGGGATTAATTGTGTGGATGCTATAAAAATTTAAGTGACTAAAAATTAAGCGAATCAAGTGATTTTAATATATTTTTTAAAAATAAGGCTTGACAAAAATTAAAAAAGCCTTATTTTTGTATCACAAACAAGCGAAAGTAGCTCAGTTGGTAGAGCACAACCTTGCCAAGGTTGGGGTCGCGAGTTCGAATCTCGTCTTTCGCTCAAAAGCTTCTCAAATTGAGAAGCTTTTTTTTTATTTTTAGGAATGCAAGTATTCAATCCTAAAAAAGGTTTCAAAGTCCTATTACCAATATTTTGTGTGTTAACACTATTACTGATACCTACTTTTATAATTCTAATCAGCATTAAAGCATCAACTATTACATGGATTACGCTACTATTATTTGCATATCCTTTCATCACCATCATTTATTTAATAGCACAGCAAACAACCCGTTATTGGATCGAAAATGAAAATCTTTATTACAAATCATTATTTATGAAAGGTGAGATAAACATTCATTCAATTCGAAAATTAGAGGTAAATGCCTCAAATTGGCTTTCTAATAAGCCTGCAACCACATTTACCAACGGTATTGCCATTGGATATAATAAATTTGATGATGTATTTGTTAGTCCCGAAGACAATTTCAAATTAGTTGAAGAACTGTTGAAAATAAACCCCTCAATAGAGGTAAAATATCTCAAATAAAGTCTATTTACTCAGGGCTCCTATTCTTCCCTAGATTCATTACAGCAGGTGTTAGAAATGATAACAATCCAACCACACACATTGCCAATCCGCTGATTATAAAAGCATTGACTACCCCGATTTCGTCTGCTATCCAACCTGTAAAAAGTAAGCCAATAACGCTTGGGATAATAGCAAAGCTAAAGTACATCGAGAACACACGTCCTAAAAATTCAGGCTTAACTTCTTCTTGAATAATGGTCATAAAGGAGGCATTGAAGAAAGACATTCCTATTCCGCCCAGAGTTGTAATAGCCACAAAAACCCAAAATAACTCACCACTTATCCATCCCGAAAACACAAATGTCAACCCCAGAAATATATGCATCGCATTGACTAAGACAACTTTAGAGATAGAACCCTGCCATGCACTTAAGATTCCACCACCAACTAACATACCAGCACCCCACACCACTTCGATGACGCTCATCTCCCATTTGCCTCCTGCAAAATGTTCAATGGTCAATAATGGATACATAATGGCAACAGGCATCACAAAAAATGTAGTCAACATCGCATAGACGAATAACATATACAGACCCTTATTTTTTTGAATTTCGGCGAAGCCTAATTTCAAATCTGTCAATACAGTCGATATATCATTATCTTCACTTTGCTTTGTCAACTTCGGAATCGTCACAAATAATAAAGAAACTATCGCCAAACAAGCGCCAATCACATCCAAATACAAAACCTTTGAAATAGGCAAGAAAGTAATTGCTAAAGTACCCACAGCTGGTCCTGCAATCATACTGACAGACTGTAGCATTTGATTTATCCCTGATACTTTCAATAATTTATCCTCAGGCACAATCAAAGGAGCAATAGCCTGCATTGCTGGCGTATGAAAAGCTTGACCTAATGAACGACAAACAAGAAGTGCATACACAAATATCAAATTCGCTTCGCCTTCCACAAATGCAAATGACATCAAAAAAGTACATAATGCAATAAAAGCATCCGCGTATATCATGACTTTCTTACGATCCCAACGGTCAATATATACTCCCGCGAATGGTCCTATAATTGCTTGTGGCAATAATCCAGCAATTCCTGCAAAAGCCAATACTTCAGCAGATTTGTAATGTAAACTCAAATATATGATTACTGCAAAATTGACTGCCGAGCTAGTCAATAAGGAGACAAACTGCCCTATCCAGATGTATATATAGGTTTTAAACCACTTTTCGTGAATCATTATTCAAAATTTGCTCAAATATACCATTGTGAATTCTGAATCATCAGGTTTTGACTCTAATTCGTGTTTTCCTGTCTTAGGATAAGTTTTTGGTTTTAGACTCAAAACATTATATTTACGATTAAGACAAAAAGATTAACTTAAGATGAAAAGACTATTCAGCACAATATTAATAAGCTTGCTTATTCAAATTGTTTATGGCCAATTATCATTTACAACTTTATACACGAAAGACGGTAAAGAAACCAAAGAAAAGGAGCAAGCTCATTATTATCGCGAATTATCTATATTAGAAAACGCTCAAGTGCGCGTAATAGAAAAATATATTCAAACCAATTAAACCAAATTAATAGGAACATTTCCAAACATTAAAGACAAAAGATTTATTGGACAAAAGCTGGAGGCTTACGAAAATGAAAAAATAAAAACAAAAGAAACCTATAGTCCAGATGGAGTTTTGATTGATACAGCTTACTATTATTACCCTAACGGAAAGCTAAAACTAGCGTTTGAATACCCTTATAAAGAAGAAAAAGAAAAAATTAAAGTTACGGATACGTTAATACTTGTTTATCACGATTCCTTAGGCAAACGTCATCTTCACAATGGCAATGGGTACGCTGAAATTGAATTGAGTAACTCTACCGTAGAAAAAGGAAACTACGAAAACCACAAACGCATAAGAAAATGGACTGGAAGTTTTATGCGTGACAAATACAGCTTTGAAGAGACATACGATAATGGGAAGCTTATCTCAGGCGTTACAAAAGATTCCTTGAATAAGGAATACTTTTATGATGACAAGAACTCTCATCAACCACCTATTGATCCTGGAGATATAATAGCCAAACGAACATTTATTGCGAATAATTACAACTATCCCAAGGAAGCAATTAATGCTAGGGTAAAAGGTACTGTTAAAGTTTCCTTTGTTATTGATCAAGAAGGAAAAATGGTTGATATGAAAATAGACGAAGATTTAGGTTTTGGAACTGGCGATGCTGCAATCAACGTTTTAAAAAGAGCTAAAAAATGAACTCCAGGATACATGCGCGGTGTTCCGGTTAGAGTTGCTTATAGTCTACCCATTCGTTTGGATCTGACAGGTCGATAATATTTTATCAACATAGAAAACTAAAAAAGCGTCTAAGAATTTCTCCCTAGACGCTTTTAATATAAAACTACACTACTAATTTTTTCTATCTAAACCTTTGGCTACAAGATCTTCTACATAAGCGCGAACCACTTCATTTGAAAAACGTGAAGTCACGTCAAAAGCAAAAGCGTGTACCAATAAAATACGTGCAGACTCTTCGCCGATACCTCTTGCTCTTAAATAGAACAAAGCTTCATCGTCAAATTGACCCATCGTACATCCGTGCGAACATTTCACATCATCTGCAAAGATTTCTAATTGAGGTTTTGTATAAACCGTTGCTTTATCACCAATCAACATATTGTTGTTTTGTTGGAAAGCATTTGTTTTTTGTGCATCCTCACGAACGAAAATTTTACCGTTGAATACAGCTGTAGATTCGTCTTGAGGAATATTTTTGTACCACTCGTACGATTCACAATGTGGTTTCAAGTGATCTACTACCGTATGGTTGTCTACCAATTGTTTGTCCGCTAATAGGTTGATACCGTATAAATGTGATTCCACATTCTCTGCATCCAAACGCACATTGATATTATTACGTACAAAAGTAGCACCAGGGAAAGTACAATTGTAATTGTTGTACAAACTGTATTTTGCTTGGTAAACTTCTGTATGGTTGATATAGTTACTTACTGCATCAGCTACTTGAAGGTAATAGTGTTGAACTTTTGCATTCTCGTCCAATACAATTTCCGTAACCTTATTGTGTAAGTTTTTAGCTGTATTTTCTAATGTGATGAAAGATTCAATGATTTCTACTTCAGCATTAGCTTCTACAACAAATAAGTTTCTTGTTTGTGCGAAAAAATCTTCACCACCTGTCGCTACATGCACGATGTGCAATGGTTTAGAAACTACTTTGTTCTTTCCAACTGATAAATAAATACCCGAAGTATATAAAGCCGTATTCAAATCCACCAACGCATTGTCCGCTTTATCTGCGTATTGGGCAAAGTGTTTTTGGAAATTCGCTTCTTCTACAGCTTCTTCAATTGGTTTTACTGTAATACCAACCTCATCTTCCAACGAAGAGAAAGCCAACACATATTGTCCATTGATCAATACGATACGGTGTGCATCCAATTCTGGAATATCCGCTTTGCTCAAATCCAAATTTGCTACATCCACATCTTCATTCAACAAATATGTTTTGTTAACTAAAGCATGAATGTTTGTATATTTCCATTCCTCATTCTTAACTGTTGGAAAACCTGCTTTTTCGAATTTTGCGAAAGCTTCTTGACGAATTGCTTTCAATAAAGAAGGCTCATTCGTCACTTCCAATTCTTGAAAAGTAGACGTCAACTGTTCGAATAAAGAGTTTGCTATTGTTGTACTCATGTTATTTGTTATCAATCCGCTCATGACCTTTAATTTTTATCGGTGACCGATTAGATTAGGCATTTTGCGCATCTAAGTCTTTTAACCAATCGTAACCTTTTTCTTCTAATTCTAATGCCAATTCTTTAGTTCCAGTTTTGACAATGCGACCATTGTGCAATACGTGAACGAAATCTGGAACGATATAATCTAATAAACGTTGGTAGTGTGTGATTACCACGAAAGCGTTGTCTTTTGAACGTAATTGGTTTACGCCATTTGCTACAATACGCAATGCATCGATGTCCAAACCTGAATCCGTCTCATCCAAAATCGCTAATTTAGGATTCAACATCGCCAATTGGAAGATTTCGTTACGCTTTTTCTCACCACCAGAGAAACCTTCGTTCAACGAACGGTTCGCCAAATTAGCAGAGAATTCTACTAATTTTTGTTTCTCTTTTACCATTGCTAAGAATTCTTTCGCTTCTAATGGAGGAAGACCTCTATATTCACGGATGTCACTTACAGCAGTTTTCAAGAAGTTGATATTTGACACACCAGGAATTTCTACTGGGTATTGGAAAGCCAAAAACAAACCTTCACGTGCACGATCTTCTGGAGAAAGATCCAATAAATCTTTTCCATCCAACGTCACTTCACCACCATTCACTTCGTACGAATCACGACCAGCTAATACATTACCCAATGTACTTTTACCAGCACCGTTAGGCCCCATGATCGCGTGAACTTCTCCCGCTTTTACTTCTAAGTTTAATCCTTTTAATATTTGTTTGTCTTCAACAGACGCTTGCAAATTCTTTATTGATAACATTTCTTTTTTAGTATTGAGTATTGAGATGTGAGTATTGAGATTCTATCCTGCTCACACTTTCAAATTATCTAATTTTCAAATTCTCCTATCCTACTGATCCTTCTAACGAGATTGCCAATAATTTTTGTGCTTCAACAGCAAATTCCATTGGTAACTGGTTAAGCACTTCTTTCGCGTAACCGTTTACGATTAATCCAACAGCTTTTTCCGAATCAATACCACGTTGATTTAAGTAAAACACTTGATCTTCACCGATTTTTGAAGTTGTTGCTTCGTGTTCTAGTTTAGCCGTTTTGTTTTTGTTCTCGATATAAGGGAAAGTATGTGCTCCACAACGGTCACCTATTAATAAAGAGTCACATTGTGTGAAGTTACGTGAGTTGTCCGCATTAGGACCAATTTTCACTAAACCTCTATAGCTATTGTGTGATTTTCCCGCGGAAATACCTTTTGAAACGATCTTAGATTTGGTGTTTTTACCTAAGTGAATCATTTTAGTACCAGTATCCGCTACTTGCATATTACGCGTCATAGCTACAGAATAGAATTCACCTACAGAATTGTCGCCTTTCAAGATTACACCTGGATATTTCCAAGTAATTGCTGAACCTGTCTCTACTTGTGTCCAAGAAATTTTCGAGTTATCACCTTTACAGATACCACGTTTGGTTACGAAGTTGAAAATACCACCCTTACCGTCTTTATCACCAGGATACCAGTTTTGAACAGTAGAATATTTAATTTCAGCATCTTTCATAGCGATCAATTCCACGACAGCAGCGTGCAATTGATTCTCATCACGCATCGGAGCTGTACATCCTTCTAAATAAGAAACGTAAGAACCTTCATCCGCAACGATTAATGTACGTTCAAACTGACCTGTATTTTGTGCATTGATACGGAAATATGTAGACAATTCCATTGGACAATGAACGCCTTTTGGAATGTAAACGAATGAACCATCAGAGAATACAGCTGAGTTCAATGCCGCATAGATATTATCCGTTTGCGGAACTACAGTGCCCAAATATTCTTTAACTAATTCAGGATATTCTTGAACAGCCTCACCAAATGAACAGAAAATAACTCCCTTTTCTTTCAATTTCTCACGGAATGTAGTTTTTACCGAGACAGAGTCAAAGACTGCATCCACAGCAACCACACCTGCTAATATCTTTTGCTCGTCCAAAGGAATGCCTAATTTGGCGAAAGTCTCCAATAACTCAGGATCCACTTCGTCTAAACTTTCCAATTGCTTTTTGGGCTTTGGCGCAGCGTAGTATGATAATTCTTGAAAATCTACTTCGGGATTATCAAAATTTTGCCAAGTTGGCATATCCATAGAAAGGAAATGGCGGAAAGCTTTTAATCTCCACTCCAATAACCATTCTGGTTCATTTTTTTTAGATGATATTAGGCGAATTGTATCTTCGTTCAATCCTTTGGGAGCAATATCCATCTCAATATCAGTCGTGAAACCGTATTTGTATTCTTCTTGCTCCAGCTCTTTCAGTAATTCGTCGTCTTTGGTACTCATATTTAATGCTTCCCTTTTTACACGTCAAACCATTATAGCAGACCTTTTTGGGAATACAAAGTTACGATATAAATACTAATAATATAGCATTTTTTGGTCTCTCTAAACGTGAAAGTAGGTCAATTCATGACAAAAGTCACTTCTTTGTGTGTTCAAGACGATTTTAACATAATTTTTTGACAAAAAAATGATTCGATATTGTTAAAATCTATTTCTAAAGCCAATAAACATAGACGAAAACTATGCCAAATAACGTTTATTAATCAAAAAAGTCGATATAGTCTATCTATGACCTTTCCAAAGAGATTTAACATTCGAACATTTCAGACCTAACAAAATTTTCCGAAGAAGACTTTACACAGTGCTTTTACTTACCCAAAAAGATATAGTATTGTATAATATTTGTTATATTTACATTTCGAAGAAAGAAATTATATGTCCTACCAACTTGACAAACTTGATCTTAAGATTTTACGCCTCTTGCAAGAAAATGGCCGTATTACGAATTTGCAGCTTGCTACAAATATCGGTCTTTCACCTGCACCTACATTAGAGCGTGTACGCAAATTGGAAAACTCTGGATTTATCAAGAGTTATCATGCTTTCGTTGATGAAGAAAAATTAGGTTTAGGTATTAAATCTTTTATTCAGATTTCGTTGGATTTTCACACCCACAATGCTATTCCTGAGTTTGTGGAAGCAGTAAAAGCTATTCCTGAAGTCACGGAATGTCACCACGTGACTGGTAACTGTGATTTTATCCTCAAAGTATATGTTAAAGATATTAAAGCGTATGAGGCAGTGATAATGGAAAAAATATCGAAAATCCCGTTTGTAAAAACTTTTCAAACGATGATGATCATGTCGACTTCGAAAAAAGAACCTATTGTGCCGTTAGAATATTAAATGAATACAGACTATCAAGACTTTGCGATTATCTTAACATGGCCAGATGCAACAATTCGAGGCGATGAAAAATGGATGATGTTCTTTAAAAAAATAGGTCTTGTCAAAAATCTAAATTTTAAGGTCGGGCATACAGGTGTGGTGATTGTAAATCACCAAGATGGCGAGATGCTTTTTTACGATTTTGGTCGTTATATCGCGCCACGAGGCTATGGTCGTGCACGTTCAAAATTTTCTGATCCCATGTTGGATATTTCGCTTAAAGCAGAAATACAAAATAATAGCATTACCAACCTAGAAGATATAATCAAACTTTTTGAAGACCTTAAACCAGCAATGTATGGTGATGGTAAGTTATTCTTTTCGATTGTGAAAGGAATTAATTTTGAAAAGGCAAGAGCCTATGGTGATCAGTGTGTAACTGAAGGCACTTATCCTTATGGCGCAGTCGCAAAAAACAACAATAATTGCTCTCGATTCATCACGCGAATGTTGATGAAATCGTGTCCCAAATACCATTTTTGGCATTACATCAATCTTCCAGAGACAATCAAAAGTAGCCCAGTTAGTAATCTTGTAAATACTGCGGAGGATCGTATTATCTATTCTTACGTTCCCGATGAAGGCATCAAAAGCTTCCGTATGAATAGATTTCAGTCCTTTTGGTTTTTGTTGAAACAATTAGGTGATAATATTTCGCGTAAAAAATCAGCATTATTCCCCAATGACTTGATTATCGGAGGCATGAATTATCGTTCCAAACCAATAACGCTACCGAAAGATGCCATGTATTTAGGCGGTGTGGGTGATGGTGCTTGGTTTACAGTGACGCCAACAGAAACCATCAATGAATTTATCGTAAAAAGATTTAATACTTTTGGTAAGCTTGAATACGTGGTTCGTGGAGAAGCCACAGAGTTTGTGGATCTACAAACTCCGTATAAAATAGCTTACGACAGCC
The DNA here is from genome assembly GCF_008520265.1 of Sphingobacterium cavernae. Lineage (GTDB taxonomy): Bacteria > Bacteroidota > Bacteroidia > Sphingobacteriales > Sphingobacteriaceae > Sphingobacterium > Sphingobacterium cavernae. The sequence goes on from NZ_VIQM01000065.1 coordinate 45,903, forward strand.
ATTTGTTAGTTACACATATTGAGCAAAATGGTAAAAAAATTCGCATTAACCATCTCGAAAGACTAGAGAACGCCAAATACGATTTCGAAAATATTAAAGAGCGCTACGCTTAACTACAACTTCCAATCAATTGGTTTTCTGCCATGCGCAACTAAATAATTATTTGCTTTTGAAAAAGGTTTAGAACCATAGAATCCACGATAAACAGAAAGTGGTGATGGATGAACCGCTTTTAGAATCAAATGTTTCTTTTCATCAATAAGAACCGATTTTTTTTGTGCATATGAGCCCCAAAGCACAAAAACTACATTTTCCAATTCGGAAGAAATCTTTTCAATAATCTGATCGGTAAACGTTTCCCAGCCTTGCTTTTGGTGTGAGGCAGCTTGATGTGCGCGTACTGTAAGTGTTGCATTCAACAACAAAACACCTTGTTTTGCCCATTTGGTAAGATCGCCAGAGCTTGGTATTTGGAAACCTTCAATATCTGTAGATAGCTCAGCAAATATATTTTTCAACGAAGGTGGAAAAGCTACTCCTTGCGGTACAGAGAATGACAATCCGTGTGCTTGACCAATATTATGATAAGGATCTTGCCCCAAAATCACCACTTTGACTTCGTTCAGGGGCGTCAATCGAAAAGCATTAAATACTAAATTCTTAGGCGGATAAATTTCAAATTGAGCACGCTCCTGTTGTACAAAAGCAGATAATTTTCGCATGTAATCTTGTTGCATCAAAGGCTTTAAGATGGGAGTCCAACTTTCGTCGTACAGATTTTCCATAAAACAAAAGTACATTTTTACGGCTTAAACCTATAAACAAGTTTGCATAACTACTTAAATTAATGGATATTTGCGTTTTAAAAACTACAACAAGAAGAGATGTCAAATTTAGTGCGTATTATTATTAGCTGTTTACTTTTGGTAGGAACAGTAGTATTATTTTGGTTTGGATATTGGGGCTGGGGTATTTTAGGTATTCTAGTTACAATTTTGGCTTGGGTGACTGTTTTCTTTCACGAATATATGCTTATTACACAATGGTATTTTCGTAAGCAAGATACTGTCAATGCGGAAAAATGGTTGAGTAAGATCACAAATTACGAGAAACAGCTTATTCCTGCGCAACACGGATATTATCATTTACTATTAGGTCTAATGGAATCTCAACGTGCACCTTTGCAATCGGAAAAATTCTTTAAGAAAGCACTTTCATTAGGTTTGCATATGGATCACAATGTAGCTTTAGCGAAGTTAAGTCTAGCTGGTGTAATGATGGCAAAACGCAATAAACGTGAAGCAGAGAAATATTTGCAAGAAGCGAAACGTGCAGATAAGAACAAATTGTTAGCAGATCAAATCAAAATGATGAAAGATCAAATGGGAATGATGGACAGACAACAAATTCGTTATTCAAGATAAAAACATTCAAAAGCCTCGAAAATTATCGAGGCTTTTGAATTATAAATCTATAACAAATTCTAATATTTTCCCTTCTTCCTGAAAATCTTCAAAGGCTAGTTTTAATTGTTTTGGTTTGCCCCATTGCTTTTTCCAATCTCCAGTTTTGATTGTCAGTACCACTGGCTCATTACGTGTAAGCAAATAACGAAGATAATTTTGCCTGTCCTCCAGACGCACAAGAACCTTTCCCAATTGCATCGTATGATACCATAAAGGTTTTTCACTACCACTCAACAATCCCGTTGAAAAGGTATTTAACTTAAATTCACGAGGATTTTTCAAGTATGATTGCAAATACAATTCTACTGTCGCCGTATCTCCTTTAGCTGAAACTTGTACACCCTTAGTCCATACCTCGATTTCGTTGATATCTGTGGATTTGCGTTCTTCCTTCTCTTGCGCAAAAGAAAAACTAACACCTAATGTAATTGCTAGAATCAGAAATAATCTTTTCATTAGATAATTAACGTAATCTATCAGCTGACTTGATTAATTTCTCATCATTACGAATGCCGCCCAATGCCATTGCTAAAAAGATAATGGAAATAGGCAACAAGAAAAACCCTACACCTATATTGCTAGCACCGAAACTTTGTGATATCAAATCCAATGTAGCAGCAGAGGTAAAATACATCCAAACGCCCAATAACGCTATTAAAGCTATGGAAACAAAGATCAATTTAATTTGAAGTTTTCTGTTTTTGAATTGAAAAATAGTCACAAAAGGTACTAATGCAACAACTATCGTTGCTATTGTTTGCAATAGAAAATTGCTTTGCTTTACGGATTCATTATTCACAGCAGAATATTCGCCAGTGACAAATAACTTTTTGCCCAACCCCACCAAATCGATATAATTTAAATATGGGAACATAAATAATCCTAAAATAACTATTGTTGCTAATAACAACCAAATTGTTTGAATGCGTTGAATCATATCTGTTTTTTAATCTTATGCCAATATTACAAATATAGTATAAACCACAGAAATATGACTTTGTTCTACCGTTTCGGTAGTAGTATTTTTTTACCTTTGTTGTGTGAATGACATGAAAAGATTTTTTTTAGAAATAGCCTATGACGGAACAGCCTACCACGGATGGCAAATCCAGCCAAATGCTATCGCCGTACAAGAAAAATTAAACCATGCTTTGCACACATTTTTACGTGAAGAAGTCGAAACAGTTGGTGCAGGACGTACCGATACAGGTGTGCATGCAAAACAATTGTATGTGCATTTTGATAGTGCAAATAAAGTCTTAACAGAAAATCCAAACCGTGCCTCACTTTCTATCAATTCACTGTTGCCTTACGATATTTCTGTGCAGCGCATAATAGTAGTTGCGGACGATGCACATGCGCGCTTTGATGCGACTGAACGCTCGTATGAATACCACATTCACAGCAAGAAAAATCCTTTTTTGATAAATAAATCTTGGCTTATGCGCGATATCCCAGATGTAGAAAAGATGAATGAAGCAGCAAAATTCTTGTTAGGCACAAAAGATTTCGAATGTTTTAGCAAATCGAATACACAGGTCTTTACTAATATCTGTACCATTAAAGAAGCACGTTGGGAACAAAACGGTGACCATTTTGTTTTTCACATTACGGCAGATCGCTTTTTGCGTAACATGGTTCGTGCTATTGTGGGGACGCTGCTAGAGATTGGCGTGAAGGGAAAACCTATTTCGTATATTCAGGAGGTCTTAGAAAGCAAAAGTCGTTCGAAAGCAGGTGTATCAGTGCCTGCGCATGGATTGTATTTGACACGTGTTATTTACCCATATATTCAAGAAAAATAGATTTTGAAACAAGATAAAATAGCAGGAAAAGCATACGATAGCAAATTGTTGGGTCGTCTAGCCAAATATATGCGTCCATACAGAACCATCTTTTGGGTGTCTGTCGTATTGACGATTCTGTTGGCGGCAGTTGCGCCAGCTTTACCGATGTTGATTGAGTATACGCTCGACAACTATATCTTGAATGGGGAATACGAAGGGTTGGACATGATGCTCATTATTATGATGCTGTTGCTTATTGCGCAGACCGTAGTGCGTTATTTCCACACCTTGATGACTAATACTTTGGGGCAGTCTGTGATTCGCGACATTCGTATTCAAGTATTTGAACATATTACAAACTTACGCCTCAAATATTTTGACAATACACCTATTGGGCGTCTAATCACCCGAACTATTTCCGATTTAGAAACAATAGCGAATATCTTTTCTGAAGGTCTAATCCAGATTATCGGCGATTTATTACAATTGGTGGTGATTTTGGGTGTGATGTTTTACACAGATTGGCGATTGGCATTGATTATTCTTGTTCCAATGCCGTTGATGCTGTGGGCCACCTATATTTTCAAAGAAGCGATGAAATCGGCATTTCAAGATGTGCGTCTTTGGGTTTCGAATTTGAATACGTTCTTACAAGAGCACATTTCTGGTATGGCTGTCATTCAGTATTTTGCGCGTGAAGAGCAAGAGATGAAGAAATTTGACACCATCAACAAAGAGCATCGCAATGCGCATGTACGCGCCAATTGGTACTTCTCTATATTCTTTCCTGTATTGGAAATTATCATTGCGATTGCGACAGGACTTTTGGTGTGGTATGGCTCAAAACAGGTTTTAGCCGATGTTATTTCACCGGGTGTAGTCGTTGCATTTTTGATGTATATCAATATGATTTTCCGACCTATTCGTGAGCTTATTGACAAGTTCAATACCTTGCAAATGGGTATGGTTTCGGCAGAACGAATTTTTGATGTGTTGGATACGGACGAGTTTACACCAAATGCAGGAACACATAAGCCTGCGCACATTCGTGGTGAAATCGAATTTAAGAATGTTTGGTTTGCATACAACGAGGAGAAATGGGTTTTGAAAGACGTTAGCTTTAGAGTACAACCGGGTGAGACATTGGCTTTGGTCGGTGCCACAGGAGCCGGAAAGTCTTCTACGATCAATATTCTGAGTCGATTTTACGAAATCCAAAAAGGGCAAATTTTATTGGATGGCGTAGATATTCGTGATTACGAATTGACCTTCCTACGCAAGAATATTTCAACAGTTTTACAAGATGTATTCTTGTTCTCTGATACTGTTAAAAACAATATAACACTGCAGAATCCAAACATTATGGATGAAGAAATTATCAATGCAGCAAAACGCGTAGGGGCATATGATTTCATTATGCGTCTACCAGAAGGTTTGGATTATAAGGTACAAGAAAGAGGTGCAACACTGTCAGCTGGTCAAGCGCAACTGGTTTCTTTTATTCGTGCCTTAGTACACGATCCACGTATTTTGATATTGGATGAAGCAACTTCTTCCATTGACACCGAAACAGAATTGATGATTCAATCCGCTATCGATAATTTGATGGAAGGACGTACCGCTATTGTGATTGCACATAGGCTTTCGACCATTCAGAAAGCTGACAAAATAATTGTCTTAGAGAAAGGTGAAATCAAAGAAATTGGCTCCCATCAAGAGTTGTTAGCGATGGATGGCTATTATAAGCGACTTTACGATTTACAATTCGACTCAGCTGGGATTTAACAGTTCAACATACTCTATTTTGTAGATAAGTTTATTACTTTTAATGATTAATTATAAACTTATTTACAGCATATGCTTATTCGAATAGTCTGTTGCCTTTGCTTTTTATATAATTTTAATAGCCTTGCTCAGGAAAAGTCCTTTAAAGTTTTTCAACTTAATATATGGCACGAAGGTAATTCTGTACCGAAAGGCTATGAAGCCATTGTTGATGAAATAATCGATAAAAATGCCGATGTTGTACTTTTGAGTGAGGTTAATAATAAGAACGGTGTTGATTTTGTAACAAAACTTCTTAAAGATTTAAAACAAAAAGGACAGACCTACTACGGAATTTCCAGTGAACATTCGGTAGATGTAGCAACACTTTCAAAATTTCCGATTCTCGGTCAGTTTACTTTGTATGAAAAGGAAAATCGACAAGGACAAGTTTTGAAAACTAAAATTACTATTCACAATCAACAATTAATTTTCTACTCCTTACACCTAGATTACACCAATTACGCTTGTTATTTACCAAGAGGATACGACGGTGTAACCTGGAAGAAGATGGATAAGCCGATTACAGACGTACAAGAAATCTTAACCGCGAATCGTAAAGGAAAGCGCGATGAAGCTATACGCGATGTGATTGCAGATGCCGCTAAGGAATCAAAAAAACACAGCATTATCATTGCTGGAGATTTCAACGAACCATCACACTTGGACTGGATAGAAGAGAATAAACATTTGTACGATCGTCGTGGCGCAGTGGTTCCTTGGGATTGTTCGCTGATGCTGTATGCAGCTGGATTTAAAGACGCTTTTCGTGTTATTTATCCCAATCCTGTTACGCATCCCGGCTTTACCTATCCGAGTTACAATCCTGACGTACCTATCAGCAAATTGGCGTGGACTCCCGAAGCGGATGACCGTGACCGCATCGATTACATCTATTATAAATCACCGAATAAAAAGCTCAAATTAAAAGACATAAAAATAGTAGGTCCTGAGGCTACTGTACGCTATGCACAGAAACAAGAGAAAGATAGCCAAGATGACTTTATATCACCCAAAGCTGTGTGGCCAACGGATCATAAAGGCCTATTAGCGACATTTACGATAAAATAAATTGCTATGCCTATTCGATTCACTGATCAAAATAAAAGGCTTACAGATTTTCAGACGGAAGTTTGGGTAATGTGCCCAAATTGTGCGAAAAAAGCTATTGCTAAAGTTGATTACGAATTGAAAAAGGCAACACTATTTTGTGAAAGTTGTGGATTCAATAAACAATCATCAACAGAGGCTACTATACTTGGGATAAATGGAAATTGGAATATAGCCGCACACAGTTATTTTAGTGCACAACTTTGGTTGCAACATCCTTTTAAAAATGATGTGTTCGTAGCCTTCAACGCGGATCATCTAAATTATTTGGAGCAATATATTGCAGCCGATCTTAGAGAACATAAAGAGAGAACTGGTTTTACATTATTGGAGCGTTTACCCAAATTTTACCACGACGCCAAAAACCGCAAAGCTTTGCTCGCAATCATTCAGAAATTGAAGAAAAAATAGAAGTCGTCAGATCTTTGTTTTAACACAAAAAACTCCCTTTATCAAAATAATAAAGGGAAGTTTGAAGTTGTGCCTAGCCTACCTATTTATAAGAGAGAATGCAGTAAGAAGACTAGGTCTTAATATTTTTATTCTTGAATAATTCGATACACTTCGCGCATATAGTTCGCTTCTTCTAGAGCTGTCGTGAAATTATACCATTCTTCCTTTGTAAATGTGAACAGAATTTCTGGTGCTGGTGTGGCTAAAAACATGCGCTCTTCGTCATCTGGAAAAGCCAAAAACTCTTCATTGCCCACCCTATTCCTTATTTCGTCCAGAAAACAAGCGTATTGAAAAGAAGAAAAAGTCAATACATAAGATTTCTGCCACACATAATGAAAATTACATTTGCTACAATAGCTGATGGAAGTATTCCCTTTTGTGGTAAGATTTACGGACTGACACATATTGTTTTTATTTAGACCAAATATAAATAAGAAAATCTAAATAACAAATGTTGAGCTAAAATTTAACAAAAAAGGCTTGTTTCAAATTTGAAACAAGCCTTTCGTTATGAATTAGAATAAATTAATTTAATCCTCTTTTCTTCATTAAATGAATAGGATCTGGCTCCTGTCCACGGAAAGCTTTGTATAAATCCGCAGGATTGGCAGTGCCACCTTTTTCCAAAATATTTTTACGGAATGAATCTGCTGTTACTTGGTCAAACAAACCTTTTTCTTTGAATGCAGCAAAAGCATCTGAATCCAATACTTCAGCCCAAATGTACGCATAGTAACCTGATGAATAACCGCCTGAGAAAATATGTTGGAAATATGAACTTCTGTAACGCGGAATTATCGCATCAATCAAACCGGCTTTGTCCATTGCTTTTTTCTCAAACATATTTACATCGCCCGCAATAGGTTTTTGTGTCGCGTGAAAATCTAAATCCAATAAAGAAGCTGCTAAATATTCTGTTGTTGCAAAACCTTGATCAAATGTTCCTGCATTTTCCATTTTCGTAATTAAAGAATCAGGAATAGCTTCGCCAGTTTTGTAGTGTTTAGCGTAAGTTTTCAATACTTCAGAATCTGAAGCCCAGTTTTCCATGATTTGTGATGGCAATTCTACGAAATCACGAGATACTGATGTACCTGATAAAGATTTGTATTTTACGTTAGACAACAAGCCGTGTAAAGCATGTCCAAACTCGTGGAATAAAGTACTTGCTTCATCGAAAGTCAATAAAGCTGGTTGGTCACCAACTGGTTTTGTAAAATTGCATACGATAGAAATCACTGGAGCCACACGCTTGCCATCAACAGTAGATTGCTTGCGGTATGAAGTCATCCATGCACCACCTCTTTTCGACTCACGAGGGAAAAAGTCAGCGTATAATAAACCTAAGTGAGAACCATCTTTGTCTTTCACTTCATACACTTCTACTTCTTCGTGGTATGTAGGCACATTATTCAACGCTACAAAAGAAATACCCCATAATTTTTTTGCTGTTTCAAAAGCACCTTCACGTACAGATGGTAAGCTAAAATAAGGCTTAATTTCTTCCTCATTCAACGCAAAACGTTTCACACGAATTTTCTCTGCATAATATCTCCAATCGTAAGGCGCTACTTTGAATGTATCTTGTGCTGCATCGATTTCCTTTTGGATATCTGCTGCTTCTACTTTCGCTTTATTAAGCGCAGGAGTCCACAATTTATTCAACAACTGATATACATTCGCAGGATTAGCTGCCATAGACTCTTCTAGTACATATGCTGCATGCGAATTGTATCCTAATAATTTTGCTTTCTCCAAACGTAGATTTGCAATCTTAACTAAAATCTCTTTGTTGTCACTTTCGTTGTCGTTATTACCTCTTTTTTGGTAAGCATTCCAAATATTTTTACGCAATTCACGGTTGTCCGCGTATTGCAAAAATGGCATTACAGAAGGATTAGATAAGGTGAAAACCCATTTACCCTCTTTGCCTTTTGCTTTCGCTACATCTGCCGCTGCGGAAACTAATCCTGTTGGCAAACCCGCGAGATCGTCTTTGTTCTCAACTACAAGTTCATAAGCATTTGTCTCTGCCAACAAGTTTTGTCCAAATTGGGTAGTCAATACAGAAAGCTCTGAATTGATTTTTTTCAAAGACTCTTTGTCCGCATCAGACAAATTAGCTCCCGAACGAACGAAACCTTTGTAGGTCTCTTCCAATAATTTCAAATCTTCAGCATCTAAGGCAAATTTATCTTTGTTAGTATATACAGATTTTACGCGATCGAATAATTTTCCGTTCAAGCTAATCTCATCACTATGTGCTGAAATTTGTGGTGCTAATTCTTTTGCTAAGGATTGAATACTATCATTCGTGTTAGCCGAATTTAAGTTATAGAAAACGGTAGATACATTGGACAACAATGAACCTGCATTTTCTAATGCTACTATCGTATTTTCGAACGTCGCTTTGTCCGCATTATTGACGATAGAATCAATTTCTAAATTATGTTGTTTTAACGCTTCTTCAAAAGCTGGTTTGAAATGTTCGTCTTTAATTTTATCGAAAGGAGGAACGTTGAATGGCGTTTCGTACGCTGCTAAAAGTGGATTGTCTGACTGCAATTTGTTTTCGCTACCGCATCCGACGAACATGGATGCAACAACCAAAAATGGAATGAAACTCTTTTTATTCATTACAATTTATTTAGTTTTTTAGATATGTGATGCAAAAGTAAACAATATTTCATGCAAACAGGAAATACTGAAATCAAGCAAAGCTGACAATATAAAAATATTAAGCCGAACTGTCAAATTTGTGGACAAAACTCATTTCACCGACATTTATCCTATTTTAACCGAAAATTACATAACCAATGCAATCAGATAATTATATTTGATTATTCTTTTAATCTGAATAACAAATAGATGAACAATATTAAAAATTTCTTTTGGTGGTGCGCAGGAGTACATAAAGAAACCCTAAATAAATTCCCCGAAGAACATAATAAATACATAAGCATTGGAGCTACTATCTTTTTTACGGGACTTTTCGCTGCATTAGCAGGAGGCTATGCCCTTTATTTTGTTTTTAGCGGCAGCGAATTTGCGGTCTTTTATGCCTTAATTTTTGGTGCAATCTGGGGATTGGCGATTTTTAATCTTGACCGATATATCGTCCTCAGTATAGATAAATCTAAAGGGACATTTAAGCAGATACTGCAAGCATTACCCCGAATTCTACTTGCTGTATTGATTGGTTTTGTTATTTCACGTCCACTAGAATTAAAAATATTTGACAAAGAAATTCGCGAACATTTGCGAATTGATTATCTAAAACAACAACAGGCGAATATCGATACGCTGCAAAGGACTTTTGAGAATAAATACACAGCTGAATTCACACAACTAAAGGGATTAAAAGCTCAAGCTGATTCCTTAGAGTCTACATTAAAAACAGATAGACAGAAGTTGAATCACGAAATTTTCGGAACCAAAACAGAAGAAACTTCTGGTGTATTGGGCTATGGTCCATACGCCAAGATGAAGGAAGCGAATCTCAATAAACAGGAAGTCTATCTTGACACATTACGCGCTCGTATTCAAACCAAAGAAAGTTTACTCTCCCAACGCAAAGTCAAAGAAGGCATCATGGATGAAAAAATCCTGACAGATAAAAGTTTGGATAGCGCCATCAATGTAGCGGGATTTGCGGACCGCAATGCCGCGCTAAGCAACTTGCATAAGAAGCCCGATGGATCGATTGAAAAATCTACAGAATATGCCGTTATCTTTATTACACTTCTATTTGTTTTCTTCGAATGCTTACCTGTATTTGTGAAACTCATGAGCCACAAAGACGCGTATGATGTAGCTATCTCCAACCAAAATATAGTCCATAATTTTGAATCTGCATCCAATGTCGATGTTGAGAAGAATGCACTTAATCACCTTGTGCCCCACCGCACAGATGTCGCGATACAACGAAGAATGGATAGACTAAGCCAAGAATATGAAAGTCAGAAGTAGGTTACTTTGGCAGATCTTTTCTTATAAAATTACATAGTGCATTTTTAATAGATTTACCCTTTATTTTTGGTAGATTCATTAATAATGCGTTATACTATTTCTTAATAACCTATTTTATACACGCATTATTACACTTATAGAAAAATAGCTAATATTGCGTATATAATGGTGTTATGCACAAGCTGAAAGAAAAAAGAGAATGATAATTCCTATATTAATTAGTGTTCGTGGAGTAATTTTCGCTTCAATCATAGTCCTTATACTTGGACTTTTTGTGACTATCAACAACTCAAAAAACAAGATAGAATACGACAAGTCGACAGGAATTATTGAATACTATGACAAGGAATTTCGAGAGCTTCCAATACGACACAAAGGGGATTTTCGCTATTTAAAAATTGACTCCTATCCCTATCTATTTGAGATATATGAGCCAAATAGTATGCCGACTGAAAAAACTATAGACGACTTAAAAGTTGGAGATAAAATTGACATATACTACTACGAAACTTCTGACACAAGAAATATTGGTCTGAATAGGTTTTCCCAATTTATTGACAAAAATGGTCAATCATATTTCGTTCGCAATGGATTTCAAAATCAGTTGGGTTTTACAGTTATAGGACTAGCGATATTACTGAATATTATGTCTTTCGTTTTATGGAAAAAGGGGAAATTGAAATGGTAAAAAAGCCAATGCATAACAAGGGTATCCATTCCACAACTCCTGTTAAAAGCTAGAAATTAAAAATATTTAACCTCGTTTAAGCCAGTTTACGCGAGGTTTGTTGTTTTAAACTACTTCTCCAAATTTGCTAATTCTACAATTCTTTTAAAATATAACTTTCCCTTATTAAGTTCTTTTAGTATTTTCAAGCATTTTAATGCCACCTATGAAAATACTTACCTCTGCCTTGTGCTTGGCTATTGGCTTTAGCACATTATTAGAATCAAAAACCTTTGCACAAGAAAAAAGAAGTCGTGCTCGTGAATTGGGGATAACGACGGGTATACTGCCTACAGGACAATGGAATGCTATCACAGATGTACCTGGCGTAAAAATTGGTCATACATCTGTAATACAAGGCGACAATGTTCGCACAGGTGTGACTGCTATTATCCCGCATGAAGGCAATATTTTCCAAGATAAAGTGGCAGCTGCAGTTTATGTCGGTAACGGTTTCGGAAAGATGATGGGTATTTCGCAGATTCAAGAATTGGGAAATATTGAAACCCCTATCCTATTGACCAATACACTGAACGCGCCTAAAGTTGCGGATGCACTTATAGATTATATGATTAAACTCCCCGGAAATGAACGTGTGCGCTCAGTGAACTCTGTTATCGGTGAAACGAATGATGGCGGGCTTAATGATATTCGTGGTCGTCATGTGCAAGCTGAACATGTATTACAAAGTTTGACTAAAGCTAATTCTGGTCCTGTAGCCGAAGGAAATGTTGGTGCTGGTGTGGGTACCGAAACATTAGGATTCAAAGGCGGCATCGGGACAGCTTCGCGTAAGTTACCTGCTTCAAAAGGTGGTTATACCGTTGGTGTGTTGGTGCAATCCAACTTTGGCGGTGTCCTGCAAATCAACGGTGCTCCAGTCGGTAGAGAGCTTCAAAACTTCTATATGATGGAGAAAAAAGAGCCCTACAAAGCCGACGGATCGTGTATGATCATCATAGCTACTGACGCGCCTCTGTCTTCGCGTAATCTCGAAAGACTTGCCAAGCGTTCATACATTTCCTTTGGTAATGTAGGCGGATTTTCTTCCAATGGTTCGGGCGACTATTCAATTGCTTTCTCCACAAATCCAGCAGTTCGCGTGCCTTACAACAACAAAAATAAAATTGAAATGGACGTGAAGGATGTCCATAACGACGAGCTCTCCGCATTATTTATGGCGGTATGGGAAGCAACGGAAGAAGCCTTATTAAATTCGATGTTTATGGCAGAAGATATGACAGGAATAAACAACCGTACAGTGAAAGCGCTGCCTATCAAAGAGACTTTGGAAATTTTAAAAAAATACAACGCATTGAATCATGATAAATTGCCAAAAGCTATTTCGAAGTAATTTTCTTGTTTTGCTGTTAATTATAGGCAGCATTAATGTCACTAAAGCGCAATCCAAAGAAGAAAGGCTTATCGAAATTGCTAAAGAAGTCGGAATTCCGGGAATGCAGATTGCTTACGCCAAGGGAAGTAAGATGCAAGTGTATACGCATGGCGTTAAGAAATTTGATACAGCTGATGTGATAGACAAGCACACGAGGTTTCAAGCCGCATCATTAACAAAAGTTGTCGCTGCTTATACATTTTTTCGCTTACTCGATAAAGGTGTTATTGAATTAGACAAGCCTTTATTAAGCTATTACAGCTACGATAGATTAACCAACACTACTGGAGCCGAAAAAATAACAGCGCTAATGGTGCTCACACATCGCACAGGATTGCTGAATTGGGAAGGCGATGTTCCTTCTGCGACATGGCGCGCAACTCCTTTGACTTTACAGTTTGAACCTGGAACCAATTATATGTATTCGGGTGAAGGATTTTATTTTCTGCAAGAGACTTTAGAACATATCACCAAAAAGTCCTTTCAAGCTCTGGTAGAGGAAGAAGTCTTGCAACCATTAGGCTTAAAAAACAGCAATATCGTATGGAACGATTCTCTAGAACCGAATGCTGCCTATGGTCACAATACCTTAGAAAAACCAAGAAGATTGGGTAAATACGCCAAAACTAACGCTGCATATACACTTTATACCACAGCCGAGGATTATACAAAATTTGTACAAAAAGTATTCTTTGAAGGATTTGGATTAAAAAAAATCACGCATAAATTATTGTTAGAAAAAGCTTCCCAAGCGAAAAAAGGCAAAGAGATCGATCCTACGGACAAATACGTGCCATGTGCATTGATTTCTAGAATGCAGATTAACGAAAAAGGGACAGCCTATTGGCATACAGGTTCAAATCCAGGCTTTCGCTGTTTTTTTATTACGTACCCAAAATCCAAAGAAACGTTAGTAGCCTTTATGAATACGGACGAAGGATTCCCAGCGATGAAGAAATTAATGCAACTATTTCTAGACAACAAACAAACTTTCTGGGCGTATGATTGGCGGGAAGGAGAATTAGATTAAACAAAATGATAGGAATTGTAGGAGGAGTAGGTCCACGAGCTTGACTAGAGAGATTTAAAATAACACACTCTTATTCAGTAAATGCAAATACCGTTGTAACGTGAAAAATGTCGCCTTAGCGAGTTGCCATTTGCAGGAATGTCGAAACATTGTGGCAACTCGGTACAGCGACGAGTTTTTGGTTACTTTTTGTGGAAAAAAGTAACTGCCTACCCGGCATAAGGGCTAAACATATATTCTTAAATCGAATTAATGTAAGATTAAACAAAATGATAGGAATTGTAGGAGGAGTAGGTCCACGAGCTTGGCTAGAGAGATTTAAAATAACGCACTCCTATTCAGTAAATGCAAATACCGTTGTAACGTGAAAAATGTCGCCTTAGCGAGTTGCCATTTGCAGGAATGTCGAAACATTGTGGCAACTCGGTACAGCGACGAGTTTTTGGTTACTTTTTGTGGAAAAAAGTAACTGCCTACCCGGCATGAGGGCTAAACATATATTCTTAAATCGAATTAATGTAAGATTAAACAAAATGATAGGAATTGTAGGAGGAGTAGGTCCATTAGCCGGACTCGATATATTTAAAAAAATAATTGAAGAAACAATTGCGACAAAAGACCAGGAACATCTACCTGTGATTCTCTCGTCAAAACCGCATCGCATAGCGGATAGAACAGCGTTTTTACTTCAAAATTCGAATGAAAATCCGGGCTATGCGTTATTAAAAATTATTGAGGAATTAGATAATTCAGGCGCAGAGGTTGTTGCCATTCCGTGTAATACGGCACATGCACCAGCTATTTTTGATGTTATCACAAGACAACTTCAAGATTCGAAGTCTGACATCAGGCTTTTGCATATTGTAGAAGAAACCGCAAAGTTTATTAAATCCAACCACCCCGATAAAATGGTTGGCGTATTGAGTACAACTGGAACGCGAGACACGAAATTGTACGCAGATATTTTATCAAATTTTGGTATTTCTAATATTGCACCCGATGATGAACTTCAACCGCTTGTGCATGAAGCGATTTATAATGAGCAGTATGGAATAAAAGCTTTTTCATCACCTGTCACGTCCAAAGCAACGGACAACCTGATTCAAGCGATTTCAGCTTTGAAAAAACAAGGTGCACAGGTAATTGTTCTAGCTTGTACGGAATTACCTTTAGCTTTGACAGAAAAATCTTATTTTGGAATACCAACGGTTGATCCCAATAGAATTTTAGCTAGAGCTTTAATCGAGCATATAGCTCCTGAAAAACTAAAACCCATTTAATATAAAACATATGGAGGACAGAAATTTTGACTATATAAACAAGTTGTACCATGCCCAAGTCGCATTTAAAGATCAAGCGAAACGCATTTCTATTAGCGAAAGAGTAAACTTGCTTAAGAAATTAAAGAACCTGATCCACCAAAATGAATCTAAAATAAAAGCAGCCATCTATAATGATTTTCGTAAATCAGCTATTGAAACGGAGACTACGGAAATTTTAGCGAGCATTTTAGAACTAAATGATATCATCAAAAATTTAAAGAAATGGGCTAAACCGAAATCTGTTGGTTCTTCGATGCTTTTTGCTACGACTTCAGCAAAGTTGATTTATGAGCCTAAGGGTAATACACTTATTATCACCCCTTGGAACTACCCTTTTCAGCTTCCGATTGTGCATCTTGCAGGTAGTATTGCGGCTGGAAACACAGTAATTCTCAAATTATCCGAGTTTACACCACATATAAATCAGGTAATAAAAGAGTTGCTAGCAGATTTATTTGACAAAAATCATGTCGCTGTTTTAGAGGGGGAAGTGGAAGAAACCACACATGTGCTAAAACTGAAGTTTGATCATATTCATTTTACAGGATCTCCAGCTGTTGGTAAAATAATCATGGAAGCTGCTGCAAAGCACCTCACGGACATCACCTTAGAACTGGGGGGCAAAAGTCCCGTTTTTGTTGATAAAAACATTAATATCAAAGAAGTAGCACGGAACCTGATTTGGGCAAAATTTGTCAATATGGGTCAGACCTGTATAGCACCAGATTATTTGTTGGTGGATAAGTCGATAGAAAAAGACTTTGAAAACGCTATAAAGGAAGAAATTCGGAACGCTTTCGGCGTGAACCCAAGAGAAAGCAATGATTTGGCACGTATTATTAACCAAAAACAATACGATAGACTGATTAGCTATTTGGACGAACTCAAAAATTCAGAAACAAAATGGGTTGTCAAAGGTGATCATGATAAATCCACTCTATTTATTCATCCTACGGTGCTTAAAAATTTGCCTTTAGACGCAAAGATTATGCAGGATGAAATCTTCGGTCCAATATTGCCAATACTATATTACACCGATGTTCAAGAAGCGTTGGATATAGTAGCTAAGAGAGAAAAGCCATTATCCTTATACATTTTCAGTAACAAAAAAGAATACATAGATCATGTTATGAAAAATTCAACTGCCGGAGGTACAACCATCAATGACGCGATGATACATATTATCCATCCGAATTTACCTTTTGGTGGTGTGAATAATTCAGGTATTGGACAATCTTTAGGGTATTATGGGTTTAAATCTTTTTCACACGAACGTGCGACATTAAAAGCTAACTTTTTCCCCATGAGTAAATTCTTTTGGTATCCTTACAACAATAAGACTAAAAAAGTTCTTAATCTTATCAAGAAGATTTTCTAAATTAAAAAGGTCTGTAAATTTTAAAATTTACAGACCTTTTTAATATCATATTTAAAATATATTATTTTTCGTCCCCTCTCACTTTTCCTATAATCATCTCTAATACTGCTACCACAATAGCAAATAATGTTGCATTCCAAAATCCACCTACGTCAAATTTTGAACCTAAAAGTGAATCACTTAACATGACCATTAATACCGTGATAATAAAAGAGATCAACCCAAATGTCAACCAATTCAATGGAAATGTGAACAATCTTAAAAGTCCACCAATTAAAGCATTCACCAAACCAATAACAAGTCCAGTAATAATTGCCCAACCAAAACCAGCAACTTGAGCGCCGGGAACTAGATATGCCGCCACCGCAACAACCAATCCCGTTAGAAGTAAAGAAATAATGAATCTCATAATGCCAAATTTATTTAAAATATACGTTAATTTCTAAGTTTTTCAACTTCAAAAGTAATGCCAACACAAAAGGGTTTTGGCAATAATCAAACATAACATTTTTATAATACTATGCTCGCATAATTTTTATTTCTATATTTACTCTACTAATTCAGAAACATTATGAAAAAGATACTTATAACATGCTATATTGTTTTAATAGCATTCTTTGCACAGGCACAATCAACTGATATTTTGGGTAAGTGGATGACCATTGATGACGAGTCGGGGCAGGCTAAATCTGTTGTGGAGATATTCAAGAAATCGGATGGAAAATATTATGGAAAGATAGTAAAGTTGTTACAAAAACCAGAAAATGAAAATTGTGTCAACTGTAAAGATGATCGCAAAAACAAACCTCTTTTAGGATTAGAGATTATCCGCGGATTGAAAAAAGACGGCAACGAATATACAGCAGGCAATATCACTGATCCAAAATCTGGAAAAACGTATAAATGTACGATCACGCGAGACGGCGACAAATTGAATGTACGCGGTTATATGGGATTTTCACTTATAGGAAGAACCCAAACTTGGACAGCTACAAAATAAACAAACACACTATTAATAACTAGGGATAGGCGGCAATTTCATCTTGTCGCCTTCTTTATTTTAAATCACACAAACGATTTCACAAAATTCAAGTATGTAAATATGCTATCTTTGTTTTAGTAGTTCATACTTAATCTCATATACTATGTATAAAACATTAAAGCCGGCGCTAGAAAAAGAGTTGGCCGCTATCAAAGAAGCTGGATTATATAAAGAAGAGCGCATTATCACAACACCGCAAGGTGCTGACATCAAAGTTAGTACAGGGCAAGAAGTGATTAATTTTTGTGCTAACAATTACTTAGGATTGTCTTCACACCCTCAAGTGATTGAGGCTGCGAAAAAAGCAATCGATACACACGGATATGGAATGTCATCGGTACGTTTTATCTGTGGTACACAAGATATTCACAAAGAGCTAGAAGCAAAGCTATCTAAATTCTTAGGCACTGAAGATACGATTTTATATGCTGCTGCATTTGATGCCAATGGTGGTGTATTTGAGCCATTATTAGGTGCAGAAGACGCTATTATCTCTGACGAGTTAAATCACGCTTCGATTATCGATGGCGTACGTTTGTGTAAAGCACAGCGTTTCCGCTATAAAAACTGCGATATGGCAGATTTGGAAGCACAATTACAAGCTGCTGCTGGCGCAAGACATAGGATCATCGTGACAGATGGTGCATTTTCAATGGATGGATCAGTAGCTCCTTTGGATAAAATTTGTGATTTGGCAGATAAGTACGATGCTTTAGTAATGATCGACGAGTCGCACTGTTCTGGTTTTATTGGTAAGACAGGTCGTGGTACACACGAATTATTTGATGTTATAGATCGTGTTGATATCATTACGGGAACTTTGGGCAAAGCATTAGGTGGTGCTTCAGGAGGATTTACTTCTGGCAGAAAAGAAATCATCGATATGTTGCGTCAGCGCTCTCGTCCTTATTTATTCTCCAATACCTTGGCTCCAGCTATCGCAGGTGCTTCTGTTGCGGTATTGGATATGTTGAGTGAAACGACTGAACTTCGCGATAAGTTGGAGTCAAACACGAAATATTTCCGTGAGAAAATGACGGAGGCGGGATTTGATATCCAACCTGGTTTTCACCCTATCGTACCTGTAATGTTGTACGATGCCAAGTTAGCACAAGAATTTGCGGCTAAAATGTTGGAAGAAGGAATTTACGTTATTGGCTTCTACTACCCTGTAGTTCCCCAAGGTAAAGCGCGTATCCGCACTCAAATATCTGCGGGCCACGACATCGCACATTTGGATAAGGCTATAGCTGCATTTACCAAAGTGGGTAAAGAGCTGGGTGTGATTAAATAAAAATATCTCTAATTTTATACTATATAAGAGATTCAGCAAATCTGAATCTCTTATTTTTTGTTCTCTTGTAGCAATTACCTATATTCATTCGTTATGGTTTTAACCAAAAAACTTGATTAATGAATAAAGCTATCAATACTGCCATATTAGCGGCAATGTTCACCTTAGTAATCGCTACTTCTTGTAAAAAGTCCACTGAAATTTTTGAAGAAAAATCTTTAGATTTCTCTGCTCAAGAGAAGGAAATTGCAAAAGCTAGCAATGAATTTACCTTGAAAGCTTATGGATTCCTAAGTAATGATTTAAAACCTAATGAAAATCTATTTTATTCAGGCGTAAGTATGAGTTCGGTATTGTCTATGACAGCAAATGGTGCTGCCGGTAATACGTATGAACAAATGTATAAGGCATTAAATTTTGATAAATTTTCTGAAGACCAAATAAATAACTATCAATATAAATTGCTAACTACCTTACCATTTATTAGCAATTCCACGAAGTTAAACATAGCTTACGGAATATGGCATACTCCCGATCTCAATATACTACCCACCTTTAAGAGTACGGTTACGGAAGATTATAAATCAAGAATAGCCGCGTTGGATTACAACAAAGCGGATGAAACCTTAAAGGATATTAATGGATTTATTGGCCGAAAAACCGAGCAAATGATTCCAGAATTCTTTCCAAATCTTCCTGCCGGAATGAAAATGCTTCTTGTAAATGCTATTTATTTCAAAGGCGAATGGGATAAAAAATTTGATAAAGGAAAAACGAAGAAAGATACTTTTTATCTTCAAGCTGGGAATACAGTTCAAACTGACTTTATGGAAATTACCCATAGTTTTGAAATGGCCACAACAACTTCATATCAAGCGGTGAAGCTTCCTTATAAAGACAAGAAACTTGAAATGATAATAGTTAAGCCTTCATCAAATTCGACATTAAAAACATTGCAAGAAAAATTCACTAGAAATGAAGCTGTTCAAGAAATGGATAACCAATTCAAAGATGCCTCTCTTATTCTCTCAATGCCAAAATTTAAATTTGAATATGAAATCGATTTAAATAAAATGTTACAACAATTTGGTATGGCTGATGCATTCTATAATGTGGCTGACTATAATGTGGCTGATTTTTCAAGGATGGCAGATAATAAACGACTTTTTATAGATAAAGTAAGACAAAAGGCAGTGATTGATGTGCATGAAGCAGGATCAGAAGCAGCAGCAGTTACGGTAGTAGAAATGACTTATAGTTCGATTAGTTCAAGTGTCCCAACAAGAATTAAATACGACGAACCTTTCATCTTCTTATTACGTGAAGCTTCATCTGGACTCATTTTATTTATGGGGCAATACAATAAGCCTGATTAATCTCTTTGAATTAACCAAAGTAGGAGATGAGTCGGGTGCCACTTAATATAAGTATTACTAAAGTAATAGGGGTCATAATTTCTTAATGGCCCCTTTATATAGTTTGTGTTAAATAATGTTTGAAAGTGTCCTAATTCAACTTTTCCACTCCACTACGTTTATCTTTGGAAATAGCTTTATTTACAGAAAACAGCCCTGATTTAACTTTATCAACCTTAATGATTGGCTTGACATAGATAAGCTTATCTTTTTGTTTTTCCATCGTGGCAGTAGTTAAAAGTGATTTCAAAAACAAAATATACCCCACATTATCAATCAATTAAATAACTATGAATAGGTATTCTAATGCATTCAGTGTAACATTTATATCTTATTAAGCTAGATTATAAAATATTATTACCTGTTGGCTCGGTTCAATTAAGCCCAAAAATTCAATAATCTAATGAGACATAATGCAATAGGTTAAAAAAAACCATAAATTTTCTATTCTCTTTTAGTATCTTTGCACCTCAAATTATTTTATAATACATTATCGCTCAATGCAAAATATCAGAAACATCGCGATTATCGCGCACGTTGACCACGGTAAGACTACCTTAGTAGATAAAATCTTACACTTCACCAATCAATTCAGAGAGAATGAAAATTCAGGTGAATTAATCCTTGACAATAATGATTTGGAGCGTGAACGAGGTATCACAATCGTTTCAAAAAACGTATCTGTTAAATATAAAGATGTAAAAATCAACATTATTGACACTCCTGGTCACGCCGATTTTGGTGGTGAGGTAGAACGTGTGTTGAAAATGGCTGATGGTGTTGTACTTTTAGTAGATGCTTTTGAGGGACCAATGCCTCAAACTCGTTTCGTAACAGGTAAAGCATTAGGCTTAGGTATCAAACCAATCGTAGTGGTAAATAAAGTTGATAAAGAAAACTGTCGTCCTGATGAAGTGTACGAAAATGTATTCGATTTATTCTTCAATTTAGGTGCTACAGAAGAGCAATTAGATTTCCCTGTATTATACGGTTCATCAAAACAAGGATGGATGTCTACAGATTGGAAACAACCTACTACTGACTTTACGTCATTGTTAGACGCTATTATAGAGCACATTCCTGCTCCTAAAATATCAGAAGGTACATTACAGATGCAAGTGACATCTTTGGACTACTCTACTTTCGTAGGACGTATCGCTATTGGTCGTGTAGCTCGTGGAGTAATCAAAGAAAACCAACCTGTTTCATTAGTAAAACGTGATGGCAAAGTTGTAAAATCTCGTGTTAAAGAATTACAAATTTTCGAAGGTTTAGGCCGTATGAAAGTTTCAGAAGTTCACGCAGGTGACATCTGTGCTGTAGTGGGAATCGAAGGTTTTGATATTGGCGATACTATCGCTGATTTCGAAAATCCTGAGCAATTAGAGGTTATCTCTATTGATGAGCCGACGATGAACATGTTGTTCACCATCAACAATTCACCTTTCTTTGGTAAAGAAGGTAAATTAGTGACTTCACGTAATATCTATGACCGTTTACAAAAAGAATTAGAGAAAAACTTAGCATTACGCGTAGTTCCAACTGAATCTCCTGATGCTTGGTTAGTATATGGTCGTGGTATCCTTCACTTATCGGTATTGATCGAGACTATGCGTCGTGAAGGTTACGAATTGCAAGTAGGTCAACCTCAAGTAATCTTAAAAGAAATTGATGGTCAAAAATGTGAGCCTATCGAGGAATTAGTTGTTGATGTACCGGGTGATGTGGCTGGTAAAGTAATCGAATTGGTAACGCAACGTAAAGGTGAGTTATTAATTATGGAATCTAAAGGTGAAATGCAACACTTAGAGTTCTCGATTCCTTCTCGTGGTATTATCGGCTTACGTAACAACGTATTGACTGCTACTGCTGGTGAAGCTGTAATGGCGCACCGTCTAAAAGGTTATGAGCCTTGGAAAGGAACAATCCCTGGACGTTTACATGGTGTATTGATCTCTTTAGATACAGGATCTACTACAGCTTACTCTATCGATAAATTACAAGACCGTGGTAAATTCTTTGTTGATCCAGGAGTAGAAATTTATGAAGGACAAATCTTAGGCGAGCACATTCGTGATAACGATTTAACAATCAACGTAACTAAAGGTAAGCAATTAACAAATATGCGTGCTTCTGGTTCAGATGACAATACACGTATTGCACCAGCGATCAAATTCTCACTTGAAGAATGTATGGAATATATCCAAGCTGACGAATACATCGAGGTAACTCCGCAATCAATCCGTTTACGTAAAATTCACTTAACAGAGAATGAGCGCAAAGTGAATGCTAAAAAATACCAATAATATTGGAATCATACTATAAACAAAGCCTCGAATCAGTGATTCGAGGCTTTGTTATTTTATAGAAAACCATTAAAAATTATTTTGACCTTTCTTCTGCTGCAAAGTATGTTTCCTCTTCAGCTTTGTATATTTTGAATTGTACTTGATATTCTTCAGGTACGTAAATTACAATCGGCAATTTCCCATTATAACGAACCATTTCGGGCTGCGCAGTTACAAAAAGATTTCTTTTTGCGGCATCAGGACAACCGATCATAGTGGAAGTAACTTGACCATTTGTTTTGAATACATAATAGTTGTATCCCCAACCTTGCAAATCTTTTGTCTCCAAAGAACCTTGCAGATTAAAATAATTACAGCCATCCACTTCCATCCATTTACCAACTGAAAATTCGATTTTCTTCTGGTCATCTTTATCCGAATGTGGCACTTCTATAATGACTTTCTTATAACCTGCTTCTGGTTTTGGAAATATGGACAAATCTTGTTTTGTAATCACTTGTTGAGCCATTGCTTGAATTGATAATGCTATAAAGGCTACTAATAAACCTAAAATTTTAATTCTATTTTGTTTCATAATAACATGCTTTTACTATAAGACGATAATAAAACATAAAGGGTTACAGCAGAAAACGAAAATTAGTTGTTATTAACACTATTTAACAAAAGAAGCGCTAACATGGAACATGCTAACGCTTCTTATATACTAGTAATAACTTATTCTGTAGCCTTCAAAAACGACTCTTTACCGCCTACAATTGGTAAGCTAATGCTTGTTCCATTTAAGTCTATTGTAATCTCTGTTCCAGCTTTTGGCCATAACGTAAATTCTTTATCACTTGAGAAAAGCATTAAACCAATTTGCTTGCCAGCTGGTATAATTTGATCATCGGGTTGTAAATCAAATTTCAAGTCATAGAATTTATCCGGCTTTAAAGGAATTCCTTTGGTAATTGACTTATAATTTTGTGGATCCGCCCATCCGCGTGTAATGATGTTATCTGTTATTTTGGATTTTTCATCAGCCGACCAAGGTAGTGCGACCAACCACACAGAGAAATTCGCAGCAGGTTTACTTGCGGCTAGTTTAACTGATACACTAGCAATACCTGAAATATGTAAATCTTGTTTTAGTACAGGACTTACGTATAATAAACGATTTTCAGATTCTTTAGCCGTTGCCAAATCTTTACCCGAAGAAGAGACATCATCTACCAATACTTCTTTGCTTTTAGTTGTTGATTTCACCAATTGCAATGTTCCTGCTGTGTTCCCTCCCTTACCCAAATACAGCTTGACATCTGTAGCTGTAGGGTTAGGATAATCTGCATAAGATGTAGGCTTATTTTGTTTGTCATTTTCACGTACAATCCAAGATTTTGGGTCTTTCTCCACTCCATTTTCAATATTAAAAAGAAAACGTGTAAACCACTTGTTCATCATTGCGTGAGGTGGCTCACCTCCATGTCCACCTTGATGATAATATATTTGCACAGGTAATCCTTTTGCTCTTGCTTCATTGTAAATACGATAACTATGCTCGGGCATTACATTCCAATCGTTGAAACCGTGCGCCATTAACAAGGCAGCCTTAAAGTTTTTCATCGCATTCAAATAGTCACGACCCGCCCAAAAAGCATTATAATCCCCACTTGTTCTATCTATACCATTCAATATTTCGCCATCGCGATACGTCTTATTATTATAAGCTCTCTTTTCTTCTGCCCCACTATGAATAAAATCGTACAATACATCGACGTCCTCGCCTAAATAACCACCTGGACTACGCACCAAACCATTGGAACGGTAATAATGGTAGTAAGAAGTATTTGGCGCAACTGGAATTATCGCCTTCAATCCTTCCACTCCGGTAGTCGCAGCAGCTATTGGAAGCGTGCCGTTGTAGGAAGTTCCGGTCATTCCGACATTGCCCGTACTCCAAAATGCATTTATTTTCTCTTCTCCATCAGGGGTTGTATAGCCATTATCTTTACCGGAAAGCCATTCAATGACAGCTTTGGGCGCTAAGGATTCATTAATACCGCCTACTGTTGGTGAACCTTGTGATAGACCTGTACCCGGAGAAGAAGAATGTACAACGATAAATCCACGAGGAACCCATGTCCCAATTAAAGTATTTGAAATAATAGGTCTTTTACCTGTTCGCACTACATTTGGATGCGCACGAGGTTTAGGTGGTTGTGCGCCAAGTTCATGATTTACGTCCCACATGATGCCGTCTATATCATCTGCTACACCTGCATAATACGGACTAGTTTCGTAGATAACAGGCAATTTCAATTCCTTGTTTTCTGTTTGATAAGGACGTGTAACACTCACATGCATACGGTCAAGTTTTCCATCACCATCCGTATCAAATGTAGTTTCTACCCACAAGTCTTGGCGTATCCATTTCTTCGCATCCTGAAAAGCAGGTACAATTTGCGCTTGACCATCTTTGAAAAAAGGAGCTGCGCTCGTTGAATCTTGTGTTGCCTGTGCAAAAGATGATAGACCGAAAACGGTGAATAGAAGCAGTAAGTAGATTGATTTGGAATGTATTTTTATCATAGATTATGTTTTATGACTATTTGTCAAATTTCTCGATATGTTTGCCATAGAATTACTAACCGAAGTAAAGGAAATTAATTGTTCGTCACAATGAATTTGTAAAATAATTTTTAAGCCTTATTTTTATTAATTTAGCTTAATGGCAAAATCAAAATCAGCATATTTCTGTCAATCTTGTGGAAATGAATCCCCGAAATGGCTTGGACAATGTCCATCGTGCAAACAGTGGAACACTTTTGTAGAAGAAGTAGTTGCTCCAGCGTCTTCGCGCGTGCCCGAATGGCGTAGTACGACAACCATCGGCTCACCAAAAAGACAAAACAAAGCGGCCATCATTCACGAAATTGTCTACAGTGAAGAGCAGCGCATCATCACACCAGACAAAGAATTTAACCGTGTATTGGGAGGTGGAATTGTTCCGGGTTCTTTGGTTTTGATTGGCGGAGAGCCGGGCATTGGTAAATCCACATTGATGTTGCAATTGGCTCTTTCTATACCACAGATTAAGGTGTTATATATTTCTGGAGAAGAGAGCGAACAACAAATTAAAATGCGTGCAGAACGTCTTTCCCAACATTCGAAAGCAAACTGCTATATCTTAACAGAAACTTCAACGCAAAATATATTCAAACAAGCGGAAGTAGTTGAACCGAATTTGGTTGTGATTGACTCTATCCAAACTTTGCATTCCCAAAAAATAGAATCTGCACCAGGATCTGTTTCGCAAGTACGTGAATGTACTGCGGAATTATTACGCTATGCCAAAGAAAGTAATGTTCCTGTATTTATTGTAGGACACATTACGAAAGATGGTTCTATCGCTGGTCCAAAAGTGTTGGAACATATGGTGGATACGGTACTGCAATTTGAAGGTGATCGTCACCACGTGTACCGCATCTTACGTGCGGTTAAAAATCGTTTTGGCTCGTCATCCGAATTGGGAATCTATGAAATGCAAGGTTCGGGATTGCGTGAGGTTTCGAATCCTTCGGAAATAATGATTTCGCAACGCGACGAACCAACAAGTGGTGTGGCTATTGCAACCATGCTCGAAGGCATTCGTCCATTGATGATAGAAGTACAGGCTTTGGTCGGAAATTCTGCCTTTGGCACGCCACAGCGTAGTTCTACAGGCTTTGATACCAAAAGATTGAATATGCTCCTAGCTGTATTAGAAAAACGTTTTGGTTTCCGTCTAAGTGCACAAGATGTATTTTTGAATATCACCGGAGGTCTACGTGTAGAAGATCCTGCAATTGATTTGGCTGTCATCGCAGCAATTATATCCTCACAACAGGACATCGCTTTGCCAACAAATATTACTTTTGCAGGAGAAGTAGGTTTATCCGGTGAAATACGTGCTGTAAATCGCATCGAACAACGTATCGCAGAAGCCGAGAAATTAGGTTTTGAAGGGATTTTTATTCCAAAGCATAATACCAAAGGACTTGACGCTAAGAAATACAATATCGCCATCCGCCCTGTAGCAAAATTAGAAGATATTTTTAGGACGTTATTTGGGTAGGTTGCACGACCTCTTAAGATAATCGTCAGAGGAACGAAGTAATCTTAATTTTTAAGATTAACCAACATTTCGAACAATGGGAGAAATCTAAATCCTTACTATTAATCAATACTAATTTTAGATTTCTCCTCCCCCTAGTCGAATCACGAAAAAATCTATTGCTGTATAACTAATTCGCAGATACAGTTTTACTAATACGTCCTCCTATTCAAAAAACTCTATATATTTAGCAGTATATCAACATATTGAATAAGCAACTTTAAAATTGTTGCGTATATTTAAATGTTAGGCGATATATGATCCAAACTCCCGTCCACAAATGAATAAGATAGAATTTTACTCCAATAAAAAGAAAGCACTTTTATTACTAATAGGTTCCTTAATTTTTGTAATACTTGGTATCTACCTTTTTCTAAATGCTGAAAATATGGCTAGCTACAGAGTCAGAAATCCTCTGTTCATAAAAATTTCAGGAATTACATCAGTTTTATTTTTTGGCTTTGGTGTTTTTGTGTCAATAAAACAGTTATTAAAAAATAAATTAATGCTAATAATTGATGAAAATGGAGTAAATGTGAACCCTAAAAAAAACGAATATATAAAATGGAGTGATATTGAAGGATTTGAAGAAATAAAAATCAATAGCGTAAAAATAATTATTATTCAAATCAATAATGCAGAGGAATATATTAAGAAAGAAGACAACAAGCTGAGAAAAAAACTGATGAGATTTAATCTTGAAAATTATAGTTCACCTTATAATATTTCTGTTGCAACAATGAATACAAATTATAATCAACTATTAAGAACTCTAAACGAAAACCTTATAAAAAACAAAAACTGCCACCAACATCTGTAACTGTTGAACAACTCCCTAAAAGCCTACAAATCAAAATACTTAACCTCGCTTAAATTCTTTAATCGGGGTATTTCCGGCTTCCATTACATAAAAAAGCTTTACCCTGATATATCGGATAAAGCGTTTTATATTATCAATTCCTGCTTGTATTATTTCAATATTTCTTCAAGTTTCTTTCTCAGATCATCGCCATGCAAGTTACGCGCCACAATAATTCCGTTTGGATCAACTAGGACATTCTGTGGAATAGCCTTTATACCATACACACCAGCCGCGCCATTGTTCCAATGTTGCAAGTCAGAAATATGCTTCCAAGTCAATTTATCATCTTCAATGGCTTTTTTCCACGCATTGATGTCTTTGTCAAAAGAAACACCTAATATTTCAAAGTTTTTGTGTTTAAAGTCATTGTAAATCGCCACTAATTTAGGATTCTCTTCACGACATGGAGGACACCAGGAAGCCCAAAAATCAACCAATACATACTTACCTTTTAGATCTTGTAGCGAATAAACGTTTCCTGCAGGGGCAAATTGTGTAATTCCTGGAGCTTTTTTCCCTACAGAAGAATTTTCCAATGCTTTCAAGTATCGATCAAATATCTTTCCTTGTAAAGATTTTCGAACTGATTTATCCACTTTTTTAAAATACGTACGCATTTCTTTGTAATCTGGATTGTACGTATCCAAACGTTGAATAACTTGAAGGACATTAGGGTCTTTTGGATTTTCCAAAATCTGCTTAATCTTTTCTTCTTTTGTCTGCGCAAAAATTAATGCAGGAAAAACTAGAGCTATTATAAATAGTATTTTTTTCATTCCAGTGAGATTTATTGTTCAAATATAAAATAATCTACTACTTTAGTATAGTTATAAAATTAAAAATGACACAAAGTTTTCAAAGCAATTTTAAATCTAAGCTACCCCATTCGACAGTAAGTATTTTTTCACGAATGTCGCTCCTCGCGCAACAGCATCAAGCTATTAATCTTTCGCAAGGATTTCCAGATTTTGACATTGATCCAAAATTGACAACACTTGTGACTCAATATATGCAGAAAGGGTTTAATCAATATGCGCCCATGCCGGGAACTATTGAGCTCCGAAAAGCGATTAGCGAGAAATACAACCATTACTACCAAATAGCGCTAGATCCGAACGATGAAATTACCATTACAGCTGGAGGAACGGAAGGATTGTATTCGGTGATTGGGACATTGATTCATCCAGGCGATGAAGTCATTATTTTCGAGCCTGCTTATGATTCGTATAGTCCAAGTATACAATCTTTTGGCGGAAAAGTAATTCCAATCGAACTCCATGCGCCTGATTTTGCTATTGATTGGAATTATGTGAAATCAAAAATCACGGAACGCACGAAGTTAATTATTATAAACAACCCCAATAATCCAACAGGAAGAATTTTAGCTAAGGAAGATATATCCGCACTAGAGAATATCGTTGAAGAAACTGGCGTTTTTGTATTGAGTGATGAAGTCTATGAGCATATTGTTTTTGATGGGAACAAGCATATTTCTATTTTAGAATCTACTATTTTACGTCAGAATGGTTTTGTGGTCGCTTCCTTTGGGAAAGTATTGCATGCTACAGGTTGGAAAATGGGCTATGTCGTGGCAAATCCATTTTTGACAGCAGAGTTTCGGAAAATCCATCAGTTCAATGTTTTTTCTGTCAATACCCCTATTCAATTTGCGGTAGCAGATTATTTGAGTACTATTGATTATTATCAATCGTTGACTCCATTATTTCAACAAAAGAGAGATTTTGTCCTAAATAAATTAAGTTCTAGTCCCTTTAAGGTTTTGCCTTGTGAAGGAACATATTTTTTATTGGTGGATTATAGTGCGATAGCACAAGAAAAAGAGCTTGACTTTGCAGAAAAGCTTACTAAAGAGTTCAAAATAGCGACAATTCCTGTATCTGCGTTCTACAGTAATGAGGTTAACCAAAATTTACTCCGAATATGCTTTGCAAAAAAGGAGGAGACTCTTAATCAGGCGTTACAAAACTTGCTAAGCCTATAAATTGCGCAACGGTTTGACTTTTTATTTTATTTAGTAAATAATAAATATTTAGCTTTTTATTTATTAACAAGGGCTTTTTATTGCTAAATTTGCAATTCACGATTTATCATATATATACCTCATAAATGGCAAGATTAAATTTATTAGAGGAAACACGTTTTGAAAAAGTACCGGTTACGGTATTCCCAAATCAAGACGTTGCTTCGATTCAAGTTGCAAATCGTATTGCCTCTATCATTAAAGAGAAGCAAGCTAAGGGCGAGACTGCTGTATTAGGGTTAGCTACAGGTGCGACACCCATTAAAGTGTACAAAGAATTAGTTCGTCTTCACAAAGAAGAAGGTTTGAGCTTCAAAAACGTTGTAACTTTCAACTTGGACGAATACTATCCAATGCAACCTACAGCTGCGCAAAGCTATGTTACTTTCATGAATAAAAATTTGTTTGACCACGTGGATATTCCACGCGAAAACATCAATATTCCTGATGGAACTTTAAACGAGGACGAAGTACAAGCCTTCTGCGAAGCATACGAGCAAAAAATCACAAATTTAGGCGGATTAGATATTCAGATTTTGGGTATTGGTCGTACAGGCCACATCGGTTTCAATGAGCCGGGATCTGCTCCAAACTCCGGTACGCGTATCGTTACTTTGGATGATTTGACACGTCGTGATGCCTCACATGATTTTGGAGGTAAAGAAAATGTGCCTACAAAAGCGATCACAATGGGCGTTGGTACGATTTTCAAAGCTAGAGAGATTATCTTAATGGCTTGGAACGAGAAGAAAGCTGAAATCGTTAAGAAAGCGGTAGAAGGCGAAATCTCTTCAGATATTCCAGCGACTTTCCTTCAACTTTCTGATCATGTAGAGTTTATCTTGGACGAAGGTGCTGCTTGCTTGTTGACACGTTTTGACACACCTTGGTTAGCGCATGATGTAGAATGGACGGATTCATTAATCAAAAAAGCGGTAGTATGGTTGTCATTAAAATTGAACAAAGCAATTTTAAAATTAACTGACGACGATTATAACAACAATGGTATGGCAAGTCTTTCGACAACGAAAGGTCCTGCTTACAGCATCAATATACGTATTTTCAACGAATTACAACGTACGATCACAGGCTGGCCAGGTGGTAAACCAGGGGTAGATGATTCAAATCGTCCAGAGCGTGCAGAACCAGCGCGCAAAAATGCGATTTTGTTCTCACCACACCCTGATGATGACGTAATTTCAATGGGTGGTACATTCATCCGTTTAGCGGATCAAGGTCACAATGTACACGTAGCTTACCAAACTTCAGGTAATAATGCGGTATGGGATGATGATGCTAGAAGATTCTTAGAATTTGCGACAGATATTACAAAAGAATTAGGCGAAGATACTTCTAAATTGGAAGAGTTATATAAAGAGTCTAATGCATATTTTGCGAAGAAACAACCGAAGGAAATCGATCCAGATATCATTCGCAAAGTAAAAGCATTCATTCGTAAAGGTGAAGCTATAGCGGGATCTCGTTTTGTTGGTTTACCTGACGAAAATATTCATTTCCAAGATTTACCTTTCTACGATCGTCAAAAATTCTCGAAGGATGTATCGTTTGAGGATGACATCCAACAAACAATGGAATTGATGCGTCAAGTAAAACCGCATCAAGTATTTGCTGCTGGTGACTTCCACGATCCACACGGCACGCACAAAGTTTGTTTCGATATTATATTAGAAGCATTGACAAGATTACGTGCTACGGAAGAATGGGCTAAAGATTGTTGGTTGTGGTTGTACCGTGGTGCATGGTACGAATTCCCTATCCACGAGATCGAAATGGCAGTTCCACTTTCTCCACAAGAGGTTAAGCGCAAGCGTTTAGCAATCTTCAAACACCAATCACAAAAAGATCTACCTGTATTCCCTGGTGATGATCCACGTGAGTTCTGGGTGAGAGCAGAAGATAGAACAACGTACACTGCAGGTTTGTACCACCAATTGGGTCTTGCAGATTACGAAGCTATCGAAGCTTTTGTAAGATGGAAATTTGATTAATCAATTACAAATATTTTAAACGCCATCCCGAGGGATGGCGTTTTGCATTTATGGTATATGTGTAAGTCTGAAATACATAAGTTTTTTCGGATTATTAAACTTTTTATCGGATTGTTTATTTTTTGATTTCATTCAGCGAACTAGTTTTGCTCTCAATTTAGAATTAGTTTAATTAAAGATGAAAACAAAAATATATTTTGCTTTGCTGATTGTCATGAGTATAGGCGCTGTTGCACATGCCCAGACAACTGTAAAAGGTAAATTAGTAGACCACCAAGGAAATGGAATTTCGAATGTAAATATTTCGGTAGCGAATGCCAGAACAACCTCAAACAGCACAGGTCATTTTCAATTATACGTTCCACAAAATGGTCATTTTACCCTAACTGTATCAGGTGTTGGTTACCGTAATGATAGCTTGCGCGTATCGCCCAAAGGCAGTGAAACAAATTTGCAGCCTTTCGTGGTGCATAAAGCGCACAATGAAATTGATCAAGTTGAAATACGTGGCTACAATTCAGTAAACAATAAAAAAGTTGGTGTTGCCAAATCAGGAATTACAGACAAAGACTTGCCTCAATCCGTACAAATCATTAACAAGCAAGTAATTCGCGATCAACAAATAAACACGCTCGGAGATGCATTAAGAAATGCAAATGGTATAGCCTTGGGCGCGAATCGCGGTGGTGTTGGAGAAAACTTTTTTTCTAGAGGCTATAGTCTGGGTGGAAATAATATTTTCAAAAACGGTGCACGAACCAATAATGGCGGACAAATCGAAGCCAGTACATTAGAATCAGTTGAGATACTAAAAGGTTCTGCCGCACTATTATATGGCAGCGTGACAGGCGGTGCTGTTGTCAATTTGGTTACCAAGAAACCAAAATTTGAATTAGGTGGTGAAGTTTCCATGCGCTATGGATCTTGGGACACCTATAAGCCTACGCTGGATATTTATGGACCACTATCAGAAAAGATAGCATTCCGATTTGTAGGTACTGGAAGTACAGCCAATAGCTATAGAGATGTAGTAAAATCTGATAGAATCTATGTAAATCCATCTGTATTATATAAGATTTCGGATCAAACCGAATTAAATTTCAATTTTGATTACCTGAAATCAAATTACACCCCTGACTTTGGTATTGGCTCAGTTGAAGGAAAAATCAATGATCAAGTCGGTCGTGAAACGTTTTTAAATGTGAATGGTGCTTTCAATAACACCAATTCTACGAATGGTCAGGTAGCTTTGGATCATAATTTCAATGAAAATTGGAAATTGTCAGCAATAGCTAGTATACAAAACTACAACCGCAATTATTATGGTTCGGATAGATTACAGGCTAATGCACAAGGTCTAGCTCCTAGAGCTGTAAGCCGCAGTGCCACAGAAGAATTTACTAAGAATCAACAATTAAACTTGACGGGTAATTTCATTACGGGAGTTGTCAAACATCAATTACTTTTTGGGGCAGATGCTGATCAAGCTTCGACCAAAGCATATGCTTATAATATATACGCCGATCCTTCTAAACCCAATACACCAACCACAGCATATGATAATATTAATGTCTTTGATAAATCTACTACACGATCTGATATCCCCGAATGGTCTAACAATACTTGGACTAAAACAGATGTATTCAGGTATGGAGCATTTGCGCAGGATTTAATTTCCTTGACAGAAAAATTTAAAGTATTAGCGGGTATTCGCTATACTTACCAAAGAACACCTTATTCGGAGAAATACACCTATAAGACTGGAGTGAGTGAAACTGTAGTAAATAAAGACGCTAAAGGAAATGAAGTCGGTGCAAAAATTGACAAAGCGTGGTCTCCTAAATTTGCATTGATTTATCAGCCGATAACTACATCAACTGTATATGTTAGTTATGCGAATAATTTCACATCGAATAGTGGTTACGACATCAATTACCAACCATTAGCGCCTTCTATTATCGATCACTATGAAGCTGGGATCAAAAACGATTTCTTTAAAGGACATCTAACAGCTAATCTGACAGCCTATAGAATTAATAACAACAATTTCACGCAGATGGCTATTTTGGATGCTAACGGTTCTACAAATGGAGATACTAACATGAAAGAATTCTCGGGTAAAACCTCATCTGACGGCGTGGAACTTGACATAACAGGACAATTATTGCCAGGATTAGATATTATGGCAGGATACGCATACAACTTTATGCGCTATACAGAAACTTTGGACATTATTAAGTTTAAGAATGCTGATGGCAAAGATGCCGAAACTTCAGGTAATGCGGTAGGTGATCGACTTGTAGGAACAACTGCACATACAGGAAATACAACGCTATTCTATACCATGCAAAATGGTAGTCTTAAAGGCTTAAAAATTGGTGCTTCGGCATTTTACACAGGCAAGCGTAATGCAGGCTGGAATAATTCGAAAATCAATGTTCGTGATGGCGTGAATAGACTAATTCCAGTCGATCCATTTACGACGTTTGATTTATCGGTAGGTTATACCGCAAAAAGATTCAGCAT
This sequence comes from Sphingobacterium cavernae, assembly GCF_008520265.1. GTDB lineage: Bacteria > Bacteroidota > Bacteroidia > Sphingobacteriales > Sphingobacteriaceae > Sphingobacterium > Sphingobacterium cavernae. Next base: position 79,998 of record NZ_VIQM01000065.1, read on the forward strand.
TCTAGCAAAAATGGCTAATGTAACGGATGAATTGAGTTATTACATACATGAAAATTATTCAGTAAATCCAATTCCTCCCCGCAACTTTATGACAACAATAAGCTACAAGTTTTAAAATATCCATATAAACGCATAAAAGCCATTCTCATTGAATGGCTTTTATGCGTTTAATAGTTTCTTTGTTTACAACATACCCATATAGCTCCCAATTTCCGTTATTACGTGTTGTACGCCTTCTTGCGCAACTAGAAAAGAATAACGAAGAGAATTGGGGATAAAGCCGAAATATTTTTTGAAAGCTGTGGTAAAGTGGGTAGAATGTTTATAGCCTGTCATACGCGCCACATCCACGACTCTATACTCTCCTGTCATAATTAATTCCTTGGCGTGTTCCATCTTCCGCTCGGTAATGTAATTCATGACCGTCTTCCCAAAATGTTGCTTAAAATATTTCTTCAAATACTGCTCATTCGTTCCGACTAATCGAGCTAACTCGGCAATGGTATGATTCTTTGATAAATCTTTATCAATAATCGATTTGACCTGAATTATTTTATCGTAATGATTTTTATTTAAAATTACTTCGCGCTTATCATTCTCGGCATACAGACCTTCAATTTGGTGTACCAAAGCTTCAATCATTAATGCCTGTATACGAAGATTATTCAATTGGTGATCTCTCTTTGCTAAATCCAAAATCTGATTGATAGCCAAAGCAATACGATTATCGCTTTTGGTTAAAAGTCCATTCTCAAAGCGATGTCTCTCCGTTTCGAACTTATGCTGAAAATCTCTTAACAGACTCTTAGGGACAAAAAGAGCGATTGCAACATTATTGCCGTACGTATTTTTCCATTCCACCGAATCCCCTATTTGTATAGGATGAAGTATATTTTCTCCTCCACGAATGACATACGAATTGTCTTTAACAAAATATGGTGAAATGCAAGGAGACGAACTTGAAGGAAATAATATATTCAAAAAACCATCGACAGGACTCGCAATAATTGAAGAGGACAATTCATCAAAAATGACATAATGCAACTCAATATGAAAAGAATTCAGTGAAATCTCCGATTCTAGTTTACTTAATGGATCGACTATTTCTGATTGTGAAGCATTTTTTCCCGATTTCGTCATTTTATTATTTAGAATAATTCTAGATTTGTAGCTTAATATTTATTTAGACTGGTTCTAAAGAATATCAAAATTAATATATTAATCCGAATAAATGAAAATCTTTTATCTGTTAATCGTTTTTACTTTAATTAATATAACCGCATTTGCGCAACAAACTTTTTCTGTGAAAGGCAAAGTGCACAAAGAAAACGGAGAAGTTGTTTCACATGTAACTATAAAATTAGATGGAACAAACTTTACTGCAATTACAGACGCAAACGGTCTTTATGAATTCAAAAATGTCCCTGCTGGGAAATATAATGTGTTGATTTCATCCATAGAAATTGAGAGCAAAGTATTGCAGTTAAATGTCAATAAAAATTATCCCGATTTACATATTCATATCGACGAAAAAGGAGGATTTTCAATCGATGAAGTTCGCATTGAACGCAAAACCGCTAAAAAAGAAATTGAAACATCGGGTTTTGCCGTCTCTGTCATCGAAACAAAAGAAGCTTCATTAAGAAACTTAACAACCAATGAATTATTGGACCGTGCTGTAGGTGTGCGTGTTCGTCAAAATGGAGGTGAAGGATCTCCGATTGAGTACAATTTAAACGGTATGTCCGGTAGCACAATAGGTATATTTTTAGATGGGTTGGAAATATCCACATATGGTTCTTCTTTTAATCTTAACAATATTCCTCCAGCGATGATTGAGCGTATTGAAGTATACAAAGGCGTGTTGCCATCTCATCTATCGGGTAACTATATTGGAGGAGCAATAAATGTAGTGATGAGAAAAGACGCTTCTTCCAATAACATTACAGCTGCGGTTTCTTATGGCTCATTCAACACCTATCGCGCTGATGTATCAGGAATGTATCGCAATCAAAAATCTGGATTTACAACTCGCTTATCGGGATTTTATAGTCATTCGGACAATAACTATGAGATGTGGGGTAAATTCTCCAAATACACCACTTCAGGAGGAAATACCATCAGATATAATAAAACCCGTAGACCAAATGACAAATTTGAAACAGTAGGTGGACGCTTTGAATTTGGATTTACAGATGTCAAATGGGCAGATCAATTCTTTGTGGGTTACAACATTTCGGACTCTTACAAAGATATACCGCATGGACTTACAATGACTCGTGCTTACAAAGGGCGCTTTAATGAATATCAAGCGCACGTATTAAATTTAAATTATAATAAAAAGAATCTTTTTGTTGACGGTTTATCGTTGAATGTAAATGCTGCAAGAAGTTATCGGAATACCTACTTACAAGATACTGTTAGCCAAAAGTATAACTGGGCTCGTGAAGGCAGTAATTCTTATGAATTAGAATTGATGCTTGCTCCCCCTAATAGTCAGGGTGAAGTTCTTCCTTATCCACATGAAATAAGTCGAGGTCAACAAGGTGAAGCTGTGATTTCAGATATTGACCGTACAATCACCAACATACGATCGAATCTTGCATATACCCTATTTTCAGGACATCGTCTTTCACTTAACCACAAATACGAATCAACTACTCGTGATGACAAGGATTTAATAATACCAGAGCGGAATAAATGGATTACCCAAAACGATGTAAACAACAATATTTTCGCTGTAAATTATGAAGCCGAAACATTTAACGGAAGATTAAGAACCAATTTCTTTGGAAAATATGGCATATATAATACGGTTCAAAACATTCCAGTAAGCGAGACGAATGGTGAAATGATTTACACAAATAAAAAGACAACACGTGATAATAGCGGGTTTGGAGGAACAGCTTCATATGAAGCACTTAAAAATGCTTTTTTGATTGTCTCAGCAGAAAAATCATTTATCATGCCTACGGAACGTCATATATATGGGTCACCAGAAGAAAACTTATTGCCAAATGAAAACATCTTACCTGAGTTAGCAATTAATTACAATTTGGGAACTAGATATGCTATATCTAACTGGGAAAAACATAAATTATCCATCTATGGAAACTTCTTTTGGAGAAATGGTTACGATAAAATAATCCAACAAACAAGAACAGAAGAAGTGTTACCAGGTCGTGAAAATCAAATAGAAGATATTCAAGTTACCCAATTCGTCAATTTACAGAAAACGCAGGCAATTGGATTTGAAGCAGAACTAAATTATATATACAATAATAAGTTAAATGCCAACTTCAACATATCTAAGTTCAATTCCTTATTCAAAGTAAAAAATGATGATTGGGGTAATCCACATGCGCTTTATAATCTACAAGTACCTAATGAGCCATTCTTCACAATGAATGCGAACGTACAATACCGCATTAACAATCTAATACAAAAAAAGTCCGTTGTAAATGTTTATTACAATATGGGATATGTCGCTCCATTTAAGACAATATGGTTTGATTCAGATTGGTTTACAACGCCTACACAATTTACACATGATATCGGTATAAATTACAGGGTACCAAAATCAAATATTGTCGTGAGTCTGGATAGCAAAAACATTTTTAATTCTGAAGTATACGACAACTTTGGCGTTCAAAAACCAGGAAGAGCATTTTATGTAAAATTAAACTATACTATAAATAATTTTAAATAATATAAATATGAGAAGTAATATATTCAGAACTCTAGTTTTCAGTAGCGCAATAGCTATAGGAACATTATCAAGCTGTGAGAAAACAAACGATGAAGGACCTAATTTTTTGACTGGACCAGATCTTGGTACAAGACAATTTATAACACTGACAGGCGCATTTCCTGATGCCGAAGGTGAGGCGGGTAATGGTGGAACAAGAGCTTTAGCGATTTCCCTAGCTGAAGCCGAAAATCCAAATTTTGAAGCAAATGTTTTCGCAAATGGTTATACATTGCGCTCTCAACGTACTGCACGTGTACAAGGTTCTCATAATGGAAACTTTTTATATAATATTCAGTATACTGGCGATGATGGAGGTATATTCAATAAGTACCACGTACAAGGTGGTAAAAACTTTATTGATACCCGTGAGGAGGTAAACACAGAGCCTATCCTTGGTAATGCGCCTAGATGGGTAATTGCTGCGAACGGTATTGGTGTTGGTGTATATGCTTCCGCAAAGGTACAAGGGACTGCAGAAGGTGCTGGCGCTGACTTTGTAGATGTGAAAAGTACAGCAAAAATTTTGGCCTTAGACTTAGATAATCCGACTATCTTACGTCAAACAGAATTTACTATTCCATTGTCAGAAGCGCAAACAAAAGCGGGCTATCAAATTGGACGTATAGACGTACCAATCTTAAATTCAGCTAAAAATAAAGTTTTTATTGGTTGTAACTTGACAAAAGTTGACTTAACTAAAAAATCTACCGTTAATAATAATGGTGTTCAAACTTGGGCTACAACTAACCCTGGTAGAGAATTAGGTACGGCTACTTTGGTTGTTGATTACCCGAGCCTAGCCAATCCAAAATTAATATATTCTGGAGTAAGTAAAACTAACAATCACTCGTATCGCACGATGACGCAATGGCTAGGGTCTAATGGTGATATTTACCAAGCAACTGCAACTGGAGGTTCTCAAATTTTGAAAATTTCAGGGAGCACAAATGCCTATGACGATTCGTATAATTTTGATTTAAAAACAGCACTAAACTCATCAGCTAATATTGCGATCAGAGCTTGGAGACTAATCAAAGACGATATTGGCCTAGTATTATATACCGTAACAGGTACAGATGGTGGATACTTAGCATTAGTTGATTTGAAAGCAAAAACAGCGACTAAATTGACTACCGAACAAGAAAGCAACATTGGATTTAGCGGTCGTTCTGCAAACACTGCTACAGGTGTAGCAGCAATGGTAGGTACATTTGGACAATTTCAAAACATTGGCGTACACGGCGATAATGTATATGTACCATTGACTCCTAATGGATTAGACGGTAACCTTTATATAATCAACTACAAAACAAAAGCTATTACCAAAGGAGCTAAATTGAAAAACCAATCAGGCAGCTTCTACTTAGGCGCTTATTAAAAAATTAAAACCCTAAATGAAAAACCTCGACAAATTGTCGAGGTTTTATTGTTTACAAAGTTTAATATCCCCTGACCATATTGTCAATATAAGTTTTCCTATCATTTAAGTAGCTTTTCAACCTGACAACCTCTAGGTCGAAGTTCTTTCCTTTCTTCCAAATCACTTCATCTCTAGCTTTAGACTCTTTAATAATATTAGAATATTCATCCACAAAACGAATTAGATTATTAAAATGGTTTGCTTTATAACTTTCCCAGTGCGTTTTGAAAGCTTTTTTTACTTCAGTATCCGAAAGCAATCGTTGAAAGAAACGTGTGCCAGACTTATTACCAGTCCAGAAGAAATCTCTTCCTGGATTACTAAAATGATTTCCTGAGCCTTCGAATCCATACGCCCAATCAAAATCCCAAATCGGTCCAAAACTAAATTTACCTGTTGGAACTTTGTGCATATAGGTACTTTTCGGATGATTTAACTCTTCATTTCCTGTCAAGATATAGACCATAAGATAACGTGCAAATACATCGATATCCAATTTATCTCGATATCCATTGTTTGGAAAGTTGGAGGCGTAGATCAAATCCTCCAATTGTTCAAAATCAGCTTTGATAGGAGCTATTTCATCTTGCTCTTCTAACTCCGGAGACTTAATCATTACTGGAAGATGGTAATTCGAACTTCTGAACTGAAATTCCTCATCAAAATAATCATCCAATTCAAATAGATATCCATCATCGGTGATATTAATACGATTGCTTGCTACTTCTAGATGTTGTGTCAACACATAACTACCACGATAAGTACCATTTATAGTAACATCAACAGGAATAATATCATTGGTAAAAGGAACTTGTAAATCACGACCTATACGCATAGCTACAGCATTACACATGAGGCTAGGGTCTAAGAAATTGGCCAATAGTACCCAATTTCTCGCTTCAGGCAAACCTAAGATGGATGCTTTCGTCGTTAGTCGAAGACGGTAAGGCTTTTTAGGTTGACCCCATGTAGAATTTCCTCTTCCACGAATCTCTGTCGAAGCCTCAAAATTTGGGTAGAAAGTCTTGCCATCAATACGCAAAGTAGCTTTTAAATATTTCTCCTTCTCGACGACCTCTTCACCTCCATCAATAGTGATATTAAATTGGGGAATTTCGAAACTAGTCCAATTAACGCGGACCGTTACATCTTTTTTAGTTCCTTTAGCCCCCACAAAACTGTAGGTAACAGGTTGAGAAAAATCTCGGACTGTTGTTCCACTTTCTTGCGCTAAGTTACTAACCAAAACCTTTGATGCATTGGTTTTGAAGATAGGAATTAGATTTTTGGAATGATACTTAGGCAATTCTCCTGAGTACACACCGTTAGCTTCTTCCAGCATAAAATCCGCAGTTAAGGTCGGATTTTTCTCTTTGGCAAAATAAAATTCAGAAATTTCGATTACTTCTTCCTCCACGACGGGAGTTTCATCATTGGTAACAGATTTAGAACAGGATAAAAATGTCGTAAAAAGGAATAAGACAAAAAACAATCGTTTGTTATGCATTAGTCAAAAGTATAAAGTTCATAATTGACTAAAAGATAACACATTACTCACAGAGTAACTCAATTATTTTTCATTTTCTTTCATTATACGCAGAAAATTAAGCCCCATTATCTTCGCAATGTCCTCCTTTTTATAACCTCTTTCTAACAAAGACTTAGTCAAAATCGGAAACTTAGAAACATCTTCCAAGTATTGTGGTGTAGACTCTATTCCATCATAATCCGAACCAATTGCCACGTGATCTATTCCTACTTTACTAACCAAATAATCAATATGATCTAGCAATAAGTCTAATTTCACATCCGCTTGGAATTTTAATTCCTTCGGAAGTTTATGGTATTTTCTAGAAGCAGAAATTATTTCTGTCGGCTTACCAAAATGGTTGTCGTATAGTTCGTGAATGCGAGATTCAAAAGCGGTGTCCAAAAATCCAGAATAAAAATTGACAGCAACGACTCCCCCATTTTTCTTAAGCGCAGCCAATTGCGCATCATCCAAATTGCGGGAATGTGGAGTCAAAGCAGCTGCATTACTATGTGATACTAATACAGGCTTTGTAGAAACTTCCAAGACATCGTAAAATGTCTTTTTGCTCGCATGCGACAAATCCACGAGCATACCGAGTTCATTCATTTTGCGGATAATCGCTTTTCCTTGGTCGGATAGCCCCATTTGTTCTGAAGCAGGCTTACTGTCTTCTACCGAAGCGGCTGTTGCCCAAGACAAATTATAGTTCCAAGTCAACGTCAAATACTTTGCACCGCGCTTATGCAATTTTACCAAATTCGAAATACTTTCTTCGATCATATTGCCACCCTCGATGCCAATTATAGCAGCAATTTTCCCTTGCTTTTGTAGACGATAAATTTGAGCTACATTTTTGGCTATAGAAATCTTGTCCTTATTTTTCTTAATAACTTTTTCTAATGCATCAATCTGATCATTGGCATGCTTAAAAGCATTTTTCTTCCATTTTTTGTCGTCAGACCAAACCGCAAACACTTGAACATCGACGCCTCCTTCAATCAACCGAGGTATATCCGTATGACCCGTTGTCAAGCGGTTTGAAATATCATGACCATCCAAAATACTGGAGATAATTACGTCATTGTGCCCATCAACCACCAAAAGATCCTTGTGTATTTTTTTAAAGTCTTCTTGCGCATTTGCCATATAGACAAAAGAACACATTGCCAAAAAATTAAGAATAAGCGTCTTTTTCATTATTTCGCTTCATTAATAGTTTCATAAATCGCATCTTGAATGCGACTGCGAATATTCAAATTCAACAATTTTGTTGACACTTGCGGATGTACTCGATTCGATAAGAAAATATACACCAACTGATGTTTTGGATCAATCCAAATACACGTACCAGTATATCCTGTGTGACCATAAACCGATTGATTAGCTAATTTAGAAGGGTATTCCTTTTTTAGATCAGGATCAAAACGGTCAAAACCTAGACCACGACGACTAGTCTTAGATTGATTGGAAGTAAATAAATCCACGGTATTTTCTTTAAAATAACGAGTTCCACCATATTCACCACGATTCAAAAGCAACTGTCCATAAATTGCCAAATCATTTGCGGAAGCAAATAAGCCTGCATGTCCAGCCACACCGCCTGCCATCGCAGCACCTTGATCATGTACAAAACCTTCCAATAATACTTTGCGGAAGGAAGTATCGTGCTCTGTCGGTACAATTCGCGATTTGTCAAAACGCTTTCGTGGATTATAACCTGCTGTCTTCATGCCTATTGGTCTATACAATATTTGTTGAACGTATTCGTCCATCGGAATACTCGTAATATGTTCGGCAACTTCTTTCATGACATACATACTGATATCCGAATACACATAATTACCTGATGGCTTGACAGCAGACTTCATCATCTCTGGCCACATTACTTCCTCATAATAGTTGTTTTTCAAATAAGAATTATCGGCTAGCTGGACTTGATGCGTAGCAGAGGGAAAACTTTGCACATCACCAGTTTTTAAATTTCTGTAAAATGGAATAAACGGCGTGAAACCAGCTTCGTGCAATAAAACTGTCCTTAGCTTAATATCTTTTTTATTCGTAGAACGTACATCCCATAGATAAGATCCCATTGTACTATCCAAGTGAATAGCATTAGTCTCTTGCAACTTCATAATCACTGGCGTCGTGCCCGCAATTTTACTAATGGATGCTAAGTCAAAAATATCCTTTATACTCGTTTTTTGTTTTGCTTCATAGGTATGATTCCCATACGCTTTTTCAAAAATAACCTGTCCATTTTTGATTGCCATCACCACCAAACCAGGCGTTGCTTGTTCGCGTATAGCTTCTGCCGCAATAGCGTCAATCTTTTGCGTCATCTTTGGCAAGTTCAAACCGGACCCTACACCATCAGAATACTGTAGACGTGTTTGCGTAGTTTTTAATTTTGTATTTCCTTCCGTAATTGCCAATCCGCCAAATACACTCATCGCTAGATTGCGTTGCGCTTGTGTAGAAAATTCAGGTGAAACTAATTCTGTCAATTTCCCACCAAACTGAGAATTGCTTTGCACACGACTCAAATCCGTGTCTAAGAATTTACACAAAATAATATTTTTGTTATTTGAGATCGCCTGATTAAATAATGCCGCATTTGTTATTCCCAAATCAGATGCCGTAGCAGCCACAATGATAGTATTGAAAAGTTTTCCTTGTTCGTTCAATTGATTCAAGTCAATCACCGATACATCTGCGTACCGCTCAACTTGTTCAATAAATGCATTGTATTTTCCCTCGGATGAAACAGCCACAGCTATTTTCAGATGATCAAGTCGACCAAGAGGGATAGTCTTATTTTCATTAAATAGAAGTTGGGTTTTATTTGTAAGGGTCTGTTTGTACTGTGCTGAAACAGCTGTAGACAAAAATAATATACACAAAAATAGGCTTGGTAACTTGAATTGAATTTTCATATTGTAGAACGGTTTTGTAGTGTAAATGTACTAATAAAACGCACAAAACCGCAACAATAAATAGTAACATAATCATTTCGTTTTATACTAGATTTTTATTAGCTTATATTTGAATTATGCCAGAAAAAGTCAACGATAAGACCATTTTTACGCTATTGGAAGTGACCAAAAGTATACAGCGTACTTTAGCAGATCGCTACAAAAGTCTGTATTGGATCAAGGCGGAAATGAATAAGCTCAACCATTACAAACATTCAGGCCATTGTTATCCAGAATTGGTGGAGAAAAAAGAAGGCAAAATTCTAGCAGAAATTCGGTCGATACTGTGGAAATCAGATTTTGAAAGAATAAATTCTTCCTTTATAAAACTCCTGAACGAACCGCTTCGTGATGGCATTACGATACTATTTCAAGCCGGCATTTCCTACGATCCATTGCATGGATTGAGTCTACGCATCGTGGAGATCGACCCTACTTTTGTGTTAGGAGAATTAGAGCGTGAAAAAAAGGAAAGTATCCTCAAACTGCAACAAGAAGATTTATTTGATGCGAATAAAAGATTATCTTTCCCAATCATACCAAAGCGACTGGCTATTATTTCTGTGGAAACGAGTAAAGGGCTTTCTGATTTTTACAAAATCATAAATAATAATCCTTGGGGTTATAAAATTGAGACTACACTCTACCCCGCTCTTTTGCAAGGTGACAAATCCATTCCGTCGATTATCAAACAGTTAGCAGTTATCGCGGAGCGAACAGATGCTTATGACGCTGTAGCCATAATACGTGGAGGCGGCGGTGAAGTTGGTCTTTCTTCCTATAACAATTATCATTTAGCAAAAGCCATTGCAATATTTCCAATCCCCGTATTAACAGGTATCGGTCATTCGACCAACGAAACGGTCAGTGAGATGGTAGCTTACAAAAATGCTATTACACCAAGTGAATTGGCAGATTTTTTAATTCAAAAATTTCATAATTTTTCACTTCCGCTAGATCAGTTGCAAGAACAATTAATATTTTTGTCGAAGAATAAATTTTCGCAAGAAAGAATCAAATTACAAGAGTTTGCGCAAGCTCTTTCGTGGTCTAGTAAAAATAGGTTACAGCAAGAAAAGCATAATATTAACATACTATCTCAACGTTTACAGCTATTTAGTCAACATTTTCTGAAAGAGCAAAATGCCAGTTTGGAAAACATAGCAAGACTGATCAAAATGGCAGATCCTTCGCAATTGTTGAAAAGAGGATTTTCAATTACTCGGGTAAATGGAAAAGCTGTACAATCCATTTCTGATGTGCAAATTGGTGATAATATCGAAACTATTTTGATAGATGGAACAATCCAAAGTCAGGTAACTTCAAAACAAAATTAATCATGGAATCAAACTACAACTATATAGATGCTTTTAACGAGTTACAACAAATCGTAGCAGACATCGAAATTGGCGATGTCAATGTAGATGAACTGGCATCAAAAATAAAAAGAGCTTCAGAACTAATAGCAGTATGTAAAGCCAAATTAATTGCTTCTGAAGAAGAAGTGGAACGACTGTTAAGTCAACTTTCTGCCGAAGAACCAACTGAAGAGGAGGAGTAAAGGTAATTATTATGCAAATGCAGCTAATTTTCTTAAAATATTTTATTAAGTATTAATTTTTGCGTTACTTTGCAATTTAGAATTAATCTTAATAAAGTTGAAAAACAGCATCTGCCTCTGGTTAACTCTAATACTAGTCGGCGTATTTAATATTTCTTTTGCACAGATCATTACCCTTAAAGGGAAGATTATTGGTACAAACAATAAGCCTTTAGGATACGCAACAATTCGTTTGAATGATGGACAACAGGTGACTTCATCTAACGACAGTGGCGAATTTTTGTTCAAATTATCTTCAAATTTACAGGATGTTACACTAACTGTGCTTCATGTAAGCAAAAAGACACGACAAGTTAACATTGCAAAGAAAGATTTTTCCACTTATAGAGAGATTAAATTAGAAGACCTCAGTCTTACATTAGATGAAGTGTCTATCACTCCATCTTTTCAAAACACAAAAAATAGTAATTCTTCCATATTCTTTGACAAGGAGACCATTCAAGCAGCGCAAGCATTTAGTATCCAAGATGTACTGATGAATCTACCTGGCAAATCGACCATTGCCCCTGATCTAAATAAAGTTAGTACGCTAACATTACGTGGTGGTAATGGACAAATTGGTGGTGGCGATAATATTTTTAATCTTAACAATTCATTAGGTATTGCTATCATCATGGATGATGTACACTTGAGCAATGACGCCAATATGCAAAGTCGTTCTGCGAGTCGATGGGGTATGTCTCAAGCGACTTTATCGGGTGTAAATTACAGCGATTCATACTTAGGGAATCAATCTTCTACCAATTATGATGTCGCTTATCAAGGTATTGACCTTCGTGAAATTCCAGCTAATAATATTGAAAGTATCGAAGTTATCCAAGGTGTTGCTTCAGCAAAATATGGCGAAATAACCGATGGGGCCGTGATTATCAATAGACAAGCAGGACAATCGCCTTGGGCATACAATATGCAATTAAACGGAGGATCTGTTTCTACAGGACTAAGTAAAGGTTTCCTATTGCCTAAAAATTTTGGTGCTTTAAACTTTTCTACAAATTATACCAACTCCAACGCAGATCCGAGAGATAAAATTAAATCTTTCAATAGGATAAATCAAGCCTTGATGTGGACAAAACATTTCAAGACAAATATAAAAAACACATTATCCTTCGATTACAACTATCGAAATGATCACCGACGAGCTGATCCAGATGATGATATGGCGCAAATGTCCAAATTTAGAAATCAAGGTTTGTCCGTTTCCAATAGAACAGCTATTCATACGAATAGTAGATTTTTGAACACGGTAAATTTTAATATCAATTACTCCAGCTCAGATCAATATTCGTATAAGCAGTACATATTAAATAGAGGAATTACAGCTATTGCTATTAAGGATACGGTAGGTATTTACGAAGGTTATTTTAGTAATGGAAGCTATAGAGCCGAAGAAGAGATAATTGGTAAGCCCAAAAACTTTAATACAAGAATCGATGCTTCTAGCTATTTTAATTGGGGCAATAGCGAACATCATTTATCTTATGGCGCAAGTTATAACTTGTCAAATAATGGAGGTCAAGGCATCATAAGTGATCCAGATAGACCGCGATGGCTATTGAATGGTGGCGGCAACGAACGAGCGTATGATTTTGAACAACTTCCAAGTGCGCAGAATTGGGGTCTATATATTGAAAACAGTATCAAAGGTACTGTTCTTACGAAACGATACAATGCTAATTTGGGTTTGAGAGCTGATATTCAAAATGGCTATTTCACCCTTCAGCCACGTATTAATACGAGTATCGTTTGGAATGACAAATGGTCTTCTACAGCTGCTTTTGGTATTTCGTCAAAAGCTCCTACACTTGCACATATGTTTCCTGCTCCCGTATTTATTGATATTGAATTGTTGAATGTATATGCTGGTGATTTGTCAAAGGCACTCTATTTGGTCTACACAGATAAGAAAATCTTAAACAACGATCACCTCAAGCCCTCTATGTCTTCCCAAATTGAATTGGGATTACAGTATAAAGGCAGCATTGTTCGTTCATCACTATACGGTTATTACAAAAATAACTGGGCTGGCTACGAGACAGTGAGTCAACCTCACTTATATACCTTACCGAAGTATGTGTACCAAGTCGATCCCTCTTCAGGAAATATTGCTTATAATCCAACCAGTGAAACCAACAACTATTTCAATTTCTATGGCTATGAGATGACTAATGGAGCGAGTTCAAAATCTTTAGGAGCTGATTGGATGTTGAATTTTAGCCAGATAAGCGCAATAAAAACTACTTTCTCTTTGATTAATAACATACAGTTCAATAGACACAGAAAGACACAGCCTATACGAATAGCTATCGAGAATAATCGAATTATCCTACCCGACAATTCGAGCCTGACGCATGCGGAATATAGCCCAGATGAGGGAAATTATTTGCAGATAATGTCAAAAATAAACAGCTCTACACATATTCCAAAAGTTGGTTTTATCGTCAATTTTAGTGCTGATGTATTTTGGAAAGAATCAAATACAAGAACAAATTCCATCTTCCCGAATGCTTATTTTAATTCGGCAGGAAGATATTTCACAATGGCTGAAACCCCGATTTCACCAGCTGATTTCAATTCTTTACAACGCATATCAACAGATGTAATATCAGAAGGCTTGCCATTTGTTTACACTGTAATTAACATGTCTTTGGTAAAAGAAATAAGCAAAAATTTCAGAATTAATCTTAACGCATACAACTTATTTAATATACGTCCAGAACATTATTCCATCACAAACAATGGTACAGAAAGAATTCTGAAATATAACAGAAGACCGAGTTTTACCATTGGAACTAATATCAAATTCTAGTCATTATGAAAAACAATATCTTACTATGGTCCTTGGCCTTAATCCTATTTTTAGCATCCTGTAAAAAAGATCCTGAACTAACGCGTGCTGTCAAATTCACAGTAGACATTGCGGTGAAGAGTGATGAAAATTTAAATATTGCTCCTAAAGACGCTATTGTAACTATTTTTAATAAAACCAATGGAGCGTCTTATCAGGCAACAATTCAAGAAAATGGTACAGCCGTATTTGAAAGTATAACACCAGGTACATATACTATTAATTCCACACTGACTATTTCCGCTGCAAAATACACCGAACTTGCAGGCTATTATGTAGAAGATGATATCAACTTCTCAGGAAGCAACGATAATATCGAAATTTTTGAAGACAAAACATTTTTATTAGAATTACAAGCCGGCAAAACAGGAAACTGGGTTTTCAAACAAATCTATTATGCCGGTTCTAACGTGGCAAATGGCGCTGGACAACGAGATGTTTTTGTGGAAATCTATAATAACTCCAACCAAGTGTTATACGCAGATAGTTTATATTTCGGACAAGTAATTGGTAAGAATAATAACAATTCGGGAGAATATTTATTGGAAAACAATCAATATGACTGGTCTAAAGCATTAAACATTACTGTAGAAAGTGGCAAAGATGCAAATCAAGACTATGTATATGCGCACACTTTGTTCCGTATTCCGAGTGATGGAACGGGAAAGAAATATCCAGTACAACCAGGAAATAGCTTAATCATTGCTGCGACAGCTGTTGACCATACCAATTCTTACGAATCAAATACGAGTACGCCCGTGACTGTGACAAACCCTGAATTGACAGTCAACCTAAATACTGCTGACTTTGAAGTAAATCTAATTGAATTTTTAAGACCAACCGACGGTAGTGCTTATACACCATTCCGTACAGATGTAGATAATATAAACGTCACAAATATCGATGTAGTACATGTTTCACAGGGAAATGATTTGATCCTAAATGCGCTTGGAAGAGATGCATTTTTTATCGCAGATGCTAGATCAACAGATGTTAATATGGAATCTTTGAAAAATTTTGCTACTCCTGATCGAAGAGAGATAACAGCTACGACTAATATTTATAAGCAAATCCCTACTCGTGTGATAGTAGATGCAGTCGAACTTCAACATCCAGTAGCAGCTTCCAGAGTTCCTAAACGCTTGCAAACAATACTAGATGCGGGACGTACATTCGTACCAGGAGGTCAATATTCTAGTCAATCATTGGTACGTAAAACACTTAAAACTGTAAATGGTCGTCGTATTTTAAAAGACACCAACAATTCGGAAGTAGACTTCGGCTATTTAGAGAAAGCAAATACATCTAAATCAGTTAGTTCTTTTATCGACTAATAAAAAAATGAATAGATCCGCTATTACACTATTATTTATACTCATTGGTTTTGCTTCGTATGGTCAATATTTTAGCAAGAATGATTCGTTGATATGGAGTATTCCACTTCAAAAGAAATTGTTGTTTCAATTTGAAAATGCTGCACTAGTAAAAGTAAATCCAAGTAATTATAATATTGGAGTAGCGGAACTCAAATTTCAATCTCAGAAAGGTGAATATCGGAGAGCAAAATCAGCATACAAACAAAATATCGTAGATTTTGAAGCAAATGGTATCTCGCAAATTGATGATTTCATTATTTCCGGAAAATTTAAATTCAATAAAACTTGGGAAGATAGTCTTGCAAATTCATTGCAGGGGTTGGATGATGATATATCTCCATTTTATTATTTTGTGCAAAAACCAGGCAAGTATGAGCGTCAAAATTTCAATGGAAATGTTCAAGTTCGATACGCTGGACTTAATAAATATTTCCAACCCGGATTAAAATTAAACTATAGCATCCATTGGACTACACGATCCGTCGATCCACGTCCAAGTGTGGGATCTGTTGCTATCAAATTTAATCCATTTGTGACCTCTCAAATCGGTGCGCATCACCTAACCACTGGTTTTACGTACGGATATGGTGATGAAGAGACGAGTGTGACTTACAAAAACAGCACATTCAACACCAGCCTTCTTTTTCCGGACAGAATTTATTATACCAATCAGGGATTTGGTTATATATCGCAAAAAGATTCTGCCAACATGCGAAAATATGACCAGTATTTGGGATTTAACGTTGGATATAATGTTGTGAAAAAAGGACTGGAATTGTATACATCTACAAACTATGACCGCAAAGTAACGAATAGCACTTTTGATCAGAAGTTGCGCCAAACTTACTTTAAACGCAGTGAGTTTACGCTAAATACTATTCAACACCATACACTGGTTCAATTGAACCGGACTTCTGATATTAATCATTTGATTGATCTGAATATTTGTCACCAACAAGGACAAGATTTTAATTACAATTTAAACTCTGCAAATTACCTTGCCGAATATTATAATGTCGCGTTAGATTACCTCTACAATAACAAAAATTGGAGTTTAGGCGCAGGTACAGCTTTCAAAAGTATGGAAAAAACAGATGCCGCTGCAGATCATTATCATGCGTATAGCCAATTAGGTATACATCTTAATTTTAGATACCTTTTTGGTAGTGGTAAGAATAAGTTAGAAACCGAATTTATACCAAAATACTTGCTGAATATTTCCAATACGTTGGATATTCCCTTGACGCAAGTCAATGTATTCACAACTTCGATTGCTTATCCAGATTATGATTATTTTAATCTTGAACCAATTGGGCTCGACTTAAATTTAGCTTATGCCATCATAAAAACTCAAAAATTACGTGGGATAAAAGTAATTCTACGCAATCAATTTTACACAGTTTTGGGTAAGCCATCCGAAAACACCCTATCTTTGCGAAAGGATAAATATGATTTGTGGCAAACTCAATTAGGACTACAATTCAATTTGTAAAATAGTACTATGAAAAAGTTATTATCGTTTGCTTTCCTTCTAATTTTTGTGATCTGTAGTGCATTTTTACACGATAAGCAAGATTCTCTTCGAGCACTATACAGTCGACCAATCTCTGAGTGGCCAAAACCGACTATTGATTCGGGTGTGGTTTGGTCAGAATTTAAGTCTTTACCAAAGATAGATACCAGTTACTTTAGTTTGATGGAGCGACCTGATATCAAATTGGGTAAATTACTATTCTTTGACCCACTATTATCTGGATCGAATCAGATTTCTTGTAGTTCTTGTCACAATCCGCAAACATCTTGGGGAGATCATTTGACCGTTCCGGTAGGGCATGATCACCAAATAGGAACACGCAATACCATTTCATTGCTGAATGTGCATGCACGCAAAAGCTTATTTTGGGATGGTCGGGCAAAAACATTGGAAGAGCAAGCCTTATTCCCTATAGAAGCGCATCACGAAATGGCAATGGAATTGACTAAATTAATTCCAAAATTAAAAGCTATCCCAGGCTACCGCAAATTATTTGAAGAAGCATTCGGAGAGGAAGATTTTTCCATGCCTGAAGTCATGAAAGCTTTAGCCGCATTTCAACGTACATTAAGGAGTCGTCGTAGCCCTTTTGATGAATTTTTGGATGGTAAGTATACTGCAATGACGGATCAAGAAATTCAAGGTATGCACCTTTTCCGCACAAAGGCTAGGTGTATGAATTGCCATAATGGGGAATTTTTGACGGATGAAGATTTTCACAATATCGGATTGACGTACTACAAGAGAAAATACGAAGATTTAGGTCGTTATGAAGTTACTAAAAATCCAGCCGACGTTGGGAAATTCCGCACTCCTTCTTTGCGAGATGTAATGAATACAGCGCCTTGGATGCACAACGGCTTATTCGAAGATATAATTGGATTACTTAATCTGTACAACAGCGGTATGATTATGAATAATCCCAAAACAGCAGAACAACATGCCGATCCTATGTTCCCAAGAACAGATCCTTTATTGAAAAAATTGGATTTGACGAAAGAAGAAATTCAAGCTATTGCAGCCTTTTTGAAAGCAACAACAGCTACAAAATATAGAATGAATAGACCTGAATCTTTACCACGCTAAAAAAAACTCTTACAAGACTATACAAACCAGATGAACCAAAAGTCATCTGGTTTTTTTCTTACTAAAGAAAATCAACACAATATATCCAATCATTTACTTTGATTTAACTTTCAACTTCTTAGAAATGATTAACTTTGTCAGTTATGCAAAAAAACAAGGATTTTAATCCCAAATCATATATCTTAATCAAAGGTGCGCGCGTCAATAACCTTAAAAATATTGATGTCGAAATACCGAAAAACAAGTTGGTCGTGATCACCGGCATGTCGGGTTCTGGAAAATCTTCCTTAGCTTTTGACACTTTATATGCCGAAGGACAACGTCGTTATGTGGAAAGTCTATCTTCCTATGCACGTCAGTTCATGGGACGTATGAATAAGCCTGAAGTAGATTACATCAAGGGAATTGCACCTGCTATTGCCATCGAGCAAAAGGTTATTACGTCAAATCCACGTTCTACAGTTGGTACTTCTACAGAGATTTATGATTATTTAAAACTCCTTTTTGCACGTATCGGAAAAACCTATTCCCCTATTTCGGGTCAATTGGTAACTAAAGACTCCATTTCGAATATTGTTGATACCATCACAGCGCATGATTTAGAGAGCACAATAACAATATACAGTCCGCTGATTTCGACTAATGACCGTAAACTGAAAGAAGAATTAGCTATTCTTCTTCAAAAAGGTTTTGTACGTATCTTATTTCAAGACAGCATCCAAAAGATTGAAAGTATTATTGAAGACAAATCCATTTCCAATAAAAACTTTAAAACAGGCGATGTACGCATTGTTATAGACCGCATCAAATTAGATGGTGAAGAAGAAACAGCTTCTCGCTTAGCAGATTCGTTGCAAACAGCTTATTTTGAAGGAAAAGGAGAATGTTATGTAGATATCAATGGCAAAGTTCATCATTTTTCGGAGAAATTTGAATTGGATGGCATGACATTCGACGAGCCTTCTCCCAACTTCTTCAGCTTCAATAATCCATATGGAGCCTGCCGCAGATGTGAAGGCTATGGGAAAATTATTGGTATCGATCCGGACTTGGTGGTGCCTGATAAGAGCAAATCTGTATACGATGGCGCTATAGCTCCTTGGCGTGGTGAGAAAATGGGGGTATGGCTAGAAGCATTGGTGAGTACAGCACTCAAATTTGACTTCCCTATTCATCGTGCCTATGCAGATTTAACTCCTCAACAGCAAGAATTATTGTGGACGGGAAATAAACATTTTCGCGGTCTGAATGATTTTTTCACAGAACTCGAAGAACAAACATATAAAATTCAATACCGTGTCATGCTTTCCCGTTATCGCGGAAAAACGGATTGTCCAGAATGTAAAGGTACGCGTCTGCGTAAAGATGCAGCTTATGTCAAAATAAATGGGAAGTCTATTTTAGATTTGGTTTTAATGCCAATAGATCAGCTTTTGAACGTGTTCAAAAATCTAGAATTAGATAAAAATGAAAAAATAATTGCCAAGCGTTTATTAACTGAAATTACAAATCGTATTCAGTTTTTGTGTGATGTAGGTTTAAGCTATTTGACGTTGAATCGCTTGAGCAATACACTTTCAGGCGGTGAGTCTCAACGTATCAACTTAGCTACCTCTCTAGGGAGCTCACTTGTCGGCTCTATATATGTATTGGATGAGCCTAGTATTGGACTGCACCCCAAGGACACCAATCGCCTCATCGGAGTTCTGAAATCACTACGCGATATTGGAAACACGGTTATTGTCGTGGAACATGAGCAAGAGATGATGGAAGCAGCTGATTATTTAATTGATATTGGTCCAGAAGCGGGAATCAATGGCGGAAAACTGGTGTTTGCTGGAAATTATAAAGAAATCGTTAAGGATAAAGATTCCTTAACAGGAAAATATTTGAGCGGTGAACTCGAGATTGCTGTACCTAAATCTCGACGCAAATGGACGGACAAAATCACCATTCAAGGTGCACGAGAAAACAATTTAAATGGAATAACTGTGGACTTTCCGTTGAACGTCTTTACCGTGGTGACAGGTGTTTCCGGTTCGGGAAAAACTTCACTTGTAAAAAGAGTGCTTTATCCTGCTTTGCAAAAAACGATGGGTAATTATTCGGGCGAGCAAACGGGTCAATTTGATGGTATCGATGGCGATATCTCGCAAATCGAACAAGTCGAATTGGTCGATCAGAATCCCATTGGTCGCTCTTCACGTTCTAATCCGGTGACTTATGTCAAGGCTTGGGACGAAATTCGCTCTTTGTATTCAGGATTGCCTGCCGCTAAAGCTAATGGCTTAAAACCAGCCGCATTCTCATTCAATATTGAGGGCGGACGTTGTGATGTATGTCAAGGTGATGGCGAAGTGAAGATTGAAATGCAATTCATGGCGGATATTGTGTTGCCTTGTGAAGCATGTGGCGGAAAACGATTCAAACCACATGTGTTGGATGTAACGTACAAAGAGAAATCTGTTTCGGATATATTGGATTTAAGTATCGACGAAGCTTTAGAGTTTTTCGTGGATCAGCCAAAAGTGTTAGCAAAATTAAGACCGTTGCAAGATGTAGGCTTGGGCTATGTAAAATTGGGTCAATCCTCAAGCACATTATCGGGTGGAGAAGCCCAACGCATTAAATTAGCTTCCTTCTTAATAAAGGGAAATAACAGTAAAAAGACTTTGTTTATTTTTGATGAACCAACCACAGGGTTACATTTTCACGATATTCAAAAACTTTTGCGTTCATTTAATGACCTTATTGCCCTAGGAAATAGTATATTAGTGATTGAGCATAATATGGACATGATCAAATCCGCAGATTGGGTGATTGATATTGGTCCTGAAGGCGGTCAACGCGGAGGTAATGTTGTGTTCACTGGACTTCCAGAAGATTTAATAAAATGCGAAGAAAGTTTTACAGGTGCATACCTAAAAAACCACCTCAAATAGCATCCATTAGTCGAATCGAGGAAGTTTATAGTAAAAGTATAAAGGCAATAAAAGAATTAAAATTTGTATTTTTGAGGGTAAAATCACATACTTATGATTTCTAAAAAGACAAAATACGCCATTAAGGCATTAATGGTTCTGGGGAGAAACTATGGAAAAGAGCCGATGCAAATTATCAAAATTGCAGAAGAAGAGCGTATTCCAAAAAAGTTTCTTGAGCAGATCTTATTAGAAATGCGTAATGCGGGAATTTTGTACTCAAAAAAAGGAGCTGGCGGTGGCTACAGTCTGAACAAAGCACCTGAAGATATTTTCTTATCACAGGTTATGCGTCTTATTGACGGCCCTATCGCTCTATTGCCTTGTGTGAGTTTGAATTTTTACCGTTCTTGCGACGAGTGTACAGAAGAGCACGCTTGTGGCATTCGTGATACTTTTGTAGATGTGCGCAATGCGATGTTGCAAATATTAAACGATACGAGTATTGCCTCATTAATCAATAAAGAAAAAGAATTAGGCTTTAGTTTAGACTAATATTCATAAAACATTTAACGTAAAATGCCCTTGAAAAATTTTTCAAGGGCATTTTATATTTATAGGAACTGCTTCTGGAAATTAGAAAGCATTCTTCCACATCATACTTTCGACAGGACGAATAGTTTTGTTATTGTATTTCGCGTTACCTTTACTGTTGTACAAGGTTTCAATATCACCTTCTACGACAAAATAAATCAACTGTCCGATTGGCATACCAGCGTATACACGCACAGGTTGAGCTACCGAAATTTCTAATGTCCACGTATTACAAAAACCAACATCCCCTTTTCCGGCTGTCGCATGGATGTCTATTCCTAGACGACCTGTACTTGATTTACCTTCTAAAAATGGTACATGACCATGTGTCTCCGTATATTCTAATGTCACTCCCAGATATAATTTGCCAGGCTCCAACACGTATCCTTCAGCAGGAATCTCAAAATGTGCTATCTCATTATGCTTTTTAGCATCTAGAACAGCGTCTTTATAGCAGGCTAAGTATTTTCCTAAGTGAACATCATATGAGTTTGTACCCAGACATTTTCGGTCAAAAGGCTCAATTACAATGCTACCACTTTCTATTTCTTCAAGAATTCTTTTATCGGATAAAATCATACGGATCAATATTACATTGGCAATAAACCAAATAGGTTTCAAAAATACAGTATTAAGCGTACCGAAACAAATCAAATGCCTGTGATATGAAAGATTTATTGCCATAATTTGTACATTTGACTATGGCGCTAGTATATCTTAGAGAACTGAATAATCAAACCAAATTTGCCATTTGGAAGATAGAAGAAACGGCAGAGGAATTGTTGAGCAAATTGCAATTGGACGATGCTGAACAAGATAAACTACGTCACCTAAGTAAAGGCAAGCGAACGCTACATTGGTTAGCGACACGTGTACTATTGCGCTATTTGCTTCAGACAAATGAATATATTCACTGTCCATCTGATAGAAACGGCAAACCTTATTTGCCTGATTATCCCTACAAAATATCCTTAACTCATTCTTTTGAATATGCTGGAGTGATGCTAAGTACGCAAGGAGATTGCGGTATGGATTTAGAATTGGTGATGGATAAGGTTGTGCGTATAAAAGAGAAATTCCTTAAACCCGAGGAATTAGCTTTCATTAATCCTGAAAACGAAATCTTACAGTTATACGCCTGCTGGTGCGCCAAAGAAGCAGTGTATAAATTGCAAGGAAACAAAGGCGTTTCCTTTTTGGATGACATGACTATAAAACCTTTTAATTACAAGCCCCAAGGTGTCATGTTATTGGATTTGACAAAAGATAACCAAACCATAACTTACGAGGTTTATTACGAGCAATTTCAAAATTACATGCTAGGTTATGCTGTAGAATAGCTATTGAAGACTATCCTCCAGCATTTGCTTCTTGAGTGCCAGTCTTTTGTTTGCTTTGTAAATCTTTACTGCAATCAAAAAATAGGAAAGCAAAAGAGGTCCATATACCAACCCCATCAATCCAAATAGAGGAATACCAATTACGACCCCTACTACCGTGATTATTGGATGGATATCCCCAACTTTTTTGGCTATAACCAAACGCAATACATTATCAATATTAATAACTAACCCAAACCCCCAGATTAGTAACCCAACCCCTTGCCAGGTCATTCCTTGAGAAATCAGAATCACTGAGGCTGGAACAAATATTAAAGGAGGCCCTAATAACGGGATAAAAGATAGAATAGCGCAGATCACGCCCCAGAAAAATCCATCGTTGGCACCGAAAATCCAAAAACCCAACGCAAGACAAGCCCCTTGGACTATAGCAATAAAGGTCTGTCCTATAATATTAGAATACGTAATATTTTTTAATTCCTCTCCAAATGTCACTGCATTTTCTTCATCAAATGGCATGTAATGCACGAAACTGTTTTCAAATCCTTTATAATTAATAAACAAGAAATACAGAATAAAATACATGACCGAAACTTCGAGGAATACATTTGCAGCACCTCCTAACACAATCGTTAATAAACCACCCAAATATGCCGCACTAGACTCCAATTTCTCTTTGATCACATCGGGTTTTCCGACTAAATCCCCTACAAAATTATTGATAGCCTCAACAAGTCGAGTTAGCCATTCTGGATTATTTTTCAGCTCAAATGCCTTATTTACAAGCATAGCACCGATACCCGCAAAAGGCAAAACTATAATTAGTAAAGAAAGAATTATGATAAAAACTGAAGATAATGGACGTGGCCAGCGCCATTTCTCAATTAAGAATATATTTAGGTTTCTAAAAAGTGCGTACATTACAAATGTACCCAAAAAAGCACCGTAAATACCTTTCATAGCGTACAAAAGGATACCGCCGAGCACCAGAACGATGATTAAAATTATAATATTTCGTTCTTTCTGTGAAAAAACAGGGTTATTCATAAGTGTTGGGATTTATGAATAACAACAAACGATTAAAAGTTTGGTTTGCGTTTCTCTAAAAATGCTGTAACACCTTCTTTCATTTCCGCCGAACCAAAACTTTTGCCAAACAATTCAATTTCCTTTTCAAAGCCATGCTCAGCGTCCACAAGACCAGTATTAACAGCTTCGATCGCTGCCGCAATAGCCGTAGCAGAACGTGTATAAGTACGTTCCAATATTGCACTAGCTTTGGCTAAAAGTTCACTTTGTGTCGCCACGATATGATTTACCAATCCCCAATTAAGGGCTTCTGCAGCCTCGATCATATCGCCTGTTAGAATCATTTCCAATGCCTTGCCCCTGCCGACCAACTGCGTCAAACGCTGCGTACCACCATAGCCAGGAATTATGCCCAAAGACACTTCTGGTAAACCTACTTTAGCTGTTTCTACTGCAACACGCATATGACACGCCAATGCGACTTCTAACCCTCCACCCAACGCGAAACCGTTTATAGCAGCTATTATAGGCTTTGGAAAATTCGCGATTTTGTTCATAACATTCTCGTGTCCAGATCGTGATAGCTCACTTGCTTCGGATACATTTAGATTCAAAAACTCTTTAATATCTGCTCCTGCAACAAAAGCCTTTTCACCTTTTCCGGTCAAGATTACCCCCCGAACGCTGTTATCGTGCAAAATATCATCCAGTACGTCTGATAATTCTCCAAGAGTTTGAGAATTCAATGCATTTAACTTGTCTTCTCTATTGATTGTAATAACTATAGTTTTACCTTGTTGTTCTACAAGGATATTTTCATAAGTGGCCATATCTTAAAAACTAAAATGTAATGATGCACGAAATCTATCTCTAATCGGTTCTTCGATCTCA
Organism: Sphingobacterium cavernae; assembly: GCF_008520265.1. Classification (GTDB taxonomy): domain Bacteria; phylum Bacteroidota; class Bacteroidia; order Sphingobacteriales; family Sphingobacteriaceae; genus Sphingobacterium; species Sphingobacterium cavernae. The sequence goes on from NZ_VIQM01000065.1 coordinate 104,915, forward strand.
TTGTAAGTCATCCGCACATAGTATTGAATGCGCAACACGCGGAAAATATTATCCACTCCCACATATCCTTCCCAATACGGCTCGTTAGTCATTACGTTAGTCATGATTTTACCTTCCTTGTCTCGATCAAAATAAATGACATTCGAACTTAAATATGGGTTGTTTTTTGTAGATAAATCTCCCCAAAACATGCGCGCACCAAAAATCTCACGTAATTTCAATTTCTTTACCAAAGGAATTTTATTTAGTAAAAAACCATTCAACCTATGATTATAACTAAGTTTCATGTATTGATCTGCAATGAATTCCATCGAATTCACACGCTCATAAGAAATGGAATGGCGATCTTTTTGCTCTTGGATATTTGGCATTTCTAATAAAGGATAAGGCAGCGTTCCCCAGATTTTACCAACTGAGACCGTCACGTCCCCAAAACCCAATTGATTTAAAAATAATCTTTTGGACGCTGAAAACCGCAGTGCATCGTAATCATAATCTCCACCTAAAAATCCATCCAAACCTTTATTATACTGTAGACTAAATACAGGATATTTTTCAACAATAGTACTTCGCTTCAAATTGCGGTAATAAAACTTTTCATTGGGAGCCCATCGTAATACAACCTGAAGATCAGATGTATTAATGTTTTTTAAAAACTGATTAGAATCAGAGGAGAGCGCAAACTTTAAATCCCCCACAGGACTACGTCTTTGTAAAGTCATCATGGACGATACACTCAAATGATTACCAAACTCTATTACGTGTCCCAATCTATACCCATCAGTTTGCATAAATTTGGTAGGTCGATTAGACCTAAAGCTTCGAAAGAAGCTATCGCCCTTTAAAAAACCCAAGCCTTTACCTGGCTCAAATATATCGTGCTGAATAGATCCTTCAATATAATGTGCGGGGAATGTGGTAACAGCTTTTCCGTTCAATGAAATGGCTGTGCGCAAATTATATTTCAAAGCTTCATCCCTTACTCCATAAGCCAAGTAACCTTCCAAATACATTTTCTCTGAAAATTCTGCAGTTGTACGCCCCCCCAACCGTATGCGATTTCCCTCAACATCATTCTGATGATACAAATATTCTAAGGGTCCCAACTCGAATTTTCCTAAATTAAAATAGCCTTGGGAAAAAAGATAACCCATGGCCATCATCGTCCGAAATGAAGAAAGGTTGTTTAAACTATCGATATTCTTGTACGTTGCACTTTCTGCAGAATTAAGGGGCACAGGTCTATTTGAAGCCAAATTAGATCTTTCTACCATTCTTTTTTCTACTGGAGCACCTGTGAAAATATTCTCCCCAGCTCTATTTTGCAAATCGTACTTTTGATTTACACTAAAACGATTTCCAAATATTGCATCCTTACTGCCACGACCAAACAATACCGTAACCTCAGAAGTATCTTGTAACATCACGCCAGATTGATCTTTGAAATAAGACAAACGTAGATGCAAATCATTCACCCAGGTCACATTAGCCTTCTCATCCAGCTGCATGTCGACATACTTTACAGCATAACGACCATCCATTGAAATAGATAACTCTCCCTTAAACAATAAATCTGTAGGGTTACGAGGTTCAAATTCAAGGCGCACAAAGAAGTCCTTTTCTGTACGTACAGTATCTTTAACATAATACTTATAATATGTTTTAGCATTACTTGCTATTGGACTAAGAAACTGCTTATTAATAAAATAAATACTTTCTTCGTAAATATCAATTGGTTGAAACATATATTCCATGAAGGACTCAATGTTTGCATTATTGATATAACGCGGATCAAACTTTGTTTTTTGCTCCGCTTTAATGATCTTTTTTGTTTTTGATGGAGATTGTTTTACATAATTATCCGACAAAGATTCTTGCATGAAAATGCTTAATGCCTCTTTATCATACACCACAGAACTGTCTATGTTAGTATAAAAAAATGCTAAATTTTTAGTTCCACGTCCGAAAACAGTTTTGGGATCCATAAGCCCAAACTTGATCTTATCATAGGATTCGTAGTATAAGCTATCTTTCTTTTCTAGCTTATTCAACGAGCGATTCCTTATCACAAGATCAATTAATTCGGTGGCAGGGTTTCTATTATTATATTTTCTTTTTCTATTGATTTCCACAGCATCGATTAAAAAACTTTTGGGCTCAAGAGAAATTTCTAAATAATTCACAAATGAATCTATTTCCACTGTTTTATCCGAATATCCAAGAGCTGAAACAACAATTTCCCTTGTGCCTTTTTCAAGAGTCAATAAAAATTCACCTGTTTTAGTAGTCGCTGTTCCAGTTTTATTTTCTGGTGATTTAATACTGGCCGTAGTAATGGGAAATTTAGTTAAGGCGTCAAGTACCTTACCTCTAATACGTACCTGTCCCTCTACAGTCAAAACTGAAACTAGCAAAATGAGGGCAGCATAAATAAATCGTATCAGATAGTAATTCGCTCTTTTCATACGTGTTGAGGCTCAATTATAAAGATACAATTTGTGCGTAAAGTTCAAAATTATTCTAATTAAAAAGCTCTTCGATGAAGAGCTTTTTAATCATATTTTAATTTAATTTATAGCAACGATATGATACAATCGGGATATACCCCAATTAAAATAGTTAGTAATAAAGTAACTAAGAGCACAATATTAAAGCTTGTCGGCACAGCAACAGTATCATCTCCTTCAATACTTGGATAAAAATACATATGAACAACCACGCGCAAATAGTAATAAATACCTATTGCGGCATTTACTACCGCTAACACGAGCAAAATAATATGGTAATCTGCCATCGCCCCTCGGAACAACATGAATTTACCAATAAAACCTGCTGTCAAAGGAATTCCGGCAAGTGACAACATAGCTACCGTAATAACTAAAGCCAACAATGGATTTGATTTTCCTAATCCATCAAAAGCAACAAACTGATCTGAACCGTTACTTCTTTTCACCAATATTAATCCTGCAAATGCAGCAACAGAAGCCAATGAGTAAGCCAACCCGTAAGTCAAAATACTTGAATCTGCATTAGCACCCAGAGCAATAATTGCAAATAACATATATCCCGCATGTGAAATACTTGAATAAGCTAACATGCGCTTAAAACTTGTCTGAAGCAATGCCGTGATATTTCCGATGAATAATGTTATTACGATAATGATTAAAAGTATAGGTGTCCAAAAATCTTGCAAAGGCGAGAACACATAGCTAAATAATTTCATGAAGCCTGCAAATGATGCCACTTTTACCACTGTACTCATATATGTAGTTATCAGAATTGGCGCACCATCATACACATCCGGTGTCCAAAAATGAAATGGGGCAGCACCTACTTTAAACAATAAGCCGACCAACAACAATAAAATTCCTCCATAAAATAATGGCGATACAGCTGCCGGATTAGAGATTAAATAATTCTTAACCCCTGTAATATCAAATGTTCCAGTAGCGCCATATAGCAATGTGATACCGAAAAGCAAAAACCCTGTCGAAAAAGCCCCCATTAAGAAGTATTTCAAGGCTGCTTCATTCGATGCAAAATCTGTTTTACGAATGCCTACCAAAATATATAACGCAACGGACATCACTTCTATTCCAATGAATAACATCGCAAAATTGTGGTACGAACAGACCATCAACGCCCCTGTAAGGGAGAACAGTATCAAGCAGTAATATTCCGCAACATTATTGCTAATAGCCCGGAAATACTCCTTGCTTAACAATAAAATAAGTCCAGTAATAACGATACAAAGTATAGAAAAGGCTAAGGCAAAATTATCGAATAAGACCATGCCATTATAGATCGGGCTTTCACCCTTATTCCAAGCCGCTATTTCGAAACCTATCGCCGCAACTAATCCCAATAAGGTGACAGGCAACAATAAGGATTTCGCTTTATATAAGCCCAAATATAAAACCAGAATTCCCAAAAGTGACAGTGTAATAATCGCACCCATAAATGATTGTGTATTTGACTTATTTTAAATTTTTACTGACTGAATTAATTGTGCTACCGATGCTTCTGACAATTTCAATAGGCTATTCGGAAATACACCTAAAGCAATTACCAACGCACTAACGATCAGCAATACAAGCACTTCTGCACCTCTTGCGTCTTTTACTTTTACGTAATTGCTATCTAAAGACCCCAACATCGTTTTTTGGAATAATCGCAACATATACACAGCTCCAAAAATCAATGTAAGACCTGCAAATGCAGTGTACCAAATATTTATATTATATAATGATTTTAACAACAAGAATTCGCCAATAAAACCATTGGTCAATGGCAATCCTACTGCGCCCATCATGATGATAACAAAGAAAATAGCCAGTTTTGGCATATTATACGCAAGCCCCCCTAATTCACTTAATGTAATAGTGCCCGTGCGCGATTTGATAATATCTAAAACTAAGAATAGTCCGATTACACTAATACCATGATTTACCATTTGTAATAGTGCTCCCTGTAGCCCTTCCTGATTCCATGCAAAAATACCTGCTGTAATCAAACCCACGTGAGCAATAGAAGAATACGCAATAAGGCGCTTAGCATTTTGCTGCTTGAAAGCAATGATTGAAGCATAGACGATACCAATAATACATAGTACCAAAGCAATTGTGCCGTAAGCACTCGTCCCAAACGGAACAATTGGAATCAACCAGCGAATAACACCATAGGTTCCCATCTTTAACATGATACCTGCTAACAACATTGTACCTGCTGTAGGCGCATTTGTATACGTATCCGGTTGCCAAGTATGGAAAGGAAAAACAGGAATCTTTATGGCGAAAGCGATGAAGAAAGCCCAAAATAACCAACGTTGCGCATATTCACTCAAATCTAATGCAACAAAAGAACTCCATTCGTAATCTTTATTTGGTGTTTGTTGACCTAAATAAAGAATCGCAATCAACATCAATAAACTTCCGAAGAAAGTGTATATAAAAAATTTCAAGTTGACTTTAATCCGATCCCCATCTCCCCACAGTGCACAGATAAAATAAATTGGAATCAATGCTGCTTCCCAGCCTACATAAAACGTAAAGGCATCAAGCGCCGTAAATACCAACAATAATCCTGCTTGCATAAAGCTCGCAAGCGCATAAAAACTGTGTTTATATTCTTTGTTAAATGTCGATAGTATAATTAAAGGAAAAAGTCCATTTGTTAATAAGACCAACGGCAAACTAATTCCGTCTAAACCAATATGAAAACGAATATTCAAACTTGAAATCCAATCGAATGTTTGCTCAAACTGTACCGATGCGTCTGGCACAAAAGTACATAAGAAAGGAATCGTTAATACAACTTGAACGAGAGACAATACTAGCGCAATCCACTTTGCAGTGGAAGATGACTTTGCGAATGCCAACAAAATAGCACTTGCAACAGGTAGTAATAGCAGTATAAAAAGGTTATTCATTGATTATCTTCTATTTCAAATCTATTAAATATTCATAAGACCATACAGCATAATCGCCGCTACACCGAGCACAATCATAAAGATATAAAACCCGACATAACCACTTTGTAATTGACGAATACCACGTCCTGAAGCACTGATAAAATCAGCTACACCATGTACAACACCATCTATAGCAGATTTGTCAACGACTTTATAAAATACTTTGGATAATGCGTTCAACGGTTTTACAAACAAAGCATTATACAATTCGTCAACATAAAATTTATTGTAAGACAATTTATATAATGTCCCTTGCGCTACACCATCAGCTTGAGGTACATCAGCCTTCTTCACGTATTTTTGATACGCCAACACTGCCATCACTATCGCTGCAACAGCTGATACCGCCATTAGAACATATTCTGTATTGTGATCCAAATGAACTTCTGGTACGCGTGAATTGCTGTAAGCAAATATTGGACTTAAGAAATTAGCTAACCAATGACCGCCTCCTAAAGCAGATGGAATATTTATTATACCACCTAATACAGAGAGAATTGCCAAAATAATCAATGGAATAGTCATTTGTGCTGGTGACTCATGCAAGTGATGTTCTTGCTCGTGTGTGCCTCTAAATTTGCCAAAGAATGTCAGAAACAACATTCTAAACATATAAAAAGCCGTAAATAATGCCCCTACAAATCCCAATCCCCATAGAAACGGACTAGATTCAAATGTAAATGCCAAAATTTCGTCTTTGGAGAAAAACCCAGACAGCGGAGGAATACCTGCGATTGCAATGGTTCCTAACAGCATTGTCACATATGTGATAGGTAAATGTTTCCTCAAACCACCCATCTTGCGCATATCCTGCTCATGGTGCATGGTGTGAATTACCGAACCCGCTCCCAAGAATAATAATGCTTTGAAAAAGGCGTGTGTCATTACATGAAAAAACGCTCCTGTGAATGCACCAACACCCAAACCCAAAAACATATAGCCTAATTGCGAAACTGTTGAGTATGCCAACACCTTCTTAATATCATTTTGCGTTACCGCAATAAAAGCTGCAATCAACGCTGTCGCCACACCTATACCTGCAATAATTTGCATAGTCAAAGGCGATAATGTAAACAAAATATTCGAACGGATAATCATGTAGATACCCGCTGTTACCATCGTAGCAGCGTGAATCAACGCCGAAACTGGCGTAGGTCCTGCCATCGCATCAGGCAACCACGTAAACAATGGAATCTGCGCTGACTTACCCGTTGCAGCGATAAACAGCAACAAAGTAATCAATAGTAAAGTCGCATCTCCAATTGGAAATTGAGAAGCTTGAGCAAATACATCAGCATATTCTAATGTTCCAAAAGTGGCAATAATAGCAAATACAGCAATTAAGAAACCTAAATCACCAATTCTATTCATTACAAAAGCTTTCTTTGCCGCGCTTGCGTATGATGAATTTTTATACCAAAATCCTATTAACAAATACGAACAAAGCCCTACTCCTTCCCATCCTATAAACATTATTAGGTAATTTGAACCCAATACCAATAAAAGCATGAAGAAGATAAACAAGTTTAAATACGAGAAGAATCTACCGAAAGACTCATCCTCATACATATAACTATAGGAATACAAATGAATCAAAAAACCAATCCCTGTTACAATAAGAAGCATTATCGCACTTAAAGGATCAAGCAAGAATGAAAAACTTAGATTAAATCCACCCACAGAAATCCACTCAAACAAGTGAAACACTGTAGTCCCATCTTCACCTGCACTGCGTGCTTGAAACACTTGTAAAAATAGTATGCAGCTTAATAAGAAGGAGCCTAACACAGCACCACATCCCACTAAACCTACTACGAATTTCGAAAAATTATACTGCCCTAGTCCATTAATTATAAAACCTAATAAAGGTATCAACGGTATCAGCCAGATTAGTTCCATCATATAATTTAGGTTTTACTCTTTTACCAACGTAATTTACTCAACGACTCTATATCTACAGATTTTGTATTTCTGTAAACCATAATAACAATAGCCAACCCGACTGCAACTTCTGCAGCCGCTAAAGCCATAACGAAAAACACAAACACTTGACCACTTGCATCGCCATAATAAGCTGAAAACGCAGCCAACAATAAGTTCACAGAGTTCAACATCAATTCTATCGACATCATAATGATTATCACATTACGACGAATCAACACACCTATTACACCAATAGCAAATATCACACTACAGAAAATCAAATAATGATTTAAGGGAATGCCTTGTATATTTTGAATAATATCTCCCATTATCCTTGTTTCGTTTCTTTTTTAGCTAATAATATGGCTCCAACCATCGCTGTCAAGAGCAGTATGGAGGACAATTCAAATGGCAACAAAAACTCATCAAATAAAACTTTTCCTAAGTTTTTTACCAATCCCACATCCGTATTGCCCGTTACAAATTCTGTTTGACCTTCCAACACACGAAATGCACCTAAGAAAGTCGCCAACAGACACATTCCTGCAATTGCACCCATCACTTTCACAACGGTGGATTTCATGGGTTCCGTATCTTTATTGAGATTCAGCAACATCAATACAAATAGGAATAAAACCATAATGGCTCCCATGTATACGATAAAATTCACAACAGCCAAAAACTGTGCATTCAATAAGATATAGTGAATCGTAAACGTGAAAAACGTAATAACTAAATAGAGCACACTATGTACTGGATTCTTTGTGAAGATGGTCATCAACGCAAAGAAAATGGACAAAAATGCTACAAAATAAAATATACCCATTATGCTTATCCGTTTACATTAAGTTTTGTAATATCAAATTTTGGTTCGACCAACTTATCTTTACCATAAATAAAATCCTTACGCAAATAATCCGCTGTCACATGTGGCCCATCCAAATAAATAGCTTCTTTTGGACACGCTTCTTCACACAATCCACAGAATATACAACGCAACATATTGATTTCATATACTGCTGCGTATTTCTCCTCACGGTATAAGTGCTTTTCATCCTTTGTGCGTTCTGCTGCTGTCATCGTAATAGCTTCAGCAGGGCAAGATAATGCGCACAATCCACACGCTGTACAACGCTCTCTACCTTGCTCATCACGCTTCAAAGAATGCTGTCCTCTAAAGTTTTTTGAATATGGTCTTATTTCTTCAGGATATTTTATAGTAGGTATCTTCTTGAAAAAATGTCGTATAGTTATAGAGAGTCCTTTCACAATAGCCGGCAAATACATGCGTTCCCATATATTCATTGGCTTTTGCTCGATGACTTTTTTTCGATTAGTTAATGATTGCATATCCCGACTTATTGAAAGTAAGTATCTTTAATTAATGTTATCACACCTGTCAATACGATATTGGCAATAGCCAATGGAATCAATATTTTCCAGCCCAAATTCATCAATTGGTCATAACGGAAGCGTGGTAATGTCCAACGAATCCACATGAAGAAAAATATGAAACCAAATATTTTTAAGAAAAAGACAAGTACACCTATTATAGTTATCCAGTTTTCGGACAAACCTAAATCATACATGAACGGGAAATTGTAACCTCCGAAATACAATGCCGCCATCAATGCTGATGACACGAACATATTGATGTATTCCGAAAACATGTAAAGACCCAATTTCATGGAAGAATATTCAGTATGGTAACCACCAACCAATTCGGTTTCACATTCTGGTAAGTCAAAAGGAACACGATTACACTCTGCAAATGCACAAGTTATAAAGATTAAAAAGCCCAACGGTTGCACAAAAACATTCCAGTTTACAAAACCTGATTGTTGTGCAACAATTTCACCCAATTGAAGTGAACCTGTCACCATCAATAAAGCGATCAAGGACAAACCCATCCCAATTTCGTACGAAATACTTTGTGATGCGGCACGAATAGCACCCATCAACGAGAACTTGTTATTCGAAGCCCATCCACCAAGCATAATACCATAGACACCCAATGCAATTACACCAAAAACGTATAATACGCCGATATTGACATCAGCCACTTGCAGTGGAATGCTCCTACCATCGATAACCAAATTTTGTCCCCAAGGTATCACAGCCGAACTGATACAAGCTGTTATAATCGCAATGACAGGTCCTAAAATAAATAAGCTTTTGTGCGCGCCAGCAGGAATTATTTCTTCTTTGAAAAAGAATTTACCACCATCACACAGTGGTTGTAAAATCCCAAAAATACCCGCGCGATCTGGACCATGACGATCTTGCATGAAGCCCGCAATCTTACGTTCAGCAAGTGTAGAATACATCGCTATCACCAAAGTAACGGTGAATACAATGACTACAAGTATAAGTTTCTCTAATATAAAAGCGACTTCCATCGAAAATTATTTTAAACGTTCTGTTCTTTGCAATTGCTCCGCATTTGCAAGTTTCAATTTTTCATCCTCTTTAATTACTGCTGGAAGATGAAATTGCTCATAGTGGTTAGCACCAATCACCGATTCTTTTTCCACATCAGTAGGATGTTCTAGCACCCAATCCGATGTGTTCTTCGTATCAAAGCGACAAGTATTACAGATAAAATCTTCTACTTCACCAAATTCATCCTTACGACCTGTTACACGCAACACCTCTTCCCCTTTGTACCAAAGCGTTACTTTACCCGAACAAGTTGGGCAATCACGATGCGCATCAACTGGTTTTGTAAACCAAACTCTATTTTTAAAACGGAAAGTTTTATCTGTCAATGCCCCTACTGGACAAACATCAATCACATTTCCAATAAAATCGTGGTCTAAAGCTTTTTCAATGTGCGTTGTTATTTCAGAATGATCGCCACGGTACAGGATGCCATGCTCACGCTTTTCTGTCAATTGATTAGCAACATATACACAACGGTAACATAGGATACAACGATTCATATGCAATTGAATCTTATCACCTAAATCTACACGCTCGAATGTACGACGTTCAAACTCATAACGTGTGCCTTCGGAACCGTGCTCATAACCCAAATCCTGCAACTTACACTCACCAGCTTGATCACAAATAGGACAATCCAAAGGATGATTTATTAAAAGAATTTCAACCACACCTTTACGCGCTTCTTCTACTTCTGGTGATGTGATATTTTGCACTTCCATACCATCCATTACAGTTGTACGGCACGAAGCGACAAGCTTTGGCATCGGACGAGGATCTTTCTCCGAACCTTTAGAAACTTTAACTAAACATGTACGGCATTTTCCTCCAGAACCTTCTAGCTTAGAATAATAACACATCGCAGGAGGTACAATATCACCTCCAATCTGACGTGCAGCATTCAATATCGTTGTTCCCGGAGCGACTTCTACCGGAATACCATCTATTGTGACTTTAAAATTTACAACTTCGTCTGCCATCGTATCTGCTTCTAATATCTATTGAACTATGGTTTCCAAAGGATCAGCGTAATGCGCCAAACCATAATTACGTGTCTGCGATTCTTGTGGATTCAACACATGCCATTCAAATTCATCACGAAAATGTCTAATTGCTGCCGCAACAGGCCATGCCGCAGCGTCACCCAATGGACAAATTGTATTTCCTTCGATCTTACGTTGAATATCCCACAACAAGTCTATATCTTCCATGGTCCCGTGACCATATTCTATTTTATGCAAAACTTTTTCCATCCAGCCCGTTCCTTCACGACATGGAGAACATTGTCCACAACTCTCATGATGATAGAATCTGGCGAAATTCCAAGTATTGCGTACTATACATTGATCTTCGTCGAAAACAATAAAACCACCAGACCCCATCATTGATCCTGTTTGGAATCCGCCATCGGCTAATGACTCATAAGTCATCAAACGCGGATTGCCTGCTGCTGTTTTCGTAATTAAATTTGCTGGTAGAATCGGAACTGAAGAACCTCCAGCTACTAAAGCTTTCAGCCTTTTACCATTGGCAATACCACCACAATATTCATCCGAATAAATAAACTCTTCTACAGGTACACCTAATTCGATTTCATACACACCCGGTTTATTGATATTACCCGAAGCCGAAATCAATTTCGTTCCTGTACTACGCTCAATACCAATTTTAGCATACTCTTCACCACCATCATTCACAATCGGCACCACTGCAGCTATGGATTCAACATTATTCACCACGGTAGGACAACCATATAAACCTGCTATCGCAGGAAATGGTGGTTTAATACGCGGATTGCCACGTTTGCCTTCTAATGATTCCAATAAAGCGGTTTCTTCTCCACAGATGTATGCTCCACCACCTGGCTGCACGTATATTTCTAAATTGTATCCAGTACCTAAAATATTATTACCTAAAAATCCGGCTGCTTTAGCTTCTTCAATAGCTTTCTCGAGAATGCGAATTTGAGGCATCATCTCACCACGCACATAGATATACGAAGTATGCGCACCTAAGGCATAACTCGACACAATCATGCCTTCCACCAAAGCGTGTGGAATATGCGTCATCAAGTAACGGTCTTTGAATGTTCCTGGCTCTGATTCATCCGCATTACACACCAAATAACGTGGAACACCTTCTGGCTTAGCCAAAAAGCTCCATTTCATTCCTGTTGGGAAGCCTGCCCCACCACGACCACGCAATCCAGACTTCTTAACCTCTTCGACAACATCATCCGACGACATTGTTTTCAAAGCTTTTTCTACAGCTCGGTATCCCCCCTTTTGACGATATACGGCAAAAGTGTTGATTCCCGGCTCATTTATATGCTCTAATAATAATTTACGCCCCATCTTGATTATGCCTCTTTAGCTTTATTACGTAACGTCTCGATTAATTTATCGACACTATCTTCCGTTAAATTCTCATAAAAAGTATATTCTGGACCAATTTGTAATACCGGTCCGTAACCACAAGCAGCCAAACATTCAACACCACGCCATGAAAACAATCCATCTGCTGTTACTTCCCCTTCTTTTACACCCAAACGTTGCTCGATGTGATCCATGATTTTTTCTGCTCCAACCAAGCAACAAGGTCCTGTTCGACATACTTCTAACGCAAACTTTCCTTGGGGCTTTAAAAAATACATGGTATAAAAAGTCGCTACTTCATATACTTCAATAGGCTGAATCTGCAAAAAAGCAGCGACTTTGTCCATTGCATCAGTACTTAGCCAGCCATATTCAGCTTGCACTAAATGTAGTATTGGCAGCAATGCAGACTTCTGCTTACCTGCAGGATAACGACTCACCACCTCCTCAAACTTGGCTAAAAGTGAGGTAGAAAATTCTACAGGAAGGTTTTCTTGTACACTAAGCATCTAATTCTCCAGCTATTATGTTTAAACTACTCATGTTTAAAATTGCATCCGAAATCAACATACCTGCACTCATCGGTGCAAACATTTGATAATTGATAAATGAAGGTCTTCTAAAGTGAAGTCTATATGGCGTACGACCGCCATCATGGATTAAATAAAATCCCAACTCACCGTTAGCACCTTCTACCGAATGATACACTTCGGATTTTGGAGTCTCCCATTCACCCATTACAATCTTGAAATGGTAAATAAGTGCCTCCATATTATTGTAGACTTGTTCTTTAGGTGGAAGATAAAACTCTGGAACATCCGCATGGAATACACCAACTGGTTCTTTCGCTATCTTGTCTAATGCTTGTCTGATTATCTTTAAAGACTCGCGCATCTCCGCGTTACGAACCATAAAACGATCATACACGTCTCCGTTAGTTCCTACCGGAACTTCAAAGTCAAATTCATCATAGGAGCAATATGGGGACACGATACGCACATCATAATCAACACCCGTAGCTCTTAGAATCGGACCAGACCAACTGTAATCTAAAGCCTCTTCGGGAGTAACAGCGGCTACACCAGCAGTTCGTTCTATAAATATTCTATTTCGAACAAATAATTCCTCAAACTCACTCAATACTGGAGGAAATCTTTCCAAGAACTCCTCTATTTTCTTAAAGGCAACATTATTAAAATCTCTTTCGAAACCACCAATTCGACCAATATTTGTCGTCAGACGTGCGCCACAGATTTCTTCATAAATCTCGTAGATAAATTCACGCTCCTGCATGACATACAAGAATCCTGAAAATGCACCTGTATCCACCCCCAAAATACCATTGCAAATAATGTGATCAGCTATACGCGCCAATTCCATCACAATCACACGCATATACTGTACTCGCTTAGGAATTTCTATGTCCAAAAGCTTTTCTACCGTCATATGCCAACCCATATTATTAATTGGAGAAGAGCAATAATTAAGACGGTCAGTTAATGGCGTAATTTGATAAAAAGGACGGCGCTCGGCTATCTTTTCAAAAGCACGATGGATATAACCTATTGTTGAAACTCCACTGACAATACGCTCCCCATCAATTTGCACCACATTCTGGAATACACCATGAGTAGCAGGGTGCGTAGGACCTATATTTAGGGTGATTAATTCGTCTTGTGGATCGTTATCCTCAAAAACAGGTTTATTCGGTGATATTTTGGTAATCGGATTGCTCATCTACGTAAATTCAAGTTATCGGCCAAAATAAAAATCTTTCTTATCCACTTTATTCGGATCTTCCAATGGGTATTCTTTGCGCATCGGAAATACTTCCAATTCATCCATGTTAAGTATTCGACGTAAATCTGGATGACCTTCGAATATTATTCCATAGAAATCATATGTCTCCCTTTCCATCCAATTAGCACCATTCCATAATGTCGTTGCAGTTGGAATAGTAGGATTTTTTCCTTCCAAAAACACCTTTATACGAATTCGAAAATTTTGAAAAAGATTATGAAGATGATAAACCACAGCAAAAGGCTGCGCCTGATTAGGATAATGCACAGCTGTAATATCTGTCAGATAATTGAATCTAAATGATTCCTCATTTTTTAAATAAGAAAGCACTTCAATAATAGATTCTGCAGATGTAGAAATAGTCAAAAGTCCATGCGGCTCGCCAATGATTTCCAATGTTTCACCAAACTTCTCACTTAAATTTTCTACTATATATTGGTTGGTTAATCTATCCATTGTCTGTTACTATTCCATATTTTTCCAACAATGCCTTGTATTCAGGGGTATTTCTTCTGTTCAACGACTCGTTTTTAACGATGTCTTGCAATTTTAACACACCATCTAGGATCGCTTCTGGTCTCGGTGGGCATCCCGGCACATATACATCTACAGGAATTATTTCATCTATTCCCTGCAATACCGAATATGTATCAAAAATTCCACCACTAGAAGCACAGGCTCCTACTGCAATAACCCAACGAGGCTCTGCCATTTGCAAATACACCTGCTTCAATACTGGAGCCATTTTTTTCGCTATAGTCCCCATTACCAAAAGCATATCCGCTTGACGAGGCGAAAAACTTGGTCGCTCGGCACCAAATCTCGCTAAATCATAAGTCGAACCCATTGTCGCCATAAACTCAATCCCACAACAAGAAGTGGCAAAGGGTAATGGCCATAAGGAATTTGCTCGAGCTAATCCAATCGCTTTATCTAAAGTAGTGGCAAAAAATCCGGCTCCTTCCACTCCTGGAGGCGCCTCCGCTAAGGTGATCTTGCTCATAATACAGTTATTCTTTCCTCGGTTTATACAGTTCTCAATTTAATATTTATATTCCTTAAATTGAATAAAGGAATGTTATTTAGAATCTTTCTTAATCCCAATTAAGTGCTTTTTTCTTAATTACATAGATGAAGCCTAATAATAGCATACCCATGAAAATAAACATCTCGATTAAACCTTGAAATCCAAATTCCCTAAAATTCACAGCCCAAGGATACATGAAGATTACCTCCACGTCGAAAATTACAAACAATATAGCAACAAGGAAATATTTAATTGAAAAGGGTTGTCTTGCGTTACCTACAACTTCTACTCCAGATTCAAAAGCAGTTAGTTTGCTTTCTGTACGCACTTTTGGACCTATTAGGTGAGTACCAATAATTGTTGTTATTCCAAAACCTGCAGCAACAATTAATTGAATTAGTATCGGCAAATAATCAACAGGCAGATTCTGACCTTGCAAATTTTCCATAATAAAAGTTTAGTTCTTAGTTGTATGAAACAAATATAGAACTTTTATTAAAAAATAAAAGGGCAAACTGAATTCAGTTTGCCCTTTTAAAAGAAAATATTAAAAATCTTACAATACGTCTTTCAACGCTTCTAAATATTGTGTCGCAACTTCATCATTTGGAGATAGCGCAATCGCTTTCTTAAATAAATCACCTGCTTGTTTATAATCTTCTTTTAAGATATAGTAATATCCGATTACGTTGTAAACATCAGTTAACTTAACAACATCATCTTCAGTTAATTGCTCACCAGCAGCTTGTTTATCTGTAAGAATTTTAGCTAACTGATTAAAAGATTCTAAGTATAAACCTTTGTGCAATTCTGGTTGTTCTGGATCGATTACATCTAAATTATAGTTACTATATCCTTTAATGTATAATGCAGGAATTTTATATTCAGCAGCTGCTGAATCTGTAGAATTAATTACCACATCTAAAGCCTTGATTGCATCATTAAATTCTTTAGTTGCATCTTCTCCAGCTTCTTTTTTCTTATTACCTGCACGGAAGTTAGCATCACCTACTAAGTAATTAGCTTCGTAATACCAAGGCTCTCCCTTTTGAGATGCTGGCACATTGAAGATGGCTGCAGCAGCTTCAAAGTTTGATGCATTAAACGCATTTCTACCGTAGCCATCAACCTCATTGATTAATTCTTTGTCCAATTCTAAAGCTTTTCCTAAATACTGAAGACCTTTAGCTTTATCACCAGCTTCAATATTTGCAAAACCACCGAACAAATAATCAATAGCAATTAAGCGGCTTTCTTCAGCGTTAGCAAATAATTTATCAAAATATCCTACTGCTTTAGCTGCATCTTTATCTTGGTTGATAGAGATCAATCCCAAATAACGGTATACTTTAGCATCAACACCTGGTACATTTTCCAACTGAAGAGCTACGGTTTTTAACTCATCATATTTTTGACCAAATACCAAGAAATCTGCATAACGAACTAAAGCATCTGATGATTTATCACCTGTAACTTCCAAATATTTTTTATAGCTATCTACAGCTTTAGCAACTTGCGCCTCGTATGCTGCCTTTTCTTCATCCGTATTATCTGGTAAACGTTTGGCAATTTGCAATTCGGTCTCCGCAATCTCACGATAAACAGGACCATACGTTGGGTATTCTGCTGCAATCGAATTATATGATTCTAAAGCTGCATCGAATGCAAATGCACGACGAGTAATTAACGCTTGTTGTACTTTAGCTTTTACTAAATTTGGATCGATATTCAATGCATCACGGTAGCTGATATATGATTGACTATTTTCGCCTAATCCTAAATATGCATCTCCTAACGACACTGGGATTAATGCATCCTTAGCATTTTTAGCTTTAGCTTGAGATAAATAATCTACTGCCTTAGCATAATCAGGTTTAGGTGCTTCTACGTAAGCTTTACCAATGTAATATAGTGGTAAATAATCTTTTTTACCCAATGCAGAAGTTGCTTGTGTAAACTTTTGTTCTGCAGCAGATACGTTATTTTTTTGTAAATCAACAATACCTAAACCAACATTATTTAACGCTTCTTTTGGAGCATTTGTTAATCCATTATTAAATGCTAATGCTGCTGAATCTAACTTTTCATTAACCAAGTATACCTGACCTAAGTAGAAGTGATTAAGACCATCTTTAGGTTTTTTCGCAACTAAATTTTGTAAGATACCTTTAGCTTTATCGTATTGCTCTGCATCAATCGCTGCTTTCGCATCTTTTAAACTTTGAGCACTAGCAGTGCTTGCTAAAGCGCCTGCTGCTAATAAACTCAAAAACAATTTACTTTTTGTCATCATTCTATTTATGTTTCTTAGTTATTTACTAATTAATATTATCTCTTATAATAATTTCACGTCCTGGCATCTTCGCAGGAAGCAATCCTGATTTCAAAACAATTCGCTGTCCTCTATCTCCAGTTACAAATGCCGAAAAACCCATTCCCAAACCCATATTTGGTTGATAATTCAACACCTTCACTTCTCTACGTAATGGATATTCTCCAGTTGATAATGAAGCCTGTGAAGGTTTCACATATTTGGGAGTCTCCAAAGTGTCATTTAACACGCTCAAGATACGAATTTTATCTTTTTCTGTAAAAGATCTTTGCAAAGATAAATACTGATTAAAACTCAATAATCCGATTTGCTTTTCATTACCAGCGACAGTGTTTAAAATTTCTGTTGCATTACCTTTTACTTCTAAATAGGTATTTGCGATTTTATCCAACTTGCCCAATTCTCTAAAATAACGAACCAAACTTGAATTTGGATTATCTATTACCAACTTTTTACCTGTTGCGTTTCGGCCAGCCATTAAATCAATAATATCTTGCGTTGCAATAGTTGAATCAATATCTGAACTACCGACCAGCACTACAGCGTCGTATGCAAATGGATAAATCCTCGGGGTAATTGAGCGTTGATCAAATGATTTCTTTTCTTCCTCCGTCAATTCTCTAGATAAGATCAATATCCCACTTTCACCTTTTATTAAATCATTTACAGCTTGAACCTCAGGTTTACCTATCAAGTTGATTTTCGCGTTATAATAAGAACTTTCAAAGACCTCTTTTTGTTCTACAGCTATTGGCATCAATGACTCATCTACCAAAACTGCAATTTCACCAGATAATATATCATCCGTTTTGTTCTTCTTTTCTTTATTCTCTACACAAGAGATAAGGAAAAGAAAAGCTGAAAATACATATATAATTTTATAGAACAAATTCATTACCAATATGATTTAATACAGATTAAAAAGATTAATCCTTAACATTATTTAACGTATAAAATTATTTTGCCATAGGCGCGCAAAGCGCATGAAAGAATATACAATAAGTAATATTCCAAACATATTCTTGTATGTTTTATCGATTTCAATCGGAAAATCTTTCCAAAAGATTATCAATAAGCCTATTATGAAATAAAACAAAAACATGCATAGGCCTAAAATAGACAGAAATCGCTTTGTTGGCGATTTCTGTCTAAATTTGTTCGTATTCATTTCTGAATTTTCACTCATTACATATTTGTTAAGTCCAAACGGATTGGTAACGAATAAGCTACACGTACTGGACGACCATTCTGAATACCTGGGCTCCATTTTTTAGCTTTCTTCAATACATTGATCGCAGCTTGACCTGTACCGTATGATAAATCACGAGGGACTTTAATATCTGTCAAAGATCCATCTTTTTCTACAACGAAAGTAACCTGTACAGTTCCTTTCACACCTGCATCGATAGCTGATTGTGGATATTGGTAGTTGTCTCCGATCCATTTACGGAAAGCATTCAATCCACCCGGCGGTTCTGGCTGAATCTCAACAGATTGGAAAATTTCTTCTCCAGTACCTGTACCACCTTCGACACCTTTAGTACTACCAGTTGCAGCACCAGCTACATCTTTTGTACCCCATTTACCTTCAGTCGTGATACTACCACCCTTCATACCTTTCATCGCTACTGGACCGATAAGTTTTTTCTTATCTGTAGCTTCTTCTACAGTTGCTACCTCTTCTGTCACAGCCTTTTCCTTAGGAACAGGCTTAATCTCAGGAAGAGCTACAACGTCTAGAGCGGGCTTAGATTCTGCAATCTTTGGTGCTTCTTCTTGAACAACTGGCTTTTCTTCTTCCGGTGGAAGTTGTTCAGCCAAGTCCTCTAGTGTAACTTCTTCTGTAAATGCCACTTCTTCTTTAGGTCCATCATCACCTGAAAATAGATCTAAATTTAAAGCTTTAGGCAAACTGAATACTGTTACCACAGCAACAACAATTGCTAATGCAGTGTTTGTTGCTTTTGGACCTAACTTACGTAGCTCATAAGCACCGTAAGCTTTGTTCCTGTTCTCGAAGACAACATCAAGCCACTCACTTTTAAATATATTTAATTTTTCAAACATATTGTTATTAGTTTATGAGAATCTATATAACAAATTAATCGTTATATAAGTTTTCTTTTTTCAATAGCTCAATTTCTTCGCTCATGATACGGTTAGATATCATGTAACGTTTTATATCTACAATCTTCATTTCATCCAACGCATCAATAATGTTGCGTGTAACTGATTTTTCACTCGGACGGATAACAACGATAATGTCCTTACCTCCAGCTTGTTGCGGAACAAGCTTTTGCATTCTCATTAATACGCTACGAAGACCATCTTCTGCATTATAATCAATTACTGTAGGACCCTGAAGAGGTTTTTTAACATCACCTTGATACCATACTAGCTTGTCGTCAGACCCTAATACTAGGGTTACACTACGATGCTCATCCACATCAACATCCGTATTCACATCTGTTTCTGGGTTTTTATCTGGCATCGCTACGTCCATAGCTTGTGGCTTATTCAAGGATGTCGTTAACATAAAGAATGTAATCAATAAGAACGCCAAATCTACCATAGCTGTAAGATCGACCTTACCACCATTTTTCTTGGCTCTTACTTTTCCACCTTTACCCTTTTTACCGGAGTCTTGATTTAATTCTGCCATTTAAATATTATTATTAATCAGCTTTAAGGCCAGTAACGAAACTGAACTTATTTTGTTTCTGATTACGTAATGTCTCAATTATCAAATTCAAACTTGGAAATTTCTCATTTGCATCAGACTTAATTGCTACTGTTAACAATTCAATATCATCAGGATCTTTACCATCTTCAATTGCTTTGTCCTTTAGAATCTTAGCTGAAGCTATACGAGCCTGCTTAACCCATGAAAACAATTCATTCGAAAGGTTTTGTGTTGAGTCTACAGGGATTCCGCTTTGTCTATCTGCCGTTCTTGCTGATTGATCTGCTGCCAACAATGTTTTCATTGTTTTCATGTTTACACCAAAATCCTCAAGATTTTTGAACTTACCGTACTCTTCTGGTGAGAACTCCATCCCGTAGATACTAGCCATTTGTTGCAATGTCTGAACACGTACATTAGGATCACTCATACTGAAGAACACTTTACCTTCATCTCCTACTGTAATAACTGCTAAATTACCATCTGGCAATTTTGCTTGTGAATATGAGGGTGCCGTATCAACCGTCAAGGTTTCAGGAGTTCTAGCAGTTGCTGTAAGAACGAAGAATGTAAGAAGCAAGAAAGACACGTCACACATCGCCGTCATGTCGATGGATGTACTGGCTCTTTTTACTTTTGCTTTACCCATTTCTTTACCTATTAATATATTAACAACTCTATTCTTTATCTAATGATGCTTTACTATTTCACTTTCCATAAAAAAAGTTGAAATATTTTTAGCACATCTTATTTGTGGTTTGCAGCGTATGTTTGTACGATTGAGAAACCAGCCTCGTCGATAGAATAAGTTAATTTGTCAATTTTAGCAGTCAAGATATTGTAGAATACAATTGCAAAAGTAGAACATGCAATACCTGTAGCTGTATTAATTAGGGCCTCAGAGATACCATTCGCTAATTTAGCTGAATCTGGCGCACCACCTGTTGCTAATGCTGAGAAGGCCTTGATCATACCTGTTACTGTACCTAATAGACCTGTTAATGTACCGATAGAAACTAATGTAGCTAATACGTTTAAGTTTTTCTCTAACATTGGCATTTCTAATGCTGTAGTTTCTTCGATTTCTTTTTGAATTGCTAACGCTGATTTTTCAGCATCTAAGCCTGGATTAGCTTCAACATCTTTGTATTTTAATAAACCAGCTTTGATTACGTTCGCTACAGAACCTTTTTGTTTGTCACACTCAGCGATAGCTGAATCAATGTTTCCAGTTTTTAATAACGATTGTACTTTTCTTACGAAGTTACCTACGTTGCCTGTGCCAGATGCTTTACCGATAACGATGAAACGCTCGATTGAGAAAACAAACACCATTAAGAATAATCCAAGTAGGATAGGTACGACAACACCAGCATGGTAAACCATACCCGCGTAGTTGCCTGGTAAAGGTTGATTTGCAGGATCGCCATCAATAAAGTTTGAAGGATTACCCATCACAAATTGCCATACAAGGTATCCA
Organism: Sphingobacterium cavernae; assembly: GCF_008520265.1. GTDB lineage: Bacteria > Bacteroidota > Bacteroidia > Sphingobacteriales > Sphingobacteriaceae > Sphingobacterium > Sphingobacterium cavernae. Next base: position 126,447 of record NZ_VIQM01000065.1, read on the forward strand.
ATAATGAAACAAATAACGATTGCTAAACTCGCAAATAAATTACCTGAATTGCCACTTTCTTGTTTTGCTGGGCTAGTAGTTTTTGGTGCGTTTGCCATTTTTACTAATTTTTAGATTTTTACTGTTGTTTAATTATTATGTTTAATTCTATTGAAATAATGCAAAATTATTGACATCATTTTGACGCTAGTCAAAACAAATATACTATTTTGATATAAAATTCAAATTTTTTCAAATTGTTTTTTGTTATCCTTTTTATGAGTTATGATAAGAACGGTCAGCGCGGTAATCCTATTCTTACGCAGAAAATAATCGTCAACCCATCTACAGAATATTATGCAATAAAAACCATTTTTTTTTGCATATCCAAATTAATAAATGGTTAACAACAAAAAATAAGTAACCAAACACTCACTAAGGAAAATGCAAAAAATGCGTTTATCAATCGATAGCACATCTTAACAATCTTTATATAAACGATTTAAAGAAGATATTATTATCTAACCGCCTACAAGTTTTACTTGATAGTCAAGACTTTTCAAAAGCTCAAATATCTTCTGCTTGAAATCTCCTTGTATCAATATTTCTCCATCTTTGGCACTTCCACCTACGCCACACTTCTGTTTTAAGGTTTTAGCTAAATTTTGCAAATCTTCATCTTGTCCGATAAAACCATCGATAATTGTAACTACTTTACCTTTTCTAGCTTTTTTATCCAACAATACTTTTAGCTTTTGTTGCCTTGGTGGAAGCGTTTCTATGATTTCTTCTTCCTCAGATTCATAATCAAAATTCGAGTCCGTGGAGTAAACTACCCCTTCAAATCTTTGCTTTTTCTGCTTTGCCATCTGTATCTTCCTTAACAAATAATTTTTAATGCGTTTTGCCTTACTTTGATTTCCAGGTCACCTACCAAAGTAATTGGTTCTCCGTCGACATGAATTGGCCCATCTTCCTTCCGTTTGATGACGATGTCTTTACCTGGAATGATTTCTACGTATTCAGACTGATCCGCTGACCTATTAAATAGGTGAAAAACCATCATAGGCAAAATATAAAGGGGAAATTTGTGCACAATACAAACATCCAATAAACCATCATTAACAGAGGCGTTTGGCGCAATGTATGCATTATTACCATATTGTGGCGAGTTAGCCACAGAAATCATAAATGCCTCACGTTCATATATCTGACCATCTATAGCCAGCTCATATTTGCAAGGTTTATAATTGCTAATCACATTAATAGCTGATTTCAAATAACCTATAGGACCACGTATAGAATCATTCGCAAAGCGATCAGAAACCGATGCATCAAATCCTAGACCGGCAATATTAAAGAAAGGCTTATCATTGATAACACCACAATCAACTTCTACTGTTTCGAAACGATTTAATCTTTTGATTGCGGCTGTCTCGTTCATCGGGATACCCAAATACAGGGCTAATCCATTACCTGATCCTTCAGGAATAATCCCCATAGGAATATCTGATCCCGCGAGTGCGGAACCTAATTCATTAATAGTGCCATCACCTCCAACTGCTACTACTGCGTCATATCCTTCCTCAATTGCCATTTTGCCCAATTCAAATGCATGATTTGGTTTGGTGGTTTGTTGGAAAGTTGGCTTAAACTTTTGCATATCCAACGCCTCTAAGACTTTTTTATTAAAAGCAGTCTTTTTCTTGCCTCCCGAAATAGGATTAATAACGAAAAGTATCTTCTTCTGTTCTTGCATAAACTAATATCAACCGGAGTAAATATAAACCAAATTCACTAGCTATAAAAATTAATATAATCAGGCCCATTTATTGTGATAGTAATAAAAGAGTTGTAACTTTGCAACCAATATAAATGTGGACTGATTTGCATTTTACAAATCTTAAGTAAAAACGGAGATTGCAACCACGAAAAAAAAGTGCTAAAAACCATTCTAATATTACGTTTTTCCCACTTCTATCTTTTCGATAGCACCTCCACTTTTTAATGTTTTAAAAAAATTAAACTATGGCATACTTATTTACATCCGAATCTGTATCTGAAGGTCATCCTGACAAAATTGCCGACCAAATTTCTGATGCATTAATCGACAATTTCTTAGCTTGGGACGAAGATTCGCGTGTAGCAATAGAAACTTTAGTTACAACAGGACAAGTTGTATTAGCTGGTGAAGTAAAATCCAAAATTTATCTTGACGTACAAAAAATTACGCGTTCTGTTATTGAAAAAATAGGCTATACAAAGTCTGAATATATGTTTGAGGCAAATTCGTGTGGTGTTTTATCTGCCATCCATGAACAATCTGCTGATATTAATCAAGGCGTAGACCGTAAAAGCAAGCAAGAGCAAGGTGCTGGTGATCAAGGTATCATGTTTGGTTATGCGAGCAACGAAACTGAAAATTACATGCCATTGGCATTGGACTTATCACACCGTTTATTGTATGAATTAGCTGATTTGAGACGTGAAAATAATGAAATCACATATTTGCGTCCTGACGCAAAATCTCAAGTAACGCTTGAATATAGCGATGATCACAAACCGCAACGTATCGATACAATCGTCATCTCTACACAACACGACGATTTTGATACCGAACCGAATATGTTGGTTAAAATCACTGAAGACATCAAAAATATTTTGATTCCTCGTGTAAAAGCGCAGTTGAAACCAGAATTGCAAGCTTTATTCACCGACAATATCAAATTCCATATCAATCCTACAGGTAAATTTGTAATTGGTGGTCCTCACGGAGATACGGGTTTGACAGGTCGTAAAATCATAGTTGATACTTATGGTGGCAAAGGCGCACACGGCGGTGGTGCATTCTCTGGAAAAGATCCTTCGAAAGTAGACCGTTCAGCAGCTTATGCGACACGTCATATTGCTAAAAATTTAGTAGCGGCTGGTGTAGCTGACGAAATTTTAGTTCAAATCTCTTATGCTATTGGTGTAAAAGATCCAATGGGTATTTATGTAAATACATATGGCTCAAGCAAAGTAAATGCTACAGATGGAGAGATAGCGCAAAAAATTACCGAATTATTCGATATGACACCTTACGGAATCGAAACTCGTTTGGGCCTACGTAATCCTATCTATTCAGAGACCGCAGCTTATGGTCACATGGGTAGAACGAATAAAACTGTAACAAAAACTTTTGATAATACAAATGGCGAAACTAAAACGCTTGAAGTGGAATTATTCACTTGGGAAAAATTAGACTACGTCGATAAAATAAAAGAAGCATTCAATATTTAAAACTAAAGGCGGAATTTAAAAATTCTGCCTTTGTTATTTTTATATCAATCCGCGAGCCTTTATTTCAAGGTATTTGTTGATCGATTTTATACTCAGATCCTCGGGTGCAGTATAAATTGTTTGAATACCATTTCGATTAAGCTCTTGAATGATTAGACTTTTTTCGTAGACAAATTTCTCTGCAATAATTTTATTGTATATTTCTACGGATGATTTAGCGTTCTCTTTCGCCATTTGAATCAACTCCGTATTTTTGAATACAACTGCTACTATAATATGGCTTTTTGCCATCATCCGGAGGTAGGATAGTTGTCGATTCAGGGCATCTAACGTTTCAAAATTGCTATATAGAAATATCAACGAGCGCTTGTTGACGTGTCGACGCATAAATGCATACAAATTTCCAAATTCGGACTCTTCAAAATTTGTAGTAATGCCATATAGTTTGTCCGAAATAAGCTTCATTTGCTTATTGTTCTTTTCGGGCGGAATGTGATTTTCACATTTTTTTCCAAAAGTCAACATCCCCGCTCTATCTTGCTTCAAAATAGCCGCATTGGAAAGTACCAATGTAGAATTTATCGCATAATCCAATAGCGTCATGTCATTAAAAGGCATTCGCATCACGCGACCAGTGTCAATAACCGAATAAATTGGTTGTGATTTCTCCTCTTGATATTGATTCACCATCAGTCGTTTGTGCTTGGCTGATGCCTTCCAGTTCATATGTTTGTATTCATCACCCTTCACGTATTCACGAATGTGGTCAAACTCCATTGTACTGCCTATGCGACGGATACGCTTTACCCCCATCTCGACCAAACGATCAGTAGTCGCTAGAAGCTGATATTTACGCATTTGGATAAAAGAAGGATAGCATGGAATTTCGAGAGACTCGTCCAACACAAATTTCCGCTCGAACAAACCCAAATGACGTACTAAAACATTACATTTCGCGAAAACATAGACTCCACGTTTCTTGGGATGGAGCGTATATTCAAATTGATGTTCCTTGCGTGGAAGTAACTCCACTTCTGTTTCATTATCACGCATTTGCAATTGAACAGGCAATTCTTCCAGAACACGCGCTTTGACTTTTATCGGAAACGAACTTGTTAATGCAATTTTAAACGGGTTATCATCTCCATTGGAAAGCTTATCCGGATACTTACGTGTGATTTTCACATTGTGTTTCCCTAAAAACAAAATGATTATATCCCAAACACACAATGCAATCCAAATCCAAAGCATGACTGTAGATACAATACGAAGTGGTTCTATGTAGAAAGACACGGCATAGCAAGCAGCAAGTACAAGCAGCACATAGAAAAAAGTATTCGTAATATATAACCTACGTATAAATTTCATTACCTCGGTATTTCAACACTTTCAACAATCTGTTGGACGATGTAAGCTGGCGTAAAGCCTTCCATTTCCTTTTCTGGTGTCAACTGAATGCGGTGCGATAAAATAGCATCAGCTACATATTTCACATCTTCTGGCGTTACAAAATCGCGTCCTTGCAATGTTGCACAAGCCTTGGATGCTTCTAAAATCGCTATTGACGCTCTCGGCGATGCACCTAATGACAAATATGGATTGCTACGTGTCTGCGCAATAATTTGAGCAATGTAGCGTAAAATATCCTCATGCACGAACACCAACTTAACCAAATGCTGAAAATGTATAATCTCATCAATTGATACTACTTCTTGCACCAAATCTTCCTTATCTTTCGCCTTTTGCTCGTGATGCTCTCTTAAGATTTCCAATTCTTGGTCAGTATCTGGGTAATTGACATCAATTTTGAAAAGGAAACGATCCAATTGTGCTTCCGGCAAACGGTAAGTTCCTTCGTGCTCAATGGGATTTTGCGTAGCCAACACGATAAAAGGATTTGCCATCGGATACGTTTGTCCATCGACCGTCACTTGACGTTCACTCATACACTCAAAAAGTGAAGATTGTGTCTTTGCTGGCGCGCGATTTATCTCATCGATCAGAATAACATTTCCGAAAATAGGGCCTTTACGAAATTCAAACTCATTGGATTTAAGATCTAATATAGTCGAACCCGTGACATCCGAAGGCATTAAATCAGGTGTAAATTGAATACGCTTGAAGTTACTTCGAATAGATTTAGCAATCAGTTTTGCGGTCAAAGTTTTTGCTACTCCGGGCAAACCCTCAATCAATGAGTGACCGCCGGACAAAATAGACAACAACAACATGTTGATTACTTTATCTTGTCCAATAATGACCTTTTTAACTTCAGCGCGTACAGCTTCAAGCTTTTCTTGCAAGGTGCTTAAGTCAATTCGGTTTTCAAAATCAGGTTTATATCGATCCAAATTTTCTTGCTCTATCATATGAAATTAGCTTTTTGTTTAAAATCTTCAATTTTCTGGTTTATAATCTTGACATCTTGAATGGATGCATTGCTTTTGTGTCTATACATATCAATCAACTCCAACAGTTGCTTGGTTTCTTGAATATCTATCCCGGCTTTGGAAGATAGTTGCTTGATGAATCGCTCATCATGCAGGTTCAACGTATCCAATTGATAATTGTTCCGTATATCAAATAAAAAGTATTCGATCTTCTTTTGGATTATATTTCCAGGGGCTCCATTTTCGTAATACAAATTACCGATAGTTTGTGCAAATTCTTTGGATTTATTGGGCTCGGGCAAAAGCACAGGGACAGCTCTCTGCTCCCGTTTTGATTTGAAAAGTAGTAGCAATATTAACCCTGTTAGTAATAAATACCATGCCTGCGCAAAACCAGGATTTTTTAATATTACGCGAAGAGGTGTGCGCGGTTGCTCCCAATTGTAACCATAATCCGACAACCAAATATCTTTGCTTTTTACCACATTGATTGCCTTAGACACATAATTGTAACTCTCTTCCTGTAACATGTAGTAATTACCAAAAAACGCTGGAACCAGATGTAAGTACAACGCACCTTTTCCTCGAGATACTTTTATAAAATTCGGCAAGGCTCTACCTCGTGCATTTATATACCCCAGGATAGTGGTATTATCCGGATTAAGCTTCGTAAATGCAGGAAAATTGGTTACTTTATCGAGAAAAACTTTAGTGGTATCGGCACCTAATGTATAAAAAACTGATTTAGGTGTGGGTCTAAATTTTGCATAATCCAACAACTCAAAGTACAAACCCAAAGTATCCAAGAACTCATCCGAAAAGGACTTACCTGACATAAAGACCTCGCCCCCATTTTCGACGTAATCTAAAATCACTTCGGTATCGTAGTCATACGTACTATGAAATTCGCTAATATCCACTATCGCTGAATGCACTTCTTCAGTGGAATCTCGATTTATCATCAATTCATAAATCGATTCACCGAAGTTTGTAAATGTTCTTTCTTCAGATAAAATGTGTGGAATTTCTTCACGAAACACATAAGTTCCGAAGGGGATTTTGTCCTTAAATAAATAACTTTCTCGCCAATCAATTGGCTTCTTTGAGCCAGCATCAATCAACGCAATTCCAACGAAGACAACAAGCAATAAAAGTAAGCCTAACCACGTGTTTTTGCTCATGCCCACCTCCTTTGAAATTCTTGAAACTGTTGACTTATCTCTTCAAACTTGGACGCTGAAATCGTAAAATCACCAAACCATACATAATCGAACAATGCCGTACATTTTTTGAAGTCTGATCGCAAGTCCAACCGTGTGATTTCATCCATCAACTCCATATTGGTCTTCGATTGATTCCAATAGACTATATTTTTCTTAGCTAATAATTGAATATTTAATAATTGTTGGTATCGAATTGCTAAAGCATAATTGTTCGAAGCTACAGCTTCCTTAATATATGATTTGAGATCCACCTCCAACAAATTTCGCTCTACAAAATTAATTTTCGCCTTTTCGGAATCTTCATTTTCATTTGAATTCAAAATAAACTGTCTACCCGAGAAGAAAAATTTGTACAAAAGAAAGATAACAAAAGCTGCTCCAGCAATGCCCAACATATTATAAAACCAATCGCCTGGGCTCGCATTAATATCTGGAAATAGATCGCTGAAAAATTTGTTGATCCAATTCTTTATCGTTTCCCACGTACTCAACTTATCCGAAATGCTTTCAATATATTCAAATTCGCTGCTCTGGTATTTAGCAAACATTTTCTCAAAGTCCTGATTGGCAGGAGAAATTAATGAATCTGCGACTGTGATGTCTTTGTAATAATCTTTTCGCCAGTATTCGTATTTGGGATCGGGTTTTTCGACTTCTTCAGCAATTGATTCCAAAACTTCTGTGGAATCTTGGACTGCGAATGCAGAAATAGCATTACCTAAGAGAATAAAAAGTATAAACCAAGATTTACCCATTTTTATCTCCTCCCAATTTTTCAATGCGGTCAAAAATATCCTCACCAAATCTTAATTCCTTTGCAGTCTCATAAATAATTCCATAACTAATTACCGAGAGCATATAATACACGATAAACAATAATACGACTACCAAACCACCAAATGTGGCAATAGTACGCCCCCATTCCGAATCAAAGAACTCCGTAGAAAATCCTATTGCATTGTAGCTTATCGCAAAAATGATAACCATAGGAATAATCGTGACAATGCTCAACAGAGCTTGAAATATAAACGAAACTATATATGAAGCTAGACCGTATTCGAAAATTTTCTTTTTCAATAAGGAAAAAGCAGAACCAAAACAGTCCATTAAATCATAATAACCTTCGCGATACAACATAAATGCTGTAAAAAACCAAAGCCCAACCATTGAAAAAATAATTCCCGACGCAAATGATCCAACAATTGGAATAAATGCAGACAATAACACACCTAAAATCACGGGAACTGCAATCAATACCCCCACGACCAACATGGCAAGGAAAAACCTCAAGTAAGAAGCAATATTGTTGCGAAATTGAGTCCACAGTTCCTTCGAATCAAAATCTAACGTCCTTTTATTGCGTAATAATATAAAGTACTCAATCGTAAAACCAAATGCAAACAAGGAAATTAGCATAATGAGCAATACAAGGCTCAACACACTAACACCAACGTTAAAATAATCCACATTTGTAAAACTTGCGCTAATACGCATCTGTGTAGTTAAATAATATCCTATTAAAATGACCAAACAAATAGGTATAATTAATAATCGAAATAAAACAGCAAAAAGGTGTCTATTGATTACTTTCAATAAGTTGATAAAATCCTGTACAAATTCCCCCAACTTACGCTCCCGCTTAAATTCGAAGTCTATTTGTCCCATGCGTATTTTACAGCCATTTGTTTAGGTTTTATAATATAGACATATGCTATTGCAATTGCGGATAATACTATAACAAGCAAGCACAACCAAATCGAAACTTGATAATAGCGCGTAACATAACCTTCTAAAGTTCCTGCTACGATAAAGAATGGAATCGTGCTAATCAATACTTTGGAAGCATGTTTTACTGCACGTTTGAATGATTCTAATCGGGTGTAAGATTTAGGGAAAAGTATGCTATTTCCCATTGCCAATCCACAGCCTCCAGCAATGACGATTACGGATAGCTCAATGGTGCCGTGAATCCAAATTGCTGTCATCGCTTCGCCCAAAACATCATATTTGTAAAACAAATAATGGAAAGTACCGACCATAATACCGTTGAGCATTAGAATATAGCCTGTACCCAAGCTGAAGAAAATTCCGTATATAAATGCAAAAAATGCAACCTTCACATTATTTATAGTTATTGCTAATGCCCCACCCCAATTTGACCCCTGCTGATATACGCCCGCTGGATTTCCATCTTTAATATTCGCCAACGTCATATCGACATAATGCGAACCCATAATAAACTTCAAAAAGCTCTCTTCATACACTGCCGAAATAAACCCAATTACATTTGCCAACAGAAATATCAATAAAGAATAGATAAGTGGCTTTCTGATCTTCCAAATAGATTCAAAAATTTCATACGTGAAAAAATGTGCTAGCTTATTGCTGGAAGATTTCTGATCTTTATAAATAAGCTGATGTGCACGAATCGAAAGCTCATTGAGGTAATCTTTGGTTTTGCTTTGCGGATAAAAAGTCTGTGCGTACGCTAGGTCGTTGGTCAGTTCAATATAGTTAGATGCCAAAATATCGGGATCTACATGCACAATATTGAGTAAATTATTTTCAATTGACAACCATTTTTCTTTATTTCGTTCTATAAAGGACGCCTCTCGCATTATTTAAGTTAAATTGACTTTATCTCAAATATATGAATAAGCTGTTAATAAATACGCCACAAAACGTAAACTTTGAATACAAATTAGCGCCTGTTGGTTCTCGTATTCTAGCCTTTGCTATTGATTACGGTATTATGATGCTTTACGCGTTTATGGTTTATGTGTTTTTCAGCACATTCGATTTCCTCGAAGGATTAGACAATTGGTCTTTGTGGGGAATATATTCATTGGTTTTTCTACCGCTATTTTTTTACCCTTTGGCATGCGAAACAACACTAAATGGCCAAACGTTGGGTAAGAAAATTATGAAACTCAAGGTGGTGAAGATAGATGGTACACGCGCCACATTCTACCAATATTTTATTCGTTGGGTTTCCAATGCTGTGGATATATTTTTAAGCATGGGTGGAGTTGGATTAACGAGTATTATTCTTTCTCAGAAAGGCCAACGGTTGGGTGATATTGCCGCAGATACGACAGTGATAAGTTTGAAAGAAACTTTAAATCTTAAAGAAACGGTATTCGAAGAACTCACTGTAGAACACAAAATCGTTTATCCCGAAGTGTATAAAATTTCTGATCAGGAGATCAACGAAATAAAAGACATTTATAATACAGGCTATCGCCGAAAAAATTACGAAATCATAATTGCTTTAGCGGAAAAGGTGGAAACAATGATTGGAAAGAAATCTACTGATAGACCAGAAGCTTTCGTAGCTCAGGTTATTCAAGACCACTATTATTCGTTCAAAGATAACTAAAATAAAAAAGCGACTCTGAGAGTCGCTTTTTCTATGTATTTAAACTTCTTATTCTGCGATAGAAGCAGAAGACGTTTGTGCTTGACGATCTACTTTTTTCACCAATCCTTGCAAAACATTACCTGGACCAACTTCCACAAAAGCTTCAGCTCCATCTGCTAGCATATTTTGTACGGTTTGCGTCCAACGAACTGCACCAGTTAATTGTGCAATTAAATTTGCTTTTATTTCTTGTGGATCTGTGTATGCTTTAGCATCTACATTTTGGTAAATCGGACATAAAGGAGATTGAATGTCTGTAGCCTCAATAGCTGCTTGCAATTCAACTTTCGCAGGCTCCATCAGTGGCGAGTGGAATGCACCACCTACATTCAATTTTAATGCACGTTTGGCGCCAGCCTCAGTCAATAAAGCACATGCTTTATCTACACCCTCGATAGAACCCGAAATAACCAATTGTCCAGGACAATTGTAATTCGCGGCTACAACAACTTCTTCTACTTGTGCACATATTTTTTCTACTGTCTCATCGTCTAAACCTAAGATTGCTGCCATAGTAGAAGGTTGCAATTTACATGCTTTTTGCATTGCATTCGCGCGTTGCGAAACTAATTTTAAGCCATCTTCAAAAGATAACGCTCCTGCAGAAACCAATGCAGAAAACTCACCCAAAGAGTGACCTGCAACCATTGAAGGTTGGAATTTATCACCCAAAGCTTTTGCTAAAATTACAGAATGCAAGAAAATAGCAGGCTGTGTAACATTAGTTTGTTTAAGATCTTCGTCTGTACCATTGAACATGATATCTGTGATACGAAAACCTAAAATATCGTTTGCTTTCTCAAATAAAGCTTTCGTCTCTTCATTAAGATTGTACAAGTCCTGACCCATTCCTACGAATTGAGCACCCTGACCTGGGAAAATGTAAGCTGTTTTCATGACGACTTATTTTCTATGTTAAAGGTTATTATCTAATGGAAAATATCGGCAAATATAACAATATTGCTGAAATGCTATTCTTCTTCGGGCACAAAGCTCAACGAAGTCAACTTTGATTCATCAAAAAATGTCTGCGATAGATCCAGAATATCTTCAGTCGTAACCGCATCAATCTTATCAAAAACATCTTGCAACGGAATTACTTTGCCGTAATCGATGAGATTTTTTGCTTCTGCAATGATCATACTCATGCGACTTTCTTCTGCTAAAGCAATTTGACCTTTGAACTTTTGTTTCGCTTGTTTGAGTTGATAAGCCGAAATAGGCGCTTGCTTGAGTTTATTCAATTCTTTGAATACCAAAGAAACTGCTTTCTTCAATTTCTCTTCGTCCGTACCCAAATAAATATTAAAATGTCCTGTATCCGTGTACATTGTGAAATTGGATTCGATCGTGTAGGCAATACCATATTTCTCACGAATACCCAGATTCAAAATCGAACTCATTCCAAAACCACCCAACATATTATTCAATAACAACATGGCTGTTTTGCGTTCATCGTAAATACCGAAAGTCTTCACCCCAAGCATATAATGTGCTTGATTGATAGGTTTTTCAATCACGATTTGTTGACTTACGTTCTCGAAACTTACTTTATCTTGTTTAGCTCTTGTGTTGGATTTTAACTTCCCAAAAATCTTATTCCCAAGGCGCTCAACTTGCGCTAGCGAATAATTCCCACCAATAGCAATGACAATTTCATTGGTATCGTAGTTCTTTTGCATGAAATCCAAAACATCGTCTTTCTGCAAAGATTTTAAGTCATCTTCAAGCCCTAAAATATTATGTCCTAAACCTGTTCCTTTGAATAATAAATCCTCAAAATCATCCATAATGGATTCTTCGGGACTATCCAAATACGAAGCCATTTCATCCAAAATCACCCCTTTTTCCTTTTCGACTTCATTAGCAGGAAATGTAGAATGAAATAGTACATCTTCAAATAAATCCAAAGCACGCTCTAAATGTGGATTTAGAAATGAAGCGTGGAGGCAAGTATATTCTTTGGTTGTATATGCGTTCAAATCTCCACCAACTTGTTCTAATCGATTCAAGATTTGATTTGTAGAACGTCGCTCGGTGCGTTTGAATAATAAATGTTCTATAAAATGCGCAACACCATATTTTCCTTCTTGCTCATCTTTCGCACCTGCATTGACAATCATACACGTGTGCGTGATTGGAGAATTTTGGTAATGTAATAATATTCTGATACCATTATCCAGCTGGATAAGATTGTATTCCTTCATTTAATGTACTAATGTAAAAGTGATTGCAAAGCTACACAATAAAAACAAAACGGCTGTATGAACATACAGCCGTTTGATTTATAAGACGTTGAAATTACATTCGTGGGCGTCTATGTCCTGGGAATTGACCCTCACTTTGCATAGGATTAATTCCAGAGAATTTCTGCAATTTGAATGTAAATGTCAACATAAAATATCTTGCTAAACGATTTGTTTGGCTATCTCTTAATATCTCACCTACAGTACGATTTATATTCGTTTGTTGATTCAATATATCAAATCCTTGGAAACGAATAGTGGCACGTTGGTCTTTCAAGAATCTTTGTTCAATGAACGAATTGATGATAAATGGATTCGCATTAGTACGGTATCCAGAGTTAAATTCTTTAGAAACATCAGCACCAAAAATAGTGTTCGCTGTTAAATTTACTGAACCAACAATATTTGGAACTATCTTCTGTGTATTAGCAGCTGCAAAATCAGGTAAAGTAGAGCTCGTCCATGTATAATTATAACGTACACCTGGATTGATTTCTAAATTCTCTGATGGATTATATCTAAAAAATAACATTTGCGTTAAGGTTGTATTATTATTGACTCCCTTATCGAATCCAGTAGCCGCTACATTATTTACTAAACTTGCATTCTCATTATCTGTCAAGTAAGAAATTGTACGTGCATAGCTCACGCCACCACCATACATGATATTATAGGTCTTCTCTTTCAATGATCTAGACCAATGATAAAATGAATTTATATTGTAAACTGGATCTGTTTCATTGATGTAACCTATTTCTTGTACAATTCCTGATGAAATTACATTCGGATCTGTAGGCTGATCTCTATAACGTTTGTTTAACGTAACAATTTTATCTTGTGTAATCTCCGAACGCAACATCGCGAAGAAAGACTTGCCCTTTTGAAAATCACCCGTTCTTAATCTCACATTCATAGAGTGTCTGAATTCAGGATCCAAATTCGGGTTACCTAGCGTCGTGGTTGTTCTATTTGTACTCACTTCAAAAGGTAATACCTGAGAAATACCTGGCTCTGCTGAGCGTCCTGAATAATTGAAAGTAATATTTGATTGACGAGAGAACTTATATTCAAAGCGCGCAATTGGAATAATATTCAAATTAGAACGATCGATATTCACATTATTGGATAATGATTTGGCTGTACCTTTTAATAGAGATGGTTGAACTGCCGCTCCTAATGAATATTTTACTTTGTCATTCTCAAACATGTAGCTTGCACCAAATCTGTGTGTGGTGAACCCGTAGTCATAATCGTAATTGAAATTCAATTTTTGATCTGGCAAAGCACTACCATTCTCATTAAAAGCAGATTGCTTATCCTCATTATCATAATCATTTGTATTATAATCGTAAGCCAATTCTAATTTACTTTTTTCGGATAAAGGCTCTAAATACGAAACTGAAGCACCAGCATTCCAACTTTTGTTTAATGCTTCACGGATAGTTTGCTCGTAGATCTCACCGATTGGTGTATTTTGATTCGATGGATCATATGTTAAACGATCTAAAACCTGATTGTATTCGTTAGTCGTCGATGCATTATCATAATTAAAATTGAAAAATAGGTTGCGCCCTTTATCATTCAATCTTCTATTGTATAGTCCAGAGAAATTATAGCGAGGACTAGTAGATTCGTTTTCTGCTAACTGCAACTGCGTATAATCTAATGCCGAATTATTGTATAAAATTGAATTCGCTAAATTTTTTGTAGAGTTATCGTTGAATCCAATTTGTGGTGTAATTTTGATATAATCCTTATCAGTAATATTCCACTCTAAATTTCCTTCAAAACGATGATTACCACGTATACTATTGTTATTAGTCGTATCACCTTCTGTTAAGTTCTGACCAATATACTCTGTAAAGGAATTAGATAATGTATTATTATCATCGCGTCCGTACGAATACGAACCGTAAGTCTTCAATTTTTCAGAGAAATCATGGCGAACATTAATACCAATTGACCCTGTATTTGTAATACCTTCAGCACCTCCAAACATACCACCGCCGCCACGGCCACCGCCGCCACCTTGACGACCACGAGCGCCACCACCCATTGCATTGAAATCAAATAAAGGAGCGTTCATATTATTTAAATTTCCCAAAACTGAAATTTGAGAATTTGCTTTGAATCCCATAAACATACCTGTTGTTTGATAGCGTTCTTCTGTACCTCCACCAACACGTATCGTCGTAGCATAACCATTATTATACTTTGGATCAATTTGAATATTCAACACTTTGGTTGACTCACCAGATTTGTTTCCAGTAAGGTTTGCCATATCCCCAAAATCATCTACAACTTGGATTTTTTGGATAATATCTGCAGGTAAATTTTGTGTAGCCGTTTTCACATCGCCACCGAAGAAATCTTTACCATTGATACGTACACGCGTTACTTGTTCACCTTGGGAAGTTACATTACCGTCTTTATCCACATCTACGCCTTGTAATTTTTTCAAAGCATCCTCTGCAACAGCACCTTGACGCAACTTTAAGTTGTCCATAGCATATTCAACAGTATCACCTTTTACTTGAATGGTAACAACGCCTGCTACAACAACTTCTTCAATCATATTTGAAATCGGAGCCAACTGTATAGTAGGAACCAACATTCTTGTTTCTCCAACAGGGAAAGTAAACTCATTTTCATATGGTTCAAAACCCAAACTCGCAATTTTGATTTTGAATTTATCTGCTTTGACATTGTTGAAGGTAAAGATACCTCCTACTGATGAGCTGGTACGCAAAGTATCAGTCTCAGATATAAATTGCACTGTAGCTCCAGAAACTATTCGAGATAGGGAATCACGTAGTAAACCTTGAACTACTTTATTGGATTGAGCTTGTAGATTAAAACCTAGACTCAAAAATAATACGGCTATTAAAGCACTATAAAACTTCATAATGTATATGTATATAACTATTTTTTTATTTTATCAAAAACCCAAATATCTGTATCGCTCGAAAATGGATTTTTTAGTGTGTTACTCATCGTTGGTCTTCCCATCATCATAGGAGACATATTTCTATTTCTGTTTGAATTGGAAGCAATTTTTTTCATTTGGTTATAATTTGTATTTATGCCTAAGTTAATTGCTAAATCATTAGTTTTTAGCCCAACTAAGCTAAGAGGTATCCTAGCTTCGTAAACCAAACATTTATTACTATCTATTTTAACTTTTGCCTGTATATTATAATCGTTGTTAATTGCTAACACACCATCACGCACACGTCCAAACCCCGACAGAAAATACCCATTCACATTATTTAGAAGCTCTTCTTCAAAATTTTTATTCGCTAATTCTTCATCATTAGCCAAGGCTCTCCTGCGCTCCCTGTCCCAATAAGGGAATTGTAGTCGAGCTCCTTCTTTCTTTTTGTCTGTATAGCTAATATCTACAAATAAGCCTCCACGAAAAGCCTCACGCTGCAACGGCAAATCTTTGACAACAATAGCGACAAACAATTCATTATTTTGTTCAGCTACCGCAAAAGACCATAGATCGCCAGGAACAGTTGTCAAATGTCCATCCCAATCGTTTAAACTTGCATCAATTGAAATATTCTCCGCTTTGGAGAAGGTATAATTCACTTTTTTGTTTTTCTGAGCAAATGTAAGATTAGGCAGAATAACACATAATAAAAGAAAAGAAAGCTTATACATTAGTTTTTCTACTTATTTTTACGAATGAATTAGACAGCTCAATTATTGAAAAGTTTAATCGAGATACAAAAAAAACAATTAGTTATTGTATCGGCTACAATTTTTTGTGTTATCACAGAGAAGTTACAGATTAGAAAGTATGTTATTATCACATTATCAAGAAGATTTAGTCGAAGCAGGTTGTGACGAAGCAGGAAGAGGATGCCTCGCAGGCCCAGTTTTTGCGGCGGCTGTTGTATTTCCAAAAGGATATTTCAATCCGATTCTAAATGATTCGAAAAAGCTTTCAGAAAAGAAAAGAATGGAATTAAGACCAATCATCGAACGTGATGCTTTGGCTTTTGCAGTGATGACCGTTAGTCCCCAAGAAATTGATAAAATAAATATTCACAACGCTTCTTATAAAGCTATGCACCTCGCGTTGGATGCGCTTACGGTACAACCCGAGTTGCTCCTAATAGACGGTAATCGTTTTATTCCGTACAAAAATGTGCAATACCAATGCATTATAAAGGGTGATGGCAAATATTTGTCTATAGCAGCCGCTTCAATATTAGCTAAAACCTATCGTGATGATTATATGGTAGAACTAGGAAAAGATTTCCCACAGTACGATTGGGCTACAAATAAAGGATATCCTACAGTGAAGCACCGTACAACCGTATTGGAATTAGGGTTTACACCACATCACCGCAAGACATTTACAGTGAGTAGACCGCAACTGACTTTGTTTTAAATAAAAATGGCTTTTCAATTGAAAAGCCATTTTTTGTTATTATGCTACTTTTTGTTTTCTTCTGTAGGTAAGGAAAATTCCTGCCAATATTCCTAGCACCAATATTATAGATCCTATCAAAGATATAATACTGCTAATTTTTACAGTCTCTGGATCGAATACAAATTCTACTTTGTGATTTCCTCCAGGCAATTGCAATGCACGTAAAATATAATCCGCACGTAGAATCGGAACTTCTTCGCCATCTACATACGCCTTCCATCCTTTTTCATAATATACTTCCGAGAATACCGCGAACACATCATTTGGAGCAGAATACTCATATTCCATTTTATCTGGATGATAAGAAGTCAACTTGATAGAAGCATTATTCGCTAAGCCCAATCTTTTTTCGTCAATCTTAGACTTAAATTCTTCATGCACGAAAGCTTCTTTTGATGGATCAAAGCTACTAATAGCTTGCATTTCTTGGTTATTATCTTTGACAAAAGTCACTCTATCCACAAACCAAGCATTTCCAGCAGCTGTCGACCGGCGTTGAATTCTATCTACATTATTTTGAGGATCTTTTGTAATCAAATAACGCACGTTGAACATATCCAACACGTCCTCATTGATTGCGCCATTGAATTGATGTTCTAAGATTTCTTGATAGCGCATTAATTTTGCAGCGTGGTAACCCCCAAAGTTCTTGTGGAAGAAAGAAGCTTTAGCATCCGAGAAAGGATTGGTAGTCAAATCCAACACGCGATAACTTGGATCTTTATCTATTTTAATCAATTGATCTACTTCACGCTCTTCAATAGGATTTCTATAGACACTTTTATCCACAAATGTATCATTATTTAGGTAGCGCTTATCTACAGTCCAAAGGTCTACCAACGTCACAGTACCTATGGAAATTATAAGGACAGTAGCAGATAATTTCTTTTTGATAAAGGCAAATATTAAAGCGAAAACAACAGCAACAATAAAGAACGAACGCCATGCATCAGCTGATGCCAAATCTGATCTATCTTTTACCAATGCATCCGCCAATTGGTTAGCCATTCCAGCATCACCCAGTTGTTGGCTAAGCATAGCTACAAAACCTTGGTGATCTGAAACTCTGAAGCTTAAAATACTTGGTACAATTGCAATCAGCAAACAAATTGCTGCTACTGATCCAAAACTATATAGCACCTTTTTATCTAATTCTACAATTTCATCTTTGCGATTTATTAATTCGTGGACTGCTAATACTGCTAAAAGAGGTACTAATATTGAAGGAATAATTAAAATAGATTCAGGAGCTCTAAACTTGTTAAAGAGAGGGAAATAATCAAAGAAAATATCGATAACCAATGGGAAGTTTTCCCCAAGAGCCAATAGCATCGTTAAAATAAATGCAGAAAGTATCCACCATTTCAATCGATCCTTAACAATAAATAAACCCAATATAAATAAAGCTATGACACCCGCTCCAAAATACCACGGTCCTGAAGTAAAAGATTTATCTCCCCAATAAGTAGGAATACTTTGAGCATATTGAACAGCCTGTTGTTGAGGTGCCCCCATGTTTGTGAAAAATTTAGCCACATGAGATTCTTCATCTAAAAGGCCTCCCGATTTCCCCCCAAGGGCATTAGGAATTATTAATGTTAAATTCTCGCTTATACCTTGACTCCATGCATAAGCGTAATCTTTATCAAGTCCGGCAGATGATTTTCCATCCTCCGTCTTTGCAAGATTTGCTTTACCACGTGTCGTTAACTTACTGTATTCATATGTCGGAAATAATACCGTTGCATTTACCGCCACTGCAACCAAAACAGCACCTAATTGAACAGCAGAGTTTTTTGCAAATTCGGGTAACTTCTTGTCACGAATTGCATAATATAA
The DNA here is from genome assembly GCF_008520265.1 of Sphingobacterium cavernae. Taxonomy (GTDB): domain Bacteria; phylum Bacteroidota; class Bacteroidia; order Sphingobacteriales; family Sphingobacteriaceae; genus Sphingobacterium; species Sphingobacterium cavernae. Next base: position 145,271 of record NZ_VIQM01000065.1, read on the forward strand.
CTCAAACCCGACAAACACTAACAACGCTATAAACAGATAGTACGTCATTTGAACATGGTTCGTTCTAATTTCTAACGCTAAAAATAAGGCTAATAAAATACCACCCCATAATTTATTACCTCGATAACACATTATTACTGCTCCAATAATTGGAGCTAAGTAAGCAATCGCATAAGCTTTGTTAACATGTCCCGCTTCAATATAAATGAAGTTGTAAGAAGAAAAAGTTATAGCAATTGCACCGACAGCCGCCAACCAAGGCTTAACACGTAATACACTTAACAAAAAATATCCCCCTAATAAATAAATCAATATTACATCGGCGGGCAATGGAAACACTGATTTTACAGCGTTACTGATATACGTTGCTACGTTTGTAGAATGGTGGTACCAAATTTGGAATGTTGGCATGCCGCCAAACATAGAGTTTGTCCACTGTGGTGCTTTACCATCTTTAGCTTTAAAATCAAAAAGCTCTTTTTGGCTACCCATTGCTTGTACAACGTCATGTTGCGATAATGTTTTACCTTGCCATACTGGCGAAAAATAGAAAAACACTAAGGCAAAAAATATTGCGATTACGATTAAATGTGAGGAGTTATCCTTAAACCAATTTTTCATGAATAATTTAGCGGTTATTTTTTGTCAAAGACCAAAAATATAGAATTGATTTTAATATTTACTTAGACTTTGTTGATTAGTTTCCTTTTTCAATTAACTTTTTAATATCGGATAATTCACCAAAAAGTACCAACAAATCGTTTTCTTTCAATAACGTGTCCGATTTGGCAATTCCCGATGCTTCTTTATGTGAGTTTTCGGTAACCTTTACCGTTGTTAGCACGATGACTTTATATTTATTTGTCAGGTTTGCTTCTTGCAATGTCATGCCCACATATTTCCGCGGCACTTTGGTTTCAATGATGGAATAGCGTTCGGAAACTTTAAACGAATCGACAATATCAATATTGTCCAATCGCATGGCTAGTCGCTCTGCAGCCTCCTCTTCGGGCATGATATATTCATCGATTTGCATCGCTTCCATCACTGTGCGCTGCAGATCAGAAACTACACGTCCAATAATGCGCTTCACACCCAATTGTTTTACAAGCGCTGTTGTCATCAGCGTCGCACCTTCGTCCTCTCCAATCGCCACAATCACCGCATCACAATCTTTAAGCGGCAGCGAACTCACAGCCTCCCGATCTGTAGTATCCAAGCACACGGTATGTGTGATTTTATCTTTTAACTGTTCGACAATTTGAATATTGAGATCAGCACCGATTACCTCATGTCCCAATTCCGTCAGGTGAATACCCAACGAACGTCCAAAATGCCCCAATCCCAAAATAATATATTTCATTCTTGATTTTTTTCACGTTAAAAACTAGAAAAGTAACTTCTCTGTAGGATAAATATAACTTTTGTTTTTTGTATTCTTTATAAATGCCACCAAAAGTGTAAGCATCCCAACCCGTCCAACAAACATCGTCACGATAACTATTATTTTACCAGCGGAACTTAATGATTGCGTAACGCCCATACTCAATCCACAGGTTGTGTATGCTGATACAGCCTCGAAGAGTAATGGAATCATTTGCTTTTCAGGATCTGTGACATTCAACAAAATAAATGATAATGTAATAGTTAACACTGACAAAATTATAATCGCAAAAGCTTTATTAATCGATTCTGCCGCTATTCTTCTCTTAAAAATTTCAATTGAATCCTTTCCTCGCGCTAATGCTATAATATTCATAAAAGCTAAAGCCAATGTCGTCACTTTTATTCCTCCTCCTGTAGAACCTGGCGCAACACCAATCCACATTAGGGTCGTAATCATAATCAAGGTCGGAATATTGAGAAAGCTAATATTTACACTATTGAACCCAGCTGATCGCGAGGCGTTCGCCATGAAAAACGAAGTCACCCACTCACCAGCAGCGGTTTTATCTTCTGTGAGCGTATAATTTTGCTCCATCACATAATAGGAAACCGTCGCCAAGAACAGCACAATCATATTACAGAGCACAATAAATTTTGTGTTAAATGAAAATTGCTGTGCCTTGTGCTTATAACGTTGTTTTTTTACAATGGCTTGAAATAAAGCTTGGATTTGGGATTTTACGTAGGCATAAAAATTGTACACCGTGCCAAAGCCCATTCCGCCTAAGACAAATATTAAAGCGAGTATGATTTGAAAACCATAATTAAAACGGTAATTATCATTTCCAATTCCTTCTGGAAGAATGGAGAACCCAGAATTACAGAATGAGCTTATGGAATGAAATACGGAAAAGAAAAACTGCTCGCCAATTGTAGTAAACTGTTCTTTATCTAGTGAAAAGAAAATAAATGCTGCACCTATAAACTCGAATAAAAGTGTAATTGATATAATCGTAAGCAAAGTCGAAATCACTGAATTCAGCTTATTCTCCCCCAGAATCTCTCCAAACATCAGTTGATTTTTGTAAGAGAAGCCACCAGAAAAAAAATAACCAAAAAACCCTGTAAAAGTCATTATCCCTAAACCACCAACCTGTATCAACGAAAGAATTACACTTTGTCCAAAAAGCGAAAAATTAGTAGAAATATCAGCGACCGTCAAACCTGTAATACAAACTGCACTAGTAGCCATAAATAAAGCATCAACAAAACTTAAAGGCGCGTGTAAGGTCGTTCTAGGCAACATTAACAATAACGTCCCAATCAAAATCAGCCCGATAAAACTGATGACAAATAATATAGTCGGATTAAAATAGAAATTATCAAAAAATAAACTGCTTTTGGACAGTTCAGATATAAATACTGCACCTATACCGAAATACATCCATTCCTCGCGCGCAAAATAATCTAAAAACCCTGCATCTGTAACTCGAGCTAAGACGATAAAAAAAAGTCCAGCGACGACAGCAATTCCTGAATATTGAGAAACATTAATCCTCCGACTCGCATAGATAGAAGAGCCTGTACGAATTAGGTCCAACAAAAAAAGTCCATAAAACATTATTACAATGGACTTTTCAGTGTATAAAGCAATTTCTGGACTTGTAATATATCCTACATGTGTAATGACAGTGAGTATACAAATCACACTCACATAAAACATGACTTTATCGACTACATTAGCGCGATAACGAAATACATATTTTAGAAAACTTGCTATGGATTCCATGATACAAACATAGTAATATACTTTACTTTACAAGCAATTACTGTTTAGAATCCTCTTCGGATTTATCTTTTTTCTTAAAAATTCCTTCGATAAAATTACCTGTTTTCTTACCGACATCTTTTGCCCCTTCAACAATGTCTTTTCCTTTTTCAACGACGCCTTTACCCGTTTCAGCTGCTCCCATCAATTTCGCCTCACGTTCTTTGCTGATTCCAGCACATTGTTTTATACCGTCAAGCATACTTTGCCACATTGTTTTGAAAAAAGTGTGCTCAGGCACGCGTGTATAGTTCACTTTACCAATTGTATATACACCCTTATTATCAGGGTTACTATCATTAATCAATAATTGATTAATGAGATATGAGACTACTTTTTTGGATGATTGTTCCCCATTTTCATTCTTCTTATTTAGGAGACTGATCTTTAAGTCGTCATAGTCAAAACGAAACTCACCCCAATTTTTGCGATCAGTACCTTGCATGTTGAAAGCTACTTTTTTGATATTTCCTGAAGCAATTTCCACATTTAATAGAGGCCTTAGAATGCGATTGAACGCAGTAGCATTCATTGCTCCGAGCGTGCCGCTATAGGTATGTTGTCCAGTCTTGCTCAGCATATCAAAACCAAATTTGGCGTGAATATTACCAGCATTCATAATTTTTGCGCGCAAATCGGCACGCATATACTTATCCTCTTTTAGAGCAGAAGAATCGTTTGTGACATTTGTAAGCATTCCCGAAGCATTGTTAAAACTTATAGAGCCTTCTCGGAAGTATTTACCACTCATTTCGTGATATGTAACTGTGACGTTATCAACTATAACGGTGTCTAAACTCAATAGCTTTTTAAATTTCAACAGTTTTTGATGAGGTGATTGCCCTATTTTGATAATCGGAAATTTTGGGTATCGCTTATCGGCATGCAAATCGACAGTACCGTTTTTGAGTTGAACTTTCCACGCTATTGTTTGTTGGTAGTCTACTAATGCCTGAAAATTCAAACGTTCCACGCGCAACGTATCAAATTTGAGCTCAGCCATTGTCACATTTTGTTTTTTTTGCTTATAAAATGCCGCCTTACTCATCTTTGGTCGAAAACCCACATCTGTCAGCAATATATTTTGCTCACGTGTATTAATCTTTAACCCTTTGAATTTTACTTTATAAAATCCATCTGGCAGATCATATTCAAACCCAGGTACGCTTACATCCACCATTTTAGTATAAAAAAACCGCGTTGTATCTTCTAGCGAAGTTTCATCCACCAGTACATCGTGCACTTTTATGGTTACTTTATCCAAGTTAATGCTACTCTGCTTTCCCTCTTCAAACTTCGAATATTTAAACTGCACATTGTCAATATCTACATCACGCACATTTATTGAAGTAAAAATATCTTTAATACTTTCATACAAACTTTTCTTTGGTTCTGTGCGTACAGTATCATTGAATGCGTGATATTCACTCATCAAATGAATATTAGGTTCTTCGAAAGAAATAGACTTGATGTGTAATTTTTTATTGGTGAGTACGTCCATAAGATTGAAGCGGCGTACTTTTAATTTTTTTAACTTAATATGAAAACGATTATTCGGAGCATCCTTCGTCAAAATCATTTTCTGATAAACCGCAGAATCAGGAATTAATTCCGCATTGGTAAGGGTGACATTACCTAATCCAATATTTAGATCTAAATCATCATATTGCAAGGAATACAGCCCATTAGTGGAATTGTGAACGACTTCTTTAAGTTTTGTCTCTACAATTGGTTTCCAGTTTCGGCTATAATACCATATGACTGAAATAAGAATGATCAGGATTCCGCCTATGATACCAAGTACCCATTTCCAAACTGGCCTCATAAAAAAATGCTTTGCTTATTGATTTATAACAAAACAATAGACGAAGCATTTTGTTTTCAACGAATTATTGAAGCAAATTAACTTCTATTATCGTCATTATTATACATACTGATGTAGCTTTCGTAGCGTGAAGGTTCAATTTCACCGTTTTCAACGGCATCTAACACCACACAACCTGGCTCATTGATATGTACACAATTATTAAATCGACATTTATTCATGAACGCTCGCATTTCTGGGAAGAAATGTGATAGTTCTTTTTTCTCTATATCTACTATACCCAGTTCGCGAATACCCGGCGTGTCAATTAATTTTCCACCAAAAGGCAAATCAATCATTTCCGCAAAAGTTGTTGTATGCTTTCCTTTATCCGACCAGTCTGAAATAAGTCCTGTTCGCAAAGCCGCATCTGGAACAATGCTATTTATCAATGTGGATTTCCCAACACCCGAATGACCTGAAACTAACGTAACTTTATCTTTTAACAATGCAATGATATGGTCGATATTCGTACCTTCCATCGCTGAAACTTGGTAGCATGGATAACCAATATTTTCGTAAACCGCTTTATATTCTTCTAAAATCTCTAACCCTTCTTCACTAAATAAATCTAACTTATTAAAAACTAGAATCGCCGGAATACCATACGCTTCAGCTGTAACCAAAAAACGATCAATAAACCCCATCGAAGTCGGAGGTGAAGCTAATGTTACGACCAAAATAGCTTGGTCCAAATTAGCCCCTATAATCTGCGTTTGCTTCGAAAGATTGACAGATTTACGGATAATGTAATTTCTACGTGGCTCCAAGACTGTAATAACACCTGTATTTTGATCGGCTTCCAGCGCAAAATTTACCCAGTCTCCCACCGCAATTGGATTGGTCGTTTTAATACCCTTAATTCTAAATTTCCCTTGAATTCGGCAATCGTAAGAGTTACCGTGCTCATCCTGTACTTGATACCAACTACCGGTAGATTTAATCACTAATCCTCTCATACGGCAAATAAAGTTATTCCTTTGATTTGTATCAACATCTTACAAAAGTCGCAAAAATTTGTTAATATCAGGCTTACTGATTTTATTACCTTTGTAAGTACACATAAATAAATATTAGGTGAAAAAACTATTTCTTTTAGACGGAATGGCTCTAATTTATAGAGCTTACTTTGCCCTGAGCAAAGTGCCACGTTTGACTTCATATGGCTTGAATACAGGTGCTATCTTGGGTTTTACAAATACCTTATTGGATGTTTTGAAAAATCAAAAGCCTACGCATTTGGCTGTTGTATTTGACACAGCAGCACCTACAAATCGTCATATTGAATTCGAAGCATACAAGGCGAATCGCCAAGAAATGCCTGAAGATTTAGCCAAATCTATACCTTATGTATTCAAATTAATCGAAGGATTCAACATTCCTGTCATAACCAAAGATGGCTACGAAGCTGACGACATTATTGGTACGTTAGCCAAGAAAGCCGAACAAGAGGGTTTCACGGTATATTGTATGACGCCAGATAAGGATTTTGGACAACTCGTATCGGAAAATATTTTCATTTACAAACCAGCTCGAATGGGCAATGGCGCCGAAGTTTTAGGCGTTCCTGAAATTTTAGAAAAATGGGAAATTACGGATGTATCTCAAGTCATTGATATTTTAGGGCTTTGGGGAGATGCCGTGGATAATATCCCGGGAATACCAGGAATTGGCGAGAAAACAGCTAAGAAATTAATTCAAGAGTTTGGTTCAGTAGAAGGGATAATAGCGAATGCAGATAAGCTGAAAGGTAAACAACAAGAAAACGTCATAAATTTCGCAGAGCAAGGTTTGGTATCCAAAAAGTTGGCAACAATTTTATTGGACGTCCCTGTTGAATTAGAAGAGGAAAATCTAAAAGTAATTGATCCAAATAAAGAAGTTCTAGAACCTTTATTCTCAGAATTGGAATTCAGAACATTAGGTAAACGCGTATTTGGCGAGGAATTTTCTGTAGTTGAGAATAGTAAACCAGCGACTGCGCAAATGGATTTATTTGCTGCGCCAATTGCCGATTCTCTAAGTATTTCAGATCAAGAGACTGAAGCTCCTGCAACTGCTGCAAACAATATTCATAATACAACACACGAGTACATTTTAGTAGATGAAATCAGCAAAATTCAAGCACTAGCTAATGACTTGGCAAATCAAATGTTATTTTGTTTTGACACAGAGTCTACTGGACTTGATGCGTTGACAGCTGAAATCGTTGGTTTATCCTTTTCGTACGAAAAAGGTAAAGCTTATTATGTGCCTATTCCAGCGGATAAGGAAGTTGCACAACAAATTGTGGATATTTTCAAACCAGTTCTAGAAAATACAGCCATCAAAAAAGTAGGTCAAAATATTAAATACGACATCTTGTTGCTTGCAAAATATGACGTAAATGTACAAGGTGAACTATTTGACACAATGCTGGCGCATTACTTGATTGATCCTGACACACGTCATGGCATGGATATTTTAGCCGAAACTTATTTGGGCTACACACCAGTTTCTATCACCGAATTAATCGGCGGAAAAGGTAAAAATCAGGGAAATATGCGTGATGTAGAAATCGAGAAAATCAAAGAATACGCTGCTGAAGATGCTGATATTACTTGGCAATTATACGAAAGACTCTCTCCCCTTTTGTTGGAAACAAAAACAGATGAGCTGGCCCAAAAAGTAGAATTTCCTTTAGTGTATACGTTGGCGGAGATTGAGAAAAATGGTGTTAAAATCGATGTTGACACATTGAAGACCTTTTCTGAATCACTACAAAAAGATATCGCAACTCTTGAGAATAGTATTTACGAAAAGGCTGGTGTGCAATTCAATATTGCTTCTCCAAAACAATTAGGCGAAGTTTTATTTGACAAATTACAATTAGATCCGAAAGCGAAGAAGACTAAAACAGGTCAATATAAAACGGGGGAAGATGTACTTTTGGCATTAGCACACAAATCGGATATTGTTAAAGATATTTTGGATTTCCGTCAGTTTCAAAAGTTAAAATCTACTTACGTGGATGCCTTGCCGACGCTGATCAATCCAAACACAGGTTTAATTCATACTTCATACAATCAAGCTGTTGCAGCAACAGGACGTTTAAGTTCTACAAATCCAAATTTACAGAATATTCCAATTCGTACCGAAAAAGGACGCGAAGTGCGCAAAGCATTTATTCCAAGATCAGATAATCATGTATTGCTTTCTGCCGATTACTCGCAGATCGAGTTACGTATCATGGCGGAATTGAGCCAAGATGAAAACATGTTGGAAGCTTTCACATTGGGACACGATATTCACAAAGCTACTGCCGCACGTGTATATGGTGTTGACATCAATGAAGTTACTTCGGATCAACGTCGCAATGCAAAAGCTGTAAACTTTGGTATTATTTACGGGCAATCAGCTTTTGGACTTTCTCAAAGTTTGGGTATTCCGCGTCGCGAAGCAGCGGAAATTATCGACCAATATTTTAATCAATATCACGGTATCAAACAATACATGTCCAAAACAGTAGAATCTGCGAAAGAAAAAGGTTATGTAGAAACAATATTAAAACGTCGTCGTTATTTGAGAGATATTAACTCCTCAAATATGACGGTCAGAGGATTCGCGGAGCGAAATGCCATTAATGCCCCTATTCAAGGATCGGCCGCGGATATGATCAAAGTAGCGATGATTAATATTCAAAACGACATTAAAGAACAAGCACTACAAGGAAAGATGATTATGCAAGTGCATGATGAGTTGGTATTCGATGTGCCTAAAAATGAAGTTCAATCATTTAAAAATATTATCTTAGAAAGAATGAAAACCGCAATACCAATGCGCGTTCCAATAGAAGTTGAAGTTGGGGAAGGTAGCAATTGGTTAGAAGCACATTAAGGTCTATAAGCTATGAAAATCAAAAAACTTTATATAGTATTAGCGTATCTTTTTTTCGGCAGTATCATTTTTGCACAAGAAATTCAATACAAAGAAAAGGCTAACGAAAATTATACAAGGTTTTTTTATGACGATAATTATTACTTAGTCGATAAGGATTGTGAATTCAAGAGTATAATGCGTGTCGCGCAGTATGACACGGTTAACTGGAAGTTTAATGGAGAATTCAAAGATTTTAATTTGCAAGGAAAGTTGCTTTTACATGGTTTTTATAAAGACGGTGTTAGGAATGGAAAATTTACGGCTTTTCATCCCAATGGGCAGATAAGATGGGAATCAGAGTATGCAGATAACAAAGAAAAAGGGCTTTGGAAATACTATTATCCCGATGGTAAACCCATGCTTACGCTGTCATTTGAGAACGATGATTTTCAATTTGTAGACTTTTGGGATACATATGGTGTTCAAAAGATTGCTAACGGTGAAGGAAAATACGAAATGACTTTTCCGATAAAAGGATTTACGGATCATGGCTTTACTTCCTATTTAAAAAAAGGCAAGATTTCAAAAGGCAAGCCCGATGGCGCATGGCTAACTTCCTTTATAATTGATGCTAGAAAAAAGAAGTTTATACCAATTTATAGTCAATTATTTATTGAAGGCAAACAAAATAGCTACGAGATAGCACCAGAATTTTTAGAACAATATATTGCTTATGAAGATTTCTATATTGTACCTAGCGATTTTTCCAGTAGGGCAGAATCTTTCATAGTTTATGATTGCAATTTTGATTCATACAGTGGTTTCATCACGCATAATATTAAAAAATTTAATCATTTTCTGACGGACGATAAATTCGAATATGCTGGTCAGTTTGAATTCAAAGTAATATATGACGTTAGTAATAAGGGTTTAGTAAATTCGATGGAGGTTTTAGAAACGCCTGAGGAATTAGTTAAGTCTGATGTAAATAAGATTAGGTCGCTTTTTGAAACTGTTGAATATTTTATTCCATCAATAAAAGATGGTAAGCAAATCCGAGACAATATCACTTTAACAGGAAGTTTTATTTTCACTGATAAAGCAGCAACAATACAACACCTAAAGGTTGAAAGAGAAATCGGAGAATAGTATTTTACATTTTATTGGGCGTAGTTCCTTATATTTGCACAAAACAGACATTAATGAAATTTCACAAAGAAGGATATACAAGTTTAGCTTTAGTTGTTTTATTTATTTTTATAATTAATGCAACAGCTGATTATTTCGATGCTAATCAGTATGTTAAATGGTTTTTATACCTTATATCAGCATTTCTTTTTATTACGATTGTTCAATTCTTTCGTAGCCCCAAAAAAGTAATTACGCTAGACGAAAGTGCAATACTTTGCCCTGCAGATGGTAAAGTAGTCGTGATTGAAGAGACAGAGGAAACTGAGTATTTTAATGATAGAAGATTACAAGTTTCTATTTTTATGTCTCCTGTAAATGTTCACGTGAATAGAAATCCTATTTCGGGTATAGTATCTTATTTCAAATATCACCCTGGTAAGTTTTTAGTCGCATGGCATCCAAAATCATCTACAGAAAACGAGAGAACTACTGTAGTAGTGAAAAAAAATAATGGCGTGGAAGTTCTTTTTCGTCAGATTGCTGGAGCATTAGCACGTAGAATCGTATGGTACGTGAAAGAAGGAGATAAAGTACAACAAGGCCAAGAATTCGGATTTATTAAATTTGGTTCTCGTGTAGATGTATTTTTGCCTATTGGCACTAAAGTAACGGTAAATATCGGAGAGAAGGTAATAGGCGGCAAAACAGTTATTGCGCGTTTTTAATATTATCTTAACATTAAATAAGTAATTTAGCCTCATCATATGAGGCTTTTTTTATGAACTTTAGGTTGCTAGTTTTTTATATATCAGCTGGTTTTTCACTTTCACTTGCAAGTGTGAGTTATTTCTATGCGCAGGATTGGCAACATTCATTGCTGATAATGATTGTCTCTTTTGTGATTAGTTTTATTATTCTTACCAATATATTGCACTACCATATCCATACACGTATCAGCAATATTTATAAACTTATTCGCAGTCTCAAATTAGGCAAAGACATGAAAGTCGTCTTAGCAGAGCACGCAAGTGAAGATCCTATTCTTAGTACAGAAAAAGAAGTCCGCGATTGGGCTATTCAAAAGTCTTCTGAGATAGACCAACTAAAAGCACAAGAAAAATTTCGCAGGGAATTTCTTTCAAATATTTCACATGAATTCAAAACGCCGCTTTTTGCGATTCAAGGTTATATCGAAACCTTAAAGGATGGTATGATCGAGGAGGATGTAGAAATGGCAAACAATTTTTTGAATAAAGCTTCCCGAAATATAGATCGTCTTACATATCTTTTGAATGATCTTGACGAAATATCAAAACTTGAATCAGGACAAATTTCTATTAATCTTGAAAAATTCGACATCGTAGAACTTATTTTAGAAACCGTTGACCATTTAATCGATAAAGCACAAAAGCAGAATATTGAAATTATTATCGATTTAAAAAATAACAATCCAATTTTTGTGAAAGCTGACAGACAGCGTATTCAGCAAGTTTTAATCAATTTGATTGACAATTCTATTAAATACGGAAGAGATGGTGGTAAAACTAAAGTAAACATTTACCCACTTCTTGATCAGATTTTAGTGGAAGTGACCGATAATGGATTTGGTATTGAAGAAAAAAATATACCTCGAGTCTTCGAGCGGTTTTTCCGTACCGACAAAAGTCGATCTCGTGACATTGGCGGCTCAGGATTAGGTTTATCGATAGTAAAACACATTATCGAGGCACATGAGCAGACCGTACATGCACGTAGCACAGAGGGCATAGGCACAACATTTGGTTTCACATTAGCGAAATCAAAAGCCCACCACTAAAAATTTCTGAAAAGACTTAACATTAAATTAACATTAAGATTATACATTTGGTGAAAATATAAGTATATGTCACTAAATAGTATTTTTCAGTACTTTGTCCCAAAGGATAAAAAGTTCTTTCCTTTATTTGAACAAGCGGGTGCCAATTTAATAGAAATGGCTAAGCTTTTGAAAGAATGTGTCAACACACCTAATATTGAAGACAGAAAATCTATATCTAAGAAACTTGAAGATTTAGAGCATGTTGGAGATAATATCACCCACCAAATCCACCTTGAATTAGGACGTAATTTCATCACACCATTTGATAGAGAAGATATCCACGCATTAGCAAGTTCTTTGGACGATGTGGCAGACTTTATTCATGGCGCTTCGAATCGTATTCAATTATACAAAGTAGAAAAAACTACGCAGCCTATGATTGAATTAACAGAATTGATCTTAGAAGCTACAGAACATGTTGCTAAAGCATTATTCGAATTAAAGGATTTAAAAAATATCCGCAACATTACGGATTCTTGCGTACGAATTAACAGTGTTGAAAACAAAGCAGATTACATCTTTGACAGAGCGGTAGCAGATCTTTTCGAATTCGAAACAGATGCAATCTCTTTGATCAAACATAAAGAAGTATTGTCAGCAATGGAAGATGCTACGGACAAATGTGAAGATGTAGCGAATGTATTAGAAAGTATTCTGGTTAAAAATGCCTAATCATTTATATTAATCTACTTTAATTCATTCAACATGATTACAACATTATTAGTGGTAGTTATTGTCTTGGCCATTGCATTTGATTATATCAATGGATTTCACGATGCAGCTAATTCAATCGCCACAATAGTCTCGACCAAAGTATTAACACCATTAATGGCTGTACTTTGGGCTGCGATTTTCAATTTTGCAGCATACTTTTATTTCACAGATCACAAAGTTGCCAATACAATCGCGAAGACTGTATTAGAAGAATATATTACCTTAGAAGTTATCTTCGCAGGATTAGTAGCAGCTATCTCTTGGAATTTATTTACATGGTACTACGGTATTCCTTCAAGTTCTTCGCATACATTAATTGGTGGTTTTGCGGGTTCGGGTATGGCTTATGCTTTATTTTTAGGAGCAAATCCAATCGATGCAATTAATATTAGTGCAACTTTAAAAATCATTTCTTTTATAGTACTAGCGCCAGTCATTGGTATGACCATATCCATAATTATTACACTTATAATTATAAATATATGCCGCAATGCGAAACCTCGTGTGGCAGAGAAATGGTTTAAAATTCTTCAATTAATTTCATCTGCAGGATTAAGCTTTGCACATGGTGGTAACGATGCCCAAAAAGTAATGGGTATTATTTTCGTAGCGATGATTGCTGGAGGCGCAGCAACAGCTGGAGAGCAAATGCCCGAATGGATTCCAATCTCTTGTTACGCGGCTATTGCATTGGGAACAATGAGTGGAGGTTGGAAAATTGTGAAAACAATGGGTACTAAAATCACTAAAGTTACTCCATTAGAAGGTGTAAGTGCAGAAAGTGCTGGTGCGGTTACATTAGGTATCACTGAACACTTCGGTATTCCAGCATCAACGACACATACGATCACTGGTGCAATCATCGGTGTAGGTGTAGTGAAAAGAGTCTCTGCTGTAAGATGGGGGGTGACGATAAGCTTACTTTGGGCCTGGGTATTAACAATACCAGTCAGTGCAGTACTTGGTGGTATTACTTTAGCAATTATTCATTATATATTATAATATAAAAAAGAATAGTGATGTGGGCAAAATACTACGTCACTATTCTTTTTTATTGAATATCGTGTAACTTTTTAATGATATGAGTTGCTAGATTATAACCAAATATTTAGTTTTACGTAAAATTTTGACTACATTAGTCATTTATTTAACACTTGATGGCGTTTATTTTTTTGGCATCATTATTGTTAAGTAATGTTAAATTAGAAAACAATTAAAAATTTTTATAACCTTAAACAAAAAAGAGTATGAACTATTCTACAATTAAAAAAACAGCTGTTGCCGCTTCTTTAGTAGCCGCTTTAGGTTACGCTGATGTAGCTCAAGCACAAACTCCTACTGTATTCGGTGGCCGTTCTCAATACAGAACATGGTCAATTGGCTTACAAGGTGGTATCACAACTCCTAATGCTATTATCGGTGGTTCAAATGCTTATGGTCAAAAAGTTGGTCTTTTCCAAAATAAAGTTGGAGAATACTATGGTTTAACAATCCGTAAACAATTCTCTCACTTATTCGGATTAGAATTAGAAGGTAACCGTGGTAAAGTTAAAACTTACAACCATGATTTATCAGGATCTACTGGTAACGGCGCTGTTGAAACAAATTCATGGTTAACTGCTGGTTCAAAGTCAGCAATCACTGAAGTAAACTGGGCAGCTAGTTTAAATGGTGTTTTCCAATTAGGAACTATTGACTTTTTAAGAAGAGAAAATGCTGTTAATTTTTACGCTAAAGTTGGTTTAGGTGTTTTAGCTAATAATCCAGTATTATACGCGAACAACGACTTCACTGGTGCTTCTTTTGACAACAAAGGTAACTGGGGTGAAGAAATTTTCGGAGATCGTGAACCTACTGGTGATAGAGATTATAAATTAGCAGCATACGTTCCTGTAGGAGTTGGTGTTAAATTTAAATTATCTGAAGTTGTAGCATTGAACTTAGGTTACACAATGAACTTCACTGATGATAACTATTTCTATGGACCATCTGATCGTTCTACTGGAAAACAAAAATTCTCTAACCTATACGGTGGTTTAGAATTTACATTAGGTTCTCGCGATAAAGAAAACTTAACTTTTGCTAACCCAGTATCTACATTATACGATGAACTGAAAGATCCTTCATTACGTAACGAAGTTGAAGCATTAAAACAACGTGTTTCTACTTTAGAAGGTACAGTTGATCAATTAGGTAAAGATTCTGATGGCGACGGTGTTTCTGACAAATTTGATAAATGCCCTAACACTCCTGCTGGCACAGTAGTTGATGGTTCTGGATGTCCAATCAAATTCCCTGAGTCTAAGCAAGAATTAACTTCAAATGCATATTTTGCTCCTATCGCTTTCGAGTTTGATAGTTCAGTATTGAAAACAGAATCATATGCTACTTTGGATAAATTAGCTAAAGAATTACGTGATTCAAATGGTACAGTTACTTTAGACGGATATGCTTCTGCAGAAGGTACTGAAGAATACAACATTAACTTATCTAAAGACCGTGCTAACGCTGTAAAACAATACTTAGTTAACGCTGGTGTTGCTGCTTCAAGCATTAATGCAAATGGTTACGGTGAAGCTAATCCAATTGCTTCAAATGCAACTGAAGAAGGACGTGTTCAAAACCGTCGTGTTGAGATCAAAAAATAATTATAATTTATAATTATTCAGCATAAAGAAGCCGTCACATTTTATGTGACGGCTTCTTAGTTTTTAAACCTTTACACCACAGCATACTCTAAACTTGTGGATATGTGGAAAATAATTTACGAGCGTTATATATAAAAAGCGTATTTTTCACTAAATTGGATAGGATATGGAAGAGGAATTTGATTTTGGATCAGCAGAAGAGCAAAAAAAATTTGTAAACCGTTTTGAAGAAATGATTCGAAACGAGGATCAATATTTTTTTGACGCAAATACTTTTGAAAGTATAATAGATTTTTATTCTGACAAGAACGATTCCATTAAGGCTTTGCAGGTCATTGAATTTGCAACCAGCCAACACCCCTATGAAGCTGGATTCTATGCTAAGAAAGCGCAAATTCTATCGCTTATGCGTCAATTTTCTTTAGCACTTGAAGCCATCGAGAAAGCTGAATCTTTAGAACCTTCGGATTCTGACATTCTGCTTATCAAAGCATCCATATATGCTTCACAAGGGAACTTTGATACTTCAGAAGAACTGTTTAGTCAGGCATTAGAAAATGCTGAAAATAAAGCTGAAATATACCATCAATTGGCTACTATATATCAAATGCAAGCCAATTTTTCTAAAGCCAAGGATTTCTTAAAGAAATCACTTAAAATATCTGTAGATAATCCTGATGCGTTATTAGAACTCAACTTTTGTTACGATGTGCTAGATGAAAAGGAAGAATGTCTAGAATTTTTTACTAAGTTAATTGATCAAGATCCATATTCTTATAATTGTTGGTACTATTTGGGTAACGCATATCATAAACTCAGCCGATATGAAGAAGCAATTGATGCCTATGATTATGCCATATTGATTAATGAAAGTTTTTCATCTGCTTATTTCAACAAAGGAAATGCGTTAGTGAATTTGGATCGCTACACAGAGGCTATTGAAATTTATAAGCAAACTTTTGAGTATGAACAACCAAACGCAGATACGTATTGTGCTATTGGGGAATGCTACGAGAAGTTGGAGTTAATGGATACTGCACGTGATTATTACAAAAAAGCGGTCAAACTAGATACTGAAATGGCAGACGCTTGGTTTGGTATTGGCGTAACACTAGATTTCGAAGAACGCTATTTTGAATCTTTGCACTTTTACAAAAAGGCTTTAGAGTTGGACGATGAGAATCCAGATTATTGGTTTGCAATAGCAGATGCGCGTTACAAATTAGGACAGATTGAAGAGTCCGAATTAGCTTATACTAAAGTCGTGGAATTGAATCCAAGTGATATTGAAGCGTGGTTGGACTTTTCATCCATATATTTTGAACAAAATAAGATTAACGAAGCTATTGAAACAATTTCTGAAGCGATAAAAATTAACACAGAAGCTCCAGAATTGTATTATAGATTAGTTGCGTACTTATTTGCAAATGGGCAATATACTGAAGCATTAAATTTCCTAGAACTTGCTTTGGCATTTGGTCCAGAAAAACACCACATACTATTTGAATACCTTCCGCAATTGCAAGGAAATCAAATTATTGTAGAAATCATAAAAAAGTATACCGACAAGAATGATTAAGTTAGGGTTAATTGGATATCCTTTGGGACATTCCTTTTCTAAAAATTACTATTTAACAAAATTCGAAAAAGAAAATATTGACAATGTGCATTACGACACATATGCTATTGAGCATATTGATCAATTTCCGAAAATTTTTGACCAAGATCAAACATTTCGAGGATTCAATGTTACCCTTCCACACAAGCAGGCGGTTATCCCCTATTTAGATGAATTGTCTGAGGAAGCATCAGTTATGAAGGCTGTCAATTGCATCACGATTTCATATAAAGATGGGAAATCTTTTTTAAAGGGATACAATACGGATGCTTATGGATTTCAAAAATCTTTGGAGCCTCTATTATTGCCAAATCACTCACAAGCTTTGGTATTAGGAAATGGCGGAGCTGCCAAAGCCGTATTCCACTCTCTTGATCAATTAGGTATTCCATACAAAATTGTGAGTCGTAATAAAGATACGGGTGATTTGACTTATGAAAACTTGGACGAAAAGTTAATTTCAGAGCATTCGTTAATAATAAACTGTTCTCCAGTCGGAACTTACCCTAATATGGATAGTTGTCCCGACATTCCATATAATGGCATTGGTAAGAATCATTTACTTTATGATTTAATATACAATCCGGAGGAGACATTATTCCTAAAAAAAGGCAAAGAAAGAGGGGCTGTAATCAAAAATGGTTACGAAATGCTTTTATTGCAAGCTGAAAAAAATTGGGAAATTTGGAGTAACACCTTTTAGATGTCACGTACAGCAGTTTTATTATTCATAGTTTTTTGTTTCTTTAGCTGTCAAAATACAGATTACAGTCCTAAACCAAAAGCTTATCATCGCATTGATTTTCCAGAAAAAAAATACACAAATCAATCAGTAGTTGGGTGTCCCTTTCTATTTGACATTCCTGCCTACAGCTTATTAATTGATGATACGAATAAAAATGCGAAACCTTGTTGGAAAAACATTGATTTCCCACAATTCAATGCACGTTTACATTTGAGCTACTTTGCAATTGATAAATTCGCAACGCTGGATGCATTAACAGAAGACGCAAGGGCATTCGTATTTAAGCATACTACAAAAGCAACTGCTATTGATCAGCAAAAAATTGCTAACCCAGAAAATAATGTTCATGGACTTGTCTACAATATACAAGGAAATACCGCCTCTAATTTTCAATTTTTTGTATCCGACCAGAAAAATCATTATTTGAGAGGTGCTTTATATTTTAATGAAAAACCAAACCTAGATTCTATTCAACCCGTTCTTGATTTTCTAAAATCAGACATTCAGCACATGATTTCTACGATTAGATGGAAATAAATAGTTAAATTTGATTCATGTTAACTATTGAAACATTTACATTTAATCCATACCAAGAAAACACGTATCTAATTATCGATCAAGAAGGTAATTGTGTAATTATAGATCCCGGAATGCACTCATTACAAGAACAAAGTTATTTTAAAGATTTTATTGTGAATAATAATCTTAAACCTACTTTACTGTTAAATACGCATTGTCATATTGATCATGTACTTGGAAACCATTTCATTCACGAAAATTGGGGATTAAAACCAAATTTTCATGAATTTGAAGTTCCTGTACTTGTTTCTGTAGAAAACTACGCCCCGCAAATGGGTTTTCGATACGAAACATCACCAATTCCAGAGACATTCATTCAAGATAAAGAGATAATAGAATTCGGAGGTCATAAAATAGAGGCTATTTTTGCGCCAGGCCATTCTCCTGGTCATTTATGTTATTATATCGCTGACCAAAAAATTTTAATAGGTGGTGATGTGTTATTTCAGAATAGTATAGGTCGCACAGATTTGCCTGGAGGTGATCATCAGACACTTTTAAATAGTATACAAAAACGTATCTACAGGTTACCTGAAAATGTCGAAGTATATCCTGGCCACGGTCCCACCACGACTATTGGATTTGAGAAAAAAACAAACCCTTTTGTGAGAGGATGAAAAAAATAAGTGTACCCTTATTCTTTGCTTTACGGTATCTTTTTTCGAAGAAATCTGTCAATGCTATTAACATTATTTCAATAATAAGTATTGTAGGAATTTTTGTGAGCACAGCCGCTTTAGTTATTGTATTGTCTTTTTATAATGGTATGGAAAAATTCATCTTGTCGATGAATAGCACCTTTTCCCCAGATTTGCGTATTGAAGCAGTCAAAGGTAAAACATTTGATCCAAGCAAAAACGCAACTTTTTCAGAACTAGAAAAAATTCCCGCTGTTAAAAATTACTCTGAAACCCTAGAGGATAAAGTTTTAATTCAACATGAAGGGAAGCAAATTGTAGGTCAATTAAAAGGTATCATGCAAGAAAGTCTAGAGAAGCAGTCTAAAGAACATATTTTGCATATTGGCAATTTTCAGATTAAAGCAGATTCGACGAATTATGCATTAATTGGACCTCAAATTCAAACAAATTTACAAGTTCCAATCTCAGAATTTAATAATACAATCGACTTATATTTCCCACGAAAAGAATCTTCGGTCAATAATATAAATCCATTAGAAGATTTTAATATTCGTCAAATAGCTGTTAATGGAATTTTGACGTTTGAGCCTGAATTTCAAAATCTCGTTATACTACCTTTGGATTTTGCACGAGATATTCTAGGAGAAGACAAAGCTATTTCGGCAGTTGAATTGTTTTTGAAAGATCCGAGCGAATCGTATGCTTTGCAAAAAGAAATTCAGAAAAAACTAGGACAAGATTTTCAAGTTAAAAACAGGGAACAGCAAAATCCAACACTCTACAAAACTATAAAATCTGAAAAATGGATTGTGTTCTTTATCCTTACATTTATAGGGATAATAGCCATTTTCAACATCATTGGATCGCTTACGATGCTCGTCATCGACAAGAAAGAAGACATGAAAATTCTTCAGCATATCGGTGCAAATAAGTCTACAATCGAAAAGATTTTCTTCTACGAAGGTATCATGATTGCCTTGGTCGGAAGTACCATTGGTATAGCAGTTGGTTATGTTTTCTGTTTCTTGCAAGAAACATACGGCTTAATTCGCACTAACAATGTGAATGGAAGTTTCATCGATGTATATCCAGTAGATATGCGTACACAGGATTTCATCTTAGTATTTGTTACAATATCGACACTATCCATTATTGTATCCTATTTCTCATCCAAACTCAGCGTAAGAGAAATTGGTAAAATAGCAAATCTTAAGAGCGAGGAATAAATTTAGTATTTAAGTTTTTCGCGACTATAATCCCCTTTTTTGATGGAATTTATAAATTGATACCAATTAAATGGATTCAAGAAAGGATTGTTCATGCGTTGGTTAATATTCTTGTTTTGCATGTACTGGTGGCGTTGCAAAGAGTTGAACGTTTGGATTTCCTCTGCACTACGCGGCACAACACGTGCAAGAGCTGCAATAGCCTCAGGACTCAAATTACGTCGCGCTGTAGCAATTGGGTCATCACCACCCATAGCCATAAAATCCGCTAAATAATCTTCGTAACTTGCCCACGGAAACGGCGTAACAGCAGGAAGTTCAATAACTAGTGCACGCATTTTAACTGACGCAGTGTATTTGTCACCTTCTACCTCGGGAATTGTATATGTAACAGGATCAAATCCAACACTGGAAAATTCAATAATATCCCCAACATGTGCCACGAATGAAAAGTACCCCTCATTGTTGGACATATATGTTTGATTATTAAAGGAGGTGTTTTTTATTGTTACGAATCCGACAGGAAGGTCCGAACCCATTGACGTAATTAGACCACTAAATTGAAGAATCTTTTTGCTCTGTGCAAATACAGAACCTAAGGTAAGAAGCATAACACCTAAACCTACAAAAAGATATTTAATGGATTTTATAGACATTTAAACAAAAATATAATTTAAGACTATTCGATCCTGTTAAAATGTGTTAATCAATTAACAACATTTTCGTTACAAAGTTTGTCCGGGTAATGTAGCGTTCGGATCATTCATATCCGTGATGTTGATCGCTTCTACAGCAACAATCTCCGGCACAGCTTTTTTAATCGCTTGCTCAAGACCAGCTTTAAATGTCATAATACTCATCGAGCAACTCGCACAAGCACCCAACAATTTTAACTTCACGACCTTATCCTCCGTAATCTCTTCAATACTAACATTGCCCCCATCAGTCTCCAAATACGGACGGATTGTATCTAATGCTTGTTCTACTCTCTCGTGTAAGCTCATTTTTTGTATTACTTAATAATCCGTAAATATAATGAATTTTATTCCTATCTGAAATTAAGCCCTTATTATTAGCAAAATAATGACATAATACGGCAATGGTTAAAGTTTGTTAAAGGCTTTTGTAAAAATATATTAGTTACTAAAAATCAAGTAAATTGCGGTTTAAAATTTAATTGAATATTATTGTTAATTGACGTATCTTTGTAAAATGTTTTTGAATAGACGTATACCTGTAATTTTAGCTTTGTGCTTAGCTACATTGTTTTTTGTAGGCTGTAAAAGCAAGTTTGAAAAACTTCGCAACAGTAACAATATTACAATGAAATACCAAGAAGCAGTCAAGCTATATGAGAAAGGCAAATATTCTAAAGCACTCATTTTGTTTGATGATTTAGCTGGAAAATATCGTGGAAGAGCGGAAGCCGAGGATTTATTTTATCTTATTGCTAACGCAAATTACAAATTAAGAGATTATACCTCAGCACGTTTTCACTTTAAAAACTTCGCCAATACCTACCCGAATAGCCCTAGAGCTGAGGAATGCAGATATATGGCTGCATATTGCTATTACATCGAATCTCCAAGATCAACATTAGATCAAGATAACACGCGTAAGGCGATTGATGAATTACAATTATTTGTAAACTATTATCCAGAGTCAGAAAGAGCAGAAAAAGCTGGTGAATTAATTCAAGATTTAAGAGAGAAACTTGAGAAAAAAGCATTTGATAACGCGAAGCTTTATTACAATATGGGGCTGGCAGATGATTATCGTGCGGCAGTAATCGCTTTAGAAAATGTATTGAGACAGTACCCTGATACAAAGTTTGCCGAAGAAATTGAGTTTTTAATGTTAAAATCTCAGTATTTATTCGCTGACAACAGTCGTGTACATCGTCAGGAGGAGCGTTTTAATGAAGCTATAGATTATTACAATAGCTTTTCGGAACATTTTCCATCGAGCAAATTCAAATCTGAAGCAGATGATTTGAAAAAAAGTGCTGATAAAAAAATCGTTTCTGCGATTCGCCTTATGAATCAATACAATAAGGAACTGGAAGAAAGAAACAAAGAACTGGGCATCACTGAATCCAAAAAAGAAGAAGCAAGTGCAGACAGTTCAACAAAATAACAAGAAATTAAAAATAATATTTAGTTAATATGAGTCAAGCAAAAAACAACACCATCCCAAATTCTACAGTAACAAGAGATTTGAGAGAATTGGACAAAGCTACTGACAATCTTTACGAGTCAATCGTGATCATCAGCAAAAGAGCAAACCAAATTGGTGTAGAAGTGAAAGAGGAGCTAAATGCGAAATTGGCTGAGTTTGCAAGCAACAACGATAACTTAGAAGAAGTCTTCGAAAACCGCGAGCAAATCGAAATTTCTAAACACTACGAACGTATGCCAAAGCCTTCATTAGTAGCTATTGACGAATTTTTGAAAGACAAAGTTTACTTTAGAAATCCTTCTAAAGATCAAGACTAATCACTAGAGAAGCTATGTCTTCGCTAAAAGACAAAAATATTGTGCTAGGTGTATGCGGCAGTATTGCCGCATACAAAATAGCTTCTTTAATACGACTGCTCATTAAAGAGGAAGCTTCTGTGCAAGTCATTATGACGCCAGAGTCTACCCAATTCATCACCCCTCTTACCTTATCTACATTATCTAAGAAGCCCGTATTGGTGGATTATTATGATCCAAAAACTGGCGAATGGAATAATCACGTACATTTAGGCTTGCATGCGGATCTGATGTTAATAGCACCAGCATCTGCAAACACTATTGCCAAATTGGCTAATGGTTTTTGTGATAATTTGCTAGCAGCAACATACCTATCTGCCAAATGTCCTATATATCTAGCTCCAGCGATGGATTTGGACATGTGGAAGCATCCTGCTACGCAACATAATTTGCACTTACTGAAGAGTTATGGCAATATTATAATTCCGCCAGGAAACGGAGAGCTAGCTAGTGGATTGGTGGGTGAAGGTCGATTGGCTGAGCCAGAAGAGATTATAGCATTCTTAGAAGAGGATTTGGGTCAAAATAAACCTTTGACAGGTAAAACAGCATTAATCACAGCAGGGCCGACATATGAGGCTATTGATCCCGTTAGATTCATTGGGAATCATTCCTCTGGAAAAATGGGCTATGCCATTGCCGAAGAGTTAAAATCGAAAGGCGCTAAGGTAATTTTGGTAAGTGGGCCTACTCACTTGAAAGCTTCTTCGCAGATTAAAACTATTCCTGTGCATTCTGCGCAAGAAATGTATGATGCTTGCAATGAAGAATTTAACAACGCAGATATCATCGTAATGAGTGCGGCTGTAGCGGATTATACACCAAAAGAACCTGCTATAGAGAAAATAAAAAAGAAAGCCGAAGACTTCACTATTGAGCTTAAGAAAACAACAGACATCTTAGGTACATTAGGACAACGGAAGAATAAAAACCAAACCTTGATAGGTTTTGCATTGGAGACAAATAACGAAATGGCTCACGCCCAAGATAAACTTATACGCAAAAATGCTGATTTTATTGTCTTAAATTCAATGCAAGATGCTGGCGCGGGTTTTGGTACGGACACCAACAAAGTGACTATTCTATCACGTGAAAATGCCCCAAAAAATTACGACCTCAAGTCTAAACAAGAGGTCGCTAAAGATATCTGTCAACTTATAGTTGATCATCAACAAAGCCTATAAATTCCAAATTCTAATTTCTTTCGGATAATAATTGTTAATGCGATTTGGCATTGCTTTTATCCAGCCCAAATTAGTCTCCTTGTATCGCGCTAAAATCCAGCCTGATAAATTTTCAGGATTTACACTAGATGGAAGTTGTTCTTTCCGTAAATAGTTTTGGGCTTGATCGAGCTCTAAATCTATATGTGGTAAATCTGCACGTACAAGATTACTTAAAGCTAAATCATGGCTTGGAACTAGAGTTTTTCCTTTTAGCTCACCAATCTCCGTTCCGGCATTTTTCAAATACAAAACACTTTGCAAAGCTTGGAGATCTTGCTCATTTTGCTTCGGAAAGACATGTAAAAAATTGTGTTGAAGAAAAGAATAGTGTCTCTCAGCATTAACCCATTCTTGCGCTATATGTTGTGGAGCAACATTTTTTTCTTTTTTTATTTTTTTCATCGAAAATGTGTCCTGCTCCTCTTTCTTTCTCAACACAGCACAAAAGAAACCCTCACCTTTTAATAAATGCGGATAAAATCGATAGCCAGTTGCTTGATGTAACTTTGATGTCGTTACCGAAATTCCCCAACTCGCATCTACTTCCACGGCAACAGATTCCATTTTAAACTCGTTGATAAGCCAATCAACTATATCTTCATTCTCTTCGTTCGAATAAGAACAAGTTGAATAAAACAAATAACCACCTGTCTTCAAAGCTGAAAGACTTTGTCCCAAAATACGCTGTTGACGTTCGCTGCACAATTTCACATTAGCTAACGACCATTCATCAATAGCTGAATGATCTTTGTGAAACATCCCAGAACCTGAGCATGGCGCATCGACTACCATCAAATCAAAATAACCAGGCAGTCGACCAAAAGCTGATGGATCATTATTAGAAACTACTGTGTTTGAATTTCCCCACCGAACTAAATTAGTCGTAAGTATATTGACACGGGATTTTATGATTTCATTAGCCACCAATAGACTGTCATCATGTAGCGCCGAGTTAAGTAAAGTAGATTTCCCTCCTGGAGCGGCACAAAGGTCTAGAGCTTTTATCGGTTCTAAATGTAGATTTAATTTTCGGGTTAAATAATCCAAAAACATAGAACTTGACTCTTGAGAATAATAACACCCACTGTGAAATAGTGGATCCAAAGTAAATACAGGCCGAGTCTTTAAATAATAGGCGTGCTCACACCATGGAATTGCACTTTCAATTACATAATCTGCAATCTGAAAATTTTTTACTGGGTTAATACGGATTGATGATGTTTTCTCTTCTTTATTGTGTATAGCTATAAAAGCCTCATAATCAAACGAAGGATCGCCCTTTAGTAGCGACAGTAAGTCATTGGGAAGTATATTACTCATTTCCAAAAGTAAAAATTCAGAACTAAAAAATAAAATACTATTCAATTGCTTTATCTTTGTCACTAATGAAGAGTTTTAAAAAATATTATATTATTCCTGCAACACCTGAGGAAATATACAAAGCGCTTACTACTGAAATTACAATTCGCCTTTGGACGGGTGATAGCGTAGAAATAGATCCAAAAGAAGGTGGTGAATTTTCTCTTTGGGATGGCAGTATTAATGGGCGATTTATAGAATTGATTCCGGACAAAAAAATTGTACAAGAGTGGTATTTTGGGGATGAGGAGCAATCAATAGTAACGATTAAATTGCACGAACATAGAAAAGGAACTTCATTCGAAGTGAATCACATGAATATTCCTGACGAAGCTTACGATGATATTGTTGACGGATGGGAATATGAATACGTAGGTAGCTTAATCGATTTTTATACAGAAGAATAATAAGCAGAAAGTCCGAGAATAACCTCGGACTATTATAGATAGGGCGTAAGCGACTTAATATTTTTAACCTTTCCGTGATGGGACACCATATTTGAAAATGCCCATGGGCGTTTTACCTTACTTTTTACCAATGTAATCAATAGATTAGCCAACATAGCTGCCCATATTTGTATTTCAATGGCATTTTCATTGTCTCCCAGAAAATATTTAAGCGGAAAGTTCTGTTTTAGCTGCTTGAACAGTAATTCTATTTTCCATCGCTGTTTATAGATTAAAGCTATTTTTTCTGCCGAAAACTCAAAATTATTGGATATAAACTCAAATAACCGTTTGTTTTCATCATCCCAATAGGCGATCCGCCTGGTGCGATGCTCGTTCTTTTTGTCCTGTCCGTAATACAAAACAACTTCTTCATCTTTTAATACACTTGAGGGCGCATTCTCTGGTAAATCGTACTCTTTACGTGCTTCATAGACTGCATTGTCTTTCAAACGGGTAACATAAAAGATCTCGCTTTGAGAAAATGCTTCATATTGGGCGTAATCTACATAACCTTTGTCAAATGTGATAATTGATCCTTTGGACAAAGTATGGACTTCGTGAAGGAACATGTGGTCATGACGGACTGCTGCGCTGTAGCGGATCAAACAGGGAACATTTTCACTGGCTTTGACGATGGTATGCGCCTTGATACCGCCCTTTTTCTTTCCCTGTAATGGATTGCGACCAACCCCTTTCAAAATATCCTTGAACAACGTGATGGTCGTCGAATCCATGATATAAAGCCTTTTCATATCGGCATCACTCAAGCGGCTGTCCGCTAAATGTTTCCGGTTCCGGAGATAAACCTCCATATAAATTTCACCAAATAAATTACTACTGCGACGCTGGTTAGCTTCCGATAAAGTACTTCGCCGAACGATATAGCTCAAACCCAGATGGCTTAGCTTATGTGCATTGGCTAGAAGCCCTATAATCACTTCCCAGATGGACGAATAGCCCTCCAAAGCAACAAACAGCATCACCACAACGTGGTTGTAGGTAGTGAACTTTTTAACATATCGATCTCCTTCATGGGTTTTGCTAATTTTCTTGATCTGACCTTTGTCCAAAAAAAATAACAGTTGATTTAATATCGGCTGTCCGCTAAAATTTGTACTTTTACCCATACTTACTTTGTTTGTTTCGCAACTTCAAAGTTAGCTAAAGGGTTGGTGCTTGCGCCAACCCTTTTTTTATTCTTTACCGGATACTAGTGAATAGATATATTAAAAATTCATTATATTCCATTACTTGATAAAGAGGTCGTATAGTTAGAAGAGACTAAAATCAATGTTTTAAAACAGTGTCAAAAACTATATATATATGCATCAAATAATATCATTAAACTAATTTGATTACAGATTCACTTATTCTTCACTATAAACTCTATAAATACAAAAAATAAACAAATTAGGAAGTTAGTTTACAAGAAGTAGAAATTACAATTTTTTATAATTGAGTTAGAATAACTCATTTGAGTAGAACACAAGTTTATAATTACTTTATGAGTCAATTATCAAATGTACTACACTAATAGAATAATATCTCTAAACGCGAAAAAGCCTTACCACGTTATGTGATAAGGCTTTGTATAAAAAAAGGCACCGACCTACTCTCCCACCTGTTACGGCAATACCATCGGCTCGGGCGGGCTTAACTTCTCTGTTCGGAATGGGAAGAGGTGAACACCGCCGATATAGGCACCCAAAGATCT
>NZ_VIQM01000055.1 GCF_008520265.1 Sphingobacterium cavernae
CTGCTACATTTACCTTGATGCTTCTGTACAGTATAGGACTTTAGTTTGTTTGGCAACCTCATCCAGCAGCTTAGGCCTTATATGTAGTTTCTGTCCGTCAGACCGAGAGTTTGCCTAATGCTTCCTTAAGATTCCACCTCACGATGGACACCCTTGCCTTCGGCTAACACTTCCAACTGTAATGGAGTGTTCGGGACTTGCACCCTAGAGTTATCGCCCATGCCGGGCGCACCAAAAAAAAGGATGTCCATATATTATGAACACCCCTTCTAAAATTACAGTAAGTTATATACTTACACAGGATTTAACTAATAATTAATACCCGTCATTTTGTACTAATACGCCATGTGCATTGTCAATTTCCTTTTGAGGAATTGGCATCAACCACAATTTATCTTCCCACACGCGTGCCTGAGCAACACTATTGTTTAAATCATAAATCGTATTCATTACTTGCGGTGCAATACCCCAACGACGAATATCCACATAGCGGTGACCTTCTAATGCTAGCTCGACCAATCTTTCATTGCGAATAAGCTGACGCAAAGATTCTTTGGAAGCATACTTTGCTTGATCTACTTTTGGCATTCCTGCACGCTGACGGATTTGATCTAATGCCGCATACACTTCTGCACTTGGACCTGACAATTCGTTTTGGGCTTCGGCGAATGTCAATAACACTTCTGCATAACGAATTATGATAAAATTAGCGTGGTTTGCGATACGATCTCGAATTGCTTTTGGATCTACCAATTTTCTAAAATTATATCCTGTTTTAGACATATTATTTCCACCGGCAACCCATTTGAACGTATATGGCGCTTTATCATCTACTGCAGACCATGGTGCTGTTTCGAACAATATTGTCGCATAGAAACGAGGATCACGATTTTTATACTCTTCCAAAAATGCGTTTAAATCGTTTTTATAGCGATCTGCTCTTTGCGCATTTGTAGGTACAGCAACTGATTCTCCAGTTTTATACGATTGGTAAGCATTTACCAAATTTTGCGTTGGGGTCAATGAACTCCAGCCTCCAATACCGCCTTCTGGCAAATAGGTATTTGTGTACTGTGGCTGCAGTTGCTCAATATATTGTCTATCCAATATCACTTCCTTATTTCCTTCATTAGCTTCGTGAAATAAGCTTTCGTAACTGCGTAATCCAAGACGGAATTTCTTCTCATCTTCAGCATCCGCAAAATCTACAAACTTCGAATAATCATCTTTCAAATCTAAAGCATCTATTTCCGCATTTACATTGAATAATTCATAACCCAATGTCATGATTTCACGTGAAGTATTTGCTGCCTCAGCCCATTTGGACTCTTGCAGTTCTACACGTGCTTTGATAGCTAACGCAGCACCTTTTGTAATACGACCAATTTCATTGGAGCGACCTGATGTGTAGGATGTAGGCAAGATAGTAGCGATTTCCGTCAATTCATCCAAAATAAATTGAACAACTTCAGCTTTAGCATTACGTGGAACATTAGATTCTGGTAGAGAAAGCTCTTTTGTAATCAACGGTACATCTCCAAATTTATTGACCAAACCTACATACTTCAATGCACGCACAAAACGAACTTCAGCTTTGTATCTATTTTTCAAACCTTCATCCAGTGCAGCTTTGTCAACATTCGCCAAAAAGTAATTTGCTTTTCGAATGCCTACAAAATTCCAACCTGCATTTGTTGTCGTTGGAACAATACCTGAAGAGATCACTGTAGATGTACTTTCCCAAGGATATTGCGCATGTGCAATATCGGCAGCACCATCTTCATACATCAAACCTTCACCTGGCAATTCCGCATACAACGCATTCACGGCTAAGTACACATCATTTTCCGTTTTCCAAAATAATGTTTCAGGCACTGAATTTTGAGGTGCTCTTTCTAAAAAGTCTTTTTGACAAGATCCTAACATTAATGTTCCTGCCAATGCAAAATATAGTATATTTTTCATGTAATTATCTTAATTAAGTATTAGAATCTAGCTGTCACTCCTAATGAAAACGTTTTCAAACCTGGGTATCCTGGACGACCAGAGCCAGTTTCTGGATCGAAATCTCCTAAACGTTTGTCACCTAACACCGTAAATGGGTTATTTGAAGAAGCAAAAACACGCAATTGAGACATACCTATTTTAGTAATAGATTCAGTAGGGAAAGTATAGCCTAATGTGATCGCTCTAATGCGGAAATAATTACCACTGAATAACCAGAAATCTGATGTGATATAGTTTTGAGGAGCATCAGCCACTGTAGTGATTCGCGGGAAATCTGCGTTTGCTACATTGTTTTCCTCTGTCCAGCCATTATTCAACCAATTCGATTTAACATTACCATTGTTGAAGAAAGGTTGAACAGCTTCGCCTTCCATATAAGTTTTTACACCCGCTACGCCATAAGTCAATACATCAATATCGAAATCTTTGTAAGCTGCTTTAAAATTGAAACCATAGTTTACCCAAGGTACATCATTTCCCAAGATTGTTCTATCATCGGTATTCAACACACCATCACCATTTACATCCACATATTTGATGTCACCAACTTTGGAATTACCTGCAATTGCAGTTTGGCTTGGATGCGCATCTATTTCTTCTTGCGATGTAAATAAACCATCTGATTTATATCCATAATAGTCACCTACTGAAGATCCAACTCTATTAATCCAATAGCCGCTTACACTTTCATTAAAATCACCAAGACTTAAGATTTCATTTTTAATGTATGAGATATTACCTGATACGGAATATTTGAATTCATCCCCAACAATACCATTGTAAGTCACTACGGCTTCGATACCACGGTTACGTGTTTGTCCTTGGTTAGCAAACGCCGCTGTTCCCCAGCCCAAAGTTGCCAACGTCACGGGTTGTAATAAGATGTCTTTGGTGTTTTTGATAAAATAATCCGTAGTCAAATTGATTTTTCCACCTAAGATAGTTGCATCAATACCAACGTTAGTCATATATACTTTTTCCCAAAGTGCCGCATAGTTTACATGTGCATTTTGTTGTGCTCCGTCTACTGCTACACCATCGAAATTATAATTAGAACCTATGGCAATAGTATTGAAGTAATTACCAATTGTTACGACATCTTGGTTACCTAAAGATCCCCACGATCCTCTCAATTTCAATGCATCAACCCAGCTAACGTTATCCATGAAAGATTCTCTGTCAATATTCCAACCCGCAGAGAACGAAGGGAAAACAGCTTTTCTATGTTCAGGAGCGAAACGTGAAGAATAATCTACACGTGCGTTTGCTTCGAACATATACTTATTTTTGAACGCATAGTTAAAACGTCCAAAGTAAGAACGAATAGCCCATTCCTCTTGTCTGGTTCTGTTCGCAAGACCATTCCCATCACTACTCATATCTGCCGTAGCCGAAGAACCTGTAGCAATCGTATTCAAATCATTATTTAAGAAATTCTTACGACCCAAGAATGCTTCACGGTATACATTCGATTCTTGCGAAGAACCGACAGTTGCCTTTCCGAAGTGGTCTCCAAAAGTACGTTCGTAGTTGATTGTCCCTTGCAACAACAACTCTTCACGCTTGCCCCAATACTCCGTCATTTGGTTGATTTTGTTGGAAGTCGTCCCCATTTCTTGTTTTGTCAAGAAATTGATAACTGGAGTAGTCGTATTCGCAAAACTGAAAGTATTTGAATTGGTGTATTTCAATGAAACCAAACCGTCTATAGAAAGACCTTTTAACGGAGTCAATGAACCATTCAATGCTGCTTGTAAATAATTGTCACGATTAGTGCCTCTACCACCTTCTTGAATTGCACGCAATTGATTATTACCCGCAATTGTAGCATTAGCCGCTCCATTGGATATTGAACCCCAAGTACCATCTGAATGTCTCAATACAGTCATTGGCAATGCTCTTCCCATTTCCCACCATGAGATATCACTTCCCGTTCTGTCATAATCTTGCTTTAAGAATGAAAAATTACTTCCTATTCTCAAAATGTCTTTTACAACTTCTGTATCTGTATTGAATTTCGTATTGATACGCTTTTGAGAGCGGCTTGGTACTAATGATTGTTGATCAAAATAATTTAATCCTAAATAATATTTGGTTGTTTTTCCTGGTGCAGTAATATTTACACCCATATCTTTTTGCGGCGCTGTAGATTTTAACACTTCGCTAAACCAATCTGTATTTGGGTACAAATCTGGTTCAGACCCATTTTTATATTTTTCAATAATATCAGCAGAGAATACTTCATTTTTTCCGGCATTTCTCATGGATCTATTGTACAAGTGTGCATACTCCACCGCATCAGCATATTGTGGTAAAAAGGTCGCACTTTGCAAACCGTAATTAGCAGAAAAGCCTACGACAGCACGGTCTCCACCGCCATTTTTTGTATTAACTAAGATGACACCATTAGCTGCACGTGAACCATACAATGAAGCTGAAGCCGCATCTTTCAACACAGACATACTTGCAATATCATTAGGACTCAATGCTGCAAACTCTGCTCCTGTAGCCGGAATACCGTCAATAATGAACATTGGGGAAGGAGATCCCAAATTGGAACGTCCACGTACCGTAATACTTCCCGTATTTCCTTTCGCCACTTCTGCTGGACGGCTCAATACCGTGATACCTGGAGAAATCCCTTGCAATGCATTCTGCAATGAGGTTACTGGACGCTCTGCTAACTGTTTAGGTGTAATAGATGAGACAGCACCCGTTAAGTTTTCTTTCTTTTGTGTACCAAAAGCAACAACTACTACTTCATCCAATGACTCTGTTGTACTTTCAAGGCGAATGTTTAAAGAGTTTGAACTAATTAATTTGGTAACAGTAGTATAGCCAACTGCACGGACAATTAATGACTGCCCTACTGCAGCATTAATTGTAAATTGTCCAGAAGCATTAGTCGTAGTTACTACAGATGGGTTTTCTTTCAATGAAACAGTTACACCTGCTACAGGACCGTTTGCATCTTCAATTTTACCTGAAATGGTTTCCTGAATTTCAATATTAGTCTGCAAAGAAATCTGACCATTTGCAAACAAGAAAGATGCATTAGGAACCGTCGCAGTCAGCATCAACGCTGCCGCTAAGGGTGTTACCTTTCTAAAAGAAAAAGGTATTCTAAATCTATTGTTCATAAGTAAATGAATGTATAATTGTAATTAGCTTAATATCATAACTGAGCTTTAGCGTTTCCAATATTACTTCAATATTATGGGAATATAAAGATACAATAAAACGAAAACGATTGCATAAACAACAAGTCATTGATACGCAGAAAAGTAACAAAATTCAAATAAAAACAGTAATTATTCGATCATGACAAATAGTATCATTTGAAATAGTTTCAATATTAAAATCTTAAAAAGAAAATCGGATAGGAGGAACGGGATTAATTCCCGTTCCGACCTTCCACCGCACCGCACGTACCGTTCGGTATACGGCGCTTCCCTAAGTTGTAACACAAACTCGCTTGTATTCTGCCAGTAAAGATGGGTATCCCAGTTGTTTAAGATAGTCGTTGGAAAGGGTTGTTGTCAGTATCCAGCTTTTTGCTGTGTGCCAGTAACTTTTCCTTGTGTTGGCCCATTCATACGCCTTGTACTTACTCACGCCTAGTTGCACCAGGTTCGTGATTTTAGTCTTGATTCGTTTCTATTGTTTCCATTTGACCATACGTAACCTACGACGGTACCATTTATCCATATCCCGGAGATTACTCCCCATGTCCGAGAGTTTAAAGTAGTGCATCCAGCCTGTGAGGTATTCCCTCAAGTAGAGAATTCGCTGTTCATCGCTCCAACCTCGACTGCGGCCCGTTAGGCATTTAATCCTAGCTTTCATCTTCCCTAGACTTTTAGGGTGAATACGTAAGCGCCACTCCCCTCTGTAATTGTAGAAACTATAGCCTAGAAATTTAATCTTGGATACATGACGAACGACGCTTTTCTCTTTATTGACCTTAAGCATCAGCTTACCTTCAACAAATTTTGTGATCGATTCCATAACCCGTGAGGCACTCCGTTTACTACGACAAAGTATCATAAGGTCATCAGCGTAACGTACAAATTTGTGTCCTCGAGATTCCAGTTCTTTGTCCAGTTCATCAAGCATAATATTGCTCAAAAGTGGGCTTAGTGGGCCTCCTTGAGGTACACCTTCTGTAGTTACTTTAGTCCTTCCGTTTATTTCTACACCTGCTCTCAAGTATCGATGGATAAGTGAGATCAGTCTTCCATCTTTGATCGTGCGTGATAATAATTCAATCAGTTTACTGTGATTCACCGTATCCAAGAACTTCTCTAAGTCCATGTCTACGGAATAATTATACCCCTGTTGAATGTATGACTTGCATTTGAGAAGCGCTTGATGCGCGTTGCGACCCGGACGAAAACCATAGCTGTGGTCACTGAATTCAGGTTCGTAGATTGGTGTCAGGATTTGACTAATGCCCTGCTGGATGAGCCGATCAACTACTGTGGGGATGCCCAGCATTCGCTTTGACCCATTGTCTTTAGGAATTTCGACACGTCTTACTGCAGAAGGAGAATAATTCCCCTGCTTGATGGATGTTAAAAGTTTCTCCTTATGCTCTCTAAGATAACCCCCTAAGGATTCGACGCCCATCTTATCGATACCGCAAGCACCACGATTACCGACCACTTGTACATAGGCAGCATTTAGGTTCTGACGGCTAAGAAGTTGTTCTAAAAGTCCATCTACTCGTGTGTTTGTGTCTGTGAGATTATTCGCAATCATCCCAATAAAAGTCTGCCCTCCCACATAGCATTCGGGTTCCGCCCTATTCTTTTGTGATCAGGTTGATAAACGTTATCAATTTTCTGCATTCTGTCCTTCATTAGGTAATTCTCATGTATTGATCACTAACTTAAGGTTCATTCCTTCCTTGCTTTGCCGTAAGCAAGTACGAAATCGGCTGACTTCTCACAGCTAGCTTTACTCCTTGCTTCTGAAAAAAAACTTCCACAAGTCTGTGAGATCTCCCCGGGTAAGAACGATAACTTTCATCTCATGTGTCTGCTACATTTACCTTGATGCTTCTGTACAGTATAGGACTTTAGTTTGTGTTGCAACCTCATCCAGCAGCTTAGGCCTTATATGTAGTTTCTGTCCGTCAGACCGAAAGTTTGCCTAATGCTTCCTTCAGATTCCACCTCACGGTGGACACCCTTTCCTTCGGCTAACACTTCCAACTGTAATGGCGTGTTCGGGACTTGCACCCTAGAGTTATCGCCCATGCCGAGCACACCAAAAAAAGCTCCGAGAAAATCTCGAAGCTTTACAACCTAATCAACCATCTAATATCTATTATTCTTCAGATAAAAATGGATATCTATAATCCGTATCTGGAGTAAATGTTTCTTTAATCGTACGTGGAGAAACCCAACGTAATAAGTTGATCATCGAACCCGCTTTATCGTTTGTACCAGAACCTCTCGCTCCGCCGAATGGTTGTTGACCAACGACTGCTCCTGTACATTTATCGTTGATGTAGAAATTACCTGCAGCGTTGCGTAATGCATGTGTAGCTTGGTCGATAGCGTAACGATCTTGTGCGATAATGGATCCTGTTAACGCATAAATCGACGTAGAATCAACTAATTTCAATGTTTCTTCGAATTTCTCGTCCTCGTAAACATAGATAGTTAATACAGGGCCAAACAATTCTTCTGATAATGTTTCGTAATCAGGAGTCTTCGCCAAGATAACTGTTGGGTGAATGAAATAACCTTTTGATTTATCATATTCACCACCAATTACCACCTCTGCATCAGCAGATTCTTTCGCTCTATCGATATATTTTGTGATTTTGTCAAAAGATTTCTCGTCAATAACAGCATTGATGAAGTTAGAGAAATCTTCTGTCCCACCGATTTTGAATGATTTGATATCCGCATCCATCAAGTCTTTCAACTCTCCCCATAATGATTGCGGAATATAAGCACGTGAAGCAGCTGAACATTTTTGTCCTTGGAATTCGAAAGCACCACGAACTAAAGCTGTATTCAATACTTTGATATCAGCTGAAGAATGTGCTACGATAAAATCTTTACCACCTGTCTCTCCTACTATGCGAGGGTAAGTTTTGTACAAATGAATATTCTCACCAATAGTTTTCCAAATATCTTGGAATACGCCTGTAGAACCTGTAAAGTGGATACCTGCAAAATCAGGATGTTTGAAAATAACATCACCAGCGTCAGGACCAGAAACATATACTAAGTTAATAACGCCATCAGGAAGACCAGCTTCTTTGAAAATTTGCATCAATACATTAGCTGAATAAATCTGTGTATTTGATGGTTTCCATACTACTACATTACCCATCATCGCTACACATGTAGGCAAGTTACCCGCAATTGCAGTAAAGTTGAATGGTGTCAAAGCAAAAACAAAACCTTCTAAAGGACGTTGCTCTAATCGATTCCATATACCTTTGCTATTTGCTGGAGGTTGTTGTTGGTATATTTCAGACATGTATTTTACGTTGAAACGTAAGAAATCAATGATTTCACATGCTGAATCGATTTCAGCTTGATATGGGTTTTTCGATTGACCCAACATCGTAGCCGCATTCAATTTATAACGGTATTTTGTAGAGATTAACTCTGCAGCTTTCAAGAAAATTGCAGCACGTTGCTCCCAAGGAAGATTTTCCCAATCATTTTTAGCAGCTAAAGCCGCATTGATTGCATCCGTGACATGTTGTTTTGTACCTTGAGAATAATAACCCAATACATGTTGGTGATCGTGCGGAGGTGTAAGTTTTGCTTTATTCTCCGTGCGAACTTCTTCCGAACCAATGTACATTGGAACATCAATTTCTTGCGCTCTTGCCTCCGCAATTGCAGCTTTCAATAATGCGCGCTCATTGGTACCTGGAGCGTATGAATATACGGGCTCGTTAATTGGAGCCGGAACATTGAAAAATCCTTTTAACATAATCGTATTTATTTGATGTAAATTTACATAGAAAGCCTTAAGAGCGCTTTACCCTATTTATCCATCAATAAACATATTCTATCATTTCAATAGATAAGTTATTGGATTTTATCGAATTACAAGCTAATTTAAGTTAAAAAAGTAAATTTAAAAGTAAAAACCGCTATCTAAAAATACGTAGTATGTATTTGTCACTTCGACAGAGAAGTCTATGAAGAGGCTAGAAGTAGAAAATAAGAAATTAAAATCCTCAAGTCTTTAGATTTCTCACTTTGCTACGCTTCGTTCGAAATGAAAGTATAATTAATTATTCCGAAGTTAGGAGGATTCTCTTATTATTTTATGAAGCTTTGAATTTCGCGCTTTCTTGAATCAAAAGTTCAAATTGCTAAACTTACATCTCTACGCTATGCGCTTGAATATATTTTTTAGGTGACATTTTAGTTATCGCTTTGAAAACGCGATTGAAATGTACAATATTATTAAAGCCAACTTGAAAAGCTGCTTCTGAAATATTTTCTGATTTATTGTTTAATAAGATTTGACACGCTTTCTCAATACGGACTTCATTCAAAAAAGTAATATACGTTTTCATCGTATGCTTCTTAAAAAATTTACAAAAAGAAGTTGGCGTCATGTGCACTAATGAAGCCACTTGGTCAACAGAAATATCTTCTTGATATTTGTCGAAAGTATATTTGTAAACCTGAGAGATGCGTACACCATCTTTGTCCGAATAACTCATATCACGCACACCAGAATATAATGAAACTGCATCATGACGATGTTGTGTCAGAGCATGTAACAGTTGCAAAAATTCTGTAAAACGTGGCATCCCCGTCTTTACCATGAGATTGGTAAAGAAATGCATCATAGATTCGGAAATCGAACGATCCAACATTTTTGAGGTATGCAATTCATTCAAATAATCGCGAACTGACTCAAATTCCGGAATGTGATATAATTTTTTCATCCGCTCGAGATTCACAAAGATGTGAATGGCGTGAATGTCTCCTTTCTCCTCTTCTGCTTCAACTTCACGGTCAAACATGTGCGGTTCATTAGGCTTTAATACAAAAATATCACCCGACTGAAAAGACTGCATGACATTACCGACCATTATCGTGCCTTTACCACGCAGGATATAAGTCACCTGCGCCTCATCATGGCGATGATAATAATTATAAAAATTTTCCTTTTTATCCTCTAAAACAGCAAAAACACCTTCGCCGTAAACAGAAACGGTAAATTGAATCGGTTTCATGCGTCGAATCTACTTCTTCTTTAGTTTATTCGCGAACACTTTCTTCACTTTTTCTACTTTTGGACGAGCTACCAATTGGCAATACATCTCATTTGGATTGTTGTTGTAATAATTTTGGTGGTAATCTTCTGCCTGATAAAATATGTCTGCAAATTCGATAGTCGTAACAATAGGTCTTTCAAAAGCGCCTGATTTATTTAGTTCTTCGATGTAATAATGAGATTTCTCATCCTGCTCTTTGTTCACAGGGAATATTGCTGAACGATATTGTGTGCCCACATCATTCCCCTGACGGTTCAATTGTGTCGGATCATGCATCGTAAAAAATACTTCCAACAATTCATCAAAAGTAATTTTCGTCGTGTCATAAGTTACCTTTACCGCTTCTGCGTGTCCAGTATTTCCTGTACTAATTTGCGCGTAAGTTGGATTTTCTGTGTGCCCGCCAATATATCCAGAGACCACAGTGTCTACACCTCCCAACAACAATAATGGTGCTTCTACACACCAAAAACACCCACCTGCTAAGATGGCTACTTCTTTATTTTCCATTTGACTTCCTTCTACTTTTACGTATTGCTTATGCATTTTCGATTTGCTTTGACAAGAAAAGGCACTGCATAAAAATATACTTAATATGATAAAACTAAATGATTTCATACTACCTCCAATTTAAACAATAAAGGCGACATACTAAGATGTCGCCTTCAAATCTTGTATAAGATCCAAATTATTTAGCTGCTGCGTAATTTGCTGCAACTGCATCCCAATTGATAACATTGAAGATTGCATCTAAATAAGCTGGACGTTTGTTTTGATACTTTAAGTAGTATGCGTGCTCCCACACATCAATACCCAAGATAGGCGTACCTTTTACTTCTGCCACATCCATCAATGGATTATCTTGATTTGGTGTAGAAGTAACCGCTAATTTACCATCAGCTGTAACGATCAACCAAGACCAACCCGAACCAAAACGCGTAGCACCAGCGTTTTGCAATTGTGTTTTTAATTCTGCGAAAGAACCGAAAGTTGCATTAATAGCATCAGCTAATTCACCTGTAGGCTCACCACCTGCATTTGGACCTAAGATAGACCAAAACAATTTGTGGTTATAGTGACCACCACCATTATTACGAACAGCAGCAGGGTATTTACTAATATTTGCCAAAATATCTTCTAATGAAGCATTTTCTGCGTCCGTACCAGCGATAGCTTTGTTCAAGTTGTCTACATAAGCTTGGTGGTGACGATCGTGATGGATTTCCATCGTATCTTTATCAATATGAGGTTCTAATGCGTCATTTGCGTATGGTAACGCTTCTAATTCAAATGCCATAGTTACTTAATTTTAAATTATCGAATTTTAATATTAAAAGACAATACGAATATAACAATTCGTACGTCGTAATGTTTCATTTTAATGCCATTTTGTGAAAAAATTTAGCGTTTACTTTGAAAAAAACGCTTCATCAAAGCACTGCATTCCGCTTCTAAGACGCCAGTAGTAAGTTGTGTTTTGGGATGAATAATTTTTGGATTGATAGAGGCGTAACCACGCTTCTCATCTTTTGCACCATATACAATTCGTGATATCTGAGTCCAGTAAGAAGCACCCGCACACATCACGCATGGCTCGACAGTGACATATAATGTACAATCTTTCAAATATTTTCCACCTAGAAAATTTGCGGCAGAGGTGAAAGCTTGCATTTCGGCGTGCGCCGTCACATCGTTAAGTCGTTCGGTTAGGTTATAACCTTTTCCAATTATTTTTCCTTGACTTACAATAATAGCACCAATCGGCACTTCATCTTCTTCATAAGCTTTTTGAGCAAGCTTGAAAGCTTCTTTCATGTAGATTTCATCTACATTGATACTTTCTGCTCCCTCTTCAAAATTATATATTAGCATTCTTATATTAATTTTGCCCCATTTGGCAATTTTCGTTCTACACTTGTCAACACAATATCGCCATTTGCGTCAGCAAAACCTGTAACTAAACATTCGGACATAAATTTTCCGATTTGTTTCTTCGGAAAATTCACTACAGCCACGATTTGTCTTCCGAGCAATTCTTCCTTCGTATAATGCTTTGTTATTTGCGCACTCGATTTACGAATTCCTATTGCTTCACCAAAATCAATTTGCAACTGATATGCTGGTTTGCGCGCTGCTGGAAAATCTTGTACGCCAAGAATAGTCCCTACGCGTAAATCAACTTTTTCAAAATCAGCCCAACTAATTTCCATATGACTTGTTACAATCTATTACTTGTCAAATCTGCTAATTGCTTTGAGAGCGTGAAGATAACATACTCCTGCGTACGTTTCAAACGTTTCGCTAATCTGTTGATCAATAAATTTTCTTCGCCCTCATTATAAGATAGATCTTCTGCTGATAAGTGATTATACTTACGTTGAAGCTTTATTTTAAGAATTTCCCAATCGGAATTTGTAATTTTAAGGATTGACATAATTTAGTGAATGAATTTATAATTTTGATGGTCTAAAATAACATTTATTATATGAAAAAAACAATATTATTAGGATTTATAGCTATTCTAGCTTCAAGCATTTCTTATGCGCAAGACCTTAAATTAGGTATTAAAGCAGGTTTTAATGTTACAAAATTAGAAACTGATGCTACTATCTTCAAAAATGAGAATAGTGTAGGCTATTTAGCAGGTATTTGGGGTAGAATTGGAGGAAACAAATTTCACATTCAACCGGAAGCATATTTCACGAGCAAAAGTGCTACGGTACATCCAGAAGCCGGTGATGCTGGCTCAGATTTACTAAAGGGTGATATAAAATTCACAAATATTGATGTGCCTATCCTAATCGGAACAAAATTCCCTGTTGGTTTTGCGAAGATTAAATTACAAGCTGGCCCATTATTTTCATTTGTTGTAGATGAAAAAAACCCATACAAAGAGAGTGCCTCAGGATTCATTAATGAGGGCGTAAAAGATTATAAAGACAAATTCGCTGCTGTGGTTGCAGGTACTGGTGTTGATTTCGGCAACTTTGCTGTGGATTTACGTTATGAATATGGCTTAGGTAATATTAGCAGAAATGAAACTGCTGGAAAACAAACTTTAAATCTTTGGACTATTAGTGTAGGCTATAGCTTATTTTAAGGTACATATATTTATAAAGAGTAAAAAGCGCAAATATTTTGCGCTTTTTTGTTTTTATTATGGCTGTAATATCTATATTCAAACTTTGAATCTATCTGATAATAGCTGTAGATACCTATACTTATGATTAAGCTTATTTTATTAATATTTGTATTCATTCCCTCGTTCGTATTTTCTCAGGACCTACAAAGTCTGGAGAAAGAATTAGATAATGCTATAAATAAAGGAGAATACTACCATAGAATAAGATTAGATGACATAGATAATTTAAAGCAACAATTGCGAACTGGAAAATATCTTGACAGAAATGAATCTTATGCAATAAATTACAAAATAGCGACGCAATACGCTAAGTTGCAATCCGATTCTGCACTGAATTACATTCAATACTGCAAAAAATTGCTAACTCCTCAAGATGATTCACTTCACACGATTTTGGATCTCGATTTAGCAGCTTTGTATTCTACCACAGGCCGATACATAGAAGCAATAAATATTCTTAAATCAATCAATAACACTAAAATAGCCAAAGCTATATTACCCAAGTATTACCAAACATACGGCTCTTTTTACAGCCATTATGGACAAAGTAATAACAACAATGAATTTTACAGATTAAGTGAGATATACAGAGACTCGTTGATAAGTTGCTTAGACAAAAATGAACTTTTGTATAAA
The DNA here is from genome assembly GCF_008520265.1 of Sphingobacterium cavernae. Lineage (GTDB taxonomy): Bacteria > Bacteroidota > Bacteroidia > Sphingobacteriales > Sphingobacteriaceae > Sphingobacterium > Sphingobacterium cavernae. The sequence continues at coordinate 14,058 of NZ_VIQM01000055.1, forward strand.
ATTGAAAATGCGACAAAAAAACTGTTTTCTGGGAATCGCGCAAAAGCTATTGATGAATTAAAGTTTTTATTGAACGATAACATTAACGACAATCATCAAGTCGCGATAATTGCATATTTATTAGGAATTGCATACAAACAGGAGAATAACGCCAAGCTTCAAAAATATTACCTCATAAAATCTGCTATCGCTGATGTCAAAAATGCAAATAAAGACAATGCATCACTCCAGGATTTAGCGATGTTTTATTATGGTTCTGGAGATTTTGATAGAGCTTTCATACTTATAGACAAAGCCATTCGAGATGCTATATTCTGCAATGTACGTTACCGAATTATAGAAGGAACTACCTTCTATCCAATTATAAATCATTCCTACCAAAAGAAGATTAATGACCAAAACAGAAAATTGACAATTAATCTTATCCTTATTAGTATACTGTCAATAATTCTGATAGGTGGAATTATTTTCATTGTAAAACAATTCAACAAATTAAAAGCTATTAAATCCCAGCTGTCTGAGACAAATAGTCAATTAATAGCGATGAATCAGCAGATATATAACAGCAATATTCAATTAGCGGAATCAAATCATATTAAGGAAGAATATATTGCACAATTTTTTGACATGTGTTCCTCTTACATTGAGAAGATAGACTCTATGCGAAAAGGTATGCTCAAAAAAGCAAACAATCAACTCATTAGTGAACTATTGGCAGACTTAAAGTCAACTAAGGTCATAGAAGAAGAGGTCACTGAATTATACCATAATTTTGACTCCATATTTTTGAATTTATATCCTTCGTTTATTGATGACTTCAATAAATTGTTGCGCTCAGACGAAATCATTATTCCTAAAAAAGGAGAGCTCTTAAATACAGAATTAAGGATTTTTGCGCTTATTCGACTCGGTATTGATGACAGCGTGAAGATTGCTAGCTTCCTTCGCTATTCTTTACGGACGGTATACAATTACCGAACAAAGGTCAGAAATAAAGCCATTGGTAATCGTGATGAATTTGAAAATCTCGTCAAAAACATTGGAAACATCAATAGAAAGTAACCTTAAAAGGTACTTTTTTTAGGCGCCTAAAAACAACAAAACACTAATTATCAATTCATTATAATAAAAACGAAGTACTTATGTACTTCACCCTGTTTTTAATGAAATATCGTATAACTAATTTTATCGAAGCATAAAAAAGGAATCTTTTATGCCTTACAGTGCAGACTGTAATTGATAACCAATTCATATTTACATCACAATTTATGAAAAGAAAAATACCATTATTTAATGTTATTGTATTGCTATTATTGGTAATACATGCACAATCTGTGTATGCACAACAGACCAGATTGATCAAGGGAAAAATAATTGATGCGGAGAATCAATATGCAATTCCTGGAGCAACCATTTCCACGAAAAATGGAACTTCAAAAACCTCATCCAACAGCGAAGGTTTATTTGAAATCAACGTGTCTGTAAATGCGGAAGTACAAGTAAGCTCATTGAATTACGAAACCTACACTTTTAATGCAAATGAATCGAACATTACCATTGAATTAATTAAGCAAATTAATAATCTAGAAGATGTCGTAGTAATTGGTTACGGTAGTGTAAAAAGAAAGGATGTGACGACAGCAATTTCTTCCGTATCGACAAAAGATTTGGAAAAAAGACCAATTGTCAACGTAGGTCAAGCGATACAAGGTAAAGCGGCGGGTGTATCTGTAACACAACCAAGTGGTGCTCCTGGAGGCGAAATGTCCATTCGTGTAAGAGGTACGACCTCATTCAACGCCAGCAACTCTCCCCTATATGTAGTGGATGGAGTTCCGGTGGACAATATCAAGTTTTTAGCTCCTAATGATATTCAGGATATCCAAATATTGAAAGATGCCTCTTCTGCAGCAATATATGGATCAAGAGCAGCAAATGGCGTTGTGCTCATTTCCACGAAATCTGGAAAATCTGGGGTTGCAAAAATTGGTCTTAACGCGCAATATACGTCCAACATCGTTAGCAATTCTTTCCAAGTATTGAATACGGAACAATATAAAGAACTACAAGATGAGATAGGTCTTGTCAATCTTCCGAATGGATTGAAAGATAATACAGACTGGTTTAAGGAAGCGTATAATACTGGTATTCAACAAAATTACCAACTGTCCATTTCTGAGGGTACAGAAAAGCTAAAATACTACTTATCTGCTGGTTATGTAGGCGATAATGGTATTTTAGAAAGCTCCTATTTTAAACGTTATCATTTCAGAGGAAATATTGACAATCAGGTTCGCGATTGGCTGAAAATTTCTGCAAACATCAATTATTCAGATTATAACGATAACGGAATTATTTCAGGAACTGGAGCTAATCGTGGTGGTGTAGTGTTATCCGTAATCAATACACCTGTCTACGCTCCTATTTGGGATCCAGAGAATCCAAATCAATACTACAACAACTTTTATGGTATTGGTAATATTACCAGCCCCTTAGAAAATCTAAGTCGTGGTAAATTTAATAAGAATAGAGAAAATAGATTATTGGCATCCGGAAATGCGTTAATCACATTTACGGAGAATCTTAACTTCAAAACAGCTTTAACCTTAGATCGTAGAAATGGCTTGAATACAACCTTTCTTGATCCGATAACTTCTGCTTGGGGACGCAGCCAATTCGGAACAGCCTCGGATGCTCGAAACATGAACACCTTGATTGTCTGGGATAATACATTAAATTATACTCAACAATACGACAAGCATAATGTAGATTTCATGGTGGGTAACTCGTGGACTGACTCCAAATACACAAACAGTTATATCAGTGGATCACACTTTCGTAATGAGCTGATCCAAACATTAAATGCTGCGAATAAAATCTCATGGAATGGAACAGGAAGTGGTGCATCGGATTGGGCAATTATGTCCTATTTCGCTCGTGCAATGTATAATTATGACAGCAAATACCTATTGACAGTCAATATGCGCGCAGACGGCTCGTCTAAACTTAGTCCTTCCAATCGTTGGGGATATTTTCCATCACTATCAGCAGCTTGGAGATTATCTTCAGAATCGTTCATGGAAGATCAAACTTGGGTTGATGACTTAAAAATTCGTGGTGGCTGGGGCCAGACAGGTAATCAATCAGGTTTAGGTGATTATGCATACTTGCAATTGTACAACATCGAACGTTTCCAATGGTTTCAAGTCGGTTTCGAAAATGCTGTACCAAACATTAGTCCAAGCAACCTCAGAACAAAAGATTTACGTTGGGAAACAACTACACAATCTAATCTGGGTATTGACTTTGTTGGTTTGAACAATCGATTATCCGTGACATTGGACTATTACCACAAGAAGACTACCGATATGTTGATGTATGCGACATTGCCTGATGGACAGATCGCTAGTACTATTCGTAGAAATGAAGGCGAAATGACGAACAAAGGTTTTGAAGCGACTATAGGAACAAAAAACATTCGCAAAGCATTAATATGGGATACAGATTTTAATATTTCTTTCAATAAGAATAGATTGGACAAATTAGAGCTTCAAAAAATATATTATGCAGCTAAAACTTCCGAAATCGTAAACGACTATGTTGTAAGAAATGAGCCTGGTCGCTCACTTGGTGGGTTTTATGGATATATTTCAGACGGGGTAAATCCAGAGACTGGTGAGTTAATGTATAGGGACTTGAACAATGATGGCAAAATATCTTCTTCTGATAGAACCTATATAGGTGATCCAAATCCAAAATTCACCTACGGTATGACAAATAATTTTTCATACAAAAATTTTGACTTGAGTGTATTTGTACAAGGCTCATATGGCAACGACATCTACAATTCGAGTCGTATCGAAATGGAAGGAATGTATGATGGTAAAAATCAAATTACCAAAGTACTAGACCGTTGGAAAATTCCTGGACAGATTACTGATGTTCCCAAAGCTGGTTATGACATCAAGAATTCTACGTATTTCATCGAAGATGGCAGTTATTTAAGATTGAAAAACATCTCATTGAGTTACAATATTACAGCTGAAAAACTTAGAAAAATTGGATTCTCAAAATTACAGCCTTATTTCTCTGCTAGCAATTTGTTGACTTTGACAAAATATACAGGAATGGATCCCGAAGTAAATCAATGGGGAGATAGTGGCAGTGTGCAAGGAATTGATTGGGGAACGTACCCACATAGTCGTTCATTCGTAGTAGGTCTGAATCTTGAATTTTAAATCGTAAGAACATGAAAACATATTTTAGAACATTAACCGCCTTAATACTCTTATGTACGCTTACATGGTCTTGTTCGCTCAACCGAGATCCATTAGATTCTTTTTCGGATGTTACCGAAGGTGAAAATGAACAGGGTCAGAATATAGTATTTAGAGATAGAGCAGCAGTTGATAATTATTTAAACTCATTGTATCAACAGCTAAAAGATAGACAAGAACATTGGCACTTGGATTTATTATTAATTTCTGATGCACACAGCGACAATGCTTACGCAGGAACAACTGGCGCTGAAGTAGTACCTTTTGAAAATAATTCTATCGAAGGCTCAAATTCTGTTATTGAACGTGATTGGCAACGCTATTTAGAAGATATCGCCCGCGCAAACCGACTAATAGTATATATAGACAGTGTAGCCGACAATTCTTTAAGTCCGGCATTAATCAGTTCATACAAGGCGCAAGCAAAAATTTTCAGGGCATTGGTTTTATTTGATATGGTGCGGATTTATGGTTCTATACCAGTTGTGATGAGAGTTGCTCCAGATATTACCTCCGAAAACGTATCGGAAGTATATCCTCAATATTTTCCAAAACAAAGTACGGAGGAGGAAGCATATAAACAAATTGAAGCAGATTTGCTCGATGGATTAGCGAATGCACCAGATAACGCTCCAACAGACAAAACGCGTTTCTCAAAATCCGTAGCAAAGGCCTTATTAGCAAAAATCTATGCTGAAAAACCTATTCAAGATTACGCAAAGGTTATTCAATACGCAGACGCTCTGGCTCAAGATGGTTTTGACTTGAATCCGAGTTATGCAGATGTTTACCAATTGACAGCGGACAATAAAGATGTGTTGCAACGAAATACAAGAGAATCTATACTTGAAGCACAGTTTTTTCCAGGGGCAGGAAATTGGGCGAGTTGGATGTTTGGTCGCGATTTATCAAATTATGATGTGAATTTTACTTGGGCCAAATGGGTTACACCATCGAGAGATTTGATACAAGCTTATCAAAATGAAGGTGACAATATTCGAATGAACCAATCCATTATGTACTATACGACTACATGGAGCAATTATTATCCTTCATCCAATTATCCATTCATGTTTAAATTGAGATCAGGAATGAGTAGTATCATCAAGATCAGATATGCTGACATTTTATTACTCAAAGCAGAAGCATTAATCATGCAATCAAGTCCTAATCTTTCAGCGGCAGCCGATATCATTGACAAAGTAAGACAACGTGTATCGTTACCACAATTGACACCCGCTGATAAAGCGAATCAAGAAAGTATGTTGAAAGCTTTGCTTAAAGAAAGAAGACTAGAATTAGCTTTTGAAGGTCAAAGGTGGTTTGATTTAGTGCGATTGAATAAGGTAGAAGAAGTTATGAATACGGTATTTGCCAAAGATTCGGGACGCAAGCCTTTGGTTTATCCATTTAATGAATTTTCTTATAGACTTCCAATTCCACAATCGAAAATTGACCAGAATCCTAACCTAATCCAAAATCCAGGTTATTAAAATAAATTATTATGAAACGCTCAAATTATAAACATATGATGCAATTATTTCTATTGTCTGTACTATTGTCCTCTTTAGGATGCCAGCAAGACAGTTTTACTCCATCTTCAACAAATGAAACTAATGGTGACACCAAAGGAGATGTTACGCTCTATGTAACAACAAATAACAAAGCTTACGACTTAACGAAATTACATGTTGATTTTAGCACAAAATTCAATATGTCACCAAACACGATCCACATAGATAAAGACACAAAATTCCAAGCTATGGAAGGCTTTGGCGCTGCTATAACTGGTTCTACGTGTTACAATTTGATGAAGATGTCTCAGGAAGACAGAACCAAATTTCTTACCGAAACATTTTCGGATGAAAACGGATATGGCATGAGCTATGTGCGCATTTCGATTGGCTGTTCGGATTTTTCGTTGAGTGAATATACCTGTTGGGACACACCAGGAAAAGAGAATTTTGGATTGCAATCCGAAGAGAAAAATTATGTTATTCCTGTATTAAAAGAAATATTGGCTATTAATCCAAAATTGAAAATCATGGGTTCGCCATGGACAGCTCCACGCTGGATGAAAGTTAATAATTTGACCAGCTTAGCACCTTTCAATTCATGGACAAGTGGACAATTGAATCCAAAACATTACCAAGATTACGGTTGGTATTTTGTGGAATGGATTAAAGCAATGGAGAAAGAAGGAATTCCTGTCACATCTGTGACCATCCAAAATGAGCCATTAAATCGTGGAAATTCAGCTTCCATGTATATGACTTGGCAAGAGCAACAAGAGTTTATCAAGCAATCATTGGGACCACAATTGAAAAGTGCGAACTTGAATACTAAGATTTATGCTTTTGACCACAATTACAATTATGATAACATCGAAGATCAAAAATCTTATCCATTAAATATTTACCAAGATCCTGCGGCAGCAGCTTATATTACGGGTGCAGCTTACCACAATTATGGCGGTGACAAATCTGAGTTGTTAAATATTCATAACGCACGTCCAGACAAGGAATTGGTATTTACAGAAACTTCCATCGGCGAATGGAATGATGGTCGCAATTTACAAAAACGTCTAACTGAGGACATGAAAGAAGTTGGTTTAGGAACTGTAAATAATTGGAGTAAAGCTGTCATTGTGTGGAATCTTGTATTGGACACCGAGAAAGGTCCAAATCGTGATGGCGGATGCCAAACCTGTTATGGCGCTGTAGATATCAACAGCAAAAACTACGCACACATTACTAGAAACTCACATTATTACGTCACAAGTCATCTTTCTTCAGTGGTAAAACCTGGAGCTTATAGAGTCAATACTACAGGATATAAAGTAGACGGATTAGAATATGCAGCATTTCAAAACACCGACAATTCGTTAGCTTTCGTAGTGCTAAATGATTTAAATGAAGCCAAAAAAGTGACTTTAAGCGATGGTAAGAACCATTTCTCTTACGAGATCCCAGCCAAATCAGTAGTTTCTTACAAATGGAAAAACTAAGATTATGAAGCATATAACAAAATATCTCTTTAGTATTTTGGTATTCCACACGCTTCTTTATTCGTGCAAAACGGAGAAAGAATATGAATACCAAATCGGAAATCCTACCATTACCCTGAAAAACGAAGTTACTTCAGCCCATTTTGGAGATAGCTTAGCTTTTGATGTAGATGTAATGGATAGTGACATTCCCTTGTCCACATTGAAAGTTCAATTGTTTTTCACGGACGATATGGTTTCTGAAACAACTGTACGAACGAAAGAAAACGGTAATTATAACGGCAAAATATTCATTCCATTTCTTAAAGATATACCTAATGGAAATGCTACATTACGTTTTGTTTTGCAAAATATAAGTCAAAAAATTACGGTAAAAGATATGGATTTGCCTTTGGCACGTCCTGATTTCCCGTATTTGGATCTTATAACGAGTACTACGACATATAAATTACTTAAGGTTGCAGATAATCATTATGCACTAACCCAAAATTTACCACATGCTGTAAAAGGTTATCTTAAAGCACCAAAAGTTGGGACTTATGGCAACGAAATGATTTTTGGATGGGTAAATAATGAAGTTCAATTAGGCAGTAATGCAGAAATACCTTTTTCTTATTCATCTTCAACTACCTACACTATCGATTTCAATACGTTGACCTACGAAGCATCTCCATTTATTATTGCTTACGCAATTAATGGAACTATCTTCAATAGAGTAAACGATAATCAGTACAGAGCAGATATCAACCTCAATAAAGGTGATGAAATTCGAATTGACGGTATTGAAAATTTTGATGAATGGTGGATAGATCCAGATTACTTTACTAAAGATCAATCTGAAAAAATCACGAGTAATGTAATAAATGGTAAATACCGTATTACTGCTGATTTCACGCATAAATATTTGAATGTAGAAGCTATGAATGGCAACAACTTAGCTACTTTAAATGCGGATGGAACAGGCGCAGTATGGATTATTGGCGATGGTATCGGCAAACCAAAAGTCTCAAATAATCATGTGGGATGGAATACGGATAAAGCTTTGTGCATGGCTCCTATCGGGAACAAAAGATACCAGATCACTATTACAGGAAACGTGACTGTCTATACTGATTATATCAATTTCAAATTTTTCCATCAAAAAGGTTGGGGAGGCGAATTCAAACACCAACAAATTTCTACTGATAGTGACTTTATTTTCATAGGTGACGGTACTAACGGTAGGGATTCTGGAAACCTTGGGTTGTTTACAGGTAAACTCATAAACCAAGATGAATCGTATACTTTAATTGTTGACTTAGCAGAAGGTAATGACAAAGCCAAATTGATCGTTACAAAAAAGTAAAAAATACCTAATGAAAAACTTAGCCATTAATCATTTAAATTAATGGCTTTTTTCGTATAAAAATTAACCCTTAACAAACTACTTAGAACAATTCTAAATTATATCTTTTTTATGTGTTTAAAGTCATTTTAATAAATGATTAGGTATTTTTGCAGGAAAAATTTAAACATTAAAGGATAATGAGTAGTAAATCAAAGCCGCTATTTAGTTCTTCTCTAGGTAAGAAATTAATCATGAGCTTAACAGGACTATTTTTATGTACGTTCCTGGTAATTCACTTGATTGGTAACTTACAGTTGTTCCAGAATGACGAAGGCTATGCATTCAACAATTACGCGTTTTTCATGACGAATTTCGCTCCGATCAAAGTAGTTTCATACTTACTTTATGCTTCTATTATTATTCACGCTGTCTACGCATTAATCTTAACAGCTAAGAACAAGGCTGCGAGACCAGTTGGCTACAACCAAACTGCAGGCAACGCGAACAGCAAATGGAATTCTCGCAACATGGGTATCTTAGGTACTATTATTTTAGTATTCTTAGCTACACACATGCAACACTTTTGGTTCCAATACAAATTCGGTACTACACCATACGTGGAGTACAACACGGAAATCGCTACTGGAAATCGTCAAATTATTGCTTCTGAAGATCTTCCTTCAAATTACGACGGGTACAAGATTTTCGTAAACAACGGTGTGGAAACAATCCAAACTAAAGACTTGTACAAACAAGTAGCTGTTACTTTCCAAAATCCATTAATCGTATTATTGTACTTAGTTGCAATGGCTGCATTGGCATTCCACTTAATTCATGGTTTCCAATCTGCATTCCAAACAGTAGGTTTCAACCACAAAAGATACATCGGATTCGTAAAATCAGTAGGTATTTGGGTATTCGGTGTGATTATCCCTATTGCATTCGCAGCAATGCCATTGTATTTCTTTTTCAAAGGTTTGTAATCTCTATTTAAAAATAAAGATATGTTAGATTCTAAAGTACCAGCAGGCCCATTAGCCGAGAAATGGTCAAAACATAAATTCAACATGAAGTTGGTGAATCCTGCCAACAAACGTAAATTTACTATTATCGTAGTAGGTACAGGATTAGCAGGTGCTTCTGCAGCTGCTTCTTTAGCTGAATTAGGTTACAATGTAAAAACATTCTGTTACCAAGATTCGCCACGTCGTGCGCACTCTATCGCAGCACAAGGTGGTATCAATGCAGCTAAAAACTATCAAAATGACGGAGACTCTGTTTTCCGTTTATTCTATGATACTATCAAAGGTGGTGATTACCGCGCGCGTGAAGCAAACGTACACCGTCTAGCAGAAAACTCTGTAAATATTATTGACCAATGTGTGGCGCAAGGTGTTCCTTTCGCTCGTGAGTACGGTGGTTTATTGGATAACCGTTCATTCGGTGGTTCTCAAGTATCACGTACATTCTATGCGCGTGGTCAAACTGGACAACAATTATTATTAGGTGCATACTCTGCATTGAATCGTCAAATCCACAAAGGAAAAGTTAAATCTTACACACGTCATGAGATGTTGGATTTAGTGAAAATCGACGGTCAAGCTAGAGGTATCATCACACGTGATATGGTAACGGGCAAAATTGAAGCGCACGAAGGTCACGCGGTATTATTGTGTACAGGTGGATACGGTAACGTGTTCTTCTTGTCTACAAACGCGATGGGCTGTAACGTAACGGCTTCTTGGAGAGCACACAAACGTGGTGCATTCTTCGCTAACCCTTGTTATACACAGATCCACCCTACTTGTATCCCTGTTACAGGTGACCACCAATCAAAATTAACATTGATGTCGGAGTCATTGCGTAATGATGGTCGTGTTTGGGTTCCTAAAACAAAAGAATTAGCTGAGAAACTTCGTAAAGGAGAATTGAAAGCTGCTGATATCAAAGAAGATGACAGAGATTATTTCTTAGAGCGTAAATACCCTTCATTCGGTAACTTAGTACCTCGTGACGTTGCATCTCGAAATGCAAAGGAAATGGTTGACGATGGTCGTGGTGTTGGTAAAACTGGTTTCGCTGTATTCTTGGATTTCCAAGATGCAATCAACCGTATGGGTGAAGATACTGTACGTGCGAAATACGGTAACTTATTCGACATGTACCACAAAATCACTGACGAGAATCCGTACAAACAACCAATGCGTATCTACCCTGCTGTTCACTACACAATGGGGGGTGTATGGGTTGATTACAACTTGATGACTACGGTACCAGGTTTATACTGTTTAGGTGAAGCTAACTTCTCTGATCACGGTGCTAACCGTTTAGGTGCTTCGGCATTGATGCAAGGTTTATCAGATGGTTACTTCGTAATTCCTTACACTGTAGGTGATTACTTAGCAAACTTAGGAAGCTTCGCTCCTGTTGACAAAAATCATCCTGCATTCGAAGAAACACGTAAAGATGTTGAAAATCACATCAACAAATTATTAGCACTCCGTGGTACTAAAACTGTAGATGATATTCACAAAGAATTGGGTCACATCATGTGGGAATACTGTGGTATGGCACGTACTGCAGAAGGCTTAACAAAAGCGAAAGGCTTAATCCAAGACTTGAAAAAAGAATTCTGGACTAATGCAAATGTATTAGGAGAGAACGAAGAGATGAATATGTCTTTGGAGAAAGCTGGTCGTGTAGCCGATTTCATCGAATTAGGTGAATTGATGGTAGACGATGCGTTGAATCGTTCAGAATCATGTGGTGGTCACTTCCGTCTTGAGTCACAGACTGAAGAAGGTGAAGCAAAACGTAACGACGAAGAATTTGCTTACGTAGCTGCATGGGAATTCAAAGGCGAAGGTCAACCAGAAGTTCTTCACAAAGAAGAATTGGTTTTCGAGAATGTTAAGTTAACACAAAGAAGTTATAAATAGTATCGAGTAATGAGTAATGAGAATCAAGATATATCCCATTACTCAATACTTAATACTCAATACTAAATGATATGAGTAATCACATGAATTTAACGCTTAAAGTTTGGCGTCAAAAAAATGATAAATCAACAGGTCAATTCGTGACTATTCAAGCCAAAGACATCGCTGATGATATGTCTTTCTTAGAAATGCTTGATATCGTTAACGATGATTTGACTCGTAAGGGTGAAGACCCAATATATTTCGATCACGACTGTCGTGAAGGTATCTGTGGTATGTGTTCATTAGTAATTAATGGTCGTCCTCACGGTCCTAACCAAGGCACTACGACTTGTCAATTGCACATGCGTTCTTTCCACGATGGACAGACTATCGTTATTGAGCCTTGGAGAGCTGCTGCATTCCCTGTGTTGAAAGATTTAGCAGTGGATCGTACAGCATTTGATCGTATCCAACAAGCTGGTGGTTATGTAAATGTAAATACAGGTGGTGTTCCTGATGCAAACGTAATTCCTATTCCTAAAGTTGTAGCTGACGAAGCTTTCGAATCAGCTACTTGTATCGGATGTGGTGCATGTGTAGCAGCATGTAAAAATGCTTCTGCAATGTTGTTCGTATCTGCAAAAGTTTCTCAATTTGCATTATTACCTCAAGGTCAAACAGAGCGTTACGAGCGTGCTCAGGCGATGGTAGACCAAATGGATGCAGAAGGTTTCGGTAACTGTACAAATACAGGTGCTTGTGAAGCTGAATGTCCAGTAGGTATCAAATTGACAAATATCGCAAGATTAAACAGAGAATATTTAGGCGCAAAAGTATTATCTCAAAGAGATATTCACGCTTAAGATATTTTTTATAATAATCAAGAAGCTCACTGTTTTCAAAACAGTGAGCTTTTTTTGTTAGATAGCACGAATGATCAACTGAAAAATCAAAAATTAGTTTTTATATTTGACTCTCTACCATCTGACCAGTTAATGACACCAAATCAATTCACCAAAGTATTTGCGGTATTTCTTATGCTGCTTTTATCTTCTTTAAGTTTAATTGCTCAAAGTCTTAACGTAGACAGTGCACTTAGACTTTTAAAACAAAGTAATCCCGACTCTGTAAATGGAAGTATTTACTATGATCTGGCTCGAAACTTTTACGCTAGTGACACCAAAAATGCATTAATATGGGCTCAAGAAGGAGCCAAATATTTTGCAAAAACAAACAATCACCAATTAATGACACGTTGTATGAATTTGGAAGCTGTATGCTTGTTCATACTTGATAATCATGAAGAGAGCACTAAACTTCATTATAATATATTACGTATCAGAGAAGAAAAAAAAGACACTTTAGGAATTGCTGAAACATTACTCAATATTGGTAATATTTATTATAGAGGTCAGGATCTTGAGCAAGCAATTATATTTTATAAGAGAAGCCGTGAATATGCGTTAAAAAGTAATAACACGAAACTATTATCTAGCTTAAGCAATAATTTAGGAAATTATTATAAAGATAAATTTGTTGAAAATAAAAAAGACACAGATAAAAATTTAGCAATAAAATATTTAAAAGAAGCCATTTATTATAAAGAAAAACTCAAAACTGATCGCACTTTAGAAAAAACATATACACTATTAGCGCATGTGTATTTTGAGTCAAAAGATTTTAATTTAGCTTTAATTCATGCTAAAAAAGCTGAGAAACTCGCATTAGAAAATAAAAATCATGAAGGAGTCGGTAGTAGCAAAATGCTACTATGTGAAATTGCGGTAATTAATAAAGATTACGAGTTGGCTCAATCAATTTTGGAGGATTTGTATCTATACTTAGGTAATAATAAAGCTTTTCATATATTGAATTTTCACGACGAAAGCATTGTTGTACTACGTAATAAAATTAGAAATCTTCAAACCAACTCTTCCATAATATCAGACTCCTTACAGGAAAGCAACTACAATACCCTCCTACTAGCTCGTCAAAAAGTACGGGAAGAACTTAATATTAAATACGAAACAGATAAAAAAGAAGTTGAAAATGCAAATCTAGCTTTGAAAAATGAAATTGCACAAGACAAAATAAATAAAATAAGAATTAATAGCATTATTTCACTTCTTTTCGTATTTGTTTTACTCGGTCTCGTCCACAAACTTAGAAAGAAAAACAAAGCTATACTAAAATCCAAAAATGTACTAAATGACCAAGCTAATTTACTTAACCAGCAGAATTTACTACTGAAACAATCCGAGGCATTTAAAGCAAAATTATTTTCAATAATTTCTCATGATCTTAAGTCTCCAATAAATTCTTTAAAAATGATTGTTGAGATGTCTGCCGAAAGACAGCTATCCAAAGAAGATTATGATTACCTAATGGAAAATATGAAACAAGAATTGGATATCACTTCAAATTTGCTGAATGATTTATTATTCTGGTCAAAAGCCCAAATGGAATCAAATATAATCAAATGGTCTTATTTCAATTTATTTAATACAGTAAGCAAATGTCTCCACACACTTTCAACAAATATTAACCTTAAGCAACTGAAAATCACCAATCATCTTTCATCAAATTTTATAGTTTGGGGTGATGAGATGCGTTGCGAATTTGTGATTAGAAATATACTACATAACGCTATTAAATACAGTGATTTTTATAAAGAAATTGAAATCGGTATAAAAGATAATGGTAATGATTGGAACTTCTATATCAAAGATAATGGAGTAGGGATCTCAAAAGAACAATTGAATAATATGTTTGTAAGCGATACCTCTCGAAAAAGTACTAAAGGTACTTTAAACGAACAAGGTGCTGGGATTGGTTTATTACTTTGTCATGATTTTATCGAAAGCTTAGGCTGGTCGCTTCTTGTCAATTCGCAAGAGGGCATTGGTACAACCTTTCACATTGTCATTAATAAGGAAAAAATGAATTCTAAGAAACCTACAGACAAATTAAAATTAGCTTCGCCTAGTCATGAACATCAAACGCCAATTACTTTGAACTAATTGCAGTCTAAAATGTATCTTTGTAGCCTATGGAAATTGACAAAAGACTTCTCGTAAACATTGTATTGTTGATTCATTTGGCACTTACAGGAATCATGCTTTTTCGTTTATTCAAAACTAAAAATGCAACTGGTGGTCAGCTGATATTAACTTTTGTTGCACTAACTG
>NZ_VIQM01000056.1 GCF_008520265.1 Sphingobacterium cavernae
TCAACTTTATCGTAAATATCTTAGCTGGATTAGCAGCATACAGTTTCTTCCCTAAGAAACCTTCAATCAAATATCAAACGGTAAAAACTAACCAATTGTACGCTTTTTAATTATCGAATTCAGGTTACTAGTTCTGTCCAGAGGTAATTTTTACACCACAATGTTTGATGAGAGTATTTTCTTATTATTTTTACCCTTGTTTGAAACACGGATCTAAAACTTACCCTTATATGATATGAGTTAATTTGATCGAAGAGTTCCATATAATGATTTGCCTTTATTACCTCCAAATGTAGATGTTGAGACTAAAGCAATTTTGCGTAAAACAAATTCAGCAGGTCGTGCCTTAGCGCAACTTAATGGGACGTTATTGAGTTTACCTAATCCTGCTTTATTTCTTGATACAATTTATCTTCAAGAAGCAAAAGCAAGTTCAGAAGTTGAAAATATTATAACTAGTAATGATGACCTTTATAAATCTTATGTTTCTGACAAAAAGATTGATAATTTTTCAACAAAAGAGGTTTTAAGCTATAGGGAAGCACTTTGGCTAGGGTTAGATGAACTTAAAAGTAAGCTATTTATTACAACAAATCTTTGTGTTAAAATTGTTCAATGTATTAAACAGAATGGTGCTTCAATTCGAGTTACCCCTAGAACAACCCTGAGTAATACTCAGGGAGAAACTATCTATACCCCTCCTAGTGGTGAAGGCGTGATTAGAGAAAAATTAGCTAACCTTGAGCGTTTTATTAATGAGGATAATGAAATAGATCCTTTAATAAAAATGGCATTACTGCATTATCAATTTGAAGCTATTCATCCATTCGCTGATGGAAATGGGAGAACGGGTAGGATTTTACTTTTGTTGTATTTAAAAGTTTCTGGACTCTTGGAAGTTCCTGCAATCTATTTGAGTGATTATATTATTCAGAACAAAAGTGAATATTATACTAAACTACAAGGCGTGACGGAAAATAGCAATTGGGAAGATTATATTATATATATGTTGGATATGATAGAACATACGGCATTGAAAGGATTAGATCGTCTAAATCTAATTACTAATGCTATGGAGGAAATGATAGCAGAGATTAAAGTAAAGCTTCCAAAAATATATTCTAAGGATTTGATAGAGTTATTATTTCGACTACCCTACACTAAACGTCAAAATCTAATTGATGAGAACCTAGGTACGGCCAAAACTGTTGGTAATTACTTAATTGCGCTAGAAGAAAGTGGAATCTTGGAATCAGTAAAAGTTGGTAAAGAAAAATTGTATTTGAATCAAAAACTATTGACAATCCTAGGAGGGAAATAGCTTTTAAGATCAATACAGCTAATAAATAATAAACAATGACAGAAAAGCAAATTGATAGAATAAAGCTGAAGATCGATAAGTATAAAAAAGCACTCTTATTGGATAAAAAGCAATGGGGAGGTTGGTATCGTGATGGCCAAGGAATAAGGTATTTGATTCCGGCACTCTATATTCAAATATCCGACTTCAAAGGAGCTATGCGGTATTTTAATTGGTTTAATAAGAATTTTCCTGATGACAGTTGTTATCCGATTTTTTTATTTGAATGGACATTCGTTTTATTTAAGAGTAATAAACTGAAAGAAGCGGAGCATAAATTGCACTTGACATTTTTCTCAAATACATATTTGTTAGATAAGTTTCTAGAAAAGGAGTTTTTGGTTTTTGATAAGGATAAAAATTTAAACTGGGAGTTTAAAAGTATTGTAGAAGATCTTATCTATAATATGAATGATCCCGAATTTATAGATTTTGCAAATTGGGTTTCAAAAAAACTTGATACAAGGATATTTTTAGATAAATCCAATAGATTTATTGAGATCGAACAGTTATTGAAAAATGAGCCAGTAGGAGATAAGAGAACCAAGCTTGTCAATGAATTATACAGTATTAAACTGAGTTAATGCTTACTCTTGAGACAATGCAATGTGTTATCATATATTAGTAGGGTTTGTAAGATTTTTTGAATTAGTTTATTCGTATGAATACATCTATAGAGAATAGTGTAAAAAAAAAAGCTTGGCCACTTTTTAGTTGCAATTCCACTCTCGATATACTCTTGCCAGAGCAACTGTTTGGTGACTCCACTACGCTCGAGTTCCTTTTCATAATAGTTCAGACGACTTTTTAGCTATTCAAACTTATCTACTTTGTAAGCAGGATTACCCGCGTGAAAAGATTTTTCCAGTAAAGGATCATCTTGCTAGAGCATTTCCTCCGTATTGAAGCCCCCCATCGGCCATCTTTGTGAGATAAGACTTTAGGGTGTTCTTACTCATTCCAAGAATGCGGGTGATTGTTTTTATTGTGTAATCCGGAGTATATCACCGGAATATACATTTTTATCCCACTTCCTCCTTGGTACAATCTAATTAATTGCTTTATTTAACTCACTTGTTTTGGTTTTCCAGCCATCAGTGATACCAATTATTTGATCACTAAGTAACAAAAACTACTCGCAAAGGAGTCAGCATACTCCAGCGCAATGAACTATTAAATGTATTTAGGGGTCAACATGAGCCAGTATGGCAGTTGAATATGGGCTTTAAACGCAATATGCTTTCCTAAAACTAATTCAATCTTGAGGGGTCAGTATGTTCCAGTATATCCAAAAAGCAGGTCCCTGGTCTAAAAACATGTGAATCATCTTAATTTTCTCTCTTCTGCTCATAATGGAACCAATAAAATCCTAAACGATAATAGCCAATATCTGATAAAATTTCTTTGCACTTATCAACATCTTCGATAATCATATTCCTTTCATCTCGGAGAATTTTGATTTGCTCATCTATATTTGTGGCTTGATTACCCATGGATTGGTGAGACTTTTTTTATATTAGTTTCGCATAACCATTAGCAGAAAGCTTTTTCCAACAAACGTTTATTGAAAAAATGAAAAAAATAGGATTTTTAATATTAACTGCAATAATTTTCGCTTCGTGTACAACATCGAAACAAATAAGCCCACCTAGTGAATACAACTACGTTAATAATGACCCGCCAATTTCAAAATCATTATTTGACGACAAATCATCTACAATTTCAGAAGAAAATATTCAAAAAATATTGGATGGGGAATTACAAACTGCCAAATAACTTGAGAGTTGCATTTGTAAAACTTGAAAGCTCTCAAAATGAAAGAAGATACTATTGGTCAGATGAACAATATTTAAAATCTCAACAACAATATTTGGATTTATTTAATGAAAAATTTAAGTCTTCAAATAGAGTGAAAAGTATATCCACAATTCCAGATATTTTAATTTCCAAAAATCCGACTTTTAGTAGTATTAGAGAATCTGCTGTAAGAACGCAATCTGACATTGTAGTGATTTATTCAATCAATAGTGACATCTATTCTCAGTACAAACTATTTTCCAAAACAAGTATAAAGGCATTTGCTACAATTCAACTTATAATTTTAGATGTTAGAACAGGTTTAGTTCCGTTTACAAAAATTATTACCAAAGATTTTCAAGATAAGAAAAATGAAACAGATTTAAATGAAAGCGAAGCAACTAATCGAATAAAAAATCAAGCAGTTCTATTGGCAATTGATGAAATAGGAAAACAAATTATAGAATTTTTGAACAAATAAAAATAAAGCCTTCTGCTAACATGAAGGGGAGGGTGTAAACCGAACTGTGTCAAGAAATAAATACTTATTTTTAGACACAGTATAATGAACAAGGAAAAATTTGATTGTGATCGATTCAAAGAAGAAGCGATGAAAGGCCTTTACGAAGGCAAAAAGATGGGTGGTACAGATGGAGTGTTTGCTCCGATGCTAAAGCATTTATTAGAATCAATGTTAGAAGGTGAGTTAGAAAATCATCTTTTAGAGAATAAGGCTTCAGGAGAATCAAATCGCAAGAATGGTAAAACCAAGAAAACAGTTAGAAGCTTACAATCAGGAAGCTTTGAACTTGAAAGCGGTCGTGATCGTAATGGTACCTTTGAACCAAAAATAGTAGCTAAACGCCAACTTATTATTACCGAAAAATTAGAAGATAATGTTATCTCCATGTATGCTCGTGGTATGAGCACCCGTGATATAACCACTTATATTAGAGATATGTATGCAATGGAGATTTCCGCTACAGAGATCTCTCATATCACTGATAAAGTCATTCCCGCAATGATTGAGTGGCGAAATCGACCATTAGAGCCTCTATATCCATTTATTTTCCTTGACTGCATGCACTTCAAAGTTAAGGATAGTGGCAGTGTTCAAAGCCGTGCAGTATATAATATTCTTGGTCTTAATCAAGATGGGAAAAAAGAATTATTAGGCGTGTACTTATCTGAGAATGAAGGAGCCAAATTTTGGGTTTCGGTGTTAAGTGATTTAAAACAGCGTGGAGTGGAAGATATTCTGGTTGCTTGTGTGGATGGCTTAAAAGGTTTTCCCGAAGCTATAGAAGCAGTTTGTCCCAGAACCCAGGTTCAACTATGTATAGTTCATCAAATTCGCTCAAGTCTAAAATATGTTCCTGAGAAAGACAAAAAGGCTGTAGTAGCAGATATGCAGCCTATCTATAAAGCTAATACTCAAGAATATGGTTATCAAAAGCTTTTAGAGTTTGAGGAAAAATGGGGTAACAAGTATCCATTAGCAGTAAGTGGTTGGATTGATAATTGGACAAATCTATCCACTTACTTTGAGTACAATGCAGAAATAAGAAGAGCTATATATACAACAAATGCTATTGAAGCCATGCGCCGTCAAATTAGGAAAGTGACTAAAACAAAAGGAGCGTTTACTTCAGATCAAGCGTTATTAAAGTTAATTTATCTAGCAATACAAAACATAAGCAAAAAATGGACTATGCCAATTCGTAATTGGGGTTTGATAATGCAACAACTCCACCTTAAATTTGGTGATAGAATTAAAGCCTTCGGCGGCTCTAAATAGATATAGGTCCGAAGGGGACCTATATCTATTTAGAGCTCACTGACACAGTTTGCTTTACACTTCTAGATCTAGTGTTATTCCTGTACATAAAATCATTGACCGATTACAGTTTGAAAACCCTTGGTGGGTAACTAAGGAAATCCCGACCCTTTATAAGGATATGTCTAAAAGGTTGTATTTTGATTTGTTTTATCCATTTGTACTTGAAACAGATATTAGACGTTCAGTAGTATTGATGGGGCCTAGACGAGTTGGAAAAACAGTCATGATGTTCCATACAATAGATAAATTGATTAATGAAGGTATCAATCCACAACGTATATTTTTTATTGGAATTGATAATCCAATATATGTACAATTAAGTCTACAGGAATATTAGACCTGTGTTTATAATCACTTCAGATACAAGATTTAAAAGGTACTTATATATTTTTTGATGAAATTCAATACTTAAAGGACTGGGAACGACATTTAAAAGTTTTAGTTGATTCCTATCCTGATACTAAATTCATTGTCTCAGGATCCGCTGCTGCTGCTTTAAAATGGCATAGTACAGAAAGTGGGGCTGGAAGGTTTACCGATTTCATGTTACCACCTTTAACTTTCCAAGAATTTATTCATTTAAAAGATAAAAATCATTTAATAACAGAGAGTACTATAGAATATGATAAACAAAATATTCCGTATTGTTTACCCCTTAACATAGATGAGTTAAATTCAGAATTCCAACAATATCTAAATTATGGAGGCTATCCGGAAGTTGTTTTGTCAGATAAGATACAAAATGATATGGGGCGTTACGTTAAGAGTGATATCGTTGATAAAGTATTATTGCGAGACCTACCTAGTTTATATGGCATAAGAAATGTTCAAGAACTTAATCGTTTTTTTACGTATATAGCTTATAACACTGGAAATGAGTTTTCATATGAAGTAATGTCAAGAGACAGTGGAATACAGAAAGATACTTTAAAAAAGTATCTAGAGTACCTAGAAGCTGCTTTTTTGATAAAAGTGTTGAACAAAGTAGATATTAATGCCAAACGACTAAAGAGGGTAACAAGTTTTAAAGTATATCTTACTAATCCATCTTTAAGAACAGCCTTATTTTCACCTGTAAAAGCTACAGATGATGAAATGGGCAATATGGTAGAAACAGCTATTTTATCCCAATGGATGCATAGAGAAAATCTAGATCTGACGTATTCTCGTTGGAAAGGTGGTGAAGTAGATTTAGTTTTAGTTGACGATAAAAAGTTTAAACCTCGTTGGGGAGTAGAAATCAAATGGAGTAATCGATACTTTGAGAAACCTCAGGAATTATCTAGCTTAATTCAATTTTGTAATAGTAATAATTTTAAATCTTGAATGGTCACTTCAATAAATAAATTAGGTGTTAAAGAAATAGGTGACATATTATTAGCATTTATTCCAGCGTCTGTTTATGCATATAATATTGGAGAAAATACATTAAAAATGAAAACTAAATACTTTATTTAATAAGTGGTAAACAGTCTCAAAAAACGTTGATTCATTACGCTATTTCTTTTTTTTGATTTAGTTTTAAAGATAAACATTTTGAAAAAAGGAACATAAAAGTTACATTTGTAATATGAAAATAAGAGAAGTAATAGCTTTTAAAAATTATTTTGAAGATTTCTTAAAAGGCCAGTCACCTAAAGTCCAAGATAAAATCTTTAAAATAATTGAAGCTATTGAAACTCTAGAACGTGTTCCATCAAATTATTTAAAACATTTAGTAGGAACGGAAGGATTGTATGAGGCTAGAATTCAATTAGGATCGAATATTTGGAGAGTATTCTGCTTTTTTGATGGTGAAAAATTGGTTGTTTTAATGAATGGTTTTCAAAAAAAGACACAAAAAACACCTAAGAATGAAATAGAAAAAGCCTCAAAAATTATGATTGAGTATTACGAACAAAAATCTAAAGGGCATGGAAACTAAGAGCTGGAAAGATATTAAGAATTCGGTTTATGGAACCGTAGGTACAGAAAGAAGAGATGAGCTAGAAAGGGATTTTGAATCTTTTAAAATAGGCTTGCTTCTAAAAAAGGCTAGGGAAGATAAGCATTTGACACAACTAGAGCTAGCAGAGTTAGTTGATAAAAAGCGTGAATATATATCCCGTATTGAAAATAATGGGAGTAACTTAACACTTAAGACCCTATTTGATATTGTTGAAAAAGGATTAGGCGGTAAAGTAAAAATATCGATTGAAATATAATAGGAAGGTGACCTTTTGGGACACCTTCTTTATTTATTCTATTCTCTGAATATACGTCAACAAAATACTTAATTCTACTTTCCTAAGGAGATAAGTGTCTCAAAAAAGGTTATTTTAATGATACTGAAATCACGAGAGAGATGTTCGATATACTTAAAAAGAGATTAGAAGCTTAAAAATTTGGCATGAAAGTGATTATATAGAAATAGTAATTATAGCATCGTTCTTTATATATATACAACTTTCCAAAAGCCTACCCCAATTTTACCGGGGGTAGGCTTTTTTAATAATATTATTTCATGGTATTCAGCTTTTTATTCCATATACTATATATTCAACTGATAAGATGACCTATTTTTAAAAGTAGTTTTTTTATCATCTTTTTTAAAGATGGATTGTTTAGAACATAGTCTAAAAAACATCATATATTTTGGTTTAAATATTAGCCTACTTATCACCCATAGGTAGGCTTTACTTTGTACTTTGTGCTATAAATTTTCCAATGTTATATCCAAAGAAATAGCAAGCTGCAATAAAAATTATAACTGCAACTATTATTATATATTTTTCTTTTTTTTCCATGAATCTAAAATATAAAAACCTACCCAAATAAATGAGTAGGTTAAAATTTATGAATTACGAAAAATCACCTTCTGTTTTATAAACGAAATTTACAATACTTTTATTACTTTTTAAATTCTTTATTCGGATAGTCTTCTTCTAGATCCAGATGTCAAATATTTATTATTGATAACCTCGTATAGTACCAAGCTAAATCATGAAGTTCTTTATCATTGGTGGTGTAGCTTTCGAATTCATTTCTTGAAAGATGTTATACTTCACGACTAAGCCCTTCCAACGCATCATCGCGTAGATTACGTGCAGGTAAGTTATTGATAATATCTATACACTTTTCCAGTACAACTAATATTTTATCCATCCATTCTCTCATAAAAATTAAACTAAACTACTTCCATATTGTTTGCTAATGTATGAAAAGGGAACAAATACAACAATGGATTGAAGAAGGCTACCATGTTTTGGAGCGTAGTGGCCCAATAAAAATAGCAGGAGATATTTTGTATTATTTACTTAATGTAGATGAAGAAGATAAATGGGGTCTAGTGCTCGAGGATCTTTTGAAATGGAGTGATGAGAAATTACTGCAGTTGCAATAGTATGTATATTGAATTCCATACTAACAAAATCAAATTAATTTATTGTTTATTAATGTGTTATGGGGACAAAAAATGATATAATAGCAAAACTTGACGAATTAACATCAAGCGTCAAGGAGGCAAAAACAGGAGAAGACCTATATCTTAGCTTTAAAAACTACCAAGATACAATTTTAGAATATTGGCCTGAAGGATTGGTAGATAGACAGGAATGGAAAATAGAAATGGATTTTACATTAGAAAAACTTGAAAAGAACAAGGATGTAAAAAACATTTCATCGAGTAAAGATCTACCTAGTTTCAAGCAAGATGCCGAACAGGTAATGAATCATTATAATACCGAATTCGAAATCTATTTCAAAAATACAGATGTCAGTTAGCTCCACTATTCATTAAGCAAAGAGACGGAAGCGGAAGGGAGCGTAAATAAAATGTCATAACTCGAAATATTTTTCGGGATTAATCTTTTTATTGTCTTTTAGAATTTCGTAATGTAAATGTGGTCCAGTGCTTCGGCCTGTGTTGCCAAGCAGTCCAACTACGGAGCCAGCATCTACAAGTTGTCCTTTTTTAACCTGTGTTCGTACCAAGTGCGCATAACGTGTTTCGTAGCCGTGTTTGTGTTTTACTTTTACCACATAACCATATTGACCTTCGTAACCAGAAAAAGATACTACACCATCTGCCGTGGCACGAATTGGATCGCCCATTCTACCTTTAAAGTCAATCCCTGAATGCATTTCACGTCCACGACGAGTAAAAGGATTTGCACGGTATCCATAACGTGATGTAATTTGCCCATGATGGGGCTTACCTAATGGTATACTTGCAATTTTCTTTTCTACATTCAACAATAACTCATTATAATACTCACTTAATAAAGCTATATTTTCTTCATCTTTCTCAATAGGCCCACCTGTATTTTCAAAAGCCAATTTTGTATTGATACCACGTTTTTTCATTTTACCATTAATGATTTCAATCGTAGAATCAATTTTCATAAAAGACTTTTTGGCTTCTATTATATCCTGCTGTGTTTCTTGCTGTGAAGAATTTAGTTTCTTATTTTTTTGATTTATTTTATCTAATGCAGCTTCATACTTTGCACTTACGTCTTCGGTCTTTTTAATTGCGGCTACATAAGCTATAGATCCTATTAGCGTTACTATAATTGCTAATACAGATACAAAGATTTGCCTCCAATACTTTAACAATATTGTAGGTATTTCTATACTCTTGTCCTTATTTCCTTCTATACTAATTTGTATAGCAGATTTTTTCTTAAACATACTTCTCCCTTACTAGTTATTGTTTAATCGTTTTGTTTTTCGATAGAATGCTTGCAAAATTACAAATTTAATTGATTAATAGTCAAATTGTTGTTGTTGACAATCAACAGGTTGTTGTTAAAAACTGTTAAATTATCTCCATATTTGTTTTATGACGTTAGCAGATCAGTTGATTGAATGGTATAGAAAAAATGGTCGCGATCTACCTTGGAGACAGACAAATAATCCCTATATTATATGGTTGTCGGAGATTATTTTACAACAAACACGTGTCGAACAAGGTATGCCGTATTTTTACAAATTTGTGGAGGCATATCCAACTGTAAAAGATTTTGCGCAAGCAGATGAAGAGGATCTTTTGCGCTTATGGCAAGGTCTAGGATACTATTCTCGTGTACGGAATATGCATAAAGCTGCCAAAGCGGTCATGACTGAATTTGATGGTGTTTTTCCATCAAAGTATGAGGATGTAATCACACTTACAGGCGTGGGAGAATATACCGCAGCAGCCATTTCTTCATTTTCCATTAATCAAAGAAAAGCCGTTTTGGATGGAAATGTTTTCCGGGTGCTGGCACGCTATTTTGGAATTGATACGGCAATTAATTCCACCGCAGGTAAAAGGCAATTTCTTATGATCGCTAATGAAGTTATTTCTGAAAATTACCCTGGATTGTACAATCAAGCAATAATGGATTTTGGGGCTACTGTTTGTAAACCTAAAGCCCCAAATTGTCAAAATTGTATGCTGCGTCTTGATTGCGTAGCCTTCAGTGCGAATTTGGTAGCCAGTCTTCCTATAAAGACAAAAGGAAAGCCCAGTCGAAATCGTTATTTCAATTATTTCGTAATCGAAGAGGACGAAGCTTTTATATTTACAAAACGTGGTGAAGATGATGTATGGGCAAATATGTATGAATTCCCTTTAATTGAAACCGACCAAGATATTGAAATAAATGAGTTGCAACAATTGGAGGCCTATAAAACGCATTTTGAAGGCGCGGAAATTACACCAATTGGTCTTCCGATTAAACATATTTTGAGTCATCAAAATATCTACGCTAGATTTTATCGTGTTGTAGATGAGAAGCATCTTGTCAAAAAAAATCCATCGTGGAATTATTATAATTCAGATAATTTAGATAAATTAGCTAAGCACAAGCTTATTTTTTCTTTTATTAATAAGTATTTTGTAAAACTAATCAATTAAAACACTGAATTATTATGTCGAGCGTTAACAAAGTTATCTTGGTGGGTCATTTGGGAAAAGATCCAGAATTACGTTATTTGGAAGGAAATGTAAGTGTTGCAAGTTTTCCATTAGCTACCTCCGAAACTTTTAATAAAGATGGAAAGAAAGTCGAACAAACTGAATGGCACAATATCGTTATGTGGCGGGGATTAGCTGATGTGGCTGCCAAATATTTAACTAAAGGAAGATTAGTATATATTGAAGGTAAACTGCGTACACGTTCCTATGAAGATAAGGAAGGAGTTAGACGCTATACCACTGAAATCGTAGCGGAGAGCTTTAATATATTAGGTCGAAAATCAGATTTTGAAAGCACAAATAATAACACAACCTCAACCACCAATACAAATACTTCTGCTGCAACCAACAATCAAGCACAAGAGCAAACTGTAGATTTCACAGAGAATGAAACAGACGACGGTTTGCCTTTTTAATAGAAGGAATATTTTTGAGTAACCTTTCATTAAAAGTTTAATTTTTGCCGTATCTTTGGCCATTATGTTGCAAGATAAAATAGCGCAGTATACCGAAGAAATTGAGCAATTTACGCCTGCATCTGCTGCGGATGTAGAGAATTTCAGATTAAAATTTTTAGTTTCTAAAGGCATAGTCAAAGAGTTGTTTGAAGAATTTAAAACTGTTTCATCAGAAGAGAAACGTGTTTTGGGTAAAGTGTTGAACGAATTTAAACAATTAGCAGAGGCTAAATTTCAAGATTCTCAGGCTCAGTTTGCTGGTTCTGCAAAAGTTCATAAACGCGAAGAAGAAGATTTAACCCTACCAGGTGAAGGTTTTCAATTAGGATCTCGTCATCCCCTGTCGCTAGTGCGCAAAGAGATAGTAGAGATTTTCAAAAAACTAGGGTTTATTGTAGCGGAAGGTCCAGAGATTGAAGATGATTGGCATAATTTCTCTGCCTTAAACTTCCCTCCGGAGCATCCAGCTCGTGATATGCAAGATACATTTTTCATCAAAAAACAAGATGGAAATGATATTGCATTGCGTACCCATACATCTTCTGTGCAAGTACGCTTGATGGAGGCTGGTAAACCACCTTTCAGAGCTATCATGCCAGGACGTGTATACCGTAATGAAGCTATTTCCGCGCGTGCGCACTGTTTCTTCCACCAAGTAGAGGGTTTGTATGTAGACGAGAATGTATCTTTCGCTGATTTGAAACAGACCTTATTTCACTTCGTGCAAGAGTTGTATGGTCAGGGAACTAAAGTGCGTTTCCGTCCGTCGTATTTCCCGTTCACAGAACCCTCAGCAGAAATGGATATTTCTTGTTCTATCTGTAAAGGTGTTGGTTGTAACTTATGTAAAGGTTCTGGATGGGTTGAAATTTTAGGTTGCGGTATGGTAGATCCAAACGTATTGGAAAACTGCGGTATCGATAGCAAGAAATATTCAGGTTTTGCCTTTGGTATGGGGATCGAACGTATAACCAACTTGAAATACGAGATTAAGGATTTACGTTTGTTCTCGGAGAACGATACACGTTTCTTATCCCAATTTGAAACAGAAATCATTTAGATGATTAAAAATATAAACAGTATTGCATGCTTGATTTTAATACTGCTTTTAAGTAGTTGCAAAGATGGAGGATGCAATGTTGTTTTAAATAGTGTAGTAAACGAGACATTATCGTTAGAAAAAAGCCTTGAATTAACAGCTCCCAGCTCCTGGACTTATGCAAATGGAGGCGGTTGCGGTTTGATTGTTTTCAATTCTGGCAATGGTGTTCTTGCCTATGACAGATGTAGCACCATGCTCGAATCCGCAAATAGCAAAGTAGAGGTAGAAGGTTTACAAATTATAGATCCGTCGACTGGAGCCAAATGGTTATTATTGGATGGTTCACCTATACACTTAGCCGAGTGTTCTTTAAGACGCTATCAAGTCCGTAAAAGCGGAAATTTATACGTGATAACAAATTGATATGAATCAAGAAGATGTAGTTTTAACGATAAAAAAAGCGGCTCGTGATTTGTTTCGCAAATATGGTTACAACAAGACTAGTGTTAATGAGTTGGCTAAGCAGGCACGTATCTCCAAAGCTACATTTTACAAAATATTTCCTTCCAAAGAGCTTATACTTCATGAAGTATTAATGGACTATATTCGGGAGAATGTTGAAGATATCCTAAATACGCCAACAAAGGATTTAGACTTATCTGTTTTTTTGGGTAAAACGATTCTCCGTGTAAGTCGTGTCACATATACGGTTTGCAACGAGTTTGTTGGCTGGGAATTTATTCGAGAATCTACCAATGCGCAAGAGTTCCTAAAAACGCTTTCTGACGATCTGGAATTTTTACTGTTAAGTTCTTTTATTAAAAATGAGCTCATAGGCTCGACTATTTCAGAAGAAAAGTTAACATTCTTAATAAAATCAAGTAAAAACATCGTTTTTTCATTTGCATTTACCGCAGTGACAGAAGCTGATGTACGCAAAAATTTCATTTCTTTCCAAAAAGAAATATTGCCTTATTTAGTTCAGGCAACAATCGCTTAGTAGAGCTATTCATCACATTCTAAATTGTGATTAAAAAGTGTATTTTTGTACCCTATGGGCAGAAGAATACCACAAGAAAAAAAACAACTTCAAAATATTGAGATTTTCGACATTGCTGAAGAGGGTAAAGGTGTAGGAAGACATGAGGAATTGGTGCTTTTTATCGAAAAAGCTATTCCTGGTGATGTCGTTGATGTAGAATTGCAACGTAAGAAAAAGAATTTTGCAGAAGGTCGTGTAACAAACATAAATCAAGCATCTCCTTATCGCATCGAGCCTTTCTGTCCGCATTTTGGTGTTTGTGGAGGTTGCAAGTGGCAACACATGAGTTATGATGCGCAGTTAAAATTTAAGCAACAGTCTGTTGATAATGCATTGACTCGTATTGGAAAAGTGGACACAGTTTCCATGGAAGAAATTTTAGGTTCTGCGGAAACGACATATTACCGCAACAAACTTGAGTATACTTTCTCCAATAAAAGATGGTTAACTAATCGTGACGAAGAGGTTCAACCAGAAGATCTAAATGCTTTGGGCTTCCATGTTCCTGGTCGTTTTGATAAAATTTTGGACATTGATCATTGCTTTTTGCAACAAGACCCTTCGAATAATATTCGTAATTCGGTTCGTGATTTTGCGATTGAGCAAGGCATGTCATTCTATGATTTGCGTCAGCACGAAGGCGCTTTACGCAATCTAATAATCCGTACTTCCTCTACAGGAGAAGTGATGGTAGTCGTGGTATTCGCTTATCCAGAAGAAGGTCAAGTAGAATTAATGATGAATTTTATTGCGGAGAAATTCCCAGAAATAGCTTCATTATTATACATCATTAATCAGAAGCGTAACGACACCATTTTTGATCAAGATATTCATACTTTCAAAGGTCGTGACTTTATCTATGAGGAAATGGAAGGTTTGAAATTTAAAGTTGGACCAAAATCTTTCTATCAAACAAACTCTGCTCAAGCGTATGAGTTATACAAAATCACACGTGATTTTGCGGAATTAAAAGGTGACGAGCTAGTCTATGACTTGTATACTGGGGCTGGTACTATTGCCAATTTCGTGGCACGTCAAGCCAAAGAAGTTGTCGGTGTTGAATATGTGCCTACGGCAATTGAAGATGCGAAAATCAATTCAAAGATCAATGGGATTAACAACACCAAGTTCTATGCTGGTGATATGAAGGATGTTTTGACTTCTGAATTTATTGCTGCACATGGCAAACCTGATGTAGTCATCACAGATCCACCACGAGCAGGAATGCACGCAGATGTAGTAAACCGGATTTTGGAAATGGAAGCACCAAAAGTAGTTTATGTGAGTTGTAATGCGGCTACACAAGCTCGTGATTTGGAAATGCTGGCTGCAAAATATGATGTAGTACGCATCAAGCCTGTGGACATGTTCCCACAAACGCAACACGTAGAAAATGTGGTTTTATTAAAATTGACATAATATGGATTTATCAGATTTATTATCCGGAACAAATTCAGGAGAAGAGGGACAGGAACCTAAGAAAAATAGTCCTTTACAAAGTCTGAAAATTGATTTGGATTTTTATAGCGAATCTATCAAAGAAATTTCAACAGAAATGGTGGCCGAAGGTTACAGCTTATTTCCAATATTTATAGCGACACAACACGAAGTTTCATTGGGCGAAATTATTCTCGATAGAAATGAATTAAATACAAATTGGTCTATCTACGCATCTTCACTGGAAGAATTTGTAGAGCGCGGTGTAATTAAGGATTATAAAAAATCAAGTTTTGAAAAAACATACAAAAAATCGGAAGATTTTATGTGTCTTTTCGTGGTAGTGCCCGAAGGTGCAAACTTTGTTTTTTACCCTTATAAATAAAATTTCACGGATTCTTTAATACTTTTTAACAAAACGTAGTCCAATATTTGTTTACTTTAGATGCAAATGATTATAAATTTTAAAAAAATAACTTTGATGATACCGCTGCTTATACTGTTTCAGCTAGTAAAAGCACAGGTTTCTGATTTGCCTAAAGTATCTGGGATTATCTTGGAAAAAAATGACGGGAAACGTCTTGTGGATGTAAATGTGACCAATTTGCGTACTAAACGCGCTGTTACGACTAATAATTTTGGGGTATTTTATATTGAAGCAGCTATCGGAGATAGTCTATCTTTTACCAAAGTTGGATATGGTCCTTTAAAGACCGTACTGTATACGATGGAAGATATTGTATTAGAGATGCAACCGGGATTAAGTATTGAAGAGGTTGTTGTAGCTCGTCGCACACGTCAGCAAGAAATGGAGGACATCTTGCGCGATTATTCTAAAAAAGGAATTTATAACGGAGGTAAAAATTCTGTTGGAACCTATTTAGGGAGTCCAGCCACAGCTTTGTATAATCTATTTGGGCGTGAAGCTAAAAACATGAAACGCTTTGAAAAGTTCATGGATAGAGAATTGGACGCAATTGCGATTGATCGAATTTTCAACAAAACGATTGTTTCATCCACTACAGGATTAGAAGGTCAAGATTTAGAACACTTCATGGAATTGTATAGACCTGGTCATGTGCAAGCGAAAAGCTGGGGTCAATATGATTTGTTAAATTATATTACAAAATCATTTAAGGAGTGGGATATTAAAGGTCGACCTGCTCCCGAAAAGTTGCCTAAACTAGATATTCCGCCGCAAAATTAGGTTTTAAGCTAGATTTTCAGTTATTCACAAATAATTGGCATTACCTTTGTTTATGTATGTTTAATAGTTAAAATATACAATAGAAAATAATATAAGATTATGAAAGTGAATAAAAAATTAGCAGTATATGGTCTATCGTTGGCTACATCTGCGATGTTGTTAGCAAGTTGTGAAACTATCCAAAATACAAATAGCACCACTAAAGGTGCGGTTATTGGTACAACAGCTGGCGCTGGTATAGGTGCATTGATTGGTAATAAGGCAGGTAATACAGCTGTAGGTGCTATTGCTGGTGCTGTAATCGGTGGTGCTGCTGGTACATTGATTGGTAAGAAAATGGATAAGCAAGCTAAAGAAATCGAAAATACAGTAGCTGGTGCTGAGGTTGAGCAAGTTGGTGAAGGTATTTTGGTGAAATTCGATTCAGGTATTTTATTTGATTTCAACAGTTCAGCTTTAAAAAGCAATGCTAAATCAAATGTTGCGAAGTTAGTAGAGACATTAAACAAAGAGCCAGACACTGAAATTTTAGTTTTAGGTCACACAGATAATGTAGGTTCTTTATCTGCAAACCAAAAAGTGTCGGAAGCAAGAGCAAAAGCAGTAAGAGATTACGCAGTATCTCGAGGTTTAGCTGGTTCACGCGTTAGAACTGAAGGTAAAAACTTCGCAGAGCCTATTGCATCAAACGATACAGATGCTGGACGTGCTGAAAACCGTCGTGTAGAGGTTGTTATCGTTGCAAGTAAGAAAATGCAAGAAGCAGCTAAGAAAGAAGCTGGTTTATAATATTGTTAGCATATGCTATAGATTCAAAAGCGTTGGAAATTCCAACGCTTTTTTTGGCTATTAATTTAGCATTTTGTGCAATACGCCGTACTTTAAATCATAAGTCGTCATGCGTAAATCTTGAATTTTTAATTCATTTAAAATATAATCTGTTAGCACACACGCCATCACAATCATGTCTACACGTAAAGGGACAAGATTGGGCATGTGAGTTCGCTCTTCGTGTGTAGAAAGCTTAAGTCTCTCGCTCAATTTCTTGTATTGATTTATGTTTAGTGTGGCGCTTTTTATGTTAGTACTTGAGATGGATGAATCAGACATCTCCAAAAAGGTTTCGAATGCGCCTGCTGAACCTACTATCGTTCGAGCCTTAAAACCTTTATTGAATTCAACTAATTCTCTTAAAGTTTCATCTAAATATTCGTGTAGTGTTTTTAGTTCAACCATTGAAATAGGATCATTTTTCCAAAATTTCTGCATCAATCGCGCAGCACCTATATCAAAACTTTTTTTCCAGTAGGCTTGCTTTTCATCACAAAATATAAATTCGGTGCTCCCGCCACCAATATCCATAATCAACGTCCTATCATTAATCGCATCGCTTAGTTTTACGGCTTCATAAATAAGAGCGGCTTCTTCCTGTCCAGAAATAATTTTTATTGCTATTCCCGTAGAAAGTTTTACTTGATCTATAAATTCTTGGCCATTCGTAGCACTACGAATGGCAGAGGTTGCCACCGCATGTATTTTTTCTACTTGAAACTCGTCCATAATAGTTTTGTACTCCGCCAAACTTACTATTCCACGTTCAAATGCAGCAGGGATGATATGGTTGTATTTTGTAATATTTTCACTTAGTCGAACAGGTTTATTCGTCTTGTAAATAATATCAATTTGGCTGGATTTGTACTCCGCTATTAGTAAATGAAAAGTATTCGAACCAAGGTCTATTGCAGCTATTCTCATGTAATTTTTTATTCTTGTACTAAGGTAATTTGTTTTGATTAATTGTACATTATTTTTACATAATAAGTGTTAAACCTTCTGACAAACTGTCACTCATTGTGAAATATTATTTATAACTTTGTAGTCTTTTATATTAAGCTATGTTAGATTTATTGCAGACTACTAAAACGCATGATGAGACTCGCCAAGGTGAGGCAGTGGAGCTCGCTCCTACGGGGAAAGCTGATGGTAGAAAATTATATATTGAGAGTTACGGATGTCAGATGAATTTCTCTGATAGTGAGATTGTAGCATCTATTTTAATTGATCAAGGATTTGAAACTACAAAAGATTACACAGAAGCTGATGTAGTGTTTATTAATACTTGTTCTATTCGTGAGAATGCAGAACAACGTGTTAGAAAACGTTTGAAAGAATTCGAAGCGGCCAAAGCTAAAAACCCAGGTCTGGTAGTGGGTGTATTGGGTTGTATGGCTGAACGTCTAAAATCTAAATTTTTAGAAGAAGAGAAATTAGTAGATGTCGTTGTAGGTCCTGATGCTTACCGCGATCTACCTAACTTGATTAATAAAGTAGAAGATGGTAATAAGGCAGTCAATGTATTATTATCACGAGAAGAGACTTACGCAGACATTAGCCCTGTTCGTTTGAATTCGAATGGCGTATCGGCATTTATTTCAATCATGCGTGGTTGTGATAATATGTGTTCATTCTGTGTAGTTCCATTTACACGTGGTCGTGAGCGAAGCCGTGATGCGGTTTCTATTGTGAAGGAAGCACAAGAGTTATTCAATGCAGGTTATAGGGAAGTAACTTTATTGGGTCAAAATGTTGACTCATACAAATACACACCAAAAGTAGAGGAAGGACAAGAGCCTCTACAGACTATTAATTTCGCGCGCTTATTGGAATTAGTTGCTCAGGTAAGTCCTGAATTGCGTATTCGGTTCTCTACTTCTCATCCTAAGGATATTACGGATGAAGTATTGTATACAATGGCGAAATATGAAAACATATGTAAGTACATTCATTTGCCTGTACAATCAGGTAATTCAAGAGTATTGGAGATAATGAATCGTACGTATGATAGAGAATGGTATATGGAGCGCGTGGATGCGATCCGTCGGATTATGCCAGATTGTGCTATTTCTACCGATGTGATCACTGGTTTCTGTACTGAGACAGAAGAAGAACATGCGGACACGTTGTCTATGATGGATTATGTGAAGTATGATTTTGCCTATATGTTTGCTTATTCCGAAAGACCAGGAACTTTAGCTGCAAAGCGCTTCGAAGACGATATTCCTGAAGAAGTGAAGAAAAGACGACTTACGGAGGTCGTAGATAAGCAACAAATTCATAGTTTAGAACGTATGACCCAACATGTTGGTAAAGTGCATAAAGTTCTAATTGAAGGTTTTTCTAAA
Organism: Sphingobacterium cavernae; assembly: GCF_008520265.1. Taxonomy (GTDB): domain Bacteria; phylum Bacteroidota; class Bacteroidia; order Sphingobacteriales; family Sphingobacteriaceae; genus Sphingobacterium; species Sphingobacterium cavernae. Next base: position 19,307 of record NZ_VIQM01000056.1, read on the forward strand.
CGTTCCGATCTGGATTATTGTGGTCGTAATGATCAAAATGCGATGCTTGTATTCCCTGTTGATCCTCGTTACAAAGTGGGTGACTATGTAAATGTAATCGGCGAAAGCTGTACGTCTGCGACATTAAAAGGTAGAATTATTGACTAACTAATAGGGAGAGGTTACTTTGGATATTCAAAACATCAAAAATAGATTTGGTATTATTGGTAACTCGCCGTTGCTCAATCGTGCTATAGATATTGCCAGGCAAGTTGCTCCGACAGATATTTCTGTTTTGATTCAAGGAGAAAGTGGATCAGGAAAAGAAGTGTTTTCGCATATTATACATCAATTGAGTGCGCGTAAGCATGGACCTTTTATTGCGGTGAACTGTGGCGCTATTCCAGAAGGAACTATAGATTCGGAACTATTTGGTCATGAAAAGGGATCTTTCACAGGAGCCCATGAATCACGAAAAGGATATTTTGAAGTCGTAGACGGTGGTACTATTTTTTTGGATGAGGTAGGTGAAATGCCATTGAATACCCAGGCGCGATTGTTGCGGATTCTGGAATCTGGTGAATATATTCGTGTGGGTTCTTCTAAAGTTCAAAAGACTAATGTACGTGTTGTAGCAGCAACAAATGTGGATGTTTACAATGCGGTTCAAAAAGGAAAATTTAGAGAAGATTTATATTATCGATTAAATACAGTGCCATTGCGTATTCCATCACTTCGTGAACGTAAAGAAGATATTTTCTTATTGTTTCGAAAGTTTGTTGTGGATTTTGCAGATAAATACAGAACACCAAGTGTGCAATTGACTCCTGATGCACAGGAATTGTTAGCAAATTATTCATGGCCAGGTAACGTGCGACAATTGAAAAATGTAGCGGAACAAATTGCTATTTTAGAAAAGGAAAGAACATTGGATGCGGCAATTTTAAGTCGTTATATTCCAGTGGAGCCTTCTCAGTCTTCATTACCTGTTTTTGTTAAAGATCAATCGAAAGAAGATTTCTCTGAAAGAGATATACTGTATAAGGTACTATTTGACATGAAAAAGGATATGGTGGATTTGAAGAAATTAGTAGTAGAATTGATACAGAATGGAGTTAATCCATCATCTTTCGATGAAAACTCGCAATATATTAACCAGCTTTACAACGAAGTAAAACCTGTGCAAGCGCAATTATATTCTCCCGAAGAAATGGGGGGGGCGCCAACAATTATTCATAATCCTTCGTTAAATAATCAGTCTTCTACCTCCAATTATGTTTCATTGGATACTCAGGATGCGGAAGAAGTTGAAGAATCATTATCTTTAGTGGACAAAGAATCAGATCTTATAAAAAAGGCACTAAAAAAGCACAAAGGTAAGCGTAAAGCTGCAGCACAAGAATTGGGCATTTCTGAGCGAACTTTGTACAGAAAAATTAAAGACTTAAACTTAGAATAGAATTATCATTTATGTATCGTGTTCGATTGAAATTACAAGTAGCAATATGTGCGTTTTTGAGTCTATTGACAGTGAGTTGTAGTATATATAGTTTTACAGGAGGATCCATTCCTAAGGATATGAAAACTTATTCAGTGCTGTATTTCGAAAACTTGGCACCTATGGTTTATACGACATTGAGCCAGAATTTTACTGAAGGATTAAAAGAGCGGATTCGTACGCAGTCCACTTTGAGTCAAGTTAACGCAGATGGTGATGCGATTTTTGAAGGAACGATTACAGGATATACCATTACACCGGCTTCTGTAGGTGCTGGAAATAATGACCGTGCTCAAAACAGTAGATTAACTATAACTATTAAAGTGAAATACACCAACAAGTTAGATCAGACCGGGGAAAGTGATTTTGATGAAAGCTTCTCTCAGTTTAAAGAATTTCCGGGTTCAGATGTTACAGCTTATGAGGCAAGATTGAACGAAGAGATTATTAAGATGTTAACTGAGGATGTTTATAATCGCGCTTTTGCTAACTGGTAATAATGCATACAATGGCTACCTTGAATACTTCTTATCATTCACATTATAAACAAGCACTACAAGATCCTACACGTATAAGTGAAGAAGATTTGTTGGGCTTGTTACTAAAATATCCTTATTCTCAACCGTTGATCTTTGCTTATGAGCGTCGTAAAAAACTCATTAATCAAGAGTCTCCTAATAAGGAATTAGCTTTGCTTTATGCACAAAGTGAGATCTGGTTGCTTAACTATGTCAATAAGTCAATACAATCTTACGGTGATTTAAAAGAATTACAACCTATTCACCCAACTATCAATCAGATTCAAATAAACCAGAAAGAGCAATCCATACCAGTGGAAGAAGTGGGATCTGAGAAAATTGCTGATTCGGCTATTCAAGAAGAAGATGGAGTTTTAAGCGAAAGACAGGAAAATGATGCTTTTTTAGGTGATCCGGTTAACCAGCTGCAAGAAGTTTATGGTTCATTAAATGAAGAAACTGCTGATTTAAGTGATCTCGATAAACAGTTTCAGGAGCAAGGTTTAAAAGAAGAATTGAATCAAGATATTTTAGATGATAAAACATCCGTAGCTGATCCAGCTTTTCAAGAGCAGGGGAGTGAAGGCGATTTAGAATTAGATCGACTTGTTCAAGTGGGCGGAATTACTGGGAATTATTTCGTTTTTGATTCGTATGAAAATAAAGAAAGCGAAATTTCTGAAGAATTGACTGAATCAAAAATTGAATCGGAAGAGTTCGTTTCCTCAGCTCTAGAAAAACTTGAAGATAAAGACGACGTTAGTCTCTATAATGATGATTTGATGCCGTATAGTTTCCGTTGGTGGTTATATAAAACTCGCTTAGAACATGCTGATACTTATCAGCCTTACGTTACTTCGAATGTAGCATTAGCAGCACCTGCATCGACAATCAACGTCGCAAAAATAGAGGAAACTATTTTGGATCAACAAATCAAAGAAAATATTATACATTTTCAAGATCCCGAAGAGAAGTTGAGCGAAGAAGTTAAAAAAAGACCCTTCGTGCCTATAGTACCTAAAAAAGGGGCTGAAATTATTGAAAAATTTATTCAAAAGGATCCTATTATCAAGCCCCCTTCTCCCGAAAATATCAATAATGAGAATATGGCGAGACAGAGTGCAGAAGATAATTATTACTTAGTCACCGAGACATTGGCTAATATTTATATTGATCAAGGTTTGCATTTAAAGGCGATTGAGGTATTGAAGAAATTAATTTTGAAATATCCAGAAAAAAAATTGTATTTTGCGACCCGAATTGAAGAATTAGAAAAGAACTCATAATTAAAAGCATACAAAGAAATGACTACATTATTCATCGTCTTAATTATTATCGTTAGTATTTTACTTGCACTAATCGTGTTGATCCAAAACCCAAAAGGTGGAGGTTTGTCCTCAGGGTTTGCAGGTGGAAGTAATTTAATGGGCGTACAACGAACAGGCGATTTTTTAGAAAAAGGTACTTGGACATTAGTAATTTTATTAATTGTTTTCAGCTTAGCAATTAATATTTTGGGTCCATCGGGAAGTGTTGCATCAGGAAGTTTATCTGATCAAATTGAAGCACCTGCTACAGCTCCTAAACTGAATTTGAACACAGCACCGACACAACAACAACAACAACAATCAGCTCCTGCTACAGCAGCACCTGATTCAAGCAATTAATTGCTGTAAAAAGAGAATATAATAGCCTCACATTTTACATGGGAGGCTTTTTTGTTATAACCAGACACTGTCATCGTGACACGGTGTCAGTCGATAACACTGTCAATTTATAGTGATAAAATGAAAATATGACAAGGAAAATGGACAAAGCGTATTTGGCATAGTTGATGTTGTATCATGATCAAACAAATAATAATAATTAAAAACTATATAAGATTATGGCATTAAATATTAAACCTATCGGAGACAGAGTAGTAGTAGAAGCTGCTCCTGCGGAAGAGAAAACGGCATCTGGATTGTATATCCCAGATACAGCAAAAGAAAAACCATCTCAAGGTACTGTAGTAGCTGTAGGTTCAGGTAAACCTGAAGAACCATTGACTGTAGCAGTAGGTGATAAAGTGTTGTACGGTAAATATGCAGGTACAGAAATTACTTACGAAGGAAAAGAATATTTAATTATGCGTGAATCCGATATCTACGCAGTTCTTTAATCACAATTATTTTAATTAATTCTACTTCATTAAGGTTAGATTTTAAATTTTAATCATTTATAATCAAATTCTTAAAAAAAATAATAAAATAACAATGGCAAAACAAGTAAAATATAATGTAGAAGCTCGTGAATCACTTAAAAAAGGTGTTGACACGTTAGCTAATGCGGTAAAAGTAACTTTAGGTCCTAAAGGTCGTAACGTAATTATCGAAAAAAAATTTGGTTCTCCAGCTATAACTAAAGATGGTGTTACAGTAGCTAAAGAAATCGAATTGAAAGATGCGATCGAGAACATGGGTGCGCAAATGGTAAAAGAGGTAGCTTCTAAAACTGCTGATCAAGCGGGTGACGGTACTACTACTGCAACTGTATTGGCACAAGCTATCGTTGCTCCAGGTATTAAATCTGTAGCAGCTGGTGCTAACCCAATGGATTTAAAACGTGGTATTGACAAAGCAGTCGCTGCTGTAGTTGCGAATTTAAAAACGCAATCTCAAACTGTAGGGCAAGACAACAATAAAATCAAACAAGTAGCTTCAATCTCTGCAAATAATGACGAAGTAATCGGTTCATTAATTGCTGAGGCTATGGAAAAAGTAGGTAATGATGGGGTTATCACTGTAGAAGAAGCAAAAGGTACTGAGACAGAAGTCAAAACTGTTGAAGGTATGCAATTTGACCGTGGTTACTTATCTCCATACTTCGTTACCAACTCAGACAAAATGGAAGCGGAATTAGAAAACCCTTATATTTTGATCTACGATAAGAAAATCAGTAACATGAAAGAATTGTTGCCGATTTTAGAAAAACAAGTTCAAACAGGTAAACCATTATTGATAATCGCAGAAGATCTTGACGGAGAAGCTTTAGCTACTTTGGTAGTTAATAAAATCCGTGGTTCATTGAAAGTTGCTGCTGTTAAAGCACCAGGCTTTGGTGACCGTCGTAAAGCAATGTTAGAAGATATTGCAATCTTAACTGGTGGTACTGTTATCTCGGAAGAAAGAGGTTACAAATTAGAAAACGCAACTTTAGAAGATTTAGGTCAAGCTGAAAAAGTTGTTGTTGATAAAGATAATACAACAGTAATCAACGGTTCTGGTAATGCTGAAGATATTAAAGCTCGCGTTGCGCAAATCCGTTCACAAATCGAGACAACTACTTCTGATTACGATCGTGAAAAATTACAAGAGCGCTTAGCGAAGTTGTCAGGTGGTGTAGCTGTTCTTTACGTTGGTGCAACTACTGAAGTAGAGATGAAAGAGAAAAAAGACCGTGTTGATGATGCTTTACATGCTACTCGTGCTGCAGTAGAAGAAGGTATTGTTGCTGGTGGTGGTGTTGCATTCATTCGTGCTACTGAGGCATTGAAAGACTTACGTGGTGAAAATGAAGATGAGAACATTGGTATCGACATCATCAAACGCGCTATCGAAGAGCCTTTACGTCAAATCTGTTTTAATGCAGGTATCGAAGGTGCTGTTATCGTTCAAAAAGTGAAAGAAGGTTCTGCTGATTTCGGTTACAATGCACGCACAGACGTATTTGAAAACTTAATTGGTGCTGGTGTAATCGACCCTACTAAAGTTTCTCGTGTAGCATTAGAAAATGCAGCTTCTGTAGCGTCTATGTTATTGACTACAGAGTGTGTATTGGCTGATGAACCAGAAGAGAATACTGGTAGCGCAGGTGCTCCTCCAATGGGCGGCGGCATGGGCGGTATGATGTAATAATCACTCATATTATCTATAAAAAGGGCTTCAATTTTATTTGAAGCCCTTTTTTTCATCTCAATCCTAAACAAGGTGAATTCTATTTACGCAGTAAGGAATAATATTTTATGCTACTTAAGCCATATTCACCTTAAATAATTAAATCAGTCTTTTAGCTATGCTATATAAGGCTTCTTAACTAACTATATTTATAACTTCATAAGCCGCCCCTAAGTCGGATGTACAAGGAAAGACCTTTAGGTGTATAATGGCAAGTTATATGCAGAAGAGAATTCTCGCTTTAAATACGCTTTATACATTTTTTAAAATTACTTTTTTCTGGCGTAAAGCGGATTAGGATTTAATTCACTTTTCAGAAATTTATATTTAACTTTAGTGAAACTAAAGTTAATTTAATTATTTTTCCAAATGTTATTTTTAGCCTTTTGGCGCAACATCATAAAGAATTATTTTTAACCAATAGTTTGATGTTAGTTTTTACCTAAACGATATTATGGCTTATAACATTCCATCCAATTTAACAGGTCTTTCTAAGATAGAACTTGATGATTCTAGAGATAAATTCGGATATAACCAACCTGCCAATGTAAAGAAGGGAACATGGTATACGTTGCTTTTCGATATCTTAAAAGAACCAATGTTACTTTTGCTTTTTGCAGTCTCTTTAATATACTTGATAGTAGGGGATTTCGAAGAAGCGCTTTTTATGTTAAGTGCAATTGTAGCAGTCTCTGGAATATCTTTTTATCAGGATAATAGAAGTAAGAAAGCCTTGCAAGCTCTTGAGAAACTCAACGAACCATTAAGTACAGTTATCCGGAATGGAGAAATTCAAGAAATACCAACACCTGAAATTGCTGTGGGCGATTTATACATCATAGAGGAAGGAAAAATGATTAACGCGGACGGTGTAATAGTATACAGCAATGACTTCTCTGTAAATGAAGCATCTCTAACAGGAGAGAGTTACTCTGTATCTAAAAGTTTACAAAGCGAAGAAAGAGAAGTTTATAGTGGTACTTTAGTTGTGTCTGGTATGGCAGTTATTCAAGTTGAACATATTGGAAGTAAAACAAATATTGGGAAAATAGGACAAGCTATTCAAAATATTAAAGAAGAATCTTCACCCTTGCACATTCAGATTACCAAATTCGTAAAATGGATGGCCACTGTTGGTGTTATCGTATTTTTTATAATATGGGGATATAGTTATTGGCGTTCAGGTGATTTAATAGAAAGCCTATTAGCTGGTTTAACCCTTGCAATGTCGATTTTACCAGAAGAAATACCGGTAGCTTTTTCCACCTTCATGGCATTAGGAGCGTGGAAGCTAATGAAAGAAGGTATCGTAATAAAAAGGAGCAGTGTTGTTGAAACCTTAGGAAGTACTACAGTAATATCTACCGATAAGACAGGAACCATTACTGAAAATTCTATGAAGCTTCCGTTGCTTTACGATTATAGAACTAACCAGGTTTTTAAGGCCTCAGAATTTAATTCCCCCGAAATTTCCGATTTGATTAATTACGCCATGTGGAGCAGTGAGCCAATTCCTTTTGATCCCATGGAAATTACGATCCACCAAGTGTATGAGAAATACACAAACGCCGATATACGAAAGGATTTTAATATGATTCATGAATATCCTTTGGAGGGGAGGCCCCCTATGATGACGCATATTTTTGAGGACAAATTTGGGAATCGTATCCTCGCGGCCAAAGGTGCCCCGGAGGCTCTCCTAGAAGCAGCAAGTCTTTCAGAGCAGCAAAAGGAGGTGTTACGAGAAAAAATAAAAAGTTTTGGAGAACAAGGTTATCGCATCTTAGGAGTTGGGAGGGCGGATTTTAAAGGGAATGTGTTCCTTTCCAATCAACAGGATTATGAATTTGAGTTTTTAGGCTTTACAATATTCTATGATCCTCCTAAAAAAGGGATTCAAGATGTATTCAGAAAGATATATGAGGCTGGAATCAAAGTCAAAGTAATAACTGGGGATAACGCCGAGACGACAAATGCTATTGCCGCGCAAGCTGGAATTAAGAATGAAACGCCTGCCGTAAATGGTGTAGATATCGTTAAGCTAAGTCAAGAGGAACTTATCACGTTGTCTCGAAAGACAACATTATTTACACGGATGTTTCCGCAAGCGAAATTGCAAACAGTCAATGCGATGAAGGAAGATGGTGAAATTGTTGCCATGTTAGGTGATGGTGTAAATGATGCTCCAGCATTAAAAGCTGCACATATAGGTGTCGCAATGGGTAATAAAGGGACAGAAATTGCCAAATCTGCTGCCTTAATGGTTATTACAAATGATGATTTAGGTAAGTTAATTACTGCGATAGCTGCCGGAAGAAGAATTTATGCTAACATTAAAAAAGCTATTCAGTATATCATATCTATTCATATCCCAATAATACTGACTGTATCTTTACCTCTTCTTTTGGGGTGGATTTATCCTCATATTCTGACTCCTGTACATGTTATATTTTTAGAACTTATTATGGGACCAACGTGCTCTATTGTATATGAAAATGAACCGATGGAAAAGGGGACGATGTCACAAAAGCCACGTAGAATGACAGATACTTTCTTGAATTTGAAAGAATTAAGCATGAGTATAATACAAGGGCTCCTTATAACACTAGGCATTTTGTTTGTTTATCAATATGCTGTACAAAACGATCATAATGAGCAGTCTACAAGATCTATGGTTTTTGCAACAATGATTTTCGCTAATGTGTTTTTGAGTTTAGTTAATCGCTCTTTCATCTATAGTCTATTTGAGAGCCTAAAAACCAAGAACAAACTCTTTCCTTTAGTAATTGGCATTACACTGATTTTATTATTTTCAATATTATACATTCCATCGTTTGCTTATTTCTTTAAAGTGAGAAGTTTAAGTTTGCATGAAGTAGGCTTTACTATTTTAATTGCAGCAATATCAGTATTATGGATCGAAGTATTTAAATTCATAAAGTTTCGATTAAAAAGAAATAGAAAGTCTCAAAATGAACTTTAAACTTAAGTATGAGTAAGGGCTTTCAGTAAAAATCAAAATATGCTTGTTTCAAAAGAAAATGATTCAGGTTCTAAGCAAGAATAAAATGCCAAGCAGTCAATTAAGTGAGGTGTCCCTATAATGTGCTTGTAATAAAAGTGCTGAAATTAGAATTATTTAAGTAAACAAAAATCTAAACTAGCAGAATGATATCTCTATTTTTAAAAAGGAGATTGCTAAAATAAAAAAATTATTTAATTAGTTAGCCCTTAAAAAGGGTCTATTTAACTGAATTTCAAATAGTTAATTTCGTATTCTCTTGTTTTTATTTGCCAGATTCCGTATATTTAGTGTAGAAACCTTGCAAATTCAACCCTATGCTAGCG
>NZ_VIQM01000057.1 GCF_008520265.1 Sphingobacterium cavernae
GGGGTAGAGCGGATGACAGATTATTTGAGACAAGATCTAGGTTATTTAGTCGGGTATAAGCGAGTTCGTAGGCTGTATAAGCTCATGAACCTGAAAACCATACATCCTAAAAAGAACTTGAGCAAATTAAATAAGGCAGACTATAAATTTCCGTACCTACTCAGGAACCTTAAGATCGAAAGGCCTGCTCAGGTATGGCAGGCAGATATCACGTACATACCCATGTTTAAAGGCTTTATGTATATGTTTGCAATCATAGATGTATACAGTAGAAAAATAATGAGCTGGGACGTGTCCAATACGATGAATGCCGAATGGTGCAGGGATGTGTTGGTCGATACGATCCAAACTCATGGTAAGCCCGAGATATTCAACACCGATCAGGGATCTCAGTTTACATCTGAAGTTTTTGTGAAAGCCTTACAGAAAAATGAGATTAAGATATCAATGGACGGCAAAGGTAGAGCGCTGGACAATATCTACATTGAAAGATTCTGGGGATCCCTGAAAAGAGAGAAGATATACCTCAATCCACCCAATGGAGGTGTCGATTTGTACCGCCAAATTAAAGAGTACGTATCATTTTACAATACGGAAAGAAGGCACAAATCTTTAGGCCGGATAACTCCCGATGAAAAGTTCTATCAAGAAATTAAAAATGTATCGTAATTATATCTTAGTTTAGTAAAAAGTTGTCCAGCAAATAGGGAGTATCATATTTGCAAGAATTTTTGCCACTTTAAAATCGTTTGAAGTAGAAAACCTAGAATCTGATTCAAAATAGTATGAGTCAAGGGTGTATTTAATATCATAATTACTTCTGATAAAGTATTTATCGTCCATGTACGTAATGTTTGTCCTATAGTACTTATAAAAATCAAGGTTATTATCGAAGAACATCTTTAAATGCAGGTCAAAAAAACGAGTTGGAAAACGTTTGGTCAGGATATCCAGTTCTTCTTTGAAGACAAGCCCATAATTGTCGGAAACATAGAGCAGCGTTAAATGCTCCCCATACAAACAGTCATCTTTGGGCCGCTCCTCCAGCATCGGGAAAACGGTATTGATTCAATCGCTGTCGGCAACGAAGACAAGGTGTTTATCCATGGTTTCTTTTACCTTTTACATCACTTTAAATTTGATAATGCAAAGGACGTAAGCTTTTTTGGGTTGATTTTTTAGATATCTAAAAAAATGAGGAAGAGAAGATATATTTTTGAACAATTAAGGGAGGATTTTGCTGAGTTTTCGCAAAATCCAGCCTTAAATATAATGGTATTATCTTAGGCTATTTGGCAGCTAAAATGTCCAATTTTTCAATAGAAGGAGTTGTTGCCAATAGGTCTGGTGCATTTTCCATTAATGCTTTTGCGATCTTACCGCCAAGGTGTGCCTCTCTGCCTTCTTCGTTTGAAAAAGTATCGTAAATACCGAAAGTAGAAGCATCAATACGGAATGCATACCACGTAACGGTACCGGCTTCTTCAAGAGCAAGCGGTAATGCTCCTGTAATAAAATCTTCAACGTTTTTTTCTTGGCCGGCCTTTGCTTCCAACCGAACTAACAATCCTAATTTTTTCATTGTTTTTATTTTTTAGTTAAACAATTCTTTAATCATACAAAATTAGAAAAACCAGCGCTGCTTCGTTTATTAGTTTGGTTCAATAAGTTATGAAAAGAGGTCAGTTTGAGTGGATGTGGTTGGGGCTGTACCCAAATTCATTTTTAAAGGCTGCACTAAAATTTGACAAGCTGCCATAGCCAAAGTCCAGAAAAATTTCGGAAGGTGTGACTTGGTTATTATGTAACAATTCTTTGGCCTTGTTAAGCCGTTTTTGCTGAAACCATTTCCCTGGAGATTTCTGGTATATACTTATAAATTTTCTCTTAAAAGTAGAGACACTCATATTGCACAGAAAGGCTATTTCGTCAATATTCAAGTTTGTATAAAGGTTCTTTTCAATTACCATTTTAAATGATAATTCTCTTTCATTGATTAGTAAATAATGTAAGTAATCTAAAAATACCGTCCCATATTTATCCGCCAGATAAAGCATTATTTCTTGAAATTTAAGTTCCAAAATCTTTTGAGATATAGATTTTTGTAAACCAAAAATCTGTTGGAGCGAATGAATATAATGGATGATAAAATTGTCTTTCTCTAAAAGGAAATAAGGTATATCCGTTATCTTTTTATCTGAGGCATTCTGACTGAAAGAATGGGAATTTTTCAATAAAAAATCGGTGATGTTTTTGTGAGTAAAGAAGAAGAGTAAACAACTGTATGAACTTACACCTACCAGTTCGGTAACCAAAACATTATTAGATGTGATAAGTAGCGATTGTGTTTCATTGATTGAAATGATATCATTAGAAAAGTGAATGTTTTTTTGACCATCCAATAAGAAACTGAATACATTTTTATTCAGGCCAATCTTGTTTCTGGAACCGTTCTTATACACTTCGTAATTGAAAATTTGCAAATCCGAAGTATGAGTTTCGTTATGTTCCCATAGATCTTCGGGAAGGTTTGTAATGTCCATCGTCAAAATTAAATTGATTTTTTACGGAGTGTTCTTTGGTTGTGTCATTAAGAAATTCGTTCCAAAAGCGATTTTAGCCATTTGAGTTTTTTCTTGCTGTAAGGAGGGTACTTGGTAACGCCATACCACCTGTCGAATAGATAAGCTCAAAAAGCTGTCGCTTTCTTTCATCCATCTTTTTCGGGAATATTTCCAAAAGTTTTCCGAAACCTTATATGGAAAGCTATCTAAGCTTGTAAGGTCTTCTTTATAAATATCCCAAAAACCTGCGGGAAGCCGAATCTCATCTTTTCCAAAATCTGTCCCGTTGTATCCGAGCAGGTATTCGGCACCGAGCAAGGTAAGACATACCATAAAAAGCTTTGTCTGCTTTTTGAAAATATACCGCGTTGCTTTTTTATCCAGATTAAATAATTCGGCTACCAATGGTTCCTGATGTGTACAGCTAAACATAATGTCCACTCTTCCATCGGGAAAAATAATGACTTCTTTATCTTCATCGGTATGATTGGCACATAGCAGGAAACTCTCCACAAAACCGGAGAGCCGTTCGTCAGGAACAATTTTTATGTACTCAAAATCTTGCATCGTTTTTATGTGCATCTGACCTGGCAAGAAATATTGGATATTCTTAATCAATCTGTCAGATGAATTATTTATGCAAAACTAACAAAATAAAAACAGTCTAAAATACATCACCACACCCGGAAAATGCTGAGTGTGGTGGTGTAAGATTTTACCATTAATGAGGTCGTATGGGCTGTCACAACTTATAGATTTCTTTTAATGCTTCTTTCAATGCCAAAGGTTTTCTTCCCAAAAGGTTTTCCAGATCGTTTGTTACCTCTTCAAACTGGTGGTTTTTCTGATCTTCGGCAAAACCGGCGGTTAGTAAAATGGCAAATTCGGGGACGCCAAACTGCTTTAGTTTTTCAGTAAACTCTGTTGGGTCGGCATTGGTGTAAGAAACCGATTTGCCTGATAATTCCGAAAGAACCTGAGCTACATCGGTGTACGAATACAGTTCGCTGCCTGTTATTTCATAGGTTTTATTTTCGTGTCCGTCCTGCAACAAAACATTGGCAAGAGCTTCTCCCATTTCCCTGCGGAGGGCAAACGGTGCTTTGCCATCACCGGCAGACAGGTAAATTCCGGTTTCAAAAACGTGCTCTCCCACATACATCGGTGTCACATCGGTGTACAACGCATTGTGGAGAAACGTATAAACAAAGCCGCTTTCCTTGATGGCATCTTCTGTTTCGAAATGGCTTGCCATCAACCATTTGATAGCGGATGTGCTCAGATCTTTTAGCGAAACACCAGTGTAAACAATATGTTGTACACCCGCTTTTTTGGCAACTTCTACTACGGCTTTTTGCTGTTCGCTCCTGTTTTGAGCTACTGTTGAAATCAGTAAAAGTTTGTCTATTCCTGCAAAGGCTTTTTCCAGCGATGCGGGATCGTCAAAATCGCCAATGCGTACCTGTACACCCTTATCTTTCAATGCCTTTGCTTTTTCCTCGCTTCTCGCCAATGCAACAAAGTTCTCTGTCGAGGTATGTTTTAACAACTGGTTTATTACCGCTGTTCCCAAATGCCCTGTGGCTCCCGTTACTAAAATCATTTTTTATATTTGTTTACTATTTTCCAATTTGACAAAGTTACCTATATTTGCTATACATTCTATATGACTATACGATTGTATAGTGCTATACAGATGTATAGTTCATATAAATAAAAGTAGTTGTTGACAGGAATTTTACGAACAAAATAATTGAAATGATGGATAGCAAGTATTCAGTATTATGAAGTGTGACAGAGGTTTAATCATGGCACTGACAGACACGCTGAATGTGGTGAGCGGCAAATGGAAGCTGGCGGTGGTATGCACCTTGCTCAGTGGTAAAAAACGTTTTACGGATATACAAAGGGCGATTACGGATATTACGCCCCGAATGGTTTCCAAGGAGCTGAAAGAGCTAGAAGTCAACGGCGTGGTCAGGAGAAATGTGATTAACTCCACACCGGTTTTGATCGAGTATGAATTGACACCTTCAGGTGAGCAGCTTTATGAGGTCATCCAAAAAATGGTGGAATGGGGCTTGCAACATCGGGAGATTACGCTTAATGGGATGGAGGAAAGAAAGGTTGATGAAGTCATTATATCCGGGTAAACTGTTTTTTAAAACCGGTTACTTTCTATTCTGAGGTTTCAAATTCAGCACCACGATCTCGCTCTTTGTGCCTACACGCATCAGCTGGCCGTGGCCATCAAAGGAGTGTATGTTGCTCCGTTTCAGCTTTTGAATATCAATATAAGAAAGCCCTGTAAAGCAACTGAAAATAAAGAGGTCTTTTACAAGTTCGTATTTGGACTTGGACGGTTTTAGAAGCATTAACTTTTCTACATCCTATTTTAAAAGATAGCTGCGATCAGTTTCTTCCATGCTGATTTCATAATCCTGAAAAGGGTTTGTCGAATCAAGCCTTTTTTTATCGCCAGTTTCGCCAATGAAATAACCGATATGGTGTAAACCCAAACCGTGTTATGCGTACATTCCTTATCTATGCGCAGAAAGAAATCGAACTCTCGGATAAACTGAGGCAAGTTCCCGAAACGCCATATCCTCCCTGTAATAGCGTTCCCTGATAAATTTGGAAAGGTGATTATAAATAGTCTTATATTTATTAAAGGTGTTTTGAGAACGCTTGCCCTTGCTGACCATTCTTTAAAAATTCTCATTTTGGTACTTGAATACTTTAAGGATAGCATCATCCATAACACCAACTCCCAAAAATGATAGCTTTACTTTTTGAGCAGTTGCAAAGCCTTCATCTTTGAGCATATCATCGTAAATATTATTGATACGCACCCGTATATTATCCAATTTAAGATTGGTACTCAGTGCCTGGGTACTTTTGCCCAAAAACCTTCCGTGTTTTAAATCCCAATTATTGGGGTTGATGTCCAGTTTGGTACTAAAGGATTTTGGTTCCCCCTCAATAGTGATACGCCCCATAACAGGGACGTTCCCGTTCTTCTTAGGTTCATTGTTCTTCAGGTAGAAAAGCAGCTTGAACGTGGATCTTTTCTCTTGTTCCATAACTCAATTGTTTAACGTTTAAAATTAACTTTAATTGAGTTACAAGGGAATATGAAAAGTGGTGCAAATGACTGAAATATAGATTTTTATATTATCGTTCGGTTGGTTGTATTCAGTAACGATTTAGTAACCTAACCTTGTCATTTTAAGCATAAAACTTGTCGGACACCTACTTCTAAATTTTGCCTCACTTTTTATAAACCACTGTATATGAACGGTCTTAACCGTTTTGCTTATTTTTGCTTTCTTCTAATATTTTTTTATTAAAAAAAAGCACAAGCTGCCAATGCTCCTAAAATATTTAATACGAAGTTATTGACATTCCGGTAACTACTATGCTGTAGCTTGCAAATCTTCTTGAGTTCATTATTTATATATTCAATGATAGCTCTCTTTCTGAGCATTATTTTATCAGTTTGATTCAACTTTAAACCTTTCATATTCTGTATCCGTTCAGCAGTATCCTTGAAAACTTTATTATCCCGAACTCACTTTAATATTACGAAATAGAATTCGGTGAATGTTTTGAAATTTAAATTTTTTCGAGTACATTTATTAATAAACAAACATTATTCGATGAATATTGAGAATTTTCAAGAGTACGTGCCAAAAGACATCCTTAAGCGCGGAAAGGAGTATTTTGATAATCAATTTGTAGATGATCTTGAAGAATATGATGATGGTGGTTGGAGTGCTGTAGTGCTTGGGTCTGATGTATACTTTGTAGAAATCAGTATAAGTGGCTCGAGTATCACTAAGTGTGAATGTGATTGTCCACATGATAGTAGTATCTGTAAGCATATTGTGGCCGTATTGTTTAGTATAAGCGAGATGAAAAATATTCAATTAAAAAAACACAATAAGACAAATAAGGCTCAAAAGTTAACAATTAAACGTCTTCTAGAAAAAATAAATGAGGGGGAACTACGTGAGTTTATAACTCATTATAGTAAAGCAAATAAAAATTTTAAGGCTGATTTTGAGTTTTATTTCTCATCTAAGGATGATAACTATGATGTGGCTCAAATGGTGGAAAGTCAAATAAAAAGTATTATCAAAAAATATTCTAAATGGAATTATATCGATTATAGCAGTAGCAATGCATTAGCAAGAGAACTGTCTAAGTTCTTGCAGTCAGGTGAGCAATATTTGAAAAATAATAATTTGCTTGATGCTTCTAAATTTACTATGACATTTATTAAAGAAGTAACGCCTGCTTTAGAATATACAGATGATAGTAGTGGTTCAATTGCAGATGTAATTATTTCCAGTATAGACTTATTACTTGAAATAATTTCCAAGGCACCATTTTCTTTAAAAGAACGTATTACTGATTTATTGAAAGTTGAAGTTCAAAAATCCATGTATTATGAATTTGGAGAGTGTGGGCATACTTTGATAAATATATATTCCACCCTGTGTTCTGAATTAAATAGGAGTTCTGATTTCATTGATTTTGCAGAGAAAAGAATATATGCTACAAGAGTCAATGGCGATGTTTATGAGCACGAATTTTTTGTAGTTGAACTCATATTATTTCTTTTCGAAGAAAATAATCAAGAATATGCGATGCAATTAATCTATGAATATCTGCACTTACCTGCTGTTCGGCAAATTCTAGTGGAAGAGTTGATTAGTATGCAAGAATTCGATAGTGCAATAACTTTAATTGAAGACGGTATTTCGTTAGCTAATGAACATCATAGTTTTGGATTAGTTAAGCAATGGGAGAGGAATCTACTTCGGATTGCAGAAATTCAGGGTGACAACAAAACTCTACGAAAGAATTACGAGAAGTTGGCTTTTGATCCAACTTTTAGTAGTGCTGATTATCAAAAATGGAAGAATACATATTCTGCAGAAGAATGGCCATCAATAATTGAAAATAAAATAAAATCTATTCGTAACAAAATTCAAAAAGCAAAAAAAGCCAATAAATGGCAATCAGAAGATTATTTATTATTGATCTCATTAGGTCCAATTTTTGTTCAAGAAAAAATGTATAAAGAGTTGATCGAGCTTATAAAGAAACAAACGGAATTAAATATAATCCTTCAATATCATTCTTATTTAAAGGATTTATATCCAGAAGACTTAATGAAATTATATCTTCCTTTATTAGAGCAACTTGCCGAATTTGCATCTGATAGATCTGCTTATAAGAACTTATTAAGGGTAGTAAATTTAATCTATAATGATATTCCATCTGGAAGAAATGCTTTAAATAACCAGTGTATTGAATGGAAAGTTATATATCAAAGACGTCCAGCTATGCAGGATGAGATAAATAAGTTTATTGAACGTGTTTCATAGCCCTTTAAGATCCGCTGTAATGGGTATTTTTTAAACTCATTATTAACAGTGGATTATATTTGTTTTGGTGTTTTCTTTCAGTGTTAGAGGTCTATGAAAAAGAGTGAAATTAAGTTTTGTAGATTCTATGGTTCAAACTCATTAAATCCAGCATGATTTTTTGATAAGATGAAAATATTGATCGATTGTTTTTGTAGGACCAGCCTAGACAATTATGTTCCTGACCACAGTGCCATAAGCCGATTTCGCAGCGAACTGATAGAGAAATCCGTTTATGAGAAGATTTTTCAAAGAATTCAACAAGCAGCTAATCAAGCATCGTAAAAACAGATACAATTGTTGATGCAGGCATAATTGATTCACCTTTAAAACATAAAGAAAAAACTAGGTGTGAAATTGAAACTGACCGCTCGGATGAGATACGCTGTGAAGAAGACCTAACTCCAGTAAAACAAGAACAGCTGCTTTTTAAGCAAGAATAGGGTTTTGAACAAAATAAACTGTTCTTTACCGGATATACCCTATGCAACAAACACACCTCAATAAGTTGACTTGTTTCTTCGTTAATTTTAGTTAAAGTGTGCTAATACTTTATACTCTAACCCTTTTCTTTTTAATGGGCAATTCCAACCTTTCGAGCAAGTTATAGACTTGTGCCTTTGATATACTATACCATATTTTTTATCAATCCATTGAGACAAAGTAAGTCTGTTCACTTGATGGACTTATAGTTGCTTTAAATGTTTTTAATAGGGAAGACTTATTGTTAACAAAATGGTAAAAAACAACCTTAATTGTAATATTAAATTACAAAAAATTAATAATAATATGTTAAAAATTGATAAATTACTAATTAACGTTTTTCTTTCACCGTTTTAAGCGATAATTTTGGCTCAATTAATAACTAATAAATGAGCAATAATTTAACTAATTATTTAGACCAATATCGAGATCAGCGATATGAATGTCTTACTATTACATTATATTCAAATATTTTATGGAAGGATAGGAGTGTTCTCTGTCTTTTCTATGGACATAGTTTAGTAGATGAAAAAATAGATTTCCTCTTGAAGTTTTATTGTGAAAATCAAGTAACAAAACAACAAAATGGGTTAAATAAAATTTTAGAAATCCTTAAGGAGTTGGTTCAATTACCGGAGCTTCCAAGAGTTATAGATATTGGTTTATTAAAAGATAGTCTTGAAGAAATTAAATCTTTAAATAGAGAAACTATAGTAGCCAAATTATGGTACATGCACTTAAATAATTGTGCTGAGCCAAAAGACGTGGTATTATATGGCTTTGGCCGTATTGGAAGATTACTTGCCAGAGAATTATGTACTGATCCAGCTCTACAAATACAGCTTAATCTAAAGGCTGTAGTCACAAGAGATCCTATAAATATCAATTATTTGAGAAAAAGAGCATCCTTACTACAAAAGGATTCGATTCATGGTGCATTTAAGGGAAGAGTCGATATAGATGAATATAGTAACAGTTTAATAATTAATGGTAAACAAGTTCAAATTATAAGTGCTCAAAACGCTGAGGAGATAAACTATTCATCTTACGGAATTCAAGATGCAATTTTGATAGATAATACTGGAAAATATAGAGACTATAGTGGTTTATCTAAACACCTGAGAAATGAATCAATCTCTAGAGTCATCGTAACTGCCCCAGCTAATGATATACCTAATATTGTTTATGGTGTCAATCATCAAAAAGTTTATGACTCTGATTCGAAAATATTTTCTACAGCTTCGTGTACTACAAATGCCATAACTCCAATATTGGACATATTAGATTCTGAATTTGGAATAGAAAAAGGCCATATTGAAACTATTCATGCTTATACCAATGATCAAAATTTAGTAGATAATATGCATAGTAAAAGTAGGCGCGGTCGGGCGGCAGCTCTAAATATGGTCATTACTGAAACTGGCGCGGGTAATGCTGTGTCTAAAATAATTCCAAATTTGAAAGGAAAACTATCCTCTAATGCTATTCGAGTTCCAATAGCGAGTGGTTCCCTAGCAATACTTATGTTGAATTTAAAAAAGAAAACAAATTTAGAAAGTGTACACCAAAAGCTTATGGAAAGATCATCTACACCCACAAAGCATAAGCAGATTGATTTATTATTTGAGGAGGAATTAGTCTCATCAGACATTATTGGTCACATTTCAGCGGGAGTAGTTGATGGTTGTGCATCTAGAATATCTGCAGATGGTCAAAGTTTAACATTATACGTATGGTATGATAATGAATATGGTTATAGCATGCAAGTGTTGGGTTATGCAAGTTGGTTATCAAATGAGCTACAACAACAACAAGACAATTCTAAAAAGGTAATTAAGGCCAATGCATCAAATTTATTAACAATTGATATTCTAAATTAGTGACGATGTTAAAAACATTATATCAATACTGCTTGGAGCGCGTAAAGGATAACACAATCTCTATAGAATTAGCACAGACCCTTATGGATTTTTCTTTAGGAGGAAAGAAATTGAAAATCCACATTGAAAATAATTCTTATGGTGTAGCAGGGGGATATATGGAAGAGAAAAATTCGCATGGTGAAAATCAACATAGATTAGATATTATTGCGCATGAAATTTTTTTAAATATTTTAAAAGAAAGCGGGTTATGTAGGTATTTAATTTCAGAAGAATGTGAACAGAGAATCGAATTAAGTATAGATACAAATCAGAAATTGTTTGATGTCTTTATTGATCCTCTAGATGGCACTTCAAATGTTGATGCCAATGTTTCGGTTGGTACGATTTTCTCCATATTCAACGGTTCAGATACAAACAAAATATCTACTCTTAAGGGGCGTACACAATTAGCTGCAGGATATCTAATATATGGAACGACCACTATGTTAGTTCTTACCTTTGGAAAAGGTGTATGTGGATTTACTTTTGACAAAAATTTAGGAGAATTCTTACTAACCCATGAAAAAATTAAGATTTGCAAATCTGGTTCATCTTATTCTATTAATGAGGGTAATTGGGGCAATTTCCCATCTCAAATTCGTAATTACTTGGATTTTTGTAAGCAATCTGATGAAGATTATCAACTTCCTTACAAGTCCCGATATATCGGATCAATGGTGGCAGATATACATAGGATCTTAATGTTTGGAGGAATTTTTATGTATCCCTCAACAAGCTTGTATCCCAAAGGTAAGCTCAGACTCATGTACGAGTGTAATCCTATGGCGTTTTTAATAGAGCAGGCCGGAGGGCTAGCAATTGATGGGATGGTTCCCATTCTCGATGTTATACCTAGAGAATATCACCAAAAGATTCCATTTATAGCTGGTAGCTATAATATGGTTAAGAAAGTATTGAATTTATACAAAAATGAAAGTATAAATAATCACGTTTTTTACAGTTGTTAATTTAGGTTTGAATTTTATGGTCTAAAATTTTTTTTAGGCCATAATTCCTACTTCCAAATGGCATTCTCTATATGACCTGATTTTTTATTGGAGATAGATTACTATAGGACATTATTTATGGTATGCTATTGACAAATTGAATTTTGAGATATATTTTGTTTCAAGTATATTTTGTTTAGTGTGAAATGGCCCATATTGTTGGGCCATTTTTTTAGCACTGTACTAACTCTAATAAATAACTGCAAGAAAACTTAATCAAATGTATATGTGGAATCGGATTTTGTTTTATCTTATTCTTGGCGCAAAGTAGCGGGGTCGGTTAAACCTAACAAAAGAATAGCAGAGGGTGGCTAAAGCGTCTTGGTGGGGGTGTTGCGTTAGTAGACCACTGTTAATTATGGAAAGAGATATGTTTTTCTACACTACATTAATAAGAATAAAATGAATTATTTTTCATATTTCAAAAGTAGCTAAGCAGCTACTAATTTTTACTTTGTAAGAAAATGTGAGATTTTTAGCTTTACTAAGATATTAAATATGGTTAGTTTTGTGCCATTAATTATATTATACATATGAGAATATTTTCTTCTTTAGCTTTCAGTGTTTTAGCATTACTGTTAATAGTAACCAGTTGTGATAAATCTGATTCAATTTCAAAAGATAAAGTTATTATTAACAATAACTTAAATTCATTGAATCAACGTGTGTCTAGTAAAAATGCAGGTTTATTAAATTTTCAAACGCCATCTGCAAATGGTATGAAATTTAGAAGTGGTGATAATGAGCAGTCAGTAATTCTAACATCATCAGACAAAAACTTTGCATTAGCATTGGTTTCAGAAGTTTCTTCACCATCTTTCGATGGTGAGAAGTTGAGATCCACGCATGTTGCTATAGAGGGATCTTATGCATACGTAAGTTATAATACAGAGGGAGACAAATACTTAGGGGGTGTAGATGTTATTGATATTTCAGATATTAATAACCCAAAATTAGTTGTAAGTGCTCAACTACCAGATGTAGATGTTAATGCTTTACAAGTGGATGGGAATAAGTTATTAATAGCTGGGGCAGCAAATAGAGATGTGTTTGCAGAGTTATCGACTTCTGCTTGGTCTTCTTTCTTGACTTTAAATAATGGTATGCTTGGCAGTAATTATGAATTCCAAAATCTTCCAGGTCCTTCTGCACTAGATATAATTTCTGGAAAGCAAGGTGCTAATTTTGTCGTATCAGGAGGAATGAGCGGTGTATTAGCAAAACTTAATAAACAAAATGGAAATGTTGAGATGTCTATAACTATTCCTGACTTAAGATCTGTTAAAGAGAATGGTACGAAAGTAATTGCCTTAAGTGGTACAGGGGTATTAAAAGTGTATAATGAGTCTTTAGTCCATGAGAAGGATATTTCTGTTGAATCAAACACGGCAGAATCCAAAAGAACAATGGATTTACATCAAAATATGGCCATTGTTCCACAAGGTAAAAACGGATTTGGAATTTATAATATACAATCGGGAAATTTAATTAAGCAGCATGGGATTCCAAATTATTCAGGCAACGATTTAAATTTAGATCCAGAGGATGTTGTAGTAAATGCAGTCTCGGTAAACAGTGATAAACTATTTACTGCCAATGGAGGTGCAGGTATTGCTATTTATAATTTTTCTGGTGAATCTGGTTCAGCAAATTTACTTGGGACGGCAAGTTTTAACGGAATGGATTTAACATCCAGCAATTTTGTGATAAGTAAAAATAACTTTGTTTTTGTAGCATCAGGGAGAGGGGGATTAAAGATTTTAAAAATGATTGATCTTACACCAAAGGTTCCAACATGTAATGGTGCATATCCTATTTATTCTGGAAATGATAGTTGGTTCAATATCAATTCAAATGATGTTAGATACTTCTCGGGAGTACGTGCTTTCCAAGGCGTAAATATAGGCGGAGCATTAACTTGGTGCGGTACGTTAAGTGTAACTTCTAGTGACTTAAATGTTAACTCAAATGGAAAGTTAGATGTATATGGAACATTAGCAGCGTCTAAAAACTTAAATGTTAATTCCATTACTAATCTTTATGGCGCCTCTGTAGTTGAGGGTAATATTAATTTAAATAGTTCAGGTGTATTAAGAGTGTCAGGGAATTTAGCTCAAGGAAAAAATTCGGCGAATACCACCTTCCATATAAATGGGAAATTAGAAATCGATGGTGAGGTTGTTGTCTACGGGGATTTGAATATTAATAGTTCAGGTACTGTGGAGTTTAAGAATGCAGAATCTAAGCTAATCGTGTATGGAAGATTTACTAATAACAATGGGAAAGTTTTAAACGGTAGTATTCAAAAAATATAATCACATGAAAGCTGTTTCATATGAGCTACTTTCTCTGGATTTATTAAACGGAGCGTAAAACCCACAGGTCTTTAGCCTGTGGGATGTAAGCGACTAACCCTGATTGAGAATATACTCACGAATAGTATCAGGAGATGCTTCACCTATTGAACAAACAAAATAACCATCAGACCAGAAAGTATGTTCTTTCCAAAAATGTTTAAATAAGAATGACCTGTGTGGTGAACGCGAAATGTAATAAGTAGATTCTTGTTTTAACTTGCGAACAATAGAAGTAATTGAAACACGAGGGATATAACGAATAAGAAAATGGATGTGGTCTAAACCAGATTCAAACACTTCAATTTGAAAATCTGAATTAGAAGTAATGTTTAAGACAAAAGAACGCATATCATCTTTTAACTGACCGACAAGTAACTTTTTACGATACTTGCAAACGAAGATTAAATGACACTTTAATTAGGGTCTGCTGAAAAACTCAATGATTTTTTCAGCAGACCCTAATTACATTAGAAGATTTGAATGTGAAAGGTATGGTCAAAAACCATAAAGTTTCAAAATATATTTCTGATGCAAGTTGGGGAACTTTCGTTAGGTTGCTTGAATACAAGGCTGATTGGAACGATAAACAGATTGTAAAAATCAATCGCTTCTATCCATCAAGTAAAACCTGCTGTGAGTGCGGTTGGATAAATCAAGACTTAAATCTTTCAATAAGAGAATGGACTTGCGAAAATGGACACGTTTTAGACCGTGATTTAAACGCTGCAAAAAACATTCTGAAAGAAGGATTAAAAATAATATCGTCAGGAACTGGCGATTACACGGGCGGAGACTCAAATAAGACTTTGGCAACAAAGCACAAGTCTGTGAAGCCCGAAGCCCATTTGTCTTTAGCAAATGGGTAGTTCACATTAGTCACCTGCCTATTTTAGTTAACTCAGATGTGATTGCAGAGGCAGAGGATCATCTGTACGAAATTTCATTAAAGGGAATGTATTTGACGCTGTCTATTATAAGCTCATTAATATTATTAGAAATGGGGCTTTTACCTTGAAAGAGCCACAAGTTTATTTTTAACCTTTCTTCACTTTGTTTGGGAATATTGTTTCCTTTATATGTCCATTTAGCTATTGTTTGTACTTGTGGATGAGTTTCCCGAATACTTTCAAAAGAAATGCTTTCTTCTTTCCATTCGAAGCTATGCACAGTGCGTTCTGGATAATCATCTATATTAAATCGGAAAATATTTTCAGGATTATCGTGGGGTTGCACCACAAATTGAGTATTCTGGTTAGTAACATCTGACCATTTCGAAAATTCAATATCAATTTCTTGATTGTCATTTAAATAGGTAAATAGCCCCGCTACGGCATTCTCATCTAAAGATGATAAAGAGGAACTAATGTGAAAAATGTACTTCCCATGTCCTACCTTCTCATCCAATGTAACCTCTGAACAATACCAAAGACCTTTTCTATTTATTATGCGTAGATGTAGTTTACCTGTTTTATCTACCCAAACATTTTCTTTTGAGTTGCTAAATAAATTTGGTCCGGGACCAACTATATTAGCCCCGGTATTACGTACTAACCACTTATGTCCAGAAAAAATGATTTGACGTTCTTTTGGGGTGTTAATATTTACTTTTCTCACTACACATTGATTGAAAGTGGATATAATTAAACCAGCTATAAAAAGTCTTATAAATGCTCTTGTTAAATACATTACTTTGATTTTCTCAATTGGATTCGATACTACAAATTGACTAATTTATATCCTTGGTAGCATTAAAAAAATTATTATAGAGGGAATCTGGTATGAGAAAGTTCGTTGAAATCAACTTTTCATTTTTTGCCTTGTACTCATCAAACTTATTTGATAAGAGTTTTGCTACTGACTTAATTTCATTTTTTTCTTCAGTTAAATTCGTGTTCAAGTTAAATACCTTTCCTTCCACCATGTGGTAATTGGCATATACAAAATCTTGCTGCTGGGTTTTACTTTGCATTATTGGAATACCGTTACTATTTGGTGCTGCTCCAGTCTCTAGACCTTTCCCAATCCAGGTGACTTGATTTGGCGTTTTGAAAGCATAATTATTTCGATAAAATGCAAGTAACGTTGGCGCGATATCAAAATGACTCACAACTTGATTGAATGTAGCGGAAGATTTTAGCAAAGGTGAATAAATAATTAATGGAACATGATACCTATCTATTTTGTCTTGCAGATTAATCTCTGGCATGCTATGGTCTCCTGTAATAATGAAGATGGTATTTGCAAAATCTGAACGTTTTTTATACTCTTCAAAAAAGCTTTTTAAAGCTTCATCTACATTCATTACTGATGCGAGTTGCTTTTTATAAGATTTAGCCAGCTTAATATTGTCTGGTTTTAAGTCTAGTATTTTGATCTGATTTTCTACTAGTTTTTCAAAATACTCTTGATTATTAATCAAAAACGGGCTGTGTGTGGATAGCGTAAGCAACAGATTAAAGTATGATGAACTCTGTGGAGTAGAAACCAGCATTTTATTTAGAACCGCTTGGTCTTCATATCCCCAACTTTCTCCATTTAGTGAAGGAAGTTTTTTATAAGGCTCCTTAAAAGTTTTTATATCCATTAAGTTATCTATGTTGTTGTGCTGCATGTACTTCTTCATGTTATCAAAGGAAGCATCTCCACCGTAATAAAAACTGGTTTGAAATCCATTATATTTAAAAATATTCTGTAGATTGAAGTGAACAGGATATGTGTCTAATTCTAAAAATCCATTTTTTGCAAAGGGTAGTGAACCGAGAATACTTGGAAGTACTGCAAAAGTTCTTCCCGAAGAGCTTAAGCAATTCTCCCAGTAAAGAGATTTTTCTTTCAACGAATTTAAAAAAGGGGTAAAATTCCCTATATATCCATTTGATGAACTATAGGCGTGCCCCAACCCCTCCAATATAAGAATTACTAAATTTGGCGTTGATTCCGAGGCTGCTAAATAATTTCCTAAAAAGTCTTTAGTATCTTCTTTCCTTAAAAATGGATATGGTTCCAAATTATTAATATTTTGTTTACCTACTACATTCATTTTATTAGCCCAAGGGAAATTTTCTTCCACGTAATTGAAAAAATTAGTCTCCAAAAAGTATTTCCATTTGCTTACTGATGCATGAGCGTAAAATTCATTTCTATTTTCAATATTTTTGGTGAATTTAAAAGGTAAGAAAACTAATATTAAGCCCGTCACTGTAAGAATAGCTCCAGCATAAGGTGTATTGAATTTATAGCGGCTTACAAAAAATAATGGGATTACCGCAAATAGTATAACTAGTAAAAGCAGGGCAATGTTTTTTAGATTTAACATTCCACTACTTTTAAGAATCTGTTTCAATTCGTCATAACTATAAAAAAAAATGTCAGCTCCCAGTAAGTTTTGTGATTCTGAAAAATAAAGGAAAAGTATTACTTGTATTACAATGAAAATGGAAAATATCGCTATTATCAAAGTGTTTATATACCTAAAACCTAGATATAACAATAATAAATACAAAATACTAAAAGCTGCAACTAATTGTATTACAAAAACCAGGTTATCAATGAAAAGATTAAAATATATTGCTGAATAAATTTGATTATCAAATTTGGTGTTATACCAGTAAGCCTCAAGCCCCACGTTGGTCATATAGAGAATTAAAAAAACGAATGCAATAGGCGCATAATTTCTTAATGCCCATATAGCTGTTATTTTAATTTGAATCCATATACTTTCATTTTCATTAGACTGTTGAAATCCCTGTCTAGTCATCTCACCCCAGCTGTGCTGTTTTCGAAAATAGTCTCTTAATCCCGATACGCCAGCCATGACAACTCTTCCATGAAAAAAGAATGGTTCAAGTATTGCAGTGCCAATTAATGTCAATAAGTCTTTTCTCTTTGTATAAACTTGGTGAGACATCAGATCCAGTAATATAGCATAAATTGAATATAGTATTCCCGAGGCTATAACTAATATGAATAGTGTGAAAAAGAAGGGCCAATTTATAATTCCAAATACTAAGAATAAAATAAAAATACAATAACCTAGAAATTCAACTAAAGGACCTAAAAATTCAAAAAAGAACCAATATGGCATACTTATCATACCTAAGCGACCATATGAGGGGTTAAACATAAGTTTGCGATGTTTCCATAGGGTTTCTATAGTTCCCCTCATCCATCGATTTCGCTGCTTTTTTAAAATATCAGTTGATTCTGGTACTTCCGTCCAGCATAGTGGGTCCGATATGTTAAGAACTTTGTACTTTTGCTTTTGCTCTTCCATATAGCGTCTCATTCTAACTACAAGTTCCATATCCTCACCAACTGTCTTGGGATCATATCCACCACATTTCAATACTAATTCTTTATCAAAGGCACCAAAAGCACCAGAAATTAAAATAAGACCAGATGCTCTTGACCAAGCCATTCTCCCCAGCACAAAAGCACGTATATATTCTAAGGCTTGGAATCTTCCTAGCCATTTTTTAGGTAGATTAACTTCTACAACTTTTCCGTCTACAATTTTACAGTTGTTTGCTAGACGGATAACTCCACCACAAGCTATAACACGCTCATCGGTTTGATCCATGAATGGCTTAGCTAATTTTAGTAGTGCATCTTGCTCTAAAATGCAATCCACATCAATACAAACAATATATTTTCCACTGGATACATTTATACCAACATTTAAAGCATCCGCTTTACCTCCGTTGTATTTATCTACAACTATGAGTTTTTTAAATGCGGGATTTTTACTTTTATAAATCCCTTTTATTTCTTTTGTAGGTATTACTTGAACTACGTCAAAGGGAATTAGCTCTAAGTTGTAAGATTTAACTAATTTATCAATTGAATCATCTTTACTGCCATCGTTTACTATAATTATTTCCAAATTACTATAGTATAATGAAAGCAGTGATCTTACATTATCAACAATTGTTAGGGCTTCATTATATGCGGGAGCTATTATACTAAAAGCTGGTGCGTTAGGATTACTTGCTATTAATTTATAGTCGGTATATTGATTAAGGTCTGTATATTTTTTTAGTGCCCCAAAAGCATAAATTCCTACCCAAGAATATATTAAGAATATGACGATTGAATATAATAGAAATAGCCATACTACGATTTCATATATAAAATGTGAATAATCTATCATAATTATTTTGATAAAGCATTTTGCAACACCTGTCTATATTCGGGCGCAAGATTGACGTCTGTTATTTTCTTAGTAAGATAGTCCTGTTCATTCAGTTTTTTCAATAATTTGACAGTATTTATGTAGATATGGATATCACTTTCATTTTCTAATACTGAATGAAGAAATGGAATTTGCGTATTATTCCCTGAGCGATCTATAAATTTTATAATTTGAACTTTCACTTTTTCATTCTGAAGAGGGTAGCTCTTTATAAGTATGCTTAATGTTTCTTGATTTTCAATAGTTTGGAGCGTTTTAATTGCACTAATTCTAATATCCGTTGAGTTGTGATTCAGCAAGCCGACAATACTATCATGGGCGGTATGAATTCTAAACTTTCGTATAAAAGCTAAAGCGAAATCAATGACCGATAAGTTGGTGCTGATTAACCATTTTGATACAACATGAAAATCAGATTCTGCTACATTATGTAGCGCTTGTAATAATCGCATTTGTTGCCATTCTGATAATGGCTTTTCCAAAGATTGCAAAAATGAGAGACCTTGAAATCCGTTAAAACGTACTATGCTATACTGTGCTTCTGAATATACGTAGGGATTATAATGATCCAAAAGGTTCGTAATTGTACCAATGGCATCACGATTATTCATTGCAGTCATTACTTGTATTCCACGTACATTTTGATAACTATTGCTGCTCTTTAGTTTCTCCCAAGCTAAATCATCTAGTTTAAGGCCATGAAAAATTTCTTTTAATGTTTTGTGCGCATCACCTACAAACCTTTGATCCGATTCAATCAAAACTGATATGAAAATTTTCTTAAAATTTTTGTTTTCTAATAGCGATAAAAATTCTGTGTCATTTAATAGGTTATATGTCCCATTAAAAATGGAGTAGCTAATTTTTTCTTCTATTCTCTTTTTCCACAGCTGTGCATTATTTATAAATTGATAATTTCGGTACCCATAAATGATAACTCCTATTATAAGTAATATAACCAATAGCAGGAGTACCACTAATGCCAGAGTCAGATTATAAAGTTGGATTTTTAGAATTATCATTTTACTTAAAACGTAATAGTCTTTTAATTCTTAAGACTAATTCATTGGGATTAAAAGGCTTGACCATAAAATCTGATGCGCCTAGTATAAAAGCATCTTCCACGACATCCTCTTGACCCAAGCTGGATAAGACGATCACATTTATGGATAAATTATGCTGCTGTATAGCAGAAAGTATTTCAATACCTGATGCAAATGGCATCATAATGTCTGTTACCACTAAGTCAGGTGGATCACTGACAATATGGTCTATAGCTTCTTTGCCATTTCTACATAGAATGATATCATATCCTTCATTCTTAAGTTTATGTTCAATAGTTTTTAAAATTAGTTCATCGTCTTCTGCTAATAATATTTTCATATCTTAATATTTTAAATGTCTTTAAGTATTGCTAAGCTCTTGTTTATCTCTGTAATAATTTCTTCATAAACATTTTCATCAAAATTATTATTAATAAGTATATTTTCATGCTTATTGATCTTAGAAACTAAAGTTGTCATTCCTATAGTGGAAGCAGTTCCTTTAAGCTTATGAAGAATTTTTTTGAGTTCCTCGGGGTTTACTAAATCTTTTGCACTTATTAAAATAGATATAGTGTTGTTAAGCTCCTTAATTGCAAGATCCATGAAAAAAGATTTGAAATCATCATCACCATTAAAATTTTGATTTAAAGTATCTATATCAAAACCTATATCCGATGTTTCCAATGCCGTTTGATCTTTATCAACAGCATCTAAGTAATTTATTAATATATTTTCGATATTTTTTAGTTTAATAGGTTTTTGAATTATTTTAGTGAAATTGTTTAGATTTGAGCGTTTTTCCAGACCAGATATTATTCCAGCTGTAATTCCAATGATTGGCTTTGTCTTATATTTTGTAAGTTGACGTATTATTTCTGCCGCTTGCAAACCATCTATTATGGGCATTTGGAAATCCATAAATACTAAATCAACGTCATAATTTTTACAGGCATCAATAGCCTGCCTACCATCATATGCTTTTAAAATTTTTGAATTTGGAACCAGTTCATTAATGAATTTTACATTGAGTTCCATGTTAATCTCATTATCATCCGCAACAAGAATTACAGACGTTAAATTTTGTAAGGAATTTATTTGATTACCTTCTTTGCTCAATGGGGTTATATATTTGTTTTGTTGGCTCCTTTTTAATTCGTTTAAAGCTTGATATAGAGCCTGTGGTGTAAAAGGCTTTATTAATCGATGAATATATTCAAAATTATCTAACTCACTAAATTCATCTTCATCAATAGAAACAGCGTGCATTATTATTATCGAAATCTTATTTTTTAGCTTATTTAATTGCTGCTTCTGCTCACTGCTAAGTTGATTGTAGTTTATTAATATAACATCATAATTAATTTCTTTTTCTAGAGTTATGCAAACCGAAGTAAAATCACTGCAAACTATGGTATCAATATTTCTATATGCAAGTAGCTTTGCTATTACCTCTTTTAAGGTTTCGTTTTGCTCAATTAATAAAACTTTCTGTATATTGGTTTCAATTTCTGGAGTTTGATTGTTCGGATTATAATCTAATTCAATGTCAAAATAAAAAATACTACCTTTTCCTACTTTGCTTTCCAATACTAGATTAGTATTCATATACTTAAGTATATTATTAGAAATTGTTAATCCTAAGCCTGTTCCTCCATAAATTTTGTTAATGGAGCTATCTTCTTGCGCAAAAGCATTGAAAACACCCGCTTGACGATGCGGCGCAATACCAATGCCTGTATCTTTTATGAAGAACCGTAAATGAATTTTATTTTTTAACTTTTTTAAAACCGATACTTTAATTAATACTTCACCTTTTTTGGTAAATTTCACTGCGTTTCCGACCAAATTGATTAAAATTTGTTTTAATCTATCGTGATCATAATACATATATATTGGTAATGCTGGATCAACATCTAAAATGAGCTCAATATTTTTCTTTTGCGCTTGTAATACTACTGCTCCTACTACTTGGCTTGTTAATTCATAAATGTTAGCCTCTTCTATAAATAATTCCCATTTTCCAGCTTCGATTTTAGAAAAATCAAGTATATCATTTATTATATGCAATAAACTGCTTCCAGACTCGTGAATATACTTTAGATACTGAAGCTGATTAGTATTAATTACCGTGTGCATCAATAATTCAGAAAATCCAATAATTCCATTAAGGGGAGTTCGAATTTCATGACTCATATTTGCTAAGAATTCTGATTTGGCGCTATTTGCTAATTCAGCTGTTTTTTTTGCTGCAATCAACTCTTTGTTAATTTTGATGTAAGAGGTTATGTTTTGGGCAAAGACTATAATTCCGCCAATTTTATTTTTGGAAATATACCACGGTCTAACTTCCCAATTCAAATATTTAGGGGCTTCTTCTTCGTTTAATTGTATTTTTTCGTTAGTATTTTTGTAGGTTATGCCTTTTAATGCATTATAATATATTTGTCTCCGTTCTTGAGGAACATCTGGGAAAAGTGAAAAAAGATTTTTGTTCTTAATTTTTTTTAAATTTATTCCGAATTCTTCATACCACCGGTTACTATAGTGTAAAAAATCAAAATCTTTATTAAACATGGCAACCGAGGCAGGTACGAATTCTATAAATGCGCGGAGCATTGCTTCTTTCCTTTCTAATTCCAGGTATAGCCTTTTACTTTTATCAATATTTTGAATTATCCCAAATATGCGCGAGCATTTACCTTGGGTGCATTCGGGTACTCCTTTAAGTCTAACCCATACCGATTCAGCTTCATCTTGCTTCATTTTTAGCTGAATATCAAAGCTTTGTATGTCTTGTTTAGCTTTAATTAAAGTTTTACGCAAAGTGCGTTTAAACTCGTTATCAAAAAGATTTTCAAATTCTTTTAGGGTAGATATACAGTCTTTTTTAAGGTTAAAAAAAGTCTTTGCCGTATCGGAGAATTTTATTTTTTCTTTATCAATATCGATTTCCCATCCGCCAACTTGAGCTACAGTATTAGTTTGTTCTAATAACTCTTTAGTTCTTCTTAAATCTAATTCAACCGTCCTATTGTCAGTGATATTTAATGAGCTGCTCGCTACATAAGGGAAATCCTCGGTATCGCATTCAAGTATATTATGATACAAAAAATAAAGTAGGTTACCATTTTTTGCGACTAAAGTAATAACCCCGGAAGTTTCCTTCTGTTCTTTAATTTTATTTAAATATTCCTCTATGTGCTTTTTACGTTCCTCTGGTATAAAATCAACTATATTTTTGCCTTCAATTTCAATTGATTTATAACCGAGCATTTGACTGCCTTTTTCATTGATTTTAAGAATTTTTCCATTTAAATCATGCAAGCAAGTGAGTCCTATGCTATTCTCAAAAAAATTTCTGAATTTACGTTCTGACGATTCTAATTTTTTTCTTTCTTGTATTTCCTTTGTTATATCTCTGCCGAAGACAAATATTTCGTTGACGGTATGATTATATTTAAATGTCCAATCAATTAGCAATTTCTTTTTTGCTATTATACTCTGGCTTTTAATGTTGCTTTTTCCGTTTAGTTCACTCTTATTTATGGCTAATTCGAGTTCCTCACTTTGGGCATCAACAAGCTTAATGAAATTGAATTCATTAGACTTTTTTTGTGATTGTAAAAATAATTTATCAAATACCTGATTGGCCTGTTTAATATTTAAATTTTTATCCAAAACGCAAATCATATTCTGCGTTTGTTCATAGATACTTTTGTAATACCCCGATTCTAATTCCTTTTTTTTTCTTGTATATATTTGACTCACTGCGTACGCAAGATCTTCTAGAGATTTTATTTGATTTTCTTCAAGAACCTTAGGCTCATAGTCCATAACACATATGGTTCCTAAAGCTAGACCCTCTTGATCTACTATAGGGACACCTGCATAAAATCTAATTCCTGCTTCTTTTATTAAAGGATTGTCGAGTGTTCTATAATCTAATGAAGTGTCTGGTATAACTAGAGCGTGCTGCCCGTTAATAGTATACTGACAAATTGTATCTTTTCTTTCTACGGTGTTTATATCTAACCCTATGCAGCTTTGAATCCTTTGTATATCCTCTTCCATTAATGCAATAAGGGAGGCTAAACAACCGGTTAATGCGGTTGCCGATTGCGCGAATATATCAAACTCATGATCCTTGCCCATACCAATTAACCCATAATTATGCAGCTGTTTAATTCTTTTAAGCTCATTTTTAGGTTTTGGAAATAATCTCATGACAGAAACATTACTACTATAAAACGGATAAATGGTAAAAATTTGGAGACGATCCTGATTAAAATACTCTACTATAGCCAATACTTAGATCATATTGATTACCTTTTTGGCTAACCTGAAACTCCTGATTGAAATAAGTGGCAGCAATACTTACTAAATTTCTCTTTTTAATGGAAAAGTTGTAGTTGGCGCCAACTTTATAAGTTTTTAACTTAAAAGAATCCTCGACAAGTAGGTTGTTTCGATTTTCTTCGGGACTTATACCTGTACCTACTTGAAGTCCAAAGTAATCGTCTGCTCCTTTCAAATAATATCGTACAGTTCCAGTATAGGAATGAGATATATTCGTTTTATCAGGAGAAAGATAGGTTCTTAAGTTGAACCATAAATTTTGGTAATATTTTCCTATGGATACGGTGTATAGCCATATGTTATTTGAAAAGTTCAATTGTCTATATCCAATTTCACCTTCGAAGCTTTTAGGTAAATTAGCATAGAGAGAAGCTCCTGTTCTAAAGCGGGGAAAAATTCCTACGTTATCAGAGTAGCCTGCGCCTAAATATAAATAGAAAATTTTATTGATTCTTGGGTAAGCTTCTAGTTCAAACTGTAGCCCATTATCAGCGAACTTATTAGCGTAATTTGTTTTAAATATTACCGAACCAAGTGATGTTGCCCTCCTATAGCTAAGACCTAAAATATGCCAATTATCAGCAAACTGTTTATCAAAATGTGTGAAATCATAATTTATACTGATTGCATTTTTTGCAGTATAAGATTTCAAATTTTGAGCTAGTGAGTTAGCTTCTGTATTTTTAGAATTAATACTCAATAAACGATTTACGGATGCTCCTGCCTCTTGATAGGCTTTAATGCCATAATTAAATTTCGCATGCAACAAGAGTATGTCTTCGGATTGAGGATGCTGGGATAGCCCTTCATCAATAATTATTTTCGCTTTTTCGTTTTGGTTGTTCCAATAAAGTAGGTAGCCGTAAGCTAGATAGAAATCTTCATCTTTGATTTTTTTTGCCTGTAAATTTTCAAATACTAATTTGGCTGAATCAATTTTATCACTCCATGTATAAAGCCTTCCTAAGAAAATGTGCAAATCTGTATATTCTGGAGATTTATTTAGTGCCGATTTAATTAAGTTGATTGCTTGCGGATAATCTTTGGATTCGAATGCAACATTTCGCGCTCGAGAAAATAGTTCATCGGATGATAAATCTATATCTTGACCATAGATTGTTATAGTCGAAAGTACGCTTATTAAAAGCGAAATTATATAAGGCTTCATAAGGCAGATAGAATTTCTGGAAACGAATTAAATTTTATAAATATAGAGAATTATGTATATATATTATACTGTTGTTTTTTATTTGTAACAAGCCGTTTTTGAATGCATTTGACCCTGAGATTTTTTAAAAATATGGGAATCACTGAACAGCTTGAAAAATTTTTACATCTTCAATCATTCTTTTGGCATTTTTTTGCAAAAAGGTTTCAGGTAAAAGTAAATCTTCATACGCAATGCCCTAATGGAAAGTAATGAGTATTATTTCTAATATTTATTATGAAAAGTTGATTGATTAATAGTTGTGGTATTAAACTGTTTTAAAGATTATTAAATCTTTATATTTTGAGAATCCACCGCCGTTTTTGCCTCATCAAGGATGTTGCAGAAATTATTATTTAACATTTTGTAACATTTTATTGTAAACTATATATTCTTTTATATGTTCTATTAATGAAACAAAACTTTAATACTATGGATTCATTAGATTTGAAAGGCAAATGGAATATCTTAAAAGGTAAAGTAAAGCAACAGTATGCAGACTTGACAGATGATGATCTTTTATATGTAGAGGGAAAAGAAGACGAACTTTACGGAAGGTTACAAGAAAAAACTGGTAAGACTCGTGAAGAGGTTACGAATTGGTTAAATGATTTAGACAAAAAATAATATTTATTGTCTAATTATAAAAAAAATACAAGGGTCTAACTATTTGTTAGGCCTTTATTAATTTGTTTGATGTAATATTTCTTGTTGTGAATTATATCAAAAAATGGCTGGGGGCATATGAATAATTATTGCATCAAGGGATGATTACATACTAATATGTTACAGATATTTTTGCGTAAGTTAATGAGTTTTGGTAGAGCTTGAAAAAATACAAGAAAACTTCATTATTGGGAATGCTTCGATACGGTCATGAATCCATGTGGGTTTTATTTGTGAGGTAATTAGTGGCAAAAATTAATAGTTAAAATATGTTTCCTTCCTTAAACATTCTAAATGCTATTTTCTATAGATTGCGCTAATCAAGATTTAATTAATAAGTTCGTGGGTAATTTTAATCATTTAATAAAATTTGGAGAGTTCAAATAAAAGCTATAGGATAATTATTGAACTTGTATCTAGTATGACCAAATCGCAGGCTCGTTTTGATAATTCAGATGGTATAATTGTTTTTCGTATCTCTTCATTATGACTGTTTATCATAATACCGATTAGGAGCTCTTCTTTTACTTTATATAACTTAAAGACTGCATTTTCCTCTAAATAATTTGTTTCAGTAAAAAGCATATTTACATTTTTATCCTCGCAATAATTAAGTGCTTCTTCTATGTTAAATGTTTTTTCCATTAAATGATTTTTAGTCTTAAATTAAGGCGTGGTTTTATGTTTATGAATGATGTGTTTTAAAAAGGTTAAAAATTATTTGCTCTAACCTAATTAATAATACATAATAACGTATCGTTATGCTATTCGTACGTTTGTAGCGTTTAGTCCCGAGCGGCCTTGCTCGATGTTATATGTGCCCTGATCATTTTGATGTATACTATCTTTTAATTTTAATCCTGACATATGTACGAATAAAACCTGACCACCGTCATTAGGTGTTATAAATCCAAAGCCTTTTGTTTTGTGAAAGGATTTTAATGTTCCTTGTTACATTTTTTTGTGCTTTTAAAAAAAATTAATGCAATATTGCCTTAATTTAGACCATAAGGTCTTAAATAATCATTTGTAAAAATCAAGTGAATAGGAATTAAATTCTCTTAGAGAAGATTAAATTCAAATATTATCTCATCTAATAAATGATAACATTAGAGCTGGAAAGCGAAGACTAATATCGATAAGTGAAGTATCTTTCTTAGGTTTTGCACGGCAGGACCTGATGGTATACAAATATAGTTTTTTTTATTTAAGAATGATATTTTTAAATTATTTTTTATTTTTTTAAAAAATAATTAAATGTTTGCTGAGTTGCAATATATTGGGGTTGTCAGGTGTCGTCAGACAGTCTTTGGTCGGAGTATTAAAAACTTTTGAGCGTTGTTTTAAAAAGTCAGACATTTATTTAAAAAATTTCACTCCTGTTTTTATAATATTTTTAGTAATTCCAAAGCGCGAGTATTGTCTGGGGAAATTACGCTTTTAATTGTGCTTTTATCATTTAAAGTAGCTTAGTTTCCGCACTCCAATTGCATTAATTTCATAGCTGAAGAAAAATATTTCCAACAACCAACCTTTAAGGAGGGGACTTTGATTTCTCATTGGGGAGTGTAGGAGGTGATTGAGCATGTCCTTATAGCCCTCTAAGTATCTAAAATCTTTTCTTTGTATGAATTAGCTGTTGTTGGTGAATACTTCTTACACCGTTCTCGTTATGCTTTAGAAATTCATGGTAATTATATTATTGATTTTTATCTACTATTGATAGGTTTAGATCTACTGCTGCATGCTTATAACCTGAATTCGATTATTAATTCTATTTAAAATTGCAATCATGGTGGTAAATGTTTATATTTAAGTATCTGAAATTCAAATATTTAACAATACACCAGACCATGATTACATACGATAAAGTTACCG
>NZ_VIQM01000058.1 GCF_008520265.1 Sphingobacterium cavernae
AACGAAATCAGCTGTCCGAAAACAGATTTGCCAGAAAAATAATTACTTTTACTCATCGTATTTTTAGTTGTGGTAAACCAAATCTACGATTACTTTAAAGAAGCCAATAAATTGGCTTCTTTTTTTTACAGATTTTACCGGACATCAGTGATTAAAAAAATTATTTGAAAACTGAAACGAAGTAATTTACTAACTAAGTATAGTTAATTATTGCATAAGAATAGTTTTATCTTGCTCAATTGCCTCATATACTTTTAATAAAGCACGCGGTACATGGAAACAGCCTTTCCATTTTCCTCCTTTGAGTGTAAGCAATGGTTCGCCCTGACGATTCAAGTACCCGTACCATTCGCCATAAGTAGGATCCGAAAAACGTGTAAATGTATAGGCATCCAATTTCTCAAACCATACTTTACATTTTTCATTTCCTGTATACGCATAGCCTTTGGCCATACAAACTAAAGCTTCTAAATGTACCCACCACAATTTCTGATCCCATTCCAACTGTTGAGGAGGACGATTCAAAATATCTTTGAAATATAATATACCGCCATATTGCTCATCCCAACCATACTCTAAGGCGCGTAATGCAATAGCAATACATTTATTCATCAAATCAGAATCCTGGCGACGATCAGCCAAATCCATCATAAACCACATTGCTTCTATGATATGCCCCGGATTCACCAAGCGCCCTTCAAATGTATCAGAGAATGATCCATCCAAATGCACGCTCTCCATGATCAAACCATTATCTGCTTGATAAAAAACCTCCATTACTTCATGAATAATTTCATCAATTAGCGTTTCAACGGTTTGCGTACCAACTAGATGTTCTAATTCCAAGGATAGATTACTCAAGATCATTGGAAGAGAAAAACCTTTAAGATTGCGCGTACCCGGATATGCCTTGCTGTATTTTCCTTTGGGATTTTCTTGCCTTGCTAGGATTCGGTTAAATGTATGTACAGCAACCTGAGCATACTCATCTTTGTTGGTGATCTTGTACAATGAAGCTAATCCCATTGTAGCAAAGCAATCCGAAAAAATATTATATGGTTGGACTAAAGGCTTGCCGCTGCGATCCAAAGCAAAATACCAATCTCCGTTTGCGTTACGACCATGATCCAAGATAAATCTTGCCCCATGCTCGGCAATAGATTTCCATTCTTCCTTTGACTCTACGCGATCATACATCGTAGACATTGTCCAAATTTGACGACCTTGAAGCCACATAAATTTGTCCGTATCGAAAACAGAACCATCACGCTCTAAACACGTAAAATATCCCCCAAACTCTTTATCAATAGAATATTTCTCCCAAAAGGGCAAAACATTCAAGAGCAATTCATCCTTATATTTTCTTGCGTATTCTTTCATCCCTATATCTCTACAACGTATCTATATATTCTTTATATCTATTATACAAATGTCCAGCTTGTAAGTATGCAGATTGCGGACTCATAAAATGTGAAAATTCAAAAGTTATAGCCTTGTCATAACCTGCCCTACGAGCTGCATCCAATTTTAATTTTAGTTTCTCGAATTTGATAGGCAGAAATTTAATAGGCATATCACGATCAAAAGATTCTGCATTTGTCCAACATTGCATATTGTATTTATCAGCTAACTTTTTATTAATCGTAAAAAAATCTTCTAATTCGTGGTAATCGATATGTCCATCTTGAAAAGCTACAGCATCAACTGCGGTATGTATCTCATGAAAAATTTCATTCCACTCAGTCTCGTGTTGTTGCAAGGAAACGAAATCAGTTTTTGAAAGTTCAGACGAAGCTGCCATTACTGCTTTCTTACCATCTATCCATGGAGATATAAAAGTCGGTAAATTACCACTCACACCTTTACACTGTTCTCCCAGAATACGGAAAGCGCTTGCCGCACCTTTAGTTTGACGACTGATTTCCATACTCAAATACCATCCTGCGAAACTGGAATAATGTCCATATTTTTTCCAAACTTCATCTATCACGTAGCGATTAGCATCGATCTCGTGTTGCATTACACCTGTATCCCAATATTTACCACTGTCGTAAAGCCCGAAATAAAATTTTAATCCATGCTTCTCCGCTAATTGCAAATACATTTCTACCAGATCGACAGGAGGCTGGTAGCAACCATATTGATCTTGCAACCACGCTGAAGGATAAGTGATAAAACGTCTATACCCACTTCTTATTAAGATTACGGTATCTATGCCCACAGCTTTCATATACGCGAAATCGCGATCCCATTCTTCTCTACCCCAATTTTGGTGCGGTATATCGTGACTAATTTCGTCAATAAAGGTTCCCGTAATTTTCATTATAAATACTTTTTAGCTTTCAAATAGTTTGCCCACTCTAAGTATGCATCTGTTGTTAGGTGAATTCCGTCTTTTGTATAATTTGCTTTAAGCACATAATCATCTGCCAAAACCTCTTTTACATCAACATATTGCAATTTATACTTTTGAGCCAATTCAACAATTCCCGCATTCAAAGCACGAATTTTTTCCTCTTTACCCAACAAATAATCGTATTTCAGAACTTTATCATTAAGTGGTAAAGTACTTTGCAGATAGATCTTTGTTTTTGGACTTTGCTTTTTGATAATTTGAATTATTTCTTCATAATTTTTCAATGTCCAAGAGGTCGCTTGTCCACGACCAATATCATTGATACCCATCATCAAGAAAATCTTCTTCGGTTTGGACTTGACAACATCCGCAATCCTTGCTTTCATACCAAATGTATTGTCGCCACCAATACCTCTATTTGCAATTTTGTATTTGGCACCAAAAAGTTCATGCCACGGTCCGCCTTCCGTTATACTATTACCAAAAAACACTACATCAACCTGTTGTGATTTAAGTCCCTGATATAATTTCTCTCGCGAATCATAATACCAATTTTTATAAGTACTATCCTTCGCCAAATCTCTTTGCGCCTGTGAATATACCACCTGCACACCTAACAATAAAACAATTAATAAACCCCAATATTTCATATTACAATGCCTTTATCTTTTTTAAATAATCAACTACTTCTATATACGCTGCTACCTCTAGATGAATTCCATCAGGTGTGATATCTGCACGCAATTGACCTTTATCATCTGCAAGAATTTTATGTAAATCAACAAATTGCACTTGCTTATTCTCTTGGGCTATTTTTTTAAGCGCGACATTTAACGTAGCGACATCCTGATTTTTTACGGATTTAAAAGCATCAATTAGGGTTGTCTCATTGATAGGCAAAATACTGTTCAAGTAAATTTTTGTTTTGGGAGAATCTTTTTGAATTCTCGAAACTATTTTGTGATAATTGGCTATAATATATTCTTTAGGAACATTACGTTTCAAATCATTCACCCCAATCATCAAAAATATTTTTTTGGGCTGGTGACGCAAAATCTCATCCAATCTAGCCAATACACCAAATGAAATATCACCACTGATCCCTCTATTCAGAATAGGCAATTCTGGTGCAATATCATTCCAACGTCCAGCATCTGTAAGACTATTTCCTACAAACACGACAGCACCCTTACGCACTGGCATCTTATTGAAAAACTCCA
This sequence comes from Sphingobacterium cavernae, assembly GCF_008520265.1. Lineage (GTDB taxonomy): Bacteria > Bacteroidota > Bacteroidia > Sphingobacteriales > Sphingobacteriaceae > Sphingobacterium > Sphingobacterium cavernae. The sequence goes on from NZ_VIQM01000058.1 coordinate 3,577, forward strand.
TTTTCTCGGTGTAACCTGAAAAAACATAATTACTGTCTACAGAAGACTGTTCCTGCGCATACACTTGAGTTAGTGCACATACACTTAGCACCGCGGCAAACAATTTTTTATTCATACTCAAATTGGTTTGTTATTAAGACCTCCATAACCACTTTTTATTCGTAGCAATATTGGTAATTAGTATCATCAAAAACATAAAAACGCCAGCACGGATCAAACCTAAATAAGGACTTGAAGCAGCGATATTATCTAACAAAGGAAGGATTTGTAATAATCCCAACATTGGGGTAACACAGAATGCGGTTACACAATAGGCAATCATCGGATTTTGACCACATTTCACTAAGGAACTAATCAGTATATTTTGTGAATGCATTTTAGTTAAATAGTCGCATGTCACATAAAAAATAAATGCTAATCCGCTTGTCATAAACCAATAGGAAAAAGATGAAGGGTCTTTCTTAATTCCACCTTCCAAAGGTTCGAAAAACAATCCTAGCGTAGAAAAAACAAGGCCACAGCCAATTAGAATTTTGTAAAATGCGACTTGACCATTTTTTTCACGTGAAAAATAAACAAAGTATAAAACGACAAACAAAAAATGCCCTGCGATATTAAATGATAAGTCACGCGTATAAAGTGTGACTATATGAAATAACAAAAATCCAAAACATACCAAAGCTATTAAACCTGCTTCGCGATCCTCATTGGAAGCATATAACTTATTTGTGTCAGCTTTGTACTTTAAAACTAAGTCCCCCAAAATCGAGCCTGGTAAAACAATACACAAATACTTTAAAAATGCAAAGTTGTAGAACCAATGCACTTCAGCAGAGAAATTCCAAATATATGCTGTCCAACTTCCCTCTATATTATGAGTGAAATACACACCCATAAAGGCTACCATTATGGCAATTCGCAAATAAATATTGGAAGCCGACAATAGCCAAAATAACGACCCAAAAACAGCCATATTGGCCAGTACAAGAATAATTATATTGTTTTTGCTTTTACTAAATTCATTTCCTAAAATATCACTATGGTAATATGTGAAAACTGCTACGAGAGTAAATCCTAATAATTGTATACCGTACCTTTTCAAAACAGAACCTTCAAATCGCATAAAGATTAGAAAGAAACTGCCAAATGTAGCTAATGAAGTAAGGTAGTTCAACCATGGAGGCCCTGTTAAATTATTAGGTGTGAGATAAGCTAATGCAATAGCAAAAAACACCAATAATATTCCTCTTCTTAAAATCCCTGTGAATAGGTTAAGATATTCTCCTTTCTCCAGTTTGGCACGTAACGAAAATGGAAACGCTGCGCCCATAGCAAACAAAAAGAAGGGAAAAACTAAATCCACCCATGTAATTCCTGGATTATTTGCATTAAAAACAAAATCTGGAGGTCCCACCTGAGCATGATACATCCAACCTGGAAATTGCGCAGTCCAAGGAATGACCGCAGCGAGCACCATACCAAATATGGCTATACCTCGCATAAAATCAATACTCAAATTTCTGTATTTCGTCATTGCTTGAATCGCAAATTCAACTTTGATAAAAAAGATGCTTCCTATCTTAAAAGAAAGGAAGCTATATACTATAAATTATAATTTAATAGGAATTAAAACTAAAGGAGTTGGTAAACATGACGCTCCTGGAGGAGAATAAATAAATTCAATTTCCTGAATTTCTTTTGTAGGATCTGGTTTATAAATCTCAACTAATATTGCTTCAGGAGCAGCTTTAGTTACCAAAACATCAGACGGTAGCTGTCTTACAACACTTTTTCCATCAGCAGTTTTTAAATCCATTGTCAAACCCATTCCACCACACCACTTGTTGTCAGCGGATCTTGAGTTCCATGTCACAAGAGCTAGACCTTTACCATCTGTACTTTTCCACTTTAATTTAGTGTGGTACATCACACCATAATTTCCCGCATTTTGTGCAAAATCTTTATTTTCGCCTACTGTGCCAGTAACCCAAGGATCTGATTCGCCATCAGCAATAACCAATTGCGTCACGCCATTAGCAGTACTGATAGTATCGGCAGAAGAAATTTTATAATTAGACACTCCAAAAATACCACGACCTGCATTTTCATGACTATTAGGAATTACAGTTTTTATTTGTGCATAAGCCTCTGGACCAGACTTCTCAGGAGAAGTCTGTAGAATACTAATTTGACCTGGTTGATCAACGACAAACTCGTAAAAACCATGAACTAATTCATCATAACTAACAATATTCTTTTCCAATTGCGGATCTATAGCGATTACTTCACCCGGCTGAATATATCTTACATCATTCTCAACATTAGAATTAAAGAAATCCTCAAGCCCTTTTTTACCTATAGCAAAATAATTCAATGAAGGCTTTTGAGAAGAATACTTTAGCATACGCAAAGTCATTTTCTCTTTACCCGTATTTTTAATTACTGCTGTAATTTTAGTCTTAATTTGTTGTGGCTCTTTGATTCCATTTACATTGTAAACATACAATCGTACTGCACCAGGAGCTACATTTTCTTGCATCGCAATGGCATTATTTTGACGAATGTATTCTGGATCATCTGATATCAGGAATTGTGGCCCAGGCAACACTTCCTTCGTATATTTCACTTCAGGGTATGCTGTTGTTAAAAACTCATCTAAAACAACGATATTTCCTACTTTAGCCTTTTTGATTGCTTGTTCAACTTTTCCTAGAACTTTGGGGTTGTTAAAATCTTGCGCATTCAATGTTGATGTAAAACTTAACAACGCAACAAATGTAGCATATCCAAATATTTTTTTCATTTTTAATAGATTTTGGTGAGTCGTTCTAGACATTATTTATAATCCAGAACAAGTCATAATTAGATTATATATAATTATTTTAGATTTCCTGAGTGATCAATATCTTTATCAAATAAGCGTAAATGTGCATCCAATATCACGGATAAATAACGACGATTTATTCTTGAATCCTCGTCTTTTAATATATCCAACTGATTTGTAGCTAATATGTTGTTCAAATCAACAAGACTAATTTCCTTTTTGATTTCTTTCAATATATCTTGTAATCCCTGCACACTAAGAGGTTTGCCTGAAGCTGTCCACACACTATTCAATTCAGGATAATATAAACGCAATCCCTCCATCAACTCATATTCGCTTATCTCACGCTCTGGGTAAAACCAAGTTTGATTAGCCCATTTGTATGGCACACCAACAGCTTTTAATACACCGGTTGCACCGATTTTATGCAATGTCTTGAATTGTGGGTCTGTAGGAGGAACATCAAAGTATGGCATAATATAAGCCTTGTGATCCAAGAGCGTAGACTGTACATCACGTATTGCGACTTCAGCTGGTTTTTTATTTTGTTTTACAGCTAAAGCTGCCAAAACACCAGATGCTTGACCAATTCCCAAAACTACAGGTTGCAAACGTGTAGCGCCATTAACTATGTTTGTAGCACCGATACTTTTCTCAGCAACGATTAAGCCGTCATAATCCTTTGGTAACAATACCCCCAAAGGCACATTGTAAGAAGGAACACGAATTTTCACAAAATCGATTTCTGGTGCATTTCCATATTTATAGTGATGATGATCAATAGGATAATCGCCCACAATCACTCCCGCACGATAATATCTCTCTGGAGTATCATACGGCGTCATAATATGTTGAAGAGCAAATAATGATTTACCGACTACACGTCTAGATTCTCTATGATAAGGAATCATAGGAAAGCCATCCTTTGTTGGGTATTGATCATAGTCTATCCCCAAATTCTTAAATCCCAACTCATTTTGTATATAATAAACAAAGCGCAAAGTCATCTGCTTTGCATCTTCCAAAGCTTTCTCACGCTCCTCTGGCGACATCTCGACTATATTAAGATAAATGTCATTCCCTTTTTTAGGCCAATTGATCATAAATCTATTATTAGGCAATCTGCCATAAGTCAACATCTTGAAACAGTCGTTGTTATCTTGATTAAATGTTGCAGGATCAGATACATCACAACAGCCAGCAAATTCTTCTTTAGTATAATTTTTCGGCTTCTTAATTGTTTTATTTGCCTTAGGTCCAAAATCTCTTAACGTGATTACATACGTCAAATCTTGCACAATATCGTTTGCTTGATCCAAAGCAAAAGGCTCCTTAGTCAATTCTTTGCTGTCCATCCCCAAATAATAAGGAACTTTCAGCGAAGCCATTACATCACCTAATTCTGTTGCATCTATTAATACGTTACCTTCAACAGTTTGTAAATTATTATTAGCATCTACATAAGATACAGACCAACCTTTATTTTTCTTTTCTGCAGATTTCCAAATGGTTTCATACAAAACTTTAATATTAGGCTCTGCTGCGACCATTTTTTTAAGAATTTGATTACCTACCTGAGGTTCAAACAAAGTATTACTAACCCATCCCGTTTCTACTTCTTTTGGACCTCCATAATACGCATACAAATGCCCTCTGAATTCTCCCCATAAACCTGATGGCATATTATGATTTCCATCGATCGCCGCAACGCCTGCAGACGTCAACATTCCTCCAAGCCAAGTGGTCTCTTCTAAAACAATTGATTTTACACCCAACCTAGAAGCTTGAATTGCAGCCATTGTTCCGCTAGCTCCACCACCAACTATGATAATATCAGTTTTCAATTGAGCAATAGTAGCGTCAAACACCCCTACAATTAAACTGATTAATACTAAAAATCTACGCATTGTCTCTGGTTCAAAAAATTAAAGTTAGTCATATACCAAATTTCAAAATCAATATGTATTCATCATATCAATATATTTTCAGAATATTTACTTTTTGATAATTAACGCTAAATAATAAAATTATATTCAAAAATGCAATATATATTTTAAATATATTTAAAAATAAGTTTTGTGTAAAAAAATCCAGAAATATCTTAATAAGAAATATAAATTAATTAAGAGTCTAAACTTTCACCTATAGAATCATTTGATTTTCGCAAAGGAACTAGCCATGTAACCAAAAATGCTGGTATAGTCGATATCAAAACCCAAATAAAAAACACCTTATAACCCATGTAATCACTCAAAACACCACTCAACATAGAAGGCAACATAAACCCTAGATTTATCAAACCACTACCAAAAGCATAATGAGCCATTTTATATTTACCCGGTGCAATATTTTGCATTGTAAAAAGAATTATACCAACAAACCCAAAACCATAACCGAAATACTCGACTATTACAGCTGTAGCTATTACAACCAAATTAGTCGGAACAAAGATTGCCAAGAATGCATACGCAGCAAATGGAATATTAAAGCAAGCACATAACGTAAGCAAAGTTTTACGAGTTAATCCCTTTTTAGCCACATAGTTTCCAGCCAAGATAGACCCTAAAACAAATGCAATTGCACCAAAAACACCATATAAAAGACCTATCTCAGAAGTACTTAATCCAAGCCCACCTTCAGAACGGTCCGCTTTAAAAAATAAAGGAATAATTTTGATAGCCTGCCCTTCAGCAAAACGATAAAACACTACAAATAGCAAACTATACCAAATGTTTTTTTTCTGAAAAAACGTGATAATAACATCCTTAAGGGTCGCAAAACCTTCTTTTAGTGAAGTAGTTTTTGCCTCTTCTTGTGAATTAGGCAAAGCCCTCGAATTATATATACCCAAACCAACCATTAGGAGACCGTAACAAAACATTACGACCATCCACGCGTTACTAATACCTATCCTTTGTTCCAATTCACCAGCCAAGTAGACTAATACACCACCAGAAAATACTTTAGCTATGTTATAAAAAGCACCTTGCCAGCCAACGTATTTAGCTTGATTCTTCTCATCTAATTCATTTAAATACACCCCATCAGCAGCAGTATCATGCGTAGAAGCACTTAAAGCAATTATGGTCAAAATAGCGATTGAGAAGCTAAAGAATTGATCCAACTGTAGCGTAAGACCTACTAAGCCAAACAATAAGCCTGTGAATATTTGCGTTACATATACAAAAAATTTTTTGGTCTTGTACAACTCTAAAAATGGCCCCCAAAATGGTTTTAATGTCCACGGTAGCATAATTAAAGATGTCCAAAAAGCAATTTGTGCATCCGATACACCTAAATTTTTGTACATGATGGAACTTGCTCCTGATAGAGCCACAAATGGCAATCCCATAGCAAACCAAGTGGTAGGAATCCACGATATTGGATGGATAGATTTTTTAGAGTTTACGTTTTTCACGGCTTAGTTGTTAGTTTTAATAATGATTTTGTTACCCAAATTAGGTTTTCAACTAAAAATAATTTAGATTTACTATAAATTAGCTTTTAGCTACAAAAACTTTTCAATTATATTTAAAAAAAATCAATTACTAAAATTATATTATTAAATATTTTTACAAATAAAATCCACATAATCAAATTTGATTAAATAAACATTTAGCTAATAAGTTATATGACTTCTAACTTTTTTAAAGATATTCACGAGGCTAATAAAAATGGTGTAGCCTATAAAAATATACGACTAAAGAAAAAAATACTAGCCTATTTTGCTACAAACGAAACGGCTACAATTGCGGAATTAAGCAAGGAATTTAACATAAGCATTCCAAAAATTAATGAGTGTGTTAGCGAACTTATTGCTGACGAGTTGGTAAAAGATTACGGGAAAACAACCTCAGCTGTTGGTCGTAAACCAAACACCTACGGATTGGTAGCGAATTCAGCATACTTCATTGGTGTACAAGTTGGTATCGATAATTTAAGTATTTCGATGATTAACATGAAAAAAGATATTGTTTCTAAAAAAGATAACATCCCTTACACACTAGAGAATAACGAAGAATCTTTACTAGACATCTGTAAAGAAATAAATGAATTCATTGCTAAACACAATATTGTAAAGGAAAAGATATTGGGTATAGGAATTAATCTATCGGGTCGTATTAATTACAGAACTGGATACTCTTATTCATACTTCAACTTTTACGAAGACCCACTTTCTAAATTATTCGAAGAAAATATCGGAATTCCGACGTTCTTAGAAAACGATACCAAAGCTCTGTCCTATGCTGAATTTAGTAGTGGCATACTTTCGGAAGAAAAAGACGCCTTATTTGTAAATGTGGATAATGGGATCGGATTGGGCATTATGATCGACGGGCAGTTATATTATGGCAAATCTGGATTCTCAGGAGAATTTGGACACATTTCTATATTTGATAATGACATAATTTGTAAATGTGGTAAAAAAGGATGTTTAGAAACTGAGGCTTCGGGTTATGCATTAATTCGCCGCGTAACTAACCAAATTAATGATGGTGCTACAAGTAGTTTGACTAAAAAGTTCAAAAGACTTGAAGATATAAAGCTTAATGATATCATTTCTGCAGCAAAAAAAGACGACAACTTATGTATCGAAGCAATCAATTATATTGGTGATAAGCTTGGTCGAGGAATAGCTTCTTTAATAAACATCTTCAATCCTGAATTAATCATAATTGGAGGAGTAGTAGCGAAATCTGAGGAATACTTAAGCTTGCCATTAAAAAATGCAGTGAACAAATATTCCCTATCTACGGTAAACAGAGACACCAAAATTATTTTATCTTCTAAAAATGATAATTTGGCTTCATATGGAGCGTGTTTATTATTGAGAGACAGGTTACTAAATGTAACTGACTAACGATAAATAGTAGACCCATCCTGGCTCACTTTTTTCACAAAAGGCGAAGCATACAAATCGAATAACACAGCAAATTCATATTTGGAAATAACCTTTGAGGGATCATAATCTCCCTTAAAGGTTAATTCTTTATTCCAATTTTTTTTCACTTCTACATCCAGTTCTTCACCTCGAAATGCTGTAAATTTTATCAAATTCAACGCATCCTGAACGGTTAGAAATTCTGGATTATTATCTACAAACCACAGTTGGGCTCTCGAATAAAACTGATTGATAATTGGCTTAATATCTGAAACTCGTACCGAATCAGCTAAATCAAACACGGGTTTATCATTAAGATTTCTTAACGATAATATTCCAGCCAAGTAAGTCCTTTGTAAAGAAATGAAATTTCTATCCGTTACACTTACATCTATAGTAGGCAATAATCTAGCTCTGTACATTAAGAGTTCATTTTGCAACGTACGCAAATCAATTTTATCTGCCGTGGTTTTGAAAAAAGCACAATACCCAGCGATTGCTCCCATAGCTTGCGCATAATTTATTCTGAACGTTTTCGATACATCAGCTGTAAAATCCACCAAATTAGCGACAAAAAAATTATCCTTTTGTGTCAATAAATCTGAAAGTGTCGAAGCATATATAGAAGTACCAAAATCACCAACCAATACAACAGCGCGAGAATCTGCAATACTCAAATCATTTGCTTTTCTATATTTGAATGTAGGAATATCCTTCAAATTAGCTTTTTGTAATAATAAATTAACTTTACTAGCATCAAGTATAGTTACTACATCATATTTCTTATTATTGGACAAGGTAATAGACCAATTCTTTCCACGCTTTATTTGAGTTATGTCTGCATCTGAAATAGAAGTCAACAGCAAATTATCTGCTGTCAACACATTATACGATTGACGCTTGCCATTTTGTTGAAATAATTTTATTGTGTCTTTAGCAACTGATTCGCTTTTTACAAATTGAAGCTGAACACCACCATCAAGCAGACTTGAGCTTGTTTCTTTAACAATTTCATCTTTATCCAAATCAAAAGTATAGCCATGTGGATTGACCCAAACTGTAGGAACACCAGAAGCAGCTGATTGCAATGCTGCAACATATGCCTCCAAAGTACTCCCATAAATCAATATTTTCGGCTTTGGGGATTTTGCAAAAAGAAACAATGGTAGACTGCAGATTAACAAAAACCAATATCTAAAGACTTGTTGAAATTTCATAGTCTAATTTAGTAAAACAATTTTAGATTTATTACCGCCTAAGTCCATATATTTTAAAAGCAACATTCCTATATTTAGCAATATATAAGTAACTTTGCACTTATGATAGAGGAAGAAAAATCATTAAATTTTATTGAAGAAATCATCGAAGAAGATCTTCGAACTGGAAAACATGATGGTCGTGTATTGACAAGATTTCCTCCTGAGCCAAATGGCTACCTTCATATTGGCCATGCCAAATCCATCTGTCTTAACTTCGGATTGGCGCATAAATACAATGGCAAGACAAACCTTCGTTTTGATGACACAAATCCTGTGACAGAAGATACAGAATATGTGGAAAGCATCAAAAAAGATATTCAATGGTTGGGCTTCCAGTGGGCTGAAGAATTATATACTTCGGATTATTTCGAAACATTATATGCATACGCTGTTAAACTCATCGAAAATGGCTTAGCCTATGTTGATGATAGTACGGCTGAAGAAATTGCGGCAGCGAAAGGTACGCCTACAGAACCTGGCGTTCCTACACCAAATCGCAGCAGATCTGTCGAAGAGAATTTGCAACTTTTCCAAGAAATGCGCGAAGGTAAATATCCAGATGGTGCTAAAGTATTACGTGCAAAAATTGATTTGGCAAATCCAAATATGCACATGCGCGATCCTATTATCTACCGCATCAAGCACGCACATCATCACCGTACTGGCAATAGTTGGTGTATATACCCGATGTATGATTTCGCACACGGACAATCGGATTCTATTGAGAAAATTACACATTCGGTGTGTACATTAGAATTTATTCCGCACCGTGCTTTGTACGATTGGTTGATTGAGCAATTGGAAATATTCCCTTCTAAACAATATGAATTCGCACGCCTAAACATGACTTATACAGTAATGAGCAAGCGTAAGTTGTTACAATTGGTAAATGAAGGTCACGTAGAAAGTTGGGATGACCCACGTATGCCTACGATTTCAGGATTGCGTCGTCGCGGCTACACACCAGCAAGTATTCGCAATTTTGCAGAGCGTATCGGTGTTCAAAAGCGTGAAAACATGATCGACGTAAGCTTGTTGGAATTCTGTATCCGCGAGGATTTGAACAAAACAGCTTGGCGTAGAATGGCTGTACTAGATCCAATTAAGTTAATTATAACAAACTATCCTGACGGAAAAGTAGAGGAATTAATAGGTGAAAATAATCCAGAAGTAGAAGGCGGTGAGGGCTCGCGTGTTATTCCATTCACAAAAGAATTGTGGATAGAACGTGATGACTTCATGGAAAATGCCCCTAAGAAATTCTTCCGTCTTGGACCTGGTCTTTCTGTACGTTTGAAGCATGGTTACATCGTGGAATGTCATGATTTCAAAAAAGACGAAAACGGAAATGTGACAGAAGTTTACTGTAATTATATACCGAATTCAAAATCAGGTGAAGATACTTCGGGCTTGAAAGTAAAAGGAACAATTCACTGGGTTTCTACAGCACATGCTAAAGAAGCTGAAGTACGTCTGTACGATCGTCTTTTTCAAGTAGAAAATCCAGCTGCAGAGGAAGATTTCAAAGCTTCTTTAAATCCAAACAGCTTGACAATTATTCCAAAAGCGTATATCGAACCTGATTTAGTAAATGCTATACCAGGCAAAGGCTATCAATTTATCCGCTTAGGATACTTCAATTTGGATACTAAATCAACTCCAGAAAATATAGTCTTCAACAGAACAGTAACTTTGAAAGACTCTTGGGCTAAAGAAGTCAAAAAAGGATAATATACACAAAGAAGGAGGTCAATGACCTCCTTCTTTGTACTACTTAATTCTTCAAATATCGTTCTTCCATTCTGCTCACCTTCGCAATTAACTGTTTATCACCTAATGCAGCGGCAATTTCTTTATAGCGATTCAAGGAGTCTAAAGCTGTGTTTACTTCCATACGATCAAATGCTGTTAACTTGTCTGCTTTTCCTACAAGATAATTCAAGTTCGACTCAATATACGCTATATCGCGTGTAGCTAACTTTTGCGCTTTTTCCATTTCTTTTACTTTAATCAATGTGTCTACGACAATAGCATTTGAATGAACATGTTTTATATCAACATTTTCTTGGGGCATATGATTCACCGCTAACAAAGCGACTTCCTTAGCCTCTTGGATTCGATTTTCTTTTATAAGTGTATCCAGAGCAACATTTAAAGTCTGATCAAACAAGTAGCTTTGAACAAATCGGCGATAGTCTATATCATAATGCTTTAGATTAGAAATAGACCCATACACATATTTGGATTTAACATTGCGATACAATGTATCTATGTTTACCAAAGATATTTCATCTTGAGGTTGACCTATATCAATAGGCATAAAACGATAAACCAACCCTTCATTTACCAAATATTTATCTAACCCAATAAAGTTTTCACTTCCTAGCATATTGGCAAAATATATGGGTCTTTCCCAATTATTATTCAGAATGATGGACAACATACTTAATTCTGCTTTGGTAACATAAGGTTTATTATAACTCCATTTCATTACATCAGCTATATTATTTTCCCAAGATTTTGGAACGACCTTATTACGCAACACAGAATCTTTATCTATCACCATTTGAATATTTTTGGTTGGTAAAACATTCACATATTTGCCGTTAGACATTGGCAATTGATTATTCGGATTGTCCGAAAGCATAACTTCTATCAGCGTATCCAAGTCTACATATCCATCTACTTGCATATCATAATAATGAATTACATCACGAACACCTTTTTTAATCTTTTCAGGATTAATGTTGATTGGAGCAGCTTTGGCCGAATTGATGTCTTGCATCGCCTGCTTGACATACCAATCCGATTGCAAGTAACTCAAATTAACGATACGTACATCAGTTCGTATACCTTCCACTTCTTGTAAATACCATAACGGAAAGGTATCGTTATCTGCATACGTGAAGAGTATAGCATTGGGCTCACACGATTCTAAATAATTATATGCCATGTCGCGCGTCCACGTACGATCGGAGCGATCATGATCATCCCAATTTTGATACGCTAAAATCCCAGGACCAGCTACAAATACGAGCAATAAAGAAACATTAGCGACTACCTTATTCGCATATATCCGTCTTAAGATATCTAAAACAGCGATTGCTCCAAGTCCAATCCAAACGCTGAACATGTAGAAAGAGCCTGCATAGGCATAATCTCTTTCACGCGGTTGCATTGGAGTTTGATTTAAGTATATCACAATCGCCAACCCAGTAAAAAAGAACAATAAACCAACAACTAACGCATCACGTTTACTTCGCTTATATTGCCATATTAAACCCGCGATTCCAAGTAAAAAAGGAAGAAAAAAATAGGTATTTCTAGAGGCATTGCCCAAAGAATTCATTATTGTCTCATCTCCTAGCCTTTGATTATCTATAGCCGAGATTCCCGAAATCCAATTCCCATGAATTGCGCTGCCATGACTTGGCTCATCATTTTGTCTTCCCACAAAATTCCACAAGAAATAACGCACATACATATGGTTAACTTGGTACGTAAAAAAGAACTTTAGGTTATCCCACATGGAAGGATTTACACCTTGCTCCAAACCAGTATAATACGAATAAAAATGAGCTTTATCGGCATTCCATAATCGTGGAAACAGCATTTCTTTATCGTATGTATATTTACCACGTGCATCAATTTTACTGTATTTGTCGGCATCTTTTCTATAAGTATAAGCCTCTTCAACATCTATAACTTTTGAATTATACGTAGGTCCTTTGAGTAATGGTTCTGTTTCATATTGTTCACGACTCAAATATCCTAAAAAAGAAAAAGCATTATCAGGAGAATTATTATTCAACGAAATATTCGTTTGAGAACGAATCAATAACATCGTATAGGAACTAAAGCCAAACAGTACAAAACACAGCGACAAAACTGCAAATTGCAAAATAGCCTTATTCTTTTTCCACGAATAATAAAGTCCGAAAATCAAGGAAGATACTAATAGTAGTAGAAAAAATACAATCCCAGATCCGAAATTCAATCCTAAACTATTCACGAAGAATAAATCAAAATAAGCCGCCAGTTTGACGCTATATTGTATTACACCCCAAAGTATAAAAGCTAAAATTCCTACGCCAATTCCCAAAGTTTTGAAAACTCCTTTAGGTGTGATTTTCTCAGCTTTTCTGAAGTATACCACCAAAGCCAAGGCAGGAATTGTAAGCAAATTCAACAAATGTACTCCGATGGATAATCCCATCACAAATGCGATGACCAAAAGCCATTTATTCGCATCATCTTGGTCAGCTCTCCGTTCCCATTTCAATATCAACCAAAAGACCACAGCCGTACACAAAGATGACATCGCATACACCTCACTCTCTAATGCTGAATACCAAAAAGAATCCGTGAAAGCATAAGCTAAAGAACCAACTACGCCAGCTCCAAATATTTTTAAACGATCAAAAAACTCAATTTTTAATACATCCTTGATTAAAATTTTGCGTGCTAAAGCTGTAATCGTCCAAAATAAAAATGTAATAGTCAAACCACTACATACCGCAGAACCTACATTCATCCAAAAAGCAATTCTACTCACATCTCCTCCTGCCAAGTTGCTAAACAGGTTTTGAATCATTAGAAACAATGGCGCTCCGGGCTGATGAACAACCTCTAACTTATAAGCTGAAGCAATAAATTCTCCCGTATCCCACCAACTGTTGAATCGATCGGTAGTAAGCACATATACGATCGTCGCAATTGCACCACATAGCCACCCCAGAAGATTGTTGATTTTTGTGTAATTCATAATAGTTTTGTTTAAGGCTTTTGGAAACTATTATAAATTTAGAGGAATTAACGGAGCTAAATTGTTTATTAACAGAATTTAACAAAAAGAAAAAGCTTCCTGATTGGGAAGCTTTAATAGGTTAGAATAACTTTTCTACAATTCGTTTTGTTGGACCAGGATTACTCATGGTATAAAAGTGCAATACAGGAACACCAAAATCAATCAACTCTTTACACATATTGACCATCCATTCCGTGCTCACTTTTTGTACGTCTGCGTTATTTTTACATGCTTCTACGGCATCACTTAATTCTTCTGGAATATCCAAATGGAAAATTTTAGGCAATGCAATCAATTGCTTTTTCGTCGTCAATGGTTTTAATCCTGGAATAATCGGCACATGAATATCATTTTCGCGGCATTTCACTACGAATTCTTTGTATTTTTCGATATTATAAAACATCTGCGTAACGATGAACTCTGCTCCCATTTCAACTTTTTTCTTTAACCATTTGAAATCAGTATTGAAATTTGGTGCTTCAAAATGTTTTTCGGGATAACCTGCTACACCGATACAGAAATTTGTTTTTGAACTATTTTCAATATCTTCATGCAAGTACTTTCCATTGTTCATATCCGACACTTGTGCCAACAAATCCGTAGCATAGCCATGTCCACCCGGTGTAGGAATAAAATCTGCATCTCCTTTGCGCGCATCACCTCGCAAAACCAAAACATTATCAATACCCAAGAAGTCCAAATCGATTAACGCATTTTCTGTTTCTTCTTTCGTAAAACCACCACAAATCAAATGCGGAACCGCATCGACCTTATATTTATTCATGATCGCTGCACAAATAGCCACCGTACCAGGACGTTTGCGATACGCTACACGTTCCAACAAACCATTATCGTGTTGTTTGTACAAATAATCTTCTCTGTGGTATGTAACATCAATAAAAGGAGGTTTGAATTCCATCAAAGAATCCATTGTATTGAAAATACTTTGAATCCCTTGACCTTTTGCAGGAGGTAACAATTCGAATGAAAACAAAGTCTTCCCGTTCGCGTTTTTAATATGATCTACGATTTTCATGATTATTCTTTTCGTTTTAGGCCAAGAGAAAAGACACAGAGGTGTGGTCTATCTAAAACTTATCTTTCCCAATTGGGGTAGAATGTAGCACCTTGAAAAATATCAGGTTGCTAAGGCTTCAGCGGGTCTATTCCCTCTGCCTTTCTCTATAAGCTCCGCTAATATCGGAGTATTAACTCAAAAGTTAAAATTTAAAAGCAAAAAGATTTATGAAATCTTCAATTTGCAACGCAGAATTATTGATATTTACTAGATTTTCAGGTCAGTTTCTATCAAAATTTCATTTGAAAGCAGTTTATTCACAGGACAAGCTTCGGAAATTGCCATTAGCCTTTTCAGATCCTTTTCTGCTATATCTTTACTTTCAAATGAGATAGACTTCTTAAATGTCGCTGATTTTTTCGTGGTATTATGTACCAATTCTACATTAACTTGTATCATCCCGAGATTTAACTCTTTACGATCTGCATACATTTTCAATGTTGCAGCCGTACACATACCCAATGATGAAGCCAGCAATTCATAAGGATTAAATCCTTTATTTTGCCCACCTAATGATTCCGGTTCATCGCCAACTATTTGTTTAGCATCTAAAGTCGAAATAGTGGTTATATACTTTACATCAGCAATTGAGGCTGATATCTCCGCGTTTATCGTCTTTGCGTCTGCTTTAGCATCCATGA
Source organism: Sphingobacterium cavernae (assembly GCF_008520265.1). Taxonomy (GTDB): domain Bacteria; phylum Bacteroidota; class Bacteroidia; order Sphingobacteriales; family Sphingobacteriaceae; genus Sphingobacterium; species Sphingobacterium cavernae. The sequence continues at coordinate 19,068 of NZ_VIQM01000058.1, forward strand.
ATTATCCTAATTAAATTTCTCTTTATAATCATCACGTACAACCCTAACCCATTCTGGATGTCTTTTGATATAGGCTAATACCAACGGACATAGCGGCACTAATGTATATTTATTCTCTTCAATATATGCCAATGTCTTTTCAATAAGCGCCGTAGCCACCCCGCAACCAGCCAATTCTTCTGGACTTTCGGTGTGAATTAAAGTAATTACATTATTTATTTCTTTGTAATCAATAAAAACTTTTACTCTTTATACAGATCTACCAATCCTTCTGGTAGGTCTACTTCGATAATTTCTTCATCCCCATCAATACCTAAAATCAAATCTTCCGAAAGCGGAAACATCAATTGCTTACCTTCTTCCAACTTGACTGTCGCAATAAATTGTTGCGGCATTTCAGTCACATCAACAATTTCACCCAACTCACCGTGCTCTTCGTCTATAACCAGAAAACCAACTAAATCTTTCCAACGAAAATCGTCAGGATCACGCTCAGGCATTTTATCATTTGGAAGATACATCTTGCGACGAACTATAGCCTGCGCCTTGTCAATATGATCAACATCCTCAAAAGTTGCGTAAGCTGTACTATTTTTCTGCAATTTTATAGCATCCACGAAATATGGAACCAATTTTTTGTTCACTTCAAGAAAGATAACATCCAATTCCAACTCATCGTAATCCTCAAATTCGAAAAACAATTGCACTTCCCCTTTTAGACCACGCGTCTTAGATACATATCCGATGTAAAAACTTCCCTCTATTGTCATGCTATAAATTAAAAAGACAAAATTAAAAAATAAAAAAATATGGTAAAGACACCAATTTAATAAAAAAGCCGATTCAAAATCTGAATCGGCCTTTCTTGAATACTGTATGAAAGGATTAACCTTCAGTTTCTTCAGTTGTAGCTTCTTCTGCAGCCTCTTCAGCTGGAGCTTCTTCAGCAACAGGAGCATTTTTAGCAGCGATAGCAGCAGCTTTAGCTTCTTTTTTAGCAGCCTCAGCAACTAAAGCAGCTTTTTTAGCTTCATCTTTAGTGTTAGCTAGACCATCTTTTTTACCAGAAATTTTCGCTTCGTTAGACGCAGTCCAAGCCGCAAATTTTTCTTCTAAAGCAGCCTCATCAAAAGCACCTTTTTTCAAACCACCTTGCAAGTGTTTTTTGTACAATACACCTTTGTAAGAAAGAATAGCACGAGCTGTGTCTGTAGGTTGCGCACCTTTGTTCACCCAGTCCAAAGCTTTGTCAAAATCCAAAACGATAGTCGCTGGATTAGTGTTTGGGTTGTAAGAACCGATACGTTCGATGAATTTACCATCACGTGGAGCACGTGAATCTGCTACTACTAGGTGGTAAAAAGGACGTCCTTTTTTACCATGTCTTTGCAATCTGATTTTAGTTGCCATGTTTTGTAATTATTTATGTATTCAACATATCCCCCGTACTTCATGTATGAGGGGACGCAAAGATAAAAATATTTTTTCAAACTAAAAAGCTTTAAATGAGCCTACTCTATAATGCGTTTGATATAACAGCTTTTTTAATGTAATTTCAATCTTCCTAATCGTATTTCGAAATGATTCATGTTGCTCCGTTAAAAATTCTTAAAGCTTCCGCTGGTTCGGGTAAGACATTTAGTTTGACCTTACATTATATCACTTTACTCCTGACCAATGAGAACAGCTACAGAGAGATTCTTGCTGTTACCTTTACTAATAAAGCTACAGCAGAGATGAAAGAACGTATTCTTTCAGTGCTGCAAGGTCTTGCTGTTGGTGAAACATCAAGTAAGATTGATAGCTTTAGAAAACTACTTTTGGAACAAAACCCACAATGGTCAGCTGCGCTCATTCAAGAGAAAGCATATCGCGTTTATCGCAGAATTTTGCACGATTATAGTCATTTTACGATTAGCACCATTGATGGTTTTTCACAAAAAGTCATTCGTTCTTTTACGTACGAACTTAACCTAGATGCAGCGTATAAGATTGAAATGAACACCAACAAAGTCAAAACAGATTTGACGATGATGCTGAATCAATTGTTGGACGAAAAACCAGAATTATTGGATTGGATTATTGGCTACGCCGAAAAGAAAATTGCTAACAATGAAAATTGGAATTACCGCAATCAATTGAGCCAATTGGCTGGTTTGATATTCACAGAGAATTTTCAAGAGTTTGATGGCGCCTTAGCATCTGCTGATACAAATGAGATTTTTAATTTACTCAACAAAGAGGTTTTTGAGAAAACACAATCATACCTGGATAGCTTAAGTTTAGCCATTCAGTCTTTTCAAGAAACATTCAAATCCTTGCATGTGGATGCCAATGAAATGAAAGGTAAATCTCGAAACCCCTTAGTTTCGGCAAATAAAATTACGCCACAAGTTCAAAAGTTGTCTTTATCTGGTCTTATAGAGTTACTAGGAAAATACACCAAACTAATCGACGATGAAGATCCGTATACTGATAAAGACAAGAACCTACGTTATGATCTAATTGAAGGATTTAGACCGGTATTGAGGCAATTTGCAACTTTAGAACAGTTATTGCCAACCTATATTGCTTATCAATCTGTGCAAGGCAATCTTTATTATTTAAGACTGCTGAAAGAAATGTCTGACTTGCTTAGTACTTGGCGGAAAGAAAATAGTGCACAATTGATTTCTGATTCGCAGATATTGTTGAACAAATTGGGTTTAGACGCACACAATGACCCGACATTTATCTGGGAAAAAATTGGTAATCGTTATAATTATTTCTTGTTTGATGAGTTTCAGGACACTTCACGTATTCAATGGAAGAATTATAGTCCTTTATTATTAAATGCATTGAGTAACTCCGAAGGATTGCAAAGTGAGCATTTGATTGTCGGGGATGTCAAACAAAGTATTTACCGCTGGCGAAATGGTGATTGGCGCATTTTGTTGCAACAGGTGGAAGAACAGGTTACTAAAAATTTCCATGTGGATGCAGATAATACAAAGCATTTTATTGATAATGGAATATTAGAAACTAATTTCCGAAGTCTGCCAAATATCATTCGATTTAATAACTATCTCTACCAATCTATTCCGACTCACATGCAAAATGTGCTGAATGATATGGCTCAAAATGAGCTTTCGGAAGAAGGTATACGCTGGTGGCGAAATGCACAGAACGATAGTATGCTTGTGCGCGCTTACGAAAATAGTGCACAGGAAATTCCTGAATTTAAGTTAAATGATCCGAATAAGCAGGGATCAATAGAAATAGAATACATAAATGTAGAGGATAGCCGATGGCGAGCAAATCAAGCCAAGGAAGAATCTATCAATAATCTTTGCGAAAAAATAGGTAACTGGATTTCGAGTGGTAGATATGATGCCAAACAAATTGGTATTTTGGTACGTAGCAATAGGCAGGCAGTAGAGATTATTCAAAAGCTGATGGAGTACAAAAATGCTACAGGACTGCAATTTGATGTAATTTCGGGAGATGCACTATCTCTGGCATCGAACGACGCTATCAATCTATTGGTCGAATCGTTAAAAGCTTTCATTTACAACAGTGACAAGCATGTGATTCACAATGCGCGGATGGCTTATCTCTATCAGATTATTTCCACCCAAAAATCTTTTGAAAATGACGCCTGGTTGAATTTTAAAGATAATAATATTGAAAATCTCCAAAGTCTTCTTCCCGAACAGCTTATAACTGACTGGGATGTTTGGCAGAAATTACCGTTGATTCATCTTGTCGAGAAACTTATTGAAATATATGGTTTCACATCAGATTACAATGTGCATTTACCTTACATTTTGACTTTTAAAGACATTGTAGGCAATTTCACCGCAAATGGCGAACGAGGTATCAATCAGTTTATAGAGTTTTGGGAAGAAGATGGCAATAAAGCAGTATTACCTTCAAGTGGAAAAGTAAATGCTATAGAAGTCACTACTATCCATAAGTCCAAAGGTTTGGCTTACGATGTGGTTATGATTCCGTTCTGCTCGTGGACGTTAGATGGTATGGCTAACGGGGATTTTTGGATTAATACCGAAAATACACCTTTTGCACAGCTTGGAAGAATTCCAATTAAATACAGTTCTTCCGTTGGAAAATCCCTTTTTTACCAACAGTACTTTGAAGAAAAGCTGTTCAATTACATGGATTCATTGAATACATTATACGTGGCAACAACTCGGGCTATCGAACATATTTATATCACCGCACCAGCATTTGCTACAGATAAGAAAACTGGTAGCGTTAAAGTATGTAATGACCTCATTTCTGATGTCATCTATCAAGTATTAGATCATCCTAATGCGCCATTTCCAATTGAAGAGCAAAAAATTCAATCGGACAATATCATTGTCAAAGAAGAAAACAAAGAGTTGGTCGATAGTGGGAAAATAGCTTTAGAGCGCTATCCTATTTCAGTAGCAATGGAAAATGCGTTGGATAAAAACAGTAAACGCACCATAAACACCATTTTAATGCTCGAAAAAGCATCGCAATATGGCATTCTTGCGCACGAAGTCATGTCAGAAGCTTCCAAAGAATCGGATATTCAAAAAATCGTAGCGCGCTATATTGATGAAGGTATTTTAGCAGTAGAAAATAAAGACCTCCTTGAAAAAGAAATTTATCAAATATGGCATCATCCACAAATTAATCAATGGCTTTCTGGGGAATACAAAATCTGGAACGAATCAGGGATTATAACTGCAGATGGTCGAACACTCCGCCCAGACAAAGTCTTTACAAAAGAAGGAGAAACAATAATTTTGGATTTTAAATTCACAGGAGACAATTATATCGAGCATAAAACACAAGTTGATCAATACATGAAAGCCCTCCAAAACTTAGGTTATAAAAATATCCGTGGCTTTTTGTTCTACGCCAAGGTCAATGAATTAGTAGAGGTGAAATAGATTAAGAGAGTCGAAATGAACACAGCGTTTTTAGCAGGAGTAGCAGAAGATATCAAACAACGCTTCGGGACAGATTTGTCCGAAATAGCGATTGTTTTCAACAATAAACGTCCGATTACGTATCTGAAGAAACATCTTGCAGACACGTATGGTCACGCGATATGGTCGCCACAGTTTTACACTATACAAGAGTTTTTCAGTTTGGCTTCCGAAGCAGAGCAGGTGAGCCAATTAACGCAATTTTTCTATTTGTACGAATTGCACAATGAATTCTTAGGCAAAGAAGGACATGAACCCGAAACGCTTGAAGAATTTTATCCGATTGCTGAAATTATTTTAAGTGATTTCAGCCAATTGGATTATGATTTGGTGAATATCGATCACATCTATATGGAATTGTACGATACAAGCAAAATCGATATTGAGTTCCAGCATTTGACCAAAGAACAACAAGATTTTATTCGTCAATTTTGGCAATCTTTCAGTATCGCAGGGCATAAAGGTATTCAAGAACGATTCTTGAAATTATGGAAAAGACTTCCTATACTTTATCGTGCTTTCAAACAAATATTAATAGAACATAAGCAAACTAATTATCCTACGATTTATCGCCAATTGGCAGAGGGAGAATTAGATAGCATTTCATTAATAAAACCTTTCAAAAAAATTCTTTTTGTAGGATTTAACGCGTTGAATAATGCGGAAGCTAAACTTTTCAAACAATGGCAAGAACTAGGAAAAGCGTTATTTTATTTTGACGCGGATGCCTATTATTTGGAAGACAAGCAACAAGAAGCTGGGTTATTTATCCGAAGGAATATATTTCAGACGGAATTACAGAATGCATTAGGCGAAGCACCCAATGTCATTGGAAATCGTAAGGATAATATACACTTGATTGCTTCTAGTGGTAAGGTTAGTCAAACAAAACTTCTTCACGATGTCTTGTTGGGAAATGAAAAAGAAGGAAAAACCTCTGCTATTCTATTAGCTGACGAATCCTTATTGGTTCCCTTATTACAAAGCTTACCCAATCTCAAAGCAAACATCACAACAGGTTTTCCGCTGACACAATCTCCGATTTTTGGTATCCTAGATTTGTGGATGCGAGTGCATGAGCAAGTTTCGCATCTTAAGAAAACAAAAATAACATATCAAGAAGTAGAAACATTTTTGAACAATCCACTAACCAAAACTTCAACTAAAGAAAAAACAGCTTTACAAAAAGCCATTGCTGACAAACAACTTTTTGAAATCGATATTGACGATATAAGTGTCAAAACATCAGTTTTGCCTCATTTTTTTAGACCATTAGAATCCTCCAAAAAGGTCATCCCAACCTTGATTCATCTATTGGATGAATTGTTGATTTCCCTAGCGCAAGACACGCAAATTAAGCAAATCGATGCGAATCTATTGATCGAAACCAAAAAGGTTTTGAACCAATTGCATCTAGGATTTGAAAAAATGCCAGAACTGAGTATAATCTTTCAAATAGGTTTGATTCGGAAAGCAATTGCGCCGATTAACTCTGCTATTGAAGGAGATCCATTAGATGGCTTACAAATTATGGGATTGTTGGAAAGCCGATGTTTAAATTTCGACAATGTTTATATTTTGGGTGCTAATGAAGGTATTTTACCAAAAACTTCGAGTGCTGCAACCTTTCTACCAAACACCTTGCGAAGAGCGTATGGATTACCCATTTTAGAAAATCAAGATGCACTTTCGGCATACCTATTCTATCGTCATTTGCAATACAGCACAGGTATTCACTTGTTTTATAACAGTATCGTAGACGAAAACAGTACAGGTGAAGAAAGTAGGTTTATTCGCCAGTTGGAATTTGAAAGCAATTTTAATTTTATAAAAAAGCAACAGCAGCAACCTATTCTTTTCCCTCCAAACGAGGAAGAACTTATAATTCCAAAAACAGGTAAAGTGTGGGGAAAATTGTACGGGAAATATATAGTTGGTAAAGCCAAAATTTCAGCAACAGCATTGACAACGTATTTGCTTTCACCGTTGCAATTTTTCTTCAAGCACGTTGCAGAAATCAAAGAACCACCTCGCATATCACAAGAATTTGAGATGAATGTATTAGGTACAGTCATTCATAATGTGATGGAAACCATTCTAAAACCATACAAAGGATTATCTGAATTTACTTCAACACAAATATTAAGGGATAAAATCAAAGAGGTAGATTCACTTATAATTCTTGAAATCGGAAAACAGTATGGTGATGAATTCACCGAAATTAATCAATTGAATAGTTTACAACGCATCATGCACAAAATTGCATGCGAATACGTTAAAATGTATTTGGAATACGACGCCGAAAACTACAAGTCTTTTCGTATTATCGAATTAGAGAACGATGAAGATTATGTATTAGACTTTCCTATCTATGTTAATGGAAAAGAAGAAAAAGTGCAAATTTTTGGTATTATTGACCGTGTTGATGAAGTAGTTACTGACCTAGGCGAAGTTAAAAAACGCATTGTAGATTATAAAACAGGTGGAGATACGGTTGATTTTAAAAATATAGAGAAAGTTTTTGCGTCCAATAGCTCGAATAAAGCGCTAATCCAAACTTTATTTTATGCGTACGTATTTGAACAAAAGACAGGTATATCAAATCTTGAACCGCATCTTTATGTCGCACGCAAAATGCGCGAAGAGGGAACGCTTTTCTATGGCAGCCGAGGAGCATTGATGGAAGGTGAATTTTTAGCAGATCAAAAGGAGGAATTCTTCAAATTTTTAACAGCTACATTGGAGGAAATATTCAACCCAGCTATTCCATTCAAGCACAATCCTGAAGCAAAAATTTACGATTCTGATCCTTATACTTTATTCTATCGAAATGCGATAAAAGAGGAAGAAGAAATTGCAGAGTAAAACTAAAAAGGTCGAATTAAATTTCGACCATTTTAGTTATTTATATCTATTCATTGCTTTATCAGCACGTTTGCGTGCTTTATCAATTTTATAATGCAACCATTTATCTTTAAAAATTTTACGCATCGTATCGTCAAAATGACGCGTAATAAATAAATTGCGTGCGCCTTTCAATTTTTCACCCAAAGAGTTTGCTAATGCACGTACTGAAATGGAATATCCTTCTGTTTCATACTGAATGTAATGCCAATATCCAGCAGGCATGTAACATGTATCTCCAGGACCTATCACTGCCTCATAACCATTCAAATATTTCAAAGCTGGATATTCTTCTAAACTACTAGTTTTCAGATTCGCAATACTGTGAAAATTGTAAGGCAACTTATACATCAAGTCGGACTGATCATTTGGAAATAACCAAATACGCTTGTACCCCTGAAACTGCGAAATAAACACATGCGACATATCTATATCAAAGTGATTACGCGTAGCTGATCCTTCTCCACCAAAAAACATATACGGTAAACCTTGAATTACCTTACCCCCTGTCACGTCATTATAAATTACATCCTTTTTCAATTCTGGACGTATTTTCAATAAATTAAACAAGAATAAACGCAATTCAGTAGGTTCACTACTAATTTTATCTAAATACTGTGCAAAAGTCATTTTCCCAACAGGAGGACTTGCAGCGTAATTATGGCCTTCTTCTTCCTTACCGTAGACATCAATTTTAACATCACCAGCTATTTCCTTGAAGTAATCATAACTCCACTTTGTCCAACAAGCACTATCCTTACTTATAAAATCTTTCAAGATAACGGGCTGACCTTTGTTTAGATAATCTCTAACAAAATCTTTAGGAGAAATTCCCGAAATGCTATCAACAGGTTTTAGTTTCACAAGCTTTTAGTTTTTTATCAAGTAAGTACAAACATAAAAAAAAATATTTCTACATTTTTATCTCTTTCTATATTTTATATCTACCTGTAGTGAACTACCCATTTGCTAAAGACAAATGGGCTTCGGGCTTCACAGACTTGTGCTTTGTTGCCAAAGTCTTATTTGAGTCTCCGCCCGTGTAATCGCCAGTTCCTGACGATATTATTTTTAATCCT
>NZ_VIQM01000059.1 GCF_008520265.1 Sphingobacterium cavernae
TGGAATCTCGAGGACACAAATTTGTACGTTACGCTGATGACCTTATGATACTTTGTCGTAGTAAACGGAGTGCCTCACGGGTTATGGAATCGATCACAAAATTTGTTGAAGGTAAGCTGATGCTTAAGGTCAATAAAGAGAAAAGCGTCGTTCGTCATGTATCCAAGATTAAATTTCTAGGCTATAGTTTCTACAATTACAGAGGGGAGTGGCGCTTATGACGAATATGGTAAGCGTTATTTTGATTCAAATGGAATCTTGTTAGGTGATTATGAGCAAGGTTGGGAACGTAAACTTCCAGAGGATATATCGTGGTTGGATGGAAATGACTGGGATTGTGTGATGACGATCCCACCAAATGGATGGGGATATATGAAAGATTGGTCAGGATTATACACAAAAACTACAGATGACATCATTGAATTATTGATGTAATCGGTTTCCATGAATGGAAATTTTGTATTGAATTCTGGGCCAGATGGTTTAGGGAATATGCATCCTGGGGACGATGTAATTGCAAAAGAATTGGGTGAATGGATGAAGGTAAATGGTAAAGCTGTACATGCTGTGCGTCATGCTGATTTTCCTAAAACCAACTATGGTTACTATACACAAAAAGGCAAAACACTTTATTTGACTGTGGTTAATCGGTCAAATAATGGTGTAATACGTATACCTGTAATTAAAAATTCGAAAGAAATGCCAGTTAATGTTTTAATTTTAGGAAGTAGCTTTACTGATTTGCTAGTTAAACATGCTGATATTGGGTATGATTTGGATAAAAACACGTATTATGATGTAATTATTCCAAAGGAATACAACAGTGATCGAGCTTTTGTTCTTAAAATGCAACTGGGCGAGCCTCGTGTAAATTCGAGTAAATTAATGGATGCTAAAATGTAATTTCAAAAGTTTATAGCGTTATGAGATGTAACATACTTGTTTCAATATCACGATTTATTCTTACAAAGTTTCAAAAATTACTATTTTTCGTTCATGAAAAATCTAACCCTCTTAGTAGCTTTAATCGTATTGAATTTTAACTTTAAAAGCTTACAAGCCCAAGATTTTAATCTTTTAGAAGCGGAATTTGCTAAATCAACCATACTTCCAAAACATCATTACGGTTTTTACTTGTATGACCTGGATAGTAATAAAGCGGTCTTTGGCAAGAAAGAAGATCAGCATTTTACACCAGCATCTAATACCAAAACCTATACGTTATTTAGTTCGTTGAAACATTTAGGAGATTCAATAGCTGGAATTCATTATGTGGAAAGAGGCGATTCGTTGCTGTTTTGGGGCACGGGTGATCCTACATTTCTTCATCCAAAATTGGATTCAAGACGTGTGTATTATTTTCTAAAAAATACAGGAAAGAAACTGTTTTACGTTGCTCAAGAAACGAGTGAGCCAGCGTATAGAAATGGCTGGTCTATTGAGGATTATCAGGAATATTATCAGTCAGAAATTTCTACGTTTCCGATATATGGTAATGTCGTTAGATTACAAGCTAATGGTAATGGTTTGGTAGCAACACCAAATTATTTTGCTAAGAACATTGATATTCGAGAACGCATGCATCGCAGATTTGGGGTGTCTCGTCATTTGAACTCCAATAAATTTGAGATGTCAAATTTGAATGTACCGAAGAACTTCAGTACAAGCAAGCCCTTTATCTGGTCTGATAGTTTGGTTGTTCGATTATTACAAGATACGTTGCAAAGAGAAGTTGGGTTGCTGAAAAGTTACGAAAGACCTGCTGATTTGAAAACCATGTATTCGACAAGTCGCAATGTGGTATTGCGTGAGATGATGTTACCAAGTGATAATTTCCTAGCGGAACATTTGACGATGTTGGTTTCGGATAAGGTTTATAATGGCTTTTATACGGATTCTCTTCGAAGCCACATGCAAAAAGAGTATTACAATAATTTTCAGGACACCATCTTTTTGAGAGACGGTAGTGGTTTGTCGACTTACAATAAGATTACCCCGCGTAATATGGTTGATTTATTAGTAGCCATCAAAGATTTAATACCAGATGAGAATCAGCGTTATCTATTTTTTCCGGCAGGTGGCGTTGATGGTACGCTGAAATCTGCTTACGCGTTGGATCAAGGGGTAGCATTTATTTGGGCTAAGACAGGAACAATTAATTCTGTGCATTGCCAATCTGGTTATATTGTGACACGTTCGGGAAGAAAATTTGCTTTTTCTTTTTTGAATAATAATTATGCAGTTCCAACATCGTATATTCGAAGAGAAATGGTTAGAATAATGACTTTTATTCGCCAAAACTTTTAAGAAAAATATCTGTTAGCAAAGGCAACCTTAGATTCAAATGGAAGAATATATTAAGAACGATAAGAAACTCATTCGTTCATGGGCAATGTTTGATTGGGCAAATTCAGCTTATAACCTTGTAATTACTTCTACTATATTTCCAATCTATTATATTGCTATTACTAGTTCAAGTACAGGTGGAGATGATTTTGTTAATTTCTTTGGTTTTGAGGTTATTAACACTGTATTGTCTAATTATGCTTTAGCCGCTGCATACCTGTTGATGGTCTTAGCTTTACCATTTCTTTCTTCGTATGCAGATGCAAAAGGTAGAAAACTACAAGTGATGAAAATGTTTACCTATATAGGTTCTATTGCGTGTATGGGATTGTTTTTTTTCAAACTTGAGACATTAGAGTTAGGGATAATATGCTTTACATTAGCCGCAATCGGATACATTGGTGGTGTTGCCGTTAATAATTCGTATTTACCTATTATTGCAACTCCCGATAAGCAAGATGAGGTAAGTGCTAAAGGCTTTGCCTATGGTTATGTAGGTTGCGTTACAATCCAAGTAATTTGTTTTGTATTTGTGCTAAAACCAGAATGGTTTGGTATTACTGATGCTTCCTTTCCTGCTCGGTTATCCTTTCTACTGGTCGGAATCTGGTGGCTTGGATTTTCTATAATCCCATTTCGTGCATTACCTAACAATACGCTATCTGTCATTGCGAACGGAAATTCATTGTTTGGTCGTGTAACTTCTGAGTTCAAAAGCGTATGGAGTCAAGTGAGAGCGAATGAAGGTATTAAGAAATTTTTACCAGCTTACTTTTTCAATTCTGTGGGTGTGCAAACCATTATGGTTGTAGCGACTATGTTTGGTCAGAAAGAACTGGAACTAGAACAAAAATCATTAATTACTATTATTATTTTAATTCAATTGGTTGCCATCGTTGGTGCATTTATTATGTCCAAGTTAGCACGAATCTGGGGAAATATTGTGGTGTTGCTTTTAGTTACATTACTTTGGGCAAGTATTTGTATATCTGCGTATTATTTGACGAATGCAACGCAATATTATGGATTAGCTATCATGGTTGGTTTATTGATGGGAGGAATACAATCTTTGTCTCGCTCAACTTATTCAAAGATGTTGCCGGACAACTTAGAAGACACGACTGCATTCTTCAGTTTTTATGATATCACAGAAAAGTTAGGGATAGTGGTAGGTCTAGTATGTTTTGGCTTGATAGAACAACTCACACACAATATCAGATACTCGGCGTTGTCATTATCGATTTTCTTTATTTTAGGATTTTTGCTATTATTGAGGGTTCTTAAATATAATTCTAGCTTAAAAGCACGTGTCAATGAATAGAAAAGTGGAATTGTTTATTCCTTGTTTTATAGATCAACTGTATCCTGAGACGGCTTTTAATACCGTAAAATTACTGGAGAAGGCTGGGTGCGAAGTGATTTATAATACAGAGCAAACCTGTTGTGGGCAACCAGCATATAATGCAGGTTTTTGGGATCAAGCGAAAGAAGTTGGATCAAAATTTTTGAAGGATTTTACTGATAGCAACTATGTCGTTTCACCTTCCGCTTCCTGCGTTGGGATGGTTAAAGGTGGCTATGACGATTTGTTTACGAATTCTATTGAACATAACACGTGTCGTAATTTGCAGCGCAATATTTTCGAAATTTCAGATTTCTTGGTTAATGTATTGAAGAAAGAATATTTCGGTGCGGAGTTGGTGGGTACAGCGGTTTATCATGACTCTTGTTCTGCACTTCGAGAATGCAAAATAAAGAATGAGCCACGTAAATTGCTTTCGCATGTTGGTGGGCTCGACATTGTAGAAATGAAAGACCAAGAAACATGTTGTGGATTTGGAGGTTCATTTGCTGTGAAATTTGAAGGGATATCGAGTGCGATGGCAGAGCAGAAAGTACGAAATGCGCAAGCAGCAAATGCAGACTATATCATTTCGACAGATTCATCATGCTTATTGCAATTGCAAGCATATATTGACAAACATAATATTCCAATCAAGACAATGCATCTTGTTGATGTGTTGACTTCGGGTTGGGCAAACATATAAAATACATACTAATACTTATAAACATGAATACAAGAAGGGATTTTATTAAAAACTTAGGATTGGTTGCTGCGGGGGTAACAATTGCACCATCCTTAGATTTATTTGCTGCTAAGAAATCATGGTTCGATATTTCGTTAGCAGAATGGTCGTTGCACAGAACAATTAACAAAGGTGATCTTAAAAATATTGATTTTCCACAATTTGCTGCTGAGAAATTTGGCATTTACGGTGTCGAATATGTAAATCAATTTTTTAAAGATAAAGCTCAGGATATGACTTATCTAAAAGATTTGAAAAATCGTGCAAAATCGAGCGGAGTAACGAATGTTCTTATCATGGTAGACGGAGAAGGTAATTTGGGTGATGAAGATGAAACAAAACGTTTAAAATCTGTTGAAAATCATTACAAATGGATTGATGCAGCAAACTTTTTAGGATGTACATCAATTCGTGTGAATGCTGCAGGTAGAGGTTCAAAAGAAGATGTGAAAAAACGTGTCGTACAAAGTTTATCTACATTAGCAGATTATGGCAAGAAAGCTAAAATCAATGTCACTGTAGAGAATCATGGTGGAATATCTTCACATGGCGACTGGTTGGCAGATGTATTAAAATCAGTTGGAAAGAAAAATTGTGGTTCTTTGCCTGATTTTGGAAACTTCTATGAATATGATCGCTACCAAGGAGTGACAGAATTAATGCCGTATGCGAAAGGAGTTAGCGCAAAATCTCATGTATTTGATGCAAATGGAAATGAGCGTAACATCGACTACGATAAGATGATGAAGATCGTAAAAGATGCTAAATATAAAGGTTTCGTTGGTATTGAATATGAAGGTTCGGAATTGAGTGAGATTGATGGTATTATCGCAACTAAGACATTATTAGAGAGATACAGATAAGCGCTTATGCTGAAGAATTGCTTTCTTACTTTCATCCTCCTATTTCTCTGTAGTGTCTCTTTTGGGCAAAATCTACAGAAGATGCAAGTTTGGCAAGATAGTTTGTACAAAATTGGACAAAATGTATTTGCACAAACAGCGGAGGTTGAACGAATAGAAAGCAATTTTTTATTTGTCAAAACTCTTGTTTCTGCATTAAAAGAGCCCAACTCTTATTTTTACGACTTCCATAAGCTGAATATGATTTCAGCCGTCCGCTCTCCCGACGATAGTTTCCGAATCTTTACATGGAATGTTCCACTTCAAGATGGATCTTATCTGTATTATGGCAGTATACAATTTAAATCAGGAACGCTCAAACTAATCCCTTTATTGGATAAAACATTCGAAATTGCTGATATCCATACGAATGAATTAAATAATAGTGTTTGGTATGGAGCACAGTATTATGAAATTGTCTCTTTTCGTCCCAATCAATACTTGTTGTTAGGCTGGAAAGGGCATGATGCAATAGTAAGTAAAAAAGTAATCGAGGTGTTGACTATTGATCCGCAGGGAAAAGTTAAATTGGGAGCCACAATTTTTTCTGATAAACCGAAAATAACACGTAAAATTTTTACGTATGCGAAGCAAGCAACGATGCTTTTGCAGTATAATAAAAATGATAAGAGAATTGAATTTGATCATCTCATCCCTTTAGAAGGAGGCAACAAAGATCAAAATGTGCCCGACATGTCGCATGATGCTTATGTCTTGCGAAAGAGCGATTTAGTGTTGCAAGAAGACATTACTATTTTAAATTTGGAGCATTAAATCGCCGATTATAGTTGTACCTTAATATTTTGAATAGTAATGAATGCGCTGTAATTTTTTTGCGAGGTTAGGTATATGTTCAAAAAAAAATCTTTTCTTTGTCGGTGTAACTAAATAAAATTTTTCATTTTAATCAATGATTATGATTCAACAAAACGAAGAATTATTAGAGCCGCATTTGGATAAATTGGGTGCCAGCAACAAGCAGGTATTCGGTCATCCTGCAGCTTTATTTGTCTTGTTCTTCACAGAAATGTGGGAGCGTTTCAGTTATTATGGTATGCGTGCCTTATTGACTGTATTCTTAATTACAGAAATTACTAAAGGTGGTTGGGGCTGGTCCAATGCCGATGCCATGAGTTTATACGGTTGGTATACTGGATTAGTATATGCAACGCCAGTATTAGGTGGTATAATTGCGGATAAATTGACTGGATTTAAGAAAGCGATCCTTATAGGTGCTTTATTAATGACATTGGGACATGCCTCTATGGCGTTAGAGGGATTTGAAAAGAATTTCTTCTATATCGGTCTTGGTCTAATGATATTAGGTAATGGTATGTTCAAGCCGAATATTTCGTCGATGGTGGGTCAATTGTATCCAGACAAAAGTTCGAAAAAAGATGCTGGGTACACGATTTTCTATATGGGTATCAATGCTGGTGCATTTTTGGGATCATTATTGTGTGGTTACTTAGGAGAGAAAATCGGCTGGCACTATGGTTTCGGCTTGGCTGGTGTTTTCATGTTCTTCGGAATGTTGCAATTTTATTTTGGACAAAAAATATTTGGTGTAATCGGGGATAAACCGAAAACAAAAGAAGAATTAGCGGCTGTTAAAAAAGATGAAACAGAAGAAGTTTTGCCTAAAAATGTAGTAAAAGATAGATTATTTGTCGTAGCTGTCTTGATGATTGCGAGTATATTTTTCTTTTTAGCGTTTGAACAAGCAGGTGGATCATTAAGTATTTTCGCGAAAGATTTTACTCAACGTGTATTGGAAGGTAGTGCTGCAACATCATTCAAATGGATAGATGCGATTTTGACTATTTTCCCAATAGTTGTAGTTACATATGTTTTATTATCCTTATCTAAGAAAATTTTTAATGATTACCCTTTAACGATCTTATTTACTTTAATTTCATTTGCTTCGATCGCTGTATTGGGCTTATGGAAAGTACAGAGAGAGTTTACCTCTTTGGAAACAGAAGTAACAGTTTCGTGGTTTCAAATCTTGAATGCTTTCTTTATCGTAATGTTTGCTTCAGCAATCAGTAAAGTATGGGAGCGCGTATGGAATCCTTCGGGTCCAATTAAGTTCGCATTAGGATTATTCTTGGTAGGTTTTAGTTTTGTTGTTGTTGCATACGGTGCTATGGATATTCCAGCAGGCGCGGCTGCAGGCGCGGTACGTGTGAGTATGATTTGGTTAATATTAGCATACTTTTTCCAAACAATGGGCGAATTATGTTTGTCACCAGTAGGATTATCGTATGTAAGTAAATTGTCTCCTAAAAAATTATTGGGATTAATCTTCGGGTTCTGGTTCTTAGCATCTGCAATTTCAAATAAAATCGCTGGTGTAATGGGCGGAATGATAGATAAAATTTCTGCGGAGTATTCTTTATCAACATTCTTCTTGATTATTGCAATTATGCCAATGGCAGTAGCATTAATTTTGGTTTTGATGAATCCAATACTTAAAAAGAAAATGCACGGTATTAATTAATATAATTGTTAAAACAACAATAACGCCCATTGTCAAAAGCAATGGGCGTTATTATTTTAAGAATAGAATAAATTATCAAAGGTGAAATCGTATTTTTGATACTTAAATTCTAAAAATAAAATAATGAGTCACACTACAGACGAAAATTTTGCAGCAGAGCTTAGAAAAGAGGGTATAGATGATAGCATGGTGCTTGGGCATCCTTCTGGGTTATTCGTGTTATTTTTCACGGAAATGTGGGAGCGGTTCTCATTCTATGGGATGCGTGTACTGTTGGTTTTATTCCTTACAGCCGCTATTACAGGTGGTAATCCAGGTCTAGGATGGTCAGCAGAAAATGCTGGAGCATTGTATTCTACTTACGCGATGTTGTTGTATATTACCCCAATATTTGGTGGTATTATTGCCGATAGATTTATAGGTTACCGTTGGGCTGTTGTAATTGGTTCCATAGTCATGACTTTGGGACACGTAGCCATGTTCTTCGATGGTACGATTCCATTGTATTCGGGATTGGGATTATTAGTCATCGGAACAGGTTTCTTTAAACCGAATATGACATCAATTTTGTCTGAAATGTACAAGAAATTCCCGCAAAAGAAGGATGGTGCGTACACCATATTCTATATGGGTGTGAATGCAGGTGCGTTTTTCGGTATGATGTTATGTGGCTACTTGGCAAGTAATCTTGGATGGCATTATGGATTCGGTCTTGCGGCAGTATTTATGGGTTTAGGTACATTACAGTTTTGGTTGGCAAAACCACTTTTCGGAACGATCGGTGAAGTGCCAAACAAAGATTTTGCAGTTGTCTCAACTACCAATGATGAAAAAGCTGAAAATGACAAAAGAAATCCTTTCTCTACAATAGACTATATTCTTATTGGCATCACAACGATAATTGGATTGTTATTTGCCTTTGATGCGCCATTGTATGTAATTGGCAAGATAGACTTGTTGCCGTCAGTTGATCTTTCATTCTTGGGTTTAGACACGTTGAGAGGAATGTATGTTTTGACTATTGCAGGTTTACTACTTTTCATCGGATTGATAATCTCGCGCTTGGTTCGCTATGATAAAATTGTACGTGACCGAATGATAGCAGTAATTATATTTGCTTTCTTTACCATCTTTTTTTGGATGAGTTTTGAGCAAGCGGCATCATCACTAGTAATCTTCGCAAGAGATAGTGTTGACAGATCTTTAGCTGGAACGTCTTTAACCATATTCAATACTTTCAATTCGTTATTGACTGTCGTTCCATTAATTTTGATTTCCTACGTATTATATTTATTAGCAAAAGGTACTTGGAAAAAAGCTCCATCTACCAATATCGTATTGGCAATCACATTTGCTTTTGTTTGGATTGTGGCAGCATGGATGTTATACAATGAGTTTACAAAAGAAGCTTCTGAAATTGAGCCATCTTGGTTCTCAATCTTGAACTCATTTTTCATTATTACGTTTGCTTCGTCTATTTCAAAAATTTGGGATTCTAAATTTAATCCTCCAGCAGCTGTTAAATACGGCTTAGGATTGATTATTATGGCAGTTGGTTTTGGATTTTTGGCATATGGTGCACACGGCATCGCTGATGGCGTGAAAGTTTCTATGCTATGGTTGATTCTAGCTTACTTATTTCACACATTAGGTGAACTGTGTTTGTCACCAGTAGGATTATCCTATGTGTCCAAATTGGTTCCCGCACGTATGATTGCATTCATGTTTGGTATGTGGTATTTGGCAATTGCAATAGGTAACAAATTGGCAGCTCTTTTGGGTGGTCAAATTGAAAATATTACAGAAGCATATTCGTTAAGTACGTTTTTCTTAATATTTACTATTGTACCTACAGTTGCAGGTGTGTTGGTAATACTATTACATCCAGTACTCAAGAAATTGATGCACGGCGTAAAATAACACAAAAAGCTCCTGAAATTTCAGATGGCACTGAAAAAGTCCTCTTCAAAAATTTGAGTATCAAAAAAAGGGAAAAAGCACATATTTAACCCACTGAGAATCTCTTATTTGAAGAGTTATTGAATGCTTTCAAATAAACAAAGGATAAGGGCTTATGAGTATAAAAATTCATAAGCCCTTTTTTAGTGGATAGTTTTTCAGTGCCCTCAAATTTCAGGAGCTTTTCTTTTGTTTACTGTTTAGGATGAAACAGTTTTTCTCTACTAAAAATGACTTTAAGGAGCCGTTTATTTTGTTAATTTTGTATCTTATATTTTTAAAATTATAGTGGCTGATAGTATTGTAATAATTCCGACTTTCAATGAAATTGAGAATATCGAAAATATCATTCGAAAGGTTTTTTCATTAAATGTTCCTTTCCATGTTTTAGTGGTTGATGATGGTTCACCAGATGGAACCGCGGATGTGGTTAAGCGATTGATGGGGGAATTTGACGGGAAATTATTTATTGAAGAACGCAAAGGGAAATTAGGGTTAGGTACCGCATACATACATGGATTTAAGTGGTCTTTAGAAAGAGAATATACTTATATATTCGAAATGGATGCAGACTTCAGTCACAATCCCGAGGATTTAATTCGTTTACGTCAAGCTGCTTTAGAAGGTGCTGATATGGCTATTGGTTCACGGTATATCAAAGGAGTAAACGTCGTGAATTGGCCGATGAGTCGCGTATTGATGTCTTATTTCGCGTCTGTGTACGTTCGTCTGATTACAGGAATTAATATTCAAGATGCAACGGCAGGATTTGTATGTTTTCACAGAAAAGTATTGGAAACAATAAAGTTGGATGAAATAAAATTTGTAGGCTATGCGTTTCAGATAGAGATGAAGTTCAAAGCAACCAAATATGGATTTAATGTTGTAGAAGTTCCGATTATCTTCACAGATAGAACATTAGGCGAATCCAAAATGAGCACAAAGATATTTAGGGAAGCTTTTTTTGGTGTAATACAATTAAAATTAGAATCTTTATTCAAAAGTTATAAATAATGAACGAAAATCTTGATCCAAATCCAGAAAGATTGAATCCAACCGACAAGGAAATGGAAAGAGTTTTGCGTCCGCAAACTTTTGATGATTTCACTGGACAAGCCAAAATTCTGGAAAACTTATCCATATTTGTTCAAGCAGCAAAATTACGCGGTGAAGCTTTAGATCACGTTCTTTTGCATGGTCCTCCAGGATTAGGTAAGACGACCTTGTCACATATCATTGCCAATGAAATGGGCGTAGGCATCAAGATTACTTCTGGACCTGTATTGGATAAGCCAGGTGACTTAGCAGGATTGCTAACAAATTTGGAAGAAGGCGATATTCTTTTTATTGACGAGATACATCGTTTATCTCCTGTGGTAGAAGAATATTTGTATTCGGCAATGGAAGATTTTAAAATTGACATTATGCTGGAGACAGGGCCTAATGCACGTTCAGTACAAATCACTTTAAATCCATTTACTTTGGTAGGTGCTACTACACGTTCTGGGTTATTAACTTCTCCATTGCGCGCGCGCTTTGGGATTAATGCGCGTCTGCAATATTACGACGCAAAACTTTTAACGACTATTGTACAGCGTTCATCGAGTATTCTGGGCGCAGCAATTAGTGAGGAAGGCGCATATGAAATTGCACGTCGTAGTCGTGGTACGCCGCGAATAGCAAATGCTTTGTTGCGACGCACACGAGATTTTGCGCAAATTAAAGGTAATGGTGATATTGACAAAGCTATCGCACAATATGCATTGAATGCATTGAATGTAGACGAGCATGGATTGGACGAAATGGATAATCGCATATTGTCTACTATTATTGATAAATTTAAAGGTGGCCCCGTAGGTTTGAAAACTATTGCAACTGCAGTAGGTGAAGATGAAGGAACTATTGAAGAAGTGTATGAACCATTCTTGATTCAAGAAGGTTATATTATGCGAACTTCAAGGGGAAGGGAATGTACTGAAAGTGCTTATAAACATTTAGGGAAGACTAATTTTACAAAGGGAAATACTTTATTCTAACCATTATATCATCTATGAGATTTTACTTGATTCTATTTTTCTGTATTTGTTGTCTAGCTCCAGTAATTGCACAGTATTGTCCACCATTATCAGGTAAATTAGGAGAAACAAAGCGATTTAATATCACAGCTGGATACGGTATTACTCAGCTTTATGGTGATGTGCATGAAAACAATGCAGTAGGCTCATCAGGAACAATAACAGTTGATTATCAAATTAAGAAAGGATTATTGATTGGTATTGAAAGTCAATTTGGCTCATTAATCACTGAAATTACAAATTCAAGTAATGCGATGCAGTCACATAACGATTATTTGGCTGGTGGTTTTAGGGTATTAATGCATCCATTTAGTTTTTTTTCTAAGAAGAGTTACTTACGTTCGTTTAAAGACGTTATATTAGAATCTTTATATGTTGGTGTAGGATCGCTATATATTATAAATCATTATGACTATATATATCACAATCCTGCAGATTATAGTACATATGGTATGGTAGAAGACTACGATAATTCAGGGCTCCCAATATTTAAAGACCGGACAAGAACTTTAATTTTACCATCAATGAATTTGGGCGCTGTATTACCACTGAATAATCAGTTGACAAGTAATGGGCCAGCATTAAGCTTAGTCATTAATTCACAATTTAATATGGGACAAAATGACGTTTTAGATGGATATACTCCTTATTCTATTAATGGTAATCCTTCGAAATCAGCTAACGATTTTTATAACTTTTATTCTTTAGGACTTCGTTATTCGTTCTAGTTTCTTTAAAACTTTCAGTCCTCGGCTTTTTAATGCAGGTGTTTCATTCTTCGAAAGATCTAATTGAATGCGCTGTCTAAGTTCAGAGATCAGCCAATCTTCTCTGTAGATGAGAGAAAATAGAATATCATAACAATTACAACGTACTGCAATAGGACATTCGTTATTTTCAAGCATATCGAATGTCTTATTTAGTAATCTTTCTGTCTCAAATTCTTCCAAATCTTTGGCTACCAATTCCAAAGTCTCCATGACAATCTTCGAAATACTGCGCAAAACACTCCAATTGTTGGACTTAGCATAAACCTGAAAAGTTTGTGTTTTCTTATTTCGTAAACCTTCCTTATCAGCATTCAGCAAAACATGCTCTAAACACCAAGCTGCGCGGAAAGCAGTTCTTTCTATGGGATATAAACACAATTCGTACAATTCTTCAATTGTTGCATAGTGAAGAATTCCTTCTTTAATTACAGAAGCACTATTGGTATATAGTGCTTCTGTGATTTGATCAATTCTTTTTTGTTGCATGTAAGCTATTAACGTGTTAAAGGTCTTTCTTTGTTAATATCAGTAATGTCAACCTCGTTCATTTTGGATTCGCCTAATAAATGTTCGCTAAAATAATCTGCCATCTTCCAAAAGAAATATTCAGTCATATTACCAAAAGCATGTGCTTGTCCAGGAAGTAATAAGAAATCAAATCTTTTGTTGGCTTTGATTAATGCGTCCACCATACGAATAGAATTTGCAGGATGCACATTGTTGTCCACATCACCTGTCGCAATTAACAATTTTCCTTTCAGATTTTTAGCTAATTCTGTGTTTTTTGCAATATTGTATGTAAAAGTAGTATCACCTTTATCCGAAACCACCTCTTGTACACCATGGTGACGCTCAGACCACCAACGGTTATAAATATTGTTTTCGTGATTTCCAGCTCCCGAAACAGCAACTTTGAAGAAATCAGGATAAACCAACATCGCTGCAGTAGACATAAAACCACCTCCAGAGTGCCCTGTAATACCTACACGATTGATGTCAATGAATGAATGTCTATTTGCTAATTGTTCTGCTGCAACCTTTTTATCTTCCAAACCGTAATCACGAAGATTACCATAACCATACGTATGGTACCACTTCGAACGAGCTGGATGACCACCACGATTACCAACAGAGACAACAATGAATCCCATTTGTGCTAGTCGATCAATTCTATCCATACTTCTGCCAAAACTTTTGTTTACAGCTTCGGTTTGTGGACCTGGATATACGTATTGTACCAAAGGATATGTTTTTGTAGAATCAAAATCAAACGGTTTGTACATTACGCCATAAATATCAGTAATGCCATCACCAGCCTTTACTTTGAATGGTTCGGGAAATTTATAGCCTGCGGCGAACAATTGACTCAAATCAGCTTCTTCTAATTTCATGATCAATTGACCAGTCGAAGAATAAAGATTGGATTGCGGAATAGTATTTACACGCGAAAAGTTGTCTATAAAATAATTCGCATTTTCATTTCCTTCCAATTGATGATCGTAATCTCCTGGCGTCAACAGTTTGATTGGACCACCATTTTTATTTACCGCATATAAGAAGTTATAATAAGGATCGATATCTTTTTCTTTTCCATTTGCTTGGAAGAAAAGTGTTCCTGTCGATTCCTGATAAGCAGACAAATCATTACAATGAAATTCACCTTTAGTGATCTGGTGGATTAATTTACCACTGATGTCATATAAGTAATAGTGTCCCCAACCATCACGCTGTGACCAATGAATAAATTGTTTGCCACCAGCAATTAGTTTTGGTTTTTGAATATCTTGATAGACGTTCATGCGTTCTTCAACAAGTACACGCGTTGAGCCATCAACATTCACGGCTACGATATCAATTCTTTTCAAATCACGGGACGAACGTGCAATGTAAAATTCTTGATTGTTGCCAAGCCAGTAATTGATATAGTGTTTGCCTTTGTAATTTTCTTTACTTTGATCTTTATTCCAAAGTGATAGTGTTTGATTTTTGAAAGCTGAAACATTGATTTTTCTAGACTGATGACTGTTGCTATCAAAGATGTATAGCTCACTTTCTGTGGAATCAACTTCACCTGGCATTAAATATTTATAAGTTTCCAGTTCAGGACGTTTTTTATCTACATTATGAATAACCCATAGTGCTGATAAATCGCGATTGTCTTTACGCGTAATGATGAAATGTCTACCATCCGGAGACCAGCTAAGGCGAACGGGTTTACGTTTTTGCTCTTCTTCCAAGATGGATTTACGATCACCAGTTGTTGTACTGTATTGATCGCCTCCCCAAGCATAATATTGTACGCCATCTTTAGTAATCTGATGCTCTACAATAGTCGAATCTTTCTCATCTTTGACAGCTTTCTCGTAATTTTTATAATCCATCCAATAGATATTGTAATTTTTTGCAAAATATACTCTGCTGGTATCTGGATTAAAAATTGCCCAATTTGGTTTTGATTTTTCTTTTGTGGTATCGCTAATTTCTTTAAGTTGCTTCGAAACAATATTATACTCAAAGTGGAATAACTTCTTTTTTAGCGTATCTTTCTTGTTTGTGAGTTTTTTAATTTCCTCTTTACTCTTTACGGTGTCTTTGGTGCTTTGTACTTCAAAACGAACAATCTCATCACTGTTGTCTAAAAATCTAAGATTTTGAATAGGCAAATGTTGCGCGTCAAATGGATTTTTGACTATCGAAGTAACTTTAGCCGCCATCTCGCCATTCTCAAATAACGGACTTTTTTTGCGTGCGGCAGGATCAACGATGTACCAGTTTTTACCTGATGATGTTGCGTATTCATACCAAAATTTATCAGAAAAATTGATGTAATTTGGACGTACTTCAGTTGAGAATATCAGATTTCTCAATTTTGCAGGGCTAAACTTTGCTGCTAACTGGTAATTGGGTTTTACTTCACTTTTCTTCTCTTGCCCTTGTGTAAAGCAAAACGCTAAAGCTAATAATCCCGTAAAAATGTATTTCATAAAGGTTATTATGTATTGTATACTAATTTTCTACTAAAATAGCGTATCTAGATGACGGAAGTTGTATTTGCATGTAAAAATTTAGATAGGGATATACTTTGAACAGAAACACTTCTCAATTGTTATTTAAAAAACTATTTGAAGAATTAATTATCTACACTATGAATAATAAGAAAAGTAAAGACCCTATTCAAAAATATCCGATTCCACCGTTTCCAAAACAACCGCAAGATGTCCCAGGAATTACTTCAAAAATGAATCCATTACCTGACCACGGCGAGCAAAGTTATGTAGGTAGAGGCTTGTTAAAAGACGCCGTATGTATTATAACTGGAGGTGATTCGGGTATCGGAAAAGCTGTTGCCATTGCTATGGCAAGAGAAGGAGCAAAGATTGTGATTTCTTACAAAGATAAGGTGGAAGATGAAGACGCCAAAGATACTTTAGATTGGATTGAGAAGGCAGGAAGTGAGGGAATTCTTCTTCGTGGTGATATCCGCAATGAAAACCAATGCTTAAAGATTGTTGAGAAAACAATTTCTAAATACGGAAGAATCGATATTTTGGTTAACAATGCAGCCTATCAGATGACCTATAATTCAATTGAAGAAATTGATACTATTGAGTGGGATAAAACTTTCGATACAAATATTCGAGCTATGTTTTATTTAGTTAAATACGCAAAACCGCATATGCGTCCTGGCAGTTCTATTATAAATACAACGTCAGTCAATGCGTATGAACCTAACCCAACTTTATTGCCCTATGCCGCTACTAAAGGTGCAATACAAAATTTCACGGCTAGTCTGGCACAAATGTTTATGGAAGATAAATCAGGAATTCGTGTCAACGCTGTTGCTCCAGGGCCGATTTGGACTCCTTTGATACCAAGT
The DNA here is from genome assembly GCF_008520265.1 of Sphingobacterium cavernae. Lineage (GTDB taxonomy): Bacteria > Bacteroidota > Bacteroidia > Sphingobacteriales > Sphingobacteriaceae > Sphingobacterium > Sphingobacterium cavernae. Next base: position 16,520 of record NZ_VIQM01000059.1, read on the forward strand.
ACAATCCCAGATCATGAGAACTTTGGTAAGGACAATTCTCCTATGGGAAGACCTGGACAGCCCGCAGAAATTGCACCTATATATGTCTTTTTGGCTTCAGAAGCTGCTTCGTATATTTCCGGCGCAACTATTCCAGCCACTGGCGGACGTGTAACAATTTAAGGAAGTTAATTTGTCTAAAAAAGGCTACTGTGGAAAGTCGCTTTTTATTTTAAGATTGTGGGAATTAAAATTTTAAACCTGATGTTAGGTGTTGCATTCGCTATTTCCTTTTAATTTCATTTTAATTAAAAATTTATATTTAAAAATAATTTCATTATGTTTGGTAACCCTAAATTAACTAAACTTACTAATGAGAATTTTATTTTTGATTTTAGCATTCTTAAATGCTATAAACTTTTTGCCCAAAATAAGCCTGATTGGGAAAATTTCGAGGTATTTGCTGTAAATAAAGATAACACGCAATACCGCGTTACCCTATGCCAATGAAACGTAAGCATTGAAAAATCATTTTTCAAGTTCGCCGTATTATAAATCATTGAACGGCAATTGGCGATTTTATTGGACAGATAAAGTCGCGGATGCACCAAAGGATTTTTATTTGGAAGAAAATTATGCTGATCAAGTAAAACCAATTTGGAAAAAAGGTATGCCAAATCAAATTTCAGGACAGTCAGGATGGACTTTGATGCCTGTTCCTGGCAATTGGGAATTTAATGGTTATGGAGTTCTTATGTATGTAAATATTGGTTTTGGTTTCCCCATCAATCCTCCATATTTTGATCGCGAAGATTCGCCAACTGGCTCGTATAGACACAAATTTGATATTCCAAAAGATTGGGATGGTCGTCGTGTTTATCTACATTTTGAAGGAGGAACGAACTCTATGTATGTGTGGATTAATGGCAAAAAAGTGGGGTATACAGAGAACGCTAAAAGCCCCGCAGAATTTTATATCACAGCATATATCCGCCCTGGAAGTAGCTTGCTAGCTTGCCAATTGCAAAAATTTAGCCACGGCTCATATATTGAAGATCAAGATATGTGGCGCATGAGTGGCATAAATCGTAGCGTTTACTTATACAGCACTGCGCATACGCGTATTCAAGATTTCTTTTCACTTGCTGATCTAGACAACCAGTATAAAGATGGAAAATTGAATGTAGATGTAAATATTAAAAATTACGCAAAAGAGTCGATTCCTCAAACTGTAGAAGTCAGCGTTTTAGATAAAAGTGGCAAGAAAATCTTTACGCAAATCAAGAAAATAGATATCCCTTCTGATAAATTGGAAGTGGTCAACTTTAATGGGACAATCAAAATGCCTTTGCAGTGGACGGCTGAGACGCCAAACCTTTACAATATGTTGATAACATTACGCGATGCGAATAACAATATTGTGGAGACAACATCCCATCGTATTGGATTCCGTAAAGTTGAAATAAAGGATGGTCAACTTTTTGTAAACGGTAAAAAATATTGATCAAAGGTGTTAACTTACATGAATTCAATACTAATTCTGGTAATGTTGTCGATTCTGTAACCATGATTCGTAATATTCAATTAATGAAAGAATTGAATATTAATTCTGTTCGTATGTCGCATTATCCACAGTCACCGCTGTGGTACAGATTGTGCGATGAACATGGTCTTTATTTGGTAGATGAAGCGAATTTAGAATCTCATGGCTTAGGTTATGGACCAAGCAATGTTTCTAACTTCCCAGAATGGAAAAATGCACATTTGGATAGAATAATACGGTTGATGGAGCGTGACAAAAATCATGCATCTGTTATTATTTGGTCATTAGGAAATGAGGCCAGCAATGGTAAAGCATTCTTTGATATGTACGATTGGACGAAGGCAAGAGACAAAAGTCGTCCAGTTCAGTATGAACAAGCTGCCTATGATCGCAATATCGATATTGTATGTCCAATGTAACCAAGTTGGAATGATATGGTGGCAGTTTCTAAAAAGGACATAGGAAGACCATTTATCATGTGCGAATATGCACATGCTATGGGAAATAGTATGGGTAATTTTCAAGATTATTGGGATTTAATTCGATCGAGTAAAAACATGCAAGGTGGCTATATCTGGGAATGGTATAACCATGGCTACAAAACAGTAGATGACCAAGGACGTGAATATTTCGCTTATGGTGGTGATTTGTATGGATACAATAAACAAAATGATGGTAACTTCTGTATGGATGGAATAATTTCACCCGATCAGCAATACTTACAGCATTCGCACATCGTGAAGAAAGTATATCAAAATATATTGTTTGATACAAAAAATGCCAATTCAGGAAAGATTACCATAATTAACGATTATAAATTTATTCCAATTACGCCTAAAGATCATTCATTCAAATGGGGGTTGTTGAAGAATGGCGAGCAAATAGCAAACGGCAATTTTGAAGTAACAATTGCTGCTGATAGTCGTCAGGATGTACAGTTAAATCTTCCAAAACTAAATTCTGAAGCTGGATCAGAATATTATCTTCAGGTATTTGCATACAGCAAAGAAGCCACGAAATTTATTCCGGCTGGATTTGAAGTTGCGAAAGAGGAGTTTGAATTGTCGGGAAACAATTATTTTGCAAACCCAATTGCAGAAGGTGAAGTTGTGCAAAAAAAGGAAGAGGATTGGAAATTGACATTTGTTGCCAATGGTGTAACCTATGAGTTTGGAAAAGGGGATGGTCTTCGATGGGTGAACGGTTCAGGCAAAGATTATATCACCAAGTTTCCTACACCACATTTTTGGAGAGCACCAACGGATAATGATTTTGGAGAAAAAGCGCAGCAAAAATTACACGTGTGGGAAGCAGCTTCTTATTTACGCCAAACCAAATTTGAGGGTATTGAAGAAAGAAACAGAGCTTACGCTGTAAAATATACGATCAAACCAGTTGGTGTAAAAGCGGATGTTAAATTAGTATATCTTGTGAATAAAGATGGAAGTTTAACTATTGATGCGACTTACAAAGCATTAACTGATAATCTTCCTGAACTTCCTCGATTTGGATTCAATTTTGAGTTACAAAATCGCTTCCAAAACTTTACATGGTACGGTCGTGGTCCTTGGGAGAATTATGTAGATCGTAAATTTGATACTTTTATGGGGGTCTGGAAAGGCGAAGTCAAAGATCAAGCTCATGCATATTATCGTCCACAAGAAACAGGAAATAAGACAGATGTTCGTTGGTTAACTTTGATAGATGAAAATGGAAAGGGCATTCGTGTAGATGGTGGTCAACCTTTATCGGTAAGCGCTACAAACTATAGAATGGAAGATTTAGATCCAGAAATGACGAAAAAGCAGCAACATTTCAAAGATGTACTTCCAGCTAAAAATGTCATTTTAAATGTACATTTATTCCAACGTGGTGTCGCGGGATTAGATTCATGGCAGTCTCCTCCATTCGATAAATACAGATTTTTTGGAAAAGAATACCTTTATAATTTTACAATCAGTTTTATTAAATAATATATTCTATTCGTTCTATATTTTTAAGCCGTGCTCAATGAGTACGGCTTTCTTAATAAAATTTCTCATTGAAATTAACCAGAAATAACTCTTTCGTAGCACGGGTAATACCAGTATACAACCAACGTAAAAATTCCGTAGTTAGCATTTCATCTGTCATGTAACCCTGATCAACAAACACCAAAGGCCACTGTCCACCTTGCGCTTTATGACAGGTAATGGCATACGCAAATTTGATTTGCAGCGCATTATAGTATGGATCTTTTTTAATAGCCTCCATACGATCTTTTTTCGTAGCAATATCTTCGTAATCTTTTGCTATAGATTGATAAAGTTTTTGCTGTTCGTCGTAAAGAAGTTGCGCAGCATCTACATGTAGACTATCCAATAGCACGCGACAACGTATCGCGTCACCTTCATTGTTGTCCATGAATTCCAAATACAAATCCGCGAAGCGAAAACCATGCATCTCATGAATATTACTCACTTTTTTAATTACTGCCATATCACCATTTGCAAGAAATCCAGTATGCTTTTCATCATGTTGTTGTAGCCAGTAATAATTATTTTTTACAATCATTACGATATCACCACCAGTTATTTCTTCTTCATGAAAAAGAATTTGATTTCGGATATGTTTATTGTAGAGATTCGAGGATTTGTTCGAACGACAAATTACCATGCAATTTTCTATCCCGTATTTGTCATAAGCATAATGTAAGCCTTCAATAAGTCGGTCACCAGTCATTCTGAAAACATCTCTATAACCTTGTGTAATGAATTTTGGGAAAGTGTATTCGGGTGACTCCTCATCCAACTTGATTTCATTACGAATTTTGGTTGCATTGAAGAGAATTCCGGAGCCTTTGTCTTGGCGTACGACATCGGTCATTTCATACGTAAACACTTCGAGACCATACTCCGCATTTATATAACCAATATCCAAAGCGGGGCTGTAATCAAGACCAACAGGAGGTAGCTGTGCAGTATCGCCAACAAGCATGAGTGTACAATTTTTACCCGATTGCACATATCGAATCAGATCCGATAGAAGACCATCTGAATGAAAAGAAAAACCTTCTGTACTGATCATGGACGCCTCATCTACAATGAATAAAGTATCTTCATGAAGATTTTCCGCAATCGAAAAATCCATCTGCAAAGAAGTGGCGCTTTTTTTTCGGTATATTTTTTTGTGTATAGTCAACGCACGGCGTCCAGAGTAGGCACTCATAACCTTTGCTGCACGGCCAGTCGGAGCGAGAAGGACAGATTTTTTATTTATTCGCGGAAGAGATTGTACTAACGATGAAATTATAGTCGTTTTACCTGTACCCGCATAACCTTTCAGAATAAAGCAGGAATATTTAGAAAAAGTGTGAAGAAAATTTGCTAATAGTTCAAAAACTTGCTCTTGTTGAGGGGTAGGAGACCATTGAAATTGTTGCGAGAGTAAATTTTTTATATACACACCCAAAGTTATTCAAAAAGGTTTGTCAATTCAATTCTAAAAGCTAATTTTGTTTGAGGGCACACTGTTTTAGTCTGTTTGTTAAGCATATTTTACATGAATTACATTTCTGGAGATTTTCATCTACATTATATTCCATCTTATACATTGTATATACAAAGTGATTTGTACAAAGATCATCTGGTTGTTGTAGGTGTTGAAAATGATGTATTGGTTTATATATCTTATGATAATGAAAAACCTTCACTAGAAGCTACTAAAATGCTAAGTATGCCTTTTGAAAAGGTGTATGTGAGCTTGCCGCATCAGATTTTAATATGGGTACCTTCAGAAGTATTTGATCCGAGTGAACTTCATCTATATAAAGAGTATTTTCTTGATACAAAAGGTGATCATATCGAATATTACGATATTGAAAATCAAGGAATCACAGCATTGTATCAAATTGAATCAACTTTAAGAAATAGATGGATAAATATATTTCCTGGAGCGGTGATATTTCCAAGTTTTTCAGCAGTACTCAATCAGGCCTTTAGAAATATTGATTATGCTTTAGAATTGTTAACAATACATATATACGGCAATCAAGCAGATATTTTCCTTTTTATAAATGGCGAAATAAGAATTTACAATACATTTGAGATACAGACGGCTGATGACTTAGCCTATTATGTTTTGGCCATAATGAAGAATTTTGCAATTCAAGGCAAGCTTCAAAAGATAATGTTGAGTGGTGCTTCAAAAGATTCGGAGTGGGGTGAAAGAATAAAGGCATACACTAAGGAAATGGTTGAAATGAAAGCTACCCAAAATTGGAAAATTGTCAATAAAAAGGTGGGCTTGGCAATTAAAGAATTGAATACTTTAGCGGATTTAGCAATATGCGTGTAATAGGAGGAAAGATAGGTGGCATACGTTTAAATCCTCCTTCTAATTTACCCGTTCGTCCCACCACAGATATAGCAAAAGAGGCTTTATTTAATATTTTAGAACATCAAATCGACTGGGATGACTGTAGCTGTTTAGATCTTTTTTGCGGAACTGGAAACATTTCTTTAGAATTAGCTTCTCGTGGAGCGAATGAAGTTGATGCGATTGATATTCACAACAAATGTTTATTTTATGTGAAGGATATAGCAAAACAGTATGATTTGAATATTTCTACACGTAAAGCGGATGTCTTTAAATTTGTGGCTTCTTGCAAGAAAAAATACGATTTCATATTTGCCGATCCTCCGTATGATGTTGGACAACTGCCGCAGTTGCCACAGATGATTTTAGATAATGGATTGTTGAAAGAAGGTGGTATATTAGTATTAGAACATCCATCCATGCGTAAGTTGGTAGAGCATCCATTATTCGTAGAAACCAGGAAGTATGGATATTCTTCTTTCAGTTTTTATCATAATAAATAGATATGAAAATTGTAGTTTTTCCAGGCTCTTTTGATCCATTTACTAATGCACACAAAGATTTAGTCGATCGAGCTTTAAGTCTTTTTGACAAAATTTATATTGCTATAGGAGTGAATTCTTCCAAAAAAGGATTGTTGGATTTCGAAACGCGAAAAGCTGCTATTTTAGAATTGTATAAAGATGAATCCAAAGTCATCGTCGATACATTCACTGGATTAACGGTTAATTATTGCAATAAGGTAAAGGCACAATTTATTTTACGCGGATTGCGTAATGCTACCGATTTAGATTTTGAAAATGCTATTGCGCAAAATAACCTTATACTTGCTCCTGAAATTGAAACGTACTTCCTATTAGCTCGTACGGGATTGTCGCATATTTCTTCGACTATAGTTAGAGATATTTTAGCGAATGGCGGTTCAGTCGAGACTTTAGTGCCATCGGAGGTGCTGAGATTTATAACTAAGTAAGCTTTTTCTATAATAATTTATTTGTCATGCTGAACTTTAGTGATACATCTTAAGTATTTTTTTGTTGTTTCGGAAAACCTCAACATGACAGTCTAATATTTTTTTAAGTTCGGATAAATTTAATCTTATTGCCTTTAATTTTTCCGTTGCTTCCTTCTTTAATGATTTTAGTGGCAACATGTCTTTTGACGGCGATGTAGGCTTCTTTGTCTTTTACTTCAATGACGCCAATATCATCTTTTTCTAGACCATCCAATTTTAGGATATAGCCAACAATATCGGTTTTGTTGACTTTGTCTTTTTTGCCCGCTGAAAGGTATAGCGTCGAGTATGGTGTATTATTCGGAAGGTCCAAACCTTCTTCCAGTATCATTTCTTCCGTATTCTCGGGTAAATAGGGGAAATCATCATCTGGTTTGAGGATTACGATTACTTCCCCTTTGGTGTGCATACGTGCTGTACGACCATTGCGGTGAATGAAAGCATCTTCTTTGCTGGGTAATTGATAATGAATAATTACATCAATTTCGGCAATATCTAATCCACGTGCTGCCAAATCCGTAGTCAGCAAAATGCGGTTACTATTATTTCTAAATTTTAAAATCGACAACTCACGATCGCGTTGTTCTAAACCGCCATGAAATACATCGTGAATCAGATCTCTATCGTCTAGCAATTCCGAAATATGATCTACAGCTTCACGGTGATTACAGAAGATTAGAATTTTCTGCTCGCCAAGTGTACATAACAAATTAAAAAGTGCTCTTAACTTATATTGAACTGGAGAAATTACTTTTTTGTATGTAAGAGCTGGCTTGTTTTCTTGAGAATCTAGATTATCCAACTTTATGGCATTTTCTAGTGTCACAAAGTCAGGTAAAATATCTATATCTGTCGCAGATGTCAGTATTTTCTGTTTTATGTTGGGATGCGCATCAATAATTTGTTTTAATTGATCTTGAAACCCCAATTCTAGAGACTTGTCAAACTCATCCAATACCAAGGTGTGGACATCTGCAGTTGAAATATAATTTCGCTCTAAATGGTAAATTAAACGTCCAGGTGTTCCAATTATTATTGTAGGAGCTTCTTTTAGTGCATTTCGTTCTGTTTTGGTGTCGTGGCCTCCATATACACAAAGAATTTTATAGCCTGTAATAACTCTTTTGATAAAAGATTCAATCTGCAAAGCTAATTCACGCGTAGGAACAATAATTAGGGCTTGGGTCTTTAATGTTTTATCGGTCTGGATTAATTTGGATACTAATAAACTAAAAGCAAGAGTTTTACCCGATCCAGTAGGAGACAATAAAACAAAATCTTGGTTATTTTTGAATTTTTCTAGCGCGTCCAATTGCATGATATTCAATTCGTCAATTTGTAGTTTTTTTAGTATCGATGTGATTTCCATGTTACAAAACTAGACATTTAATAAGCAAACACTATAAATTGTTAAAAGATTGTTAAGATGAAACTGCACTTTAAAGTTTGGCACAAGGATTGATTATGTACTAGTAATTCATAATTTAGGTTAATAATTGGTTAGTTAGAAAGCCTTCAATCTCCCCGGTTGAAGGCTTTTTTAATTTAACGATTAAATAGATAATTATTTACTTATTTTTGGATTAAATACTTTATATTCCTATATTAGTGTCCGAAATACACTAAGTGTATGTTTGAATAAGTCATAAACCCAATTAAAATAAAATGAGTTTAATTATCGATGTTAAAGCGCGTCAAATTTTAGATTCGCGCGGTAATCCAACAGTGGAAGTTGATGTAACTACGCAAAATGGTTTTGTAGGTCGTGCTGCGGTTCCTTCTGGAGCTTCAACAGGTGCGTACGAAGCGGTAGAATTACGCGATGGTGATAAGTCTAAATATTTAGGAAAAGGCGTTCTTAAAGCTGTTGAAAATGTAAACACTAAAATCGCTGAGGCTTTAGTAGGTGTTGATGTATTCGAACAAAATGCTATTGACAAGATCATGCTTGATCTTGATGGTACTGAAAATAAAGGTAACTTAGGTGCTAACGCTATTTTGGGCGTTTCTTTGGCTGTGGCTAAAGCTGCTGCTCAAGAGTCTCACCAACCATTATACCGTTATATTGGTGGTGTAAATGCAAATACATTGCCTATCCCAATGATGAATATCATCAACGGTGGTTCTCACTCTGATGCGCCTATCGCATTCCAAGAGTTCATGATTATGCCAGTTGGTGCGCCTTCATTCTCTGAAGCGTTGCGTTGGGGAGCTGAAGTATTTCATACGTTGAAAAAAATCTTACACGACCGTAACTTATCTACAGCAGTAGGTGATGAAGGTGGTTTTGCACCTACATTTGACGGTACTGAAGATGCAGTAGAAACTGTATTGAAAGCTATCGAACAAGCTGGTTACAAAGCTGGTGAAGAAATCTGCTTAGCATTAGACTGTGCAGCTTCTGAGTTTTACAAAGACGGTAAATACGATTACACTAAATTTGAAGGTGATAAGGGTGCTATTCGCTCGAGCGAAGAGCAAGCTGCTTATTTAGCAGAATTGTCTGTGAAATACCCTATTATTTCTATCGAAGATGGTATGGCTGAAGACGATTGGGCTGGCTGGAAAACATTAACTGAGAAAATCGGTGACCGTGTACAATTAGTAGGTGATGATTTGTTCGTAACTAACACTGTACGTTTACAACAAGGTATTGACGCGGATACAGCAAATTCAATCTTAGTGAAAGTAAACCAAATTGGTTCTTTGACTGAGACGATCAATGCGGTTACATTAGCACAAAATTCTGGTTACACTTCAGTAATGTCTCACCGCTCGGGTGAAACAGAAGATGCTACAATCGCTGACTTGGCGGTAGCATTAATCTGTGGTCAAATCAAAACAGGTTCGGCTTCACGTTCTGACCGCATGGCAAAATACAATCAATTGTTGCGTATCGAAGAAGAGTTGGGTGTTAACGCGCGCTTCATCGGTAAAGATTTCAAATTTGCGATCAAAAAATAAGTTTTTCATATTTATAAAATACCCAAAAGGAGAGACGATAGTTTCTCCTTTTTTGTTATGTGCCCAGCATGGGCAATAACTCTAGGGTGTAAGTCCCGAACACGCCTTTACAGTGGGAAGTGTTAGCTTATGACAAGGGTGTCCAGCGCGAGGTGGAATCTGAAGGAAGTCTGAGGCAAAACTTCGGTCCGACGAACAGAAACTACATACAAGGCCGCAAGTGCTGGGTGAGGCTGCAACACAAGCCAAAGCCCTAAACTGTACGGAAACACTATGGTAAATGTAGCGGATATATGAGGTGAAAGTTATTGTTCTTACCTGGGGAGATCTGACTAAACTCTGTCAAAGGTATACGCGAATGCCCGCGAAGAGACATCTAGCAGAATAATGATGCTAGATGCTTTAGTCAGCAGCCAGCAGAGGACATAGTACCCTGTTTCTCTATTTTCTACAGGGGAAGGTCTGAATGTTAGAATGGCAAAGGAACCAATAAGTTTATGACGAAGCGCTAAAAGCCGAACCACTTAAGAGAACTGCTTAAATGAGGGTAGGT
>NZ_VIQM01000060.1 GCF_008520265.1 Sphingobacterium cavernae
TTTCTGACAAACACATCACAAAATAGATAAAAAAGCCATGAGACACCCTATTTTTAAATAATTCAACAGTAATACACTGAATTACAGTGAGTTTGAGTTAAGTTAAAATGACTTGCTGAAAACAGGATCTTCATCCTGTCCATATCCATATCCATGTAATCCATCTATACCATAGAATTGATTACATATTGCGCGCACCCATTTTTGAGTTAAGTATGGCTTTCCAGAATAATTAAATAACCAAGATATATGAAGATTAGGTTGATTACCATGATTATATAGCGCATGAATTCCTGCAAACGCATCTACTGTCGTGCCACCACCGAACACATTCTTTTGTGATACAATAAATATACTATCAAGACGTGTATTGAATACATTGTGTCCTACTTTATCAATCAGTTTTTTAGGCTCATGAGGCACATAGAATGTATATTGAATAGCATTCCCCTCTTGAAATCCTGTCCATGGCGCCATTGGATCAAATTCTTTCAAAAAGCTTCCGTCTAATAATTTTGGTCTGATAAGCTCTGTCTTTGAATCAAACAAATTTTCCCAATTGGAAGCTAATTTTGATAATTTGTGGTAATCCTCTTCTTTGTTCAAGTGTTTAGCAAATTGCGCCACCGCAAAACTGCTGTAAGCGTATTCCATTGTATGTGAAGCCCCGAAAACAGAACCTTCATCTTGTTTAGTAATAAAATACTCATCACTTGGTATGTAAGGGCAATAGCCTCGGCTAACAAAAGAAGCAACATCCAATTTTCCTGCACCTGCAGGTCTGTTTAATCCTTCGATTTCATTTTTTAAAGCAGCTTCATAACCTAAATTAACATCAAAATCACGTATTCCTACATTATAGGCAGAAGCAATAGCCAAACCCGTAAAATTTGTGCCTACCCCTGAGACATATTTACTATTAGCAATCCCATCACCAAGCCATCCTGTCTCTTTGTATACTAAAAGTTGGCTTTTCAACCAATCCGAATAATATTCTGGATATACTAGCGCCCACAATTGGGTTAAATTCCAAAATCCACCCCAAATTGCATCTGTATTATAATAATTAAATTCAGGAGCATCATTTATAATATTTATGTGCCCCACAGTACCGTCATTACGAGGATATGCTCCATTCACATCGTTTACCAATCCTCTTCCTAAAAGTGCATGGTACAATCCTGTATAAAACTTTACGCGATCATTTTGTTCTCCACCATCAACTTTGATTCTGCCTAACATTTCGTTCCAGCGATTTAAAGCGACATCCTTTGCTTGATCAAAACTTAAATTTACAGCTTCATTTTCAAAGTTATTTTTCGCGTTATCAATAGAAGTATAAGATTGTCCAATTCGCACGAGTACCTCCTCATTTTCTTCTGTTTCAAAGTTAACAGCTAAGCATGCGCCCGTACCTTTAATTGATGTTTGGTCGGTTAATAACTTACCACGATAAAATGTATGCACTTTCTTTGCAGGCTTACTTAGTTTAGCGTAGAAATACATCTTTATAGTGGCTTCGGGCTGATATTTTTTAACATATTCAGGTTTTGTAATAACATAACCTTCAATCGTCGTCGAATCTTTCAGATTAATATAAGCATCTTGAGCATCACCACTTTCGCCAAGCTTATTACCTATATCAAATAAAATGTATGCATTATTCGATTTCGGGAATGTATATTTTTGGAAACCTACTCTATCCGTAGCGGTCAATTCTGCGGTTGTATTATACTTATCTAATACAACTTTATAATAGCCTGAAGTTGCAAACTCGCTATTTTTTTTGAATGAAGATCTATAACCTTCATCAGGTGTTTCCAAACTACCTGGAGAGGTTTTCAATTCACCGACCACAGGCATAAGCATAACACCACCAATCTGAAATTCGTGAAAACAAGCAAAACCTTCTATCGATTGGTGTCCATCTTCATATCCCACAGCTTCCCAGCCATTCGCATTTCCATATGATCCATTTGTTGAAGGTCCGAGTTTTGCCATTCCAAATGGAACAGCACCAGGGGTGTAGAAGAACCATCTACTATGCACACTTCCTATATTTGGATTTACGTATTCATTTAATTTGACATTATTTTCTTGTCTATCTGCGCACGAAAAAGCGAGTAGACATAATGCTAAGCAACTAAGTAAAATGTTTAATTTTCTCATTATTTATTTTTCAAAATTTAGATTTTATAACAATCCTATTCGGGTGTAAAGTTCAATCATGCACGAAGTATCCAATAACCATTTTGGCTCATTTTTTTCGTCTTTTCGTGCAGTCCAATCTTTATATGGTAATCCTTCAACATCCCTAGCATTTTCCCAAATCCATTCTACACTCTCACGAATAGCATTAATATATTTTGGGTTTTTATCTATTTTATACAAATCTTCAAATCCTCTATACAACACCAGCGTAAACCATGGAATATCCTTCACAAAAGGGATTCCGTTATCCATTCTAGCAAAGAAAAATGCATATGCACCATTAGCCATTCTTTGCGCATCATTGAGATACTTTTCATTTTTAGTTATGGTGTACAAATGCACAGCAGATTGAATCATGGTTCCTGTATTATAGGTATAAGGATGTTTTTGTATTTCGGTCTTGATTTGATCTTTGGTTAATAATGAATTCCAAATGATGTGCAGGGAATCATCAAGTAACGTCGACATCATCCAATTATACGATTTTATTCCATAGTGAAGAAACCTAACATCTTTAGTTGCGTTATAGATTTTCAATGCTAATACAGTTGCTTTTCCATTGGTACATGCTGGTTTTTGGTCTCGTACACCTTCCAACCATGAAGCCCCTCCACCTAAATCATCTGTCCACCCACTTTCTATAAAACTCATTATCTCGATAGCTTTGTTTAAATACTGCTGATCGTTCGTCAATGTATATGCATCTATATAATCAATTCCAACTAATCCATTATCATCGTAATACCTGTCTACTTTTTCGAATTGTGTAGGATATGCTTGATACCCCTTTGGGAATCTTGTTGTATCCAGATAGAGTTCGACAGCATTTACCATAGAATCAAGATAGGCTTTGTATTTCACGGAATCAACTTCCATAAGTACATTGACTGACGAAAAGACACCACTCATTGGCCAGAGGTAAGATACTTCTTTTGTTTGTTGTTCTTGTTGGTGAAAATACGTAAGATTTGGTTTATATGAATTAGGATAATACTCTGCAAATAATCCATACTTAGGGACGCGATATTTATTCCAAATGATTTGGAAAAGCTCTTCACCTCTTTGAATATTTTTATTCCCCATGTGTTGTGTTAGTCCAATCATCATATTTGAACCAAAAAGCATTAGAAATAAAATAAGTATTTTCATATTTCTATTTTATTTTATCTCCTCTATAATTCGCCAAAGCTCCATAAGACTCAACCACCGCCCCTTGCATTAGCAAAGAATAATATCGACCTCGATTACCTCCCGTCCAATCTTCAAAGAAAAAACCAATGTCAGTTCTTGCTTTATCATATCCATGATTTATAAAAGCAAAATAAGTGTTAATAAAGGTCTTCGCTTTATCATCAAATGGACTTATATCAATATAGGCCAACAATAGTTTCGTATTAAACCATGGGTCTGTATCAGTATATGACAAAATACCATTACGGTTCTTTACAAAATAATCATACGCTCCTTGCGCAGTAATCTTTGCTTGATTTAAGTATTCAATGTCTTTAGTAATTTGATGCAATCTAATTCCGTTCTGAATCATTACCGCTGCATTGTATGTCCACAACCTTGTATTTATCGTACCATTTGCATTTTTGTCATTCCAATAGCATTTAGATGATGCGTCATACAAATTTTCGCGTAACCATTGATAAAGCTCTTTGGCCATTTGCAAAACTTTAGTCTTTTCCGATTCAGGACATACCTCATAATATTTTAGAAGGAACAGCATAGCATAGCCATTTGAACAGGTTGGTTTATTTGCATCAGATTGAGTAGAATTATACTTAAAATCCTCATTCCACCACATTGCTCCACCTAATTTATTATCTATACCACTTTCGAGAAAAGGAACTATTTTAGCGGCTCGCTCTAAATAAATAGGATCCTTTGTTAAATCATAGGCCTCTAAAAGATTTATTCCTACAATAGAGTTATCGTCATAGAAACGAGTTCCTCCGCCTATATTACCATTGGTAGATGAGCCATATGCTCCTATGTTATTGTTATAAGCAGATTGAGTATAATATTTTTCAAAACCATTAACCACATTTTTATAATTCACATCATAGCCAATTTTATGCAATTGTGCTGCACCACTTACCACTGCATCATAAGGCCATAGAAATGAATAATTAGCATCACCTTGTTGCATTGGATAATTTTCTTTGAACAAATCACCTGCTTTATAATACTGATTTATCAATCCGAAAATTTCAAATGCTCGCTTTGCACTATTCACTTCTGAAGTGGGAGGAGTGACACCTCCTTCTGGCCTCACATATTTTTCTGATCCATCATCACATGCAACCAAAACAAATAATGAAATGACAATCGATATATTTTTAATTACTCTCATAAGTATTCATATTAAGGATTTGTAATATTCGTGAATTCATGAATCATCAAATTTTCCTTATTGGTATTGATAGAAATTGTTGCTCTCTTATTATTTAGGTTTCCACTCATTTTCCACAAATGATCCCATTGGCTCCAATTAAATTCGCCAAGTTCATAGAATTTTAAAGATTCATTTCCTGTTGGTCGTTCAGGGCTAATTCCATCATTCCTTCCCCAACATTTATCTACTCCATCCACTGAAGCAATAAAATAATATCTTTCTTCAATCCATGACAGCCAACTTGGAGGATTGGTAGCAGGTACATTTGGATCAATAAAACGAATTAAGCTATTGGAAGCAGTAAATTTGCCATTACCTGTGTAGGCTAAATTGCCAATTACATCGAAGGTGGCTCCCCAAACACATCTTACATTTGAAATCAGCTCTGATTTGACAGACAATGTATTAAAATCTACAGTAATGCGATATGGATTAGTTTGAGGTGCTAATTGTAAGCTTCCACTTCCTTCTTTTAGTTTACCATTATCAATTGTATAATCAAACGATTCATTTCCAGATAAGCCTTTTAACAATAAATCACCATTTCCACCAACTTTCGAATACACTACATATACCCCATCTTTCGCCTTACGAAACAATGTACCTTGTTGCCCTTGGCTTTCATTACCAGCACCATGTAAATATAGAGACTCAGGCATATTGTCAATACCTTCACCCCTTACGACTTCGATATCTCTAGAGGCTTCTGCTATTTTTACAACGCCAGCTTTAGAAGCACTTACAGTCCAAGTAATGACACCGTTTTCTCCAGGTAAAACACCTGCCTTACGCGCTATAGCATTTAAAGTTGCATGTGTCATAGTAAGTTTTGACAATGCACCTAAATCACTTTGCATCACTTCTACAGGATCCTTCATATTCGTATCTTTTTTAAAGAACTGAACTTCATATAGCACATAGGATCCATCTTCAGCACCACCTCCATCCCAACTAAACTCTACGTTTTGAGTTGAAGTCACATCAATTTCAACCTTAGTCGGTGAAGAAAGAGTGGACGGCACGTTAAATGCAGTGCCTAATTCATAGTTTTTCTCACAGCTTAAGGTAACAAAAACTACTAGTATACATAATAATAAGTTTCTCATAATTTGATTAGGTTAAGATTACCATTCAGTATTCTGAGTTAAATTTTTATTTAAATCTCTTTCGGATTGTGGAATAGGCCATAAATAGTGCTTGGCAGGATCAAAACTTCTGTTTTCTACACGGATAAATCCATTATCCGTTCCTATAGCATCTCCTGTATACATACCATGAGCCCAACCATTCAAGACTTGGTCAGCAATTTTCCATCGCATAATATCTAGATGTCTAAGTCCTTCAAAAGCCAACTCACTTCTTCTTTCTTGTCTAATTATTTTGCGCAAATCACTAGTTCCGGGAAAATCAAGGGCTCTGCTTTCTGTAAAACCTGCTCTTACGCGCAAAGGTCTGATTGTTCTATTCCACTCTGCATTATTCATCGCACCTGATTCAATTAATGCTTCTGCGCGCATTAATAAGATATCGGCAAAACGAATTAAAATTATATTTAGACCTGAATATAAATTTGACCTATACTTATTATCCCAATATTTTTTGAAATAATATCCAGTTGCAGATGCATCTGAAGAAAAACCAAAACCATCTGGCGATGATCCCTTTCTAGTATCCACTACATGTTGTGTTCCATTCTCAAGTGTATAGGAGTTTCCAGTATACATGACTGTGGCTGCTAATCGAGGATCCCTATTCTCAAAAGGATTAGATGGATCATAACTAGTAACTGGGGCTTCTGTAATTGAATAACCATCCAATGTAATGTAATTATTTACTAATTCCTGCAGAGGTGATAATTGCGAGTAGCCTCCTAAAGATGGTGGCAAAAAATGATATTGCACCTGATGCTCTCTATCTACCGACTTGTATTGTACATCAAGTATGACCTCGCTATTATTCTCATTTTCAACTGTGAATAAACTTTCGTAATTCCCATGAAGACTGAATCCACCTTCATTTATTATTTTATCGGTAATGGACAAAACTTCAGCATATTTACCATTACCTTCAAAAAGAAGTATGCGAGCTTTCAAGCTCATAGCTGCCCAACGTGTTATCCTTCCTACATTTTGCTCATCATAATCGGTGGGCAAATAATTATTGTTGATAATTTCATCCAAGTCATTCAACACATTTTCAACAATATTTTGTCTAGCTGTCCGACCGATGTTTTTTGATTCATCAATGGAAATTACGTGGGTAAAATATGGAATATCACCAAACTTAGTATACAATTCAAAATAGTGATATGCACGAATAAATAGTGCCTCACCTCGAAATCTATTCTTTAGCGCTTCACTTAAATTGGGAACTAAATCAATATTTTGGAGTAATTGATTACATTGATGAATACCTGCATATCGATTAGCCCATACTGAATGAACATAGCCATCAGCGGTAGAATAGGTTCCATTTCCTATATATTGATTATAGCTATTTGTGACTTTGGTATAAGCATTATCTGTCATAGCATCTGCGTATAAAACCTCATATGCATTATTTAGTCCTTGATAACATTTATTAACCATATACAATGCAGATTCAGGATTATTCCAATATTCAACATCTGTAGTTCGATCATGTGGTGTGAGATCCAATTTATTACAAGAAGTGACAATATTAGCCGTTAGCAATGACACTAATGCATATATTATTTTTTTACTTTTCATGGTGTAGAAATTAAAAGTTAACACTTAATCCAAGAGAGAATGTTCGATTGACAGGATAAATTCTTCCGGAACCATCAGAAGCTTCGGGGTCCCACCCTCCTTTCATTTTGGTTATTGTGAGCGCGTTTTGAATACTTGAGTATATTCTTATGGAGTTCAAAGAAACCTTGTTTGTCCATTCTGATGGAAGTGTATATCCAAGTTGAATATTTTTTAATCGCAGATACGCTGCATTATCAATCCAAAAACTTGATTTTGTAGCATTATTTGCAGATTCAGCTCCTACTGTAAGTCTAGGATAAGTAGCATGGGGATTCATGGTAGTCCATCTATCAATATGAAAATCGAAAACAGGACCCTCATTATTATTGTGGAAAGCTTCTACAGATTCGCCGCGCATCCACACGTTTCTTTGCCCTACACCCTGCCAAAACATAGAGAAATCAAGACTATTCCAATTGGCAGCATAGTTAATTCCATATAGAATTCGGGGGAATCTATTGCCTAATATAAAACGGTCATCATCTTCTTTAATAGTTCCATCGCCATTCTTGTCAATATATCTAATATCCCCAGGCTTAGGGGTTATACCAGTCAGATGTGGTCCACTTGACACCTCTTCATTATTCTGAAAAAATCCATCAGCACGATATGCATAATATGAATGTATTGGGTATCCTTCTCTAACTATAGTATTCACATCAAAACCACTAATCCATTCCGTACCTTTTATGTCAATAACTTTATTCTCACTATCCGAAATATTCGCGGATAAAGTGTGATTTACATTTCCTGTATTGAATAAATATCTTGCTGCAACCTCCCATCCCTTATTCTGTACTCTACCTGCATTCTGAATAGGCGCTCCAGCACCATATAAACTTGGTACAGGAATGGCTATCAAAATATCATAAGTATCATTTACATAGTATTCAGCAGATAAGGTCAGTTTATTTTTTAATAATCCTAAATCGGCTCCTATATTAAACATACTTGTAGTTTCCCATCTTAGATCAGGATTTACAGCATCAAATGATGCTACTGGAAACATTGTATTTCCAAAATTGTAACCTTGTACGACATTAACCGTAGCTTGATATTGATAATCAGCAATACGATTGTTACCAACCAATCCCCAAGATGTTCTAAGCTTAACTGATGGCAATATATTTTTCAAATTCTCGGAATAAAAATCTTCTTCCGAAATACGCCATCCTACTGACATTGACGGAAACCATGCCGACCGATTACCTTTTCTAAACTTAGAAGAAAAATCATCTCTGATATTGAGCTCAAGCATATATTTATTAGCATAGTCATAATTCAAACGCATTAAAAATGAATAAATCGACCATTCAGACTGCCACTCTTGATTACCCGTATTGGTAGTTTGCAAGCCTCCCATAATATCGAAATCGTTACTATCTTTTATTCTAAAGGTCTCGAAACGATTGTCAGTACCTCCTTCGTAAGTAAATCCCGCTAATGAAGACAACGTATGAGCCCCCCAGTTTTTGTCGTAACTTAATAATAAATTAGAAGTAATATTTTGGATTTTTTGAGAACTGTTTGTACTTCTATTTTCCAAATCACCAGAACCAGGAATTGCTGCTCTATTCTCTTTTAATCTATTGTAATACAACTGACTTCCTAACATTCCCTTCAACTTCAGTCCATCTAAAATTTTAAACTCTGCATTTAATATTCCTGATAGATCATCATTTGCGCTAGATCTCAAACCACCTTTTTCTAACCGAGCTAACGCATTAGAATTACTACCACTTGGATAATTGTACGTTCCATCAGCATTCAAAATTGGATAAATTGAAGGCATGCGCGTAGCTTGCTCAATTATCCATTCTGTCCAGTAGGCGTGATCCTTAATTGTATTACGCGCATAAGCTGCCAATAATCCAATTTTAAATCGGTCTGTAACCTGAGACTCTATATTTGATCGAAAATTAGCACGATCTAATCCGTAATCAGGTCCTTTAAGCATACTTTCTTGTTGGGTATAAGCACCAGAGACTAAATAAGTTGTTTTATTATTTCCCCCAGATATAGATAAATCATGGGCTGATTGAGGTGACGTTTCCTTGTATATTTCTTTCATCCAATTTGTATTTTTATAATTCTGCTTGAAATCCATGATTTGATCAGCAGAAAATTGTACAGGACGTCCAGAATTATATAAAGCTTCATTTCTTAATTCTGCATATACCCAAGGTTCTACAATACTGGGTAAGAAAGTAGGAGTTTGGCTCGCTAAATTAAGATTGTAACGGATGATAGAAGAATCTTTATTCCCCCTCTTTGTAGTAATTAATATAACGCCATTTGAAGCTCTTGATCCATAAATTGCGGCTGAGGATGCATCTTTCAAGACTGATATATTTTCAATATCCGACATATTTACATTCTGAATATCTCCAATTATACCATCAATAATAACCATTGGGTCATTGTTATTCAAAGTATTTATTCCCCTAATGTTAATTGCTGGCCGACTCCCTGGCTGAGAAGTACTTTGCTGAATTGTTAGTCCAGGCGTAGTACCTTGCAAAGCCTCAACGACATTAAGTACTGGCTTGCTTTCTAATTCCTTGACGTTCACAGAAGAAATTGCGCCAGTTACGTTAGATTTTTTTTGTGTACCATATCCGACCACAACAACTTCATCCAAAGTATTTTCAATGGACTGCAAGACTATCCTTAAAAATGTTTCACCATTCAATTTTACCACTCTAGTGTCATAACTGACATGACTGATACTAATAGAGGCATCAGGTTTTGAGAGTTCAATAGTAAAATTTCCGTTGGCATCTGAACTTACACTTATTCCATCGGATCCAGTTACAGAAGCTCCGCTGATTGGCTCATGAGTAGAATTAACCAAAAGTCCTCTTAGTGAATGATTTGTTTGGCCCAATAAATTCGGACTAAAAAACAGAAATGTCGTGCAAAATATAATAAGATATTTTACAATGTGCTGGAAAGAACAGAGATTAAAATCCCTGTACCAGTTTCTTTGAATTGGTATTAAATCTTTCATTAGATCATAATTAAATTGTTTACAACTAGTTAGGTAAATACCCAAACTTGTATAATGCATAAGCATATGCACCAAGTGAGATTGATGCACTTGTTCCTAAGGTAGTTTTCATAATAAATGTTGTTTTTATAGGATTGTAGGGGATTTGTTTTATTGAATAGGGAATTTTAATATTTTTATGATTGTTTAAAAGGTTATCTATTTTAATCTCTGGTTTATAATGCAAAACATTCATTTGCAATCGAGCTGTAATTTCATTAGCATTCAATTCCAAAGTAGAATTTAGTTCGTTTAATAATGCTGGCATTATATATTTTGAACCACGCATAAGCCCTCCACCCAAAACGACTATACCATCTATAAAAGTGAGTATATGTGCAATTGCATCTCCAGCAGCCTCACCTAATCTACTAAAACTCATTTGAGCCGCCTTTTGGTCGCCTTCCAACTCGCCTTCTGCTATTGAAAATACATCTTTAGGCGTCAAACTGTTATCTTGTTGCGAAGTGAGCTTGTTGTATACTGAAGTTATAGCACGTGCACTTACACTCTCTTCAATAATCTTATTTGGATAAAATTTATTTCTAAACACCCATACATCTCCACCACAATCGTTATCTCCAGTCAAAAGTCTCCCATCAATTACCACCCCAGAACCAAAACCAGTACCAAACGTCAAACCTATTACATTTCTGTATTTTTTATTAATGTTATCAGATTCCAGCCTTCGATTCAACATAGGCAAAGCACCACATAATGCTTCGCCATATGCAAATAAATTTCCATCGTTATTAATAAAGACGGGTATATTAAACACTTCTTCAAGATATGGACCTAAAGCTACCCCTCCTTTGAAGGCTTTCATATTTGGTAAGTCTAGAATAATACCTTGTGTATAATTTGCTGGTCCTGGGAAAGCAAAACTTATGGCAACAGGAGACTCTGATAACATATTCTTTATTTCCTGAAATCCTTCTACAATTTGTCTAAGACATTGATCTAGATCATCAGAAAATGCAGGCTTTGTCAGCATTGGTGTTATTACTTTATAATTTTGAATAGCAGAGAACACTAAATTCGTTCCACCAGCATCCAGTGTCATGACTATACAATCATCTATTGTTCTCATAATGCAGATTTTTTATATAAGAATATCGTTAAGGAAAACAAATAGCAAGCGCAAACAAGCATAAGTAGAAAGGCCGACCACAAACCAAATTGTGTAGATAAATAACCTGCTATTGGTGTTATTATCGCGCCCCCAGCTACTCCCATTATCATTAATGATGAAAGTTCATTGGCTTCTTTTTTATTATAATTCAAAACATTTGAGAAAATAATTGAAAATACATTTGCACAACTTATGCCTATAAGCACAACTCCTAAATACAGAGACCACGCAACGCTTGTTCCAATCAAAAGAAAAAAACCAATGAAAGAAATAAGCATACTCCATTTAAAGAAATTATTACTGTTATATTTTAATAAGATTATTGCCCCCAAGAAAGCACCTACAGTTTTAGCAGCAAAATAAACACTTATGCCATATGCTCCTTGTTGGACTGTAACACCTAACTTTTCGCTTAGTAAAAGAGCTATATTTGTATTCATGCAAACATCAATACCCACAATAACTAAAATTCCAAGAAAAGAAAAAGCAACAAAAGGAGACTTTAAAAGTATCAATGTTTTTGAAAAAGTAGCTCGCTGGTAATTTGATTGATCTCCGCTTGTCTCATCGATCTTTGTATTGGCAAGTAAAATTGAACAAACTATAGAAAATAATGAATAAGCAAACAATACGTATGTCCAATTACCAAACTGAGCAGCAAAAAGACTGGCTAAGATTGGTCCTAAAAAAGAAGCGATTGCTTTGACAAATTGACCAAATGTTAACGTGCTTGCTAATCTTTGTGATGACACAACATCACTCACCAAAGGATTTAGAGAAACTTGTAAAAGTGTGTTTGCAATTCCTACTAATGCGAATGAGATCAATATAAAAATAAAATCATACCATATAAATGGTATGATTAAAGATAGGGATGTTATTATCACAGAAATTAAAACAGTGTTTTTTCTACCGATTCGATTCATCAAAAAGGCAGAAGGAATAGAAAACACTGCAAACCAAACAAACACCATCATCGGTATTAGGCTGGCTGTAAAAGTATCTAAATGAAAATCTTCTTTTATGAAATTAGTAGCAACACCAACCAGATCTACAACCCCCATTGTAAAGAAACATAACATCAGTACTATTAGTGAGGATCTTATTGAATTTGAAGTAGTCATAATATCCTTTTTAAATACGAACAAAAGCTTTCAATGTGATACATTGAGTTCCTTCAGCAATCCCATAGGGTCTAATCGTATAAGCACCTAATAAGGCAGGAATAATAAATGTCTCTGCATAATGAACGACAAACGGTTCAAAAGAATTAGTAGGACTTTCTACAACAACTTCTTCTCCTTCAACTAGATTCAAAACGTTCACACTAGAACCTGAGAAATGCTCTACTTTGGAAGTAAAGCTATGACGCCGAACTTCGATAAATTCACTAGGATGCAGACCTGTTTTCTCTTCTAGCCATCCTTCCCCTACTGCAATTTTTTCAATTCGGTTGACCAAATAATTTTTAGTGTATTCTTCTTTACAATTTAGGTTAATAACCTGTTTCCCCCTTTCAATATTTATAGGTCTTGGTTTACCGTCTAAGCCTAAACGATCCCAATCCCACAATTTGAAAGTAAATAAATTTGGAGTGGAGCTAATTTCTAAGACAACAGAATTAGTTCCGGAGCAATGTATAGTACCGCTTGGTATTAGATAATGATCATGTTTTTTAATTTGGAAAGTATTAACAAACATTTCCGCATTAAATGAACATTTACCTTGTTGCGCCTCTTCTAACTCTTTAAACATCTCATCTCCATCTCCTACAGAATCCCTTAAACCTAAATAAACAACAGATTCCGGTTTAGCATCTACGATATAATAACTTTCGTCTTGAGTGTAGTGAAGCCCAAAATTATCTTTGGAAAAATGTATTGTTGGGTGAACTTGTAAACTTAGATTACCTCCTTCAACAGTATCCAAAAAGTCAAATCGTATAGGAAAATCTTTACCAAACCGCGCTTCTACGGGCTCCCCTAATAACTCTTTACTCTTTAGCAAAACGAGATTTACAGCAGGAAATTCATAGTTGACACCGTTGAAATTGAAAAGAATACTATTCTCCTCTGGTACACAATCGAAACCCCAACCATAATTCTCTTTGTCATCAGGCAAACCAAATTTTTCCTTCATCCATTGCCCCCCCCAAGGAGCGGCATCAAAAAATGGTACAACTCTAAATGGTGCTTGAATAATTTTCTCAATTCCAGTCAAAAAACTGGCATGACTAATTATTACTGGACTTGATGGATTATGCGTATCAACCCAATAATCAATTGAAGAAAATAATTTTTCCTTTAACCTGTCCGCTACTTTCCAATCATTAAAATAGCCTCGCTTATATTGCAAAGAAACAGGTTCATTTTTCGAGTTAACACCCAGCCCATCAACTTCATTCTTTCTAAATCGTTGGATGATTTCCCATCTACTCAAATCAAAGTAAACAACAGGCACCTCATTCCCAGCAGCTATACTCGATCCCGTTCCGATAATAAATTTTACTTGACCACTCTCAGTTATCTTTAATGCATTTAGTTTTTCGGTATCAAAATAATCATCAATTCTTAGTGGACTTATGTACCCAAACAAAACATCATTTGTCAAGAAGACTTCTGTCATTTTTCTTACCTCTTCCTCAGATTTGTAAAGAGACCGAACATCGATTATAGCTCCAAGATTTGCGGATTTAACAAATTCAATTATTGCTAATATATCTACACCAGGATAAACCTCTAACGATATAGTATCATTTGTTTGAACAAGCTCTTTAAAAATTAAGTATAACGAATTCCACCCAACGCACGCATTAGCATCAATATGTGTACTCGGAAATCGATTGTAATTTGGGATCCTCATAATAATATATAATATAAATTGGTTACAATATGTATGAACATATTAAGTTTGTTCAAATATAATTATATAAATACGAACATTGCAATTTTTTTTTATTTTTGTGAACCAACTTTTTACAAATCATGAATCTAAAAATAGATCACAACAATTCAATACCCCTTCATGCACAAGCCGAAAACATAATTAGGCAACTCATTAAGAAAGAAGAATATAAGAATGGAGAACTATTACCAAACGAAGTCGAATTATCCAAGAAACTTGGGATTTCTCGTAATACATTACGACAAGCGATTAACAAGCTAGTATTCGAAGGTTTGTTGGTACGTAAAAAAGGTGTAGGTACAAAAGTTGCTAATAAAAGTGTGTTAGGAGGGATAAAAAATTGGTTGAGTTTCTCTCAAGAAATGAAAATGCTTGGATTGGAAATAAAGAATTATGAGCTTAGAGTAAGCTTAAAAAAAGTTAACCAAGAGGTAACACACTTTTTTAATATAGATGAATCTGTACCATGCTTGACCTTAGAAAGAGTCAGAGGACACGCAGACTTTCCATTTGTCTATTTTATTTCTTATTTCAATCCAATTATTCCAATGGAATGCCAACAAAATTTTAGCCGTCCATTATATGAAATTTTAGAGAAAGAATTTAATATTATTGCCAAAACTTCTCAAGAAGAAATTTCTGCGTCTCTCGCTGGAGAGTATATTGCAAAGAAACTTGATATAAAACCCAACGATCCTATTTTAATACGAAAGAGATTTGTATTTGACATCAATAATAAAGCAATCGAGTATAACATTGGATACTATAGAGCTGATAGCTTCACTTACACCATTGAAGCTATCAGGTAATTACCAAAAAAGCTAATCGATTTCTCGATTAGCTTTAGTTTTAATATATAGGATTTATTAATTACTGAAATAAGCTCTTACGTTCTTTCCTTCCACCCAATTCATATAGGCTCTATTCACAGTTTTATTACCGCCTGGCGTAGGGTAATCTCCAGAGAAATACCAATCACCTTTATGGTTCGGACAAGCTTTATGTAAATTATTCAAAGTTTGGAAGATAATTTCCAATTCTGCATTCAAATTATGAGGTTTAACAATACGAGCAATTTCTTGTGAAATTTCCTCGTCAGTAAAAGGCTCATAAATTGCTTTTACATAATTTTCAACTTCATCCTTCGGCATTGCTATTGATGCAAGACATTTTTGGTACACTTCATCAATAATATGAGATAATCCGTTCTTTTTTAACAAATTTATTGCTGCCTCAAAAGCTACAAATTCTCCCATACGAGACATATCAATACCATAACAATCGGGATATCTGATCTGTGGAGCAGATGAAACGATGATTATTTTCTTTGGATGAAGACGATCAAGAATAGTCAAAATTGATTGTTTCAATGTTGTACCACGTACGATAGAATCATCAATTGCTACAATCGTATCTTGGTGATCGCGAACGATTCCATATGTCGTATCGTACACATGTTGCACCATATCTTGACGATCAGCGTCTTGCGTAATGAATGTACGCAATTTTGCGTCCTTGATGTTTAACTTCTCGAAGCGAGGATGTAAACTCAAAATATCATTTAACTCCTCATCCGAAATTTTCTCATCACGATTTAACAAAACTTCCTTTTGATAATCACGAACATAGGTATTCATGCCTTCCATCATACCGTAGTATGAAACCTCCGCAGTATTAGGAATAAATGAAAAAACCGTATTTTTAATATCGTTATTTAAAGTCTTTAGCACTTGAGGACACAAAAGTTTACCCAACTGCTTACGTTCTTTGTAAATATCTGCGTCCGATCCACGTGAAAAATAGATGCGTTCGAAAGAACAAGATTTTTGTTCCAAAGGCTGTCTAAACATTTCTTCGGTAACAGTACCATCTTTTTTGGCTATCAGGGCATGACCAGGTTTAATCTCCTTAACCGCGTGCAATGGAATATTAAATGCAGTTTGAATAACAGGACGCTCAGAAGCAACGACTATCACCTCATCATCTTGGTAATAAAATGCTGGACGAATACCTGATGGATCGCGCATTACAAAAGCATCTCCATGCCCCATAATTCCAGCAATCGTGTACCCTCCATCCCAAGTTTTAGCTGAACGCGTTAAGATTTTTGCTACATCTAAGTTTTTACCAATTTGAGCTGAAATTTCAATATTTGAATACCCTTCTTTTTTGAATTGATCAAAAAGTTCCTGGTTTTCATCATCTAAGAAATGACCGATTTTCTCCAAAACAGTGACAGTATCAGCCTGTTCTTTAGGATGTTGACCTAAATCATACAATTGCTGCAATAACTCATCAACATTAGTCATGTTGAAATTACCAGCAACTACAAGATTTCTCGTCATCCAGTTGTTTTGTCTCAAGAAAGGATGGCAGCTTTCAATACTATTTTTACCATGTGTACCGTAGCGCAAATGCCCTAATAATACTTCACCAGTAAAGCTAACATTGTCCTTTAACCATTGTGTGTCTTTTGATTCAGCTGGATAAGCTTTCTGAACCGCAGCAAATTTCTTTTGAACATATTCAAAGATGTCCGCTACAGCTGTAGACCCCATTGCGCGATAGCGACTAATGTATCTATTTCCAGGCTTTACATCAAATTTGATTGTAGCGATACCCGCACCATCTTGACCACGGTTATGCTGTTTCTCCATAAGAAGATACAACTTGTTTATCCCGTAGTAAGGCGTACCATATTTTTCTTGATAATATGAGAGGGGTTTTAGTAATCTGATCAGTGCGATACCACACTCGTGTTTTATAGCGTCACTCATAGTTTGAATTGATGACGCAAAGGTACAAAAATTACAAGCTACAACTACTAATGGAATTATTTTTATCGCAAAAAATTACTCGGCCATTACCAAAGGCCGAGTAATACACAATTTAGATAATATTAAGGAGGGATTCTTTATTTTGTATTAATCACTTAATTAAAAATTTCTACTTATAATTTTTCACCATGTTGCGAAAGATCAAGACCTTCTTCTTCCTCTTCTTCTTTCACTCGGATCGGCGTAATCGTATCAACAACTTTCAATAACACAAATGCTACAACTAGAGTAAACACAATTGCTCCGACTAAACCAATTAAGTGCGCGGTAAAAAGACCTGTCTCTCCATAGAATAAACCATTAGTTTCAACAACACTGTTAATAGAACTATGTGCAAATACACCAGTTAACAACATACCAACCATACCACCAACACCGTGGCTAGGGAATACATCTAAAGTATCATCCAAGTTTGATTTAGTTCTCCAAGCGATACACAATCTACTTACAATAGCAGCTACAGCACCAATTATTAATGAGTGCGGAACAGTTACGAAACCTGCTGCCGGCGTAATAGCTACAAGACCTACGACCACACCTATACATACCCCCATTGCAGAAGGCTTGATACCTTTCGCTGCATCAAAGAAGATATATGTTAAAGCTGCAGCTCCAGATGCTGTGGATGTAGTTGCTAAAGCTGTAGCTGCTAGTTGAGAAGCACCAAAAGCTGATCCAGCATTAAAACCGTACCATCCAAACCATAGTAAACCTGTACCTAATAATACATATGTAATACGTGCAGGAGTATGTTCTTTAAATTGTTTACCATTTTTCATATAAATAGCAGCAGCCAATGCAGTCAAACCAGCAGACATATGTACTACTGTACCACCAGCAAAATCTAACACACCTAACTTAAACAACAACCCATCTGGATGCCATGTAGAATGCGCAAGAGGAGCATATATGAATACGAAGAACAGACAAATAAACAATACGTAAGAAGTAAATTTAATACGTTCTGCTACTGCACCAGTAATAAGAGCTGGAGTAATAATTGCGAATTTCAATTGGTACATAGCGAACAACGTAAAAGGAATCGTCGGCGCACCTGGCCAAGGAGGTCCATCTACCACACCATTAAACATGAAGAATGTGGAAGGATTTCCGATTACTCCACCAAGAGATTCTCCAAACACTAGTGAGAAGCCAAAGACTACCCAAAGAACTGCTACTACAGCCATACAGATAAAACTCTGCAACATGGTAGAGATTACATTCTTTTTCTTTACCATACCACCATAGAAATAAGCTAAACCTGGAGTCATGATCAAAACTAGCCCTGTGGATGCCAACATCCATGCTACATCAGCACCATTATACTCGTAAGTTTTGCTTACATCTGGCACACCGGGAAAGAATAAACACAAAATCACTAAAATTGCAATCACAATTAGTGGAACGAAGGATTTTTTTTGATTAGTTTGCATATTATTTTTGGTTAATTTTCAATTCTAAACCAAAGTAAGTGCAAAATTTTTATAAAAACAAGACATAAATTACTTTTTTACCATTTTTTTGTTAATAAAAATATTAAAAATGTTTTCAAATTATGTGAAACCACAAAAAATCACTCATAAATCCAAAATTTATAGGATTATTTACATAAAAAATCAATTTTCATTAATTTCATAAAACTCATCATCAAAAAAAGTATCTTTAGGTATGCACGAGCTATTTAATATCTTCAAAATAGACGAATCATTAGTGGAATCCATCGCGAATAACCCAAATGATCCGCATCAACACGATTATGAGGAGTTAATTATAGTGTTAAAGGGAAAATTAACACATTTCATAGATTATAAAACACAAAACATAGTTGCGCCGTGCATCTCATTCGTAACCAAAGGTAAGGTTCATCGCCTATCTCCTGAATTAAACGATAAGCAATTTGATGGATGGTCCATACGATTCAAAAGTGAATTTATTCCAGAAATTACTTTTCAACTCTATAATTATTACCACGACAAAGCTAATTTTACGCTTTCAGATCACAAAAATGCGATCCGACTTGATACGATTTGCAAACTGATATACGAAGAGCACAGCAGTGAGACACCTGAATTGCCCATCATTAGAGAATTATTATCTGCCCTATTCACAATCGTCGAGAGTGAACGTAAAAAAGCATATAATGACAATCAAAATATTACAAATAACCAGAATATCACATTTCGTAACTTTTTGCAGATATTGGAAGAAAATTTCAGAAGGCCTGAAGGAGTTAACTTCTATGCAGAAAAACTTTTTATGAGCAGCAAATCCTTAAATACAATAACACAACATATATTACATCTTCCTGTATCAGAAATTATTGAGACCCGAAAATTAATTGAAGCTAAAAAACTCTTATTCACCACAGATAAAAGCGTTGCAGAAATTGGTTTTGAACTAGGATATCACGACAAAGCCTATTTCACAAGTGTATTTAAAAAGAAATCTGGACAAACGCCAACCGAATTTAGAGAAGATATGAAAAATCTACTTTCCTAAAATCACAACATTTTTTCCAAAAACTCATACCTCCCCCTATCCCATATTTCTGACCTTTGTATAGTAATTGAGAATAATACTATGCAAGAAGAGATGAATAGAAAACAATTTTTAGCCACAGCCGCTGCACTCCCTTTATCTGGAGCTGCTTATAAACTCAGTAAATTACAAACCTTTTCTACACAGTTAGAAAACACAAGTAAAATGCCGGTTCTTTTCTTGGGGCATGGCAGCCCTATGAATGCTATTGAAGAAAACGAATTTGTACAAGGCTTTCGCGATATTAGTAAAAAGATAGAAAAGCCCAAAGCTATACTAGTTGTTTCAGCTCACTGGGAAACTCGAGGAACATTTGTTACGGCTATGGATATGCCGCAGACCATCCATGATTTCGGCGGTTTTCCAAAAGAATTATTCGAAGTACAATACCCCGCTCCTGGTAGCCCTGAATTAGCGAAATTGACAAAGGAAATAGTTACAAGTACAGACGTACATTTAGACGATAAATGGGGGCTCGATCATGGCTCATGGTCCGTCATCAAGCACCTTTACCCTGATGCAGATATTCCAGTGATACAAATGAGCATTGACTACACACAACCGCCAGCGTATCATTACAAGTTAGCAAAAGAACTTGCTGCTTTGAGAAACAAAGGTGTTTTGATTGTTGGAAGTGGAAATAATGTCCATAACTTGAGAATGGTGTCGTGGCAACATTTGAATAGTACAGGATATGCTTACGATTGGGCAAAATACGCGGACGAAACTATGAAAACCTACATTCGTGATGGCAATCACCTTCCACTGATTGAATACCACAAGCAAGGCAAGGAATTTGAATTAGCCATCCCGACTCCTGAGCATTATATCCCTATGTTATACGCTTTGGGGCTCCAGGAGAAAAATGAAAACATTGATATTTTCAACGATCAAGCCGTTGCAGGGTCGCTTACGATGACCTCTTTCAAAATTGGATAAAAAATATTAGAATCTATTTATCTAAACAGAAACGGGAGTTTAATTCATTTTAAACTCCTGTTTTTTTTTTCACAATGCCCGCTATCATATTTTGTATATTTAAGCTATTAATTGTGCATATATGAGAACCTTTTATATTATATCGGCATGTTTCCTTTTCGCATGCCAACAACCCACAAAATCATCTGACTCAAAAAATATTTCGAATTATTCAGACAATAAATCTCTACAAACAAATTTTCAAAAAGATGAATTCGACACAATAGCAGCAAAAGATTGGCTTGAAAAAGGCATTATTGAACATTTCGATGGTACTAATTCAGATATGAAAGAGATTACAACTCCCGAATATTATGAATTTAAAATGGATGCTATGAATGTAAATTTGGACACGGAAGGAAGCCTTACAAAAGATGAATTTAAAAAAAAGTGGCAGAAAATTTATAAACCCAATATACATCCTTTGCATATCGGATTTCTAATTTCAGGACAAGACTGGGGAAATATTAGCGTACAGGAATCTTTTGTTAAGAATGTAGATAAGACTAATAAAACAATCATTTTTCGCACCGTAATTCGTGACGATGAATTTGGAATTAGTTACAATAGAGATATTGTAATTATTCATAATGAACAACAATATCTAATCGCAGATGTGTGGGAATACGATTAAAAAAAGTTAACTTTATTAGAACTAAGCATTTAAGCCATGAAAGATAATTTTTCTGTTTCACCCGAGCAATATGCCAAATATAGACCAGATTATCCGCAAGCTATATTTGATTTTATTTATCCGTTGTTGAATGAAAAAGCAAACGCATGGGATTGCGGAACTGGCAACGGACAAGTAGCACTAGAATTATCTAAAGATTTTCAACACGTAGAAGCAACAGACATAAGTGAACAACAATTGAATCATGCTTTTCAAAGTGATAATATTCATTATTCTATTCAACCCGCTGAAAAAACAAACTTTAAAGACAATACATTTGATTTAATTACTGTCGCGCAAGCAGTACATTGGTTTGACATTGAAAAATTCAATTCTGAAGTTAAGCGTGTTGGCAAGCCGAATGGTATTATTGCCCTAATAGGTTATGAACTCAACAATATAACTCCTGAAATCGACCAAATTATTCGACACTTTTACTCCAATATAATTGGAGAATATTGGGATCCAGAGCGCAGGCATATCCAAAATCGCTATCAACAAATACCTTTTCCTTTCAGAGAATTGGAAACTCCAGAAATCAATAATATTAAACTATGGCGTTTTGATCATTTGATTGGCTACCTCAATACTTGGTCGGCAGTTCATCACTTTAGTGATAAAAAGAATTATAATCCTATCTCGGAAATAGAAAACGACTTACGTGAGGCATGGGGAAACCAAGAAGTGCGCCGTGTAATCTTTCCAATTATTTTTCGGGCAGGACGTATTAAATAGCTTTAGCTTGATAATTTCACGTTTATTCACTATTTTTGTAGTCCATAATCATATTGGGGTCGACCGGAATTGACAGGATAGCGATGGTTATGTAAGCATGTAGTGCGTTGTTAGTAGAGCACTTTAATCTGAACTTTCACACTTATAACTGGCGAAGAAAACTACGCCTTAGCTGCTTAAGTTAGACTTAACATAGCTATTTGTCCCGTTAGATCCTGTTCTTTGGTTTAACATTAGGGGCATCGAACAATAGAACTGGTCACTGCGATTTTGCTAAGTAGTGATAAGACTCAGCAAATACGGAGAACGGTATAGGTAAGCGACTCACCTTCCCTCTCTCGACAATCAAAGAGAAGCTAAACATGTAGAAAGCGTAAATCATACTATGTTTGGACGAGGGTTCGAATCCCTCCGACTCCACAAATAAAAAAGCTCAATTATTTATTGAGCTTTTTTATTAGACAAAGGTACATATCCGAATATGTGAACTCTTAAATCAACCTATTTTTCGTATATTTAATCTAATGAAATGGATTAAAATTCCTTCTAGTGCACTACAAATAAAAGCACCAATACAATTACTTAAACTTGAGGGACGAAAGTTTTGTTTGATTTATCATGAAGGCAACTGGCATGCTACATCATACACTTGTCCACATGCTGGAGCCAATTTAGCAAATGGGTGGTGTGAAGAAGGGAAGCTTTTCTGTCCATTTCATCGGCACAGTTTTGATTTAGTAGATGGTAAAGGTGCGGTAGGCCAAAATAATAATATCAAAATTTACCGCATCGAAGAACGGGAAGATGGTATGTACATTAAATTACCGCAGTCATTCTTCAAAAGAATATTCGACGTTTTGTCTAAAAAATTTAATTAATTACCTTCAATAATAACTTTTTAATGAAATTTATATCACCTAAAAATCATTATTGAGGTAATACGCTTATATTTGCAGACATGAATAATGTGCAAGACAAAAATCCCTATCAATTATTTACGAAAACAATCTTGAACAGTTGGAAAGCACAAAATGTGGAATACATTAAAGTCGAAGAACTTTCGACGATTGACACCATCACCATTTTTGAACTCATTCCTGATTCTGAATTATTGGATTCAGCGAATGAAACATTATACCCTATTGATTCGGAAGATCTCGAAGATATGCTAATACCTAGCAAAAATACACGCTTTTTAGTTCATGAAATTTATATTGCGGAAGAAGATGAATAATAAAAGCTATTTTTTCTCACGAAATCCTCTAGGCTGATCACCGCCCTCAAATACTTTCATTGAATGTAACACCTCAACCGCAGCCGCGGAATCTTTAACTTTTACACTACTTCTCTCCATCATTTCTTTTTCAAAAGGCGTCAACACTTGTGCTCTTAACTCATCTTTCTTCCAACCAGTATAATGGAAAGTGTTGTAAATTTTTTGTGCTAACGCAAGAGCGTCTAACAGTGCTTGATTCGCACCTTGCCCTTTAAAAGGACTCATAGGGTGTGCCGCATCCCCTATCACAGTAACATTTGCACCATTCTCCTTTAATTCAGAATCCAATATCTCACGATCATACACCGGATAGCCTGATATATAACTAGCATCTGTAGCCGCAATAATTTGAGGAATAGGCGAATGCCATTGCACACGTTTTAAAGCTTCTTCTTTTAATGCAAAAGCTCCTTTTGCACTCAATTCTTTAGCTTCGCTTTCTGCCATAGGACAACTCAATTGCCACATCACGGCATTAGACGAATACGGCATGACATAGATACGATCTTTACCGTTAGCGGTTTGAAACACTGTACTACCATCCAACAAGTCAGAGTCTACATTACATAAATCATTCAGAAAACAAATACCTAATATTACAATACATTGCAAATAACGCAATGGCTTGACATCATCTGTCAATAACATGCTCCGTACACTACTTCTAATTCCATCTGCTCCAACTAACAAATCAGTTTTAGTATACTTTTCTTCACCATCTACCATAAAACGAAGCATTAGACTACCATCTCCCCCTTCTTCAAAATCCATAAACTGATGTCCCCATTCTAAACCAGTAGAATCTGACAACAATGTCAATAAACTTTGTCTAAGCGCTTGACGGGCTATATGCATATTAGATCTCTTTGGATTATTAACAGATTCACCTTTCGTCCATTTTCGGGTTCCCCACTCTCCGATCACCTTTCCTTCAGTGGTATGCACAAGGTGTCGTGTAGAAATAATCCCCTCAGCTAACGCTGTAATACCCAATTTCTTGAGAGCACGATTTGCTTGCTGTAAGGTCAAACCATAACCTTGAGAACGAGTATTGAAATCACAATCACGTTCGTATAGTGTGTATGGAATACCGCGATGAAGACATGCTATTGCAAGAGCCACCCCACCAATACCCGCGCCAATAATGGCGACATGCGGAAACTTATCTCTATTAGGAATAAGATAATCTGCTGTCGACAACAATCCTGTCCCCATACAATCTGGGCAATCAAACATACTCGCTTTGGGACGAGCCGGAACGGTTAACTTTTCAGTGGATTGGAGATATTTTTCATAAGCCAACTGATATTGTATACGTGCTTTTTTTGTCAAACGACGACTTTTTTTACCACGCCCAACACATTTTTCACATACTTTCCAACGACTGGTATTCATATTAAAAAGGACAACTTTTTACCGACTTATTTTTGCATCATACTTAGCTACTTCTACAAACAGCTACTATCAAAATCAAACAATGTTAACATATAAACGATTACTTAGCAAAGGTTTTTATATACAATTGTTCGACTTTTTCGCGTGCCCAAGGAGTTTTTCTCAAAAAAACTAATGAAGATTTAAGACTGGGGTTATCATTAAAACAACGAATCATTATCCTTCGTCCCATTTCCTCCCAGCCATAATGAACGACTAACTCTTCGATAATAGCATCCAATCTCTTTCCATGCAATGGGTTGTTTTGCTGTTTTTCCATAACGTAAAGGTACAAATCTTCAATTGCTAATTGAAAAAGTAAATACCATCAACTAAACTTGCATTTAGATACGCGCTATCATTGAAAATGGATTATCTTGGGTAGTAAGGCACTAAACTCACTAGCATCTAAGATCAATGACTCGAGGGAAAGGGGCTATAACCACATAGTGGACTCTCCTAATTTGGGATGTTAAATAGCACAAAAAGAAATCAACAAAATAACCTGCAGCAGTTTAAATAATATTACCGCAGGTTATCTTCAACTATACTACTGCATTATTTTAGATGATGTTTTGTAATTTATTTAATCATATCCCCATCTAAAGATTTAGTACAATCATCTTTATTATCTTCCAGCCTTTCATTTTTATCGTATACCTTAAGTATCAAATTATCGAATTCATAACAGATATACTTTTCAGTCTCTTTAATAGCTTTTGCCTTAGACAAATCTAAATCAATATCATTGGGTAATTTAATCATGTATATAATAACTGGTTGTATCTACAAAATACTACAAAAAAATTGACACTTCAATACGGAAAACCGTAAAAATTATAATAAATTGATATTATATTACCTCAAAAGCACGTAAAATAACCTAATAATACAATCCTGCTTCTATTCGAATTCTTGGAGTGTCCCACATATCTAGATTAGGAAGCTTTAACAACTTACAGATCAATGCAAACCAATGGGCATAAACTTCATCATGTAACTGCTTCATGGTTGTGGTGTGTCCCAATCTCTG
Organism: Sphingobacterium cavernae; assembly: GCF_008520265.1. Taxonomy (GTDB): domain Bacteria; phylum Bacteroidota; class Bacteroidia; order Sphingobacteriales; family Sphingobacteriaceae; genus Sphingobacterium; species Sphingobacterium cavernae. Next base: position 25,973 of record NZ_VIQM01000060.1, read on the forward strand.
TAAACAGCGATTGATCTTGATTGTATCCATGACATGGATATGTGATGGTAATTTTGAGAAACGCAAAAACTTATTAATACTAGCGCGTAAGGAAGATGTTTCAAAATACATAGGTCTTCGCAATAAGAGTTTCTTCTGATTAAAATTATAAAAATCCAAAAGCCGAATCAATGTAGCATCTGTCAATCCACCTAAGATGAGGACTCGATCAGAAAAATGCTTTAATGTTTGATGAACTATGCTTCTATTAATATATTGAACACTATACACATCACCAATCAGACTTTTTACTCGGATATCCAGCGGTATATAAGTGAAATTATACAAAATAGGGCAACCTTTAGTATCTAAAAATTCATTCAATGGGGTATGATACATATATCCGAAACGAAGATGTGGATATACAGATTTTAGCTGTATAATAATATCTAAACCCTCCATTCCAACAGATATTACATCTAGGCTTGCTAATAATTTTTGATAAGAGTCAGCTTTCAACCACTCCTCGAGCAGTTGGGCATTCGTAAAATTGAGATAGTTTTCCATTTAAAAATAAAATAACGTGAGTTCGGTTTAAGCAGCGAGGAATAATTGGTTTTCTTGCTGTTCAAACTGTATGTTTAAAGAAGGTTTTTTAGGGAAGAAAGCATAAGCAGCTAGTGCTCCCAAAATATTCAATAAGAAG
>NZ_VIQM01000061.1 GCF_008520265.1 Sphingobacterium cavernae
ATGGTTGCTGGTCGTCTTGAAGCCTTCCCAATGATGAAGTTTTTAGTGTTTTTTTCAAAGTTCTTGCAAAACTCATCAACTATGCAGAAAATATCGGTAACTTTATCGTATGTAATCATGGTCTGGTATATTGTTAAATATTTGAATTTCAGATACTTAAATATAAACATTTACCACCATGATTGCAATTTTAAATACAATTAATAATCGAATTCAGGTTAATAATATTTAGAAACAATTGTCTCTATCAAAACCGCATTTTTCGATTGGTCATAATATGTACAAGTCATTTCGGACAGATCTACAATCCATTTCTCAATACCTGTTACGGCGCAATGCGTACAAAAGGTATAATAATCTGTTTGCCCTTTTTGATGAATTTTTAGGTAATTTTTAAATTTCTCCAAGTCTACCTTAGTAGAGATTTCTAGGTTTTCATATTTTGTTGGGGACTGAGTCTGAAAGCCATTGTTTCCAATATACACCGTATGACTATCACGAAGCCAAGTTTCAAAAGCTAATACGCCTAATTCCTTAATTTCTTGAATATATTTGGGGAAGTCAGCACCAGATTTTACTTTTTCGTGCGCATCTTCAATTTGTTGGACGGAAAACATAAAGCTAATTGATTAGATTAATTTCAAATATACTTACTGAAGATGACAACTTATTGTCAGCAGTATTCAAATTTAAAATATATTAAGTGGATATTGATTCTTACTTTCATATTATTCTTATAGATGAGTCTGTCAAAGAATCTGAACTTATTCCAAGAAGCTTTTTTCTCTTGAAATAACAATTATTTATTGATAAAAGTAAAGAGCTCAATAATTGATTGAGCTCTTGCTTGAAACCGATGGCTTTCATGGAAAGCCTATGTATGTGTGATTATTTTAAGTGGTAATAGAATTGATGGTAAGTTCAACCTTTTTTTCCAATTCATCCAAATCAAATGGCTTGGATAAATAAGTCTCTGCTCCAGCACGATTTGCCAATGTTTCTACATCGTTATTTGCGGAACAATAAATCACTGGAATGTATTTATAATCTGGATGATTTTTTAAAAGCTTAGTGGCTTCTACGCCACCTATTTCAGGTATCCAATTGTCCATGATGACTAAATTTGGTTTCACTTTAGCCACTTTCTCAATAATATCATGTGACGTAGAAGATATTTCTACGTGATATCCCGCGCTTTCGAGCACTATTGAAAATATTTCTAAAATAGCTTTATCGTCATCAAATACTAGTATCGTCTTATTTTTCATAGGTATGCTGATCCTTTATTTTTTCAAATGATTAATATATGTAGCCATATGCTCGGGTAGGAGTTGGCAGATTTCTGGTATTTTCTCTAGAGCTTGCTGCGGCATATAACTTACTTCTGCTGTTGATGGATCTTGAATGGCTATCTTTCCGTGGTGATAAAGTATAGTTTTTAATCCCTCTACGCCGTCTTGGCTACCTCCTGAAAGTAAAATAGCAGCAGCGGTATCATGGAATACACGTGCAGCAGATTCGAACGTGACGTCTATGGATGGTCGCGAATAATTTACTTTTTCGGAAGCATCCAAAGCAATATACCGCTCGTTCTCAAATAGTAAATGATAATCTGCTGGCACAAGGTAAATAGTGCCATTTTCTAGCTTAGTTTTGTCTTCCACTTCCTGGACCTTCATCGCAGTGGATGTTTCAAAAAGCTGATGCAAAGTACTTTTCGGATATGCTTTGCGGTGCAAAATAATAATAATAGGAAAGCCAATATCGACATGAATGTCTGGCAATAATTGCAATAGTACGGGTATACTACCTGCGGATCCACCTATTAATAATACTTTTGTTTGCATGTAATTGTTAACTTATTTTTTGCCAAATCTTTTGACCTTTAAATTGTTTGTACCGTTTTTCTAGTAAGGAAAAACGTATAGTCTCTTTATCACCTAAAGCTAAATAACCTAAAGGTTGCAAGCTATTGTCAAACAATTCAAACACTTTATTTTGAAGATCTTTGTCAAAATATATCAATACATTCCGACACATAATTAATTGAAATTCGTTGAAAGAACTGTCTGATACAAGATTGTGTGTCGAAAATAATATTCTACTTTTCAAATCTTCTTGCAGTTTTACCAAGTCATACATTGCCGTGTAATAGCTAGAAAAATCTACTGTTCCGCCAGAATGAATGTAATTTTCAGAATATTGTTTCATCACACTCAACTGAAATATTCCTTTGGAAGCCTTCTCAATCACCGTTGGATTAATATCAGTTGCATAAATTAATGCTTTGTGATATAGGTTGATTTCCTTTAGTAGAATAGCGATAGAATATGCTTCTTCACCAGTGGAACAGCCTGCCACCCAAATGCGAATAAACGGATATGTTCCCAATTTTGGAAGAATATCGTTGCGAAGTTTTTTGTAAAACAAAGGATCACGAAACATTTCTGTCACATTAACAGTAATCTCTTCTACGAAGCGCTGCAAATAGGAATTATCACTGATTACTTTGTACCGTAATTCTGCAAAACTTGCAAACTTGTCTACCAAACAAATTCTATTTAAGCGTCTTTTTAGCGATGCTTTACTGTATTGCGAAAAATCATAACCGTATAATGCCGATACATCGTCCAAAAGCAATTCCATTTCATCATCTCGGATAATATCTAGCTCCATTTTTACATATATTTTCTAAGGATATTCATCAAAATATCCACGTCAATGGGTTTTGCAATATAATCTGTAGCACCTGCTTCAATACAACGTTCGCGATCACCACTCATAGCCTGTGCAGTAACTGCAATGACGGGTACTTTTGGATATTTCCCTGACGAGTGAATGATTTTTAATGCTTGGTAACCATCCATCTCAGGCATCATCATATCCATCAATACAATACCAATATTTGGTTTAGTAGTCAAAAATTCCAAACCTTCTTTGGCATCCGATGAAGATATAAATTTGTAACCCTTAGCCTTCAATGTTAACTGCAAGGCGAAAGTATTGCGGTTGTCATCATCAATGATTAGGACCACATCTCTGTTCTCGGTTTTCATCTTCTTTTAGATTTATATCTCATATAACCAAACACGCAACAGGGATAATAGTTGATCTTTATCCACTGGTTTTGAAATGTAATCTGAAGCACCAGCCTGTATACATTTCTCCCTATCGCCTGTCATCGCTTTAGCCGTTACAGAAATAATCGGTAAGTTTTTATAAGCGTTCATTTCTCTAATTTTTTGAATGGTCTCGTAGCCATCCATTTCAGGCATCATCATATCCATGAGTACAATAGACACATCTGGATTGCTTTTGAGCTTTTCAAGAGCTTCCTTGCCATCCATAGCCGAGACGACATTGACATTGTATTTCTCTAATATTTTGGTCAAAGAGAAAATATTACGCACGTCATCATCAGCAATCAAAATTGTCTTGTTGTGCAAAACTTCATTTAATGCGCCTAACTTATTGGTTTTATTCTTCGAATCTCCGTTTTGTTCTTCGACTAAATGAAGAAACAGTCCGACCTCATCTAAAATTCGTTGGAACGAATGCGCTGTCTTGATTACCACAGAATCGGCATAATTTTTTATTTTTAATTCCTCAGCATGCGATAGATTCTTACCCGTAAAAATAATTATTGGTAAATTTTCTAAGCCTTGATTTCTTTTGATGGCTTCCAATGTAGCATAGCCTGTTTTGTCTGGTAGGCCCATATCCAAAATGACACAGTTGACTTTTGAATTTAATAAAGTCTGCACGCTGTCTTCGACATTGGTTTTTATCTCAGATGTGATATCAAAATTGTTTAAGAAATAGGAGAGTGCTTCAGCATGTTTCGGATTTTCTTCGACAATCAATACTTTTTGCGCATGACGATTTAAAGCTTCCTCTATTTTTTGGAAAATTTGTCCCATTTGTTCTAGTGCCACAGGTTTATTGATAAAATCAATAGCACCTTTCATCAAGCTTTCTTTTTTCATCTGTAAAGAAGACATGATGTGCACTGGGATATGACGTGTTTTGCTGTTGTTTTTCAACTCATCCATTACTTCCCAACCATTCTTTACAGGTAGCTGAATATCCAGTAAAATGGCTAATGGCTGATACTTTTCGGCTACTTCTAATACTTGGTCGCCACGCACAAGGACAATGCCTTTATATTTTTGCTGATGCGTGTATTTTAATAGGGCTTTAGCGAAATTCGTATCATCTTCCACGATCAAAATGATTTTGTCACCGACCTTTAAATTATTGCGGTCATCATCTATTTCCTCTGGAATATCTATTAATGTATAAGGGATTTTTTCTTCTTTTAAATCTACTGTAAGTTCTGATTCTTGCTGAGAAGAAGTAATATTTATTGGCTCAGAAATTAATTTCTGATCAACTATGGAATCCTTATTCATAGGAATCTGAATAGTAAACGTACTTCCTTCATCCAATCGACTTTGTAATCCAATATTACCACCAAGTAATTTTACAATTTCTCTGCTGATTGATAAACCTAAACCAGTTCCGCCAAATTTACGACGTGTAGAACCGTCGGCTTGCTGGAAGGCTTCGAAAATAACTTTTTGTTTGTCTGCATCAATTCCAATTCCAGTGTCTGAAACAGAAAACTGGATAAAATTATGGCGCAACGGGTCTGGTGTAATACGTAAGCGAACTTCACCCTGTTGTGTAAATTTAATGGCATTAGCAATCAAATTGCGTAATACTTGTTCCAAGCGAAGTTTGTCCGTCTCCATGTAATCTGACAACAAGGTATCGATCTCCGTGTAGAATTCCAATCCTCTATCCAAAGCAACAGGACGGAACATATTTTGTAAATCTTGACACAGCGAAGAAAGTGAAACAGATTCGTAATCTAACTTCATTTTACCTGCTTCAATTTTAGATAAATCTAAAATTTCGTCAATCAAACTCAATAAACTTGTGCCCGAACTTTGAATAACTTTTGCTGATTCTATTTGATCTTCATTGAGATTTTCATCCGCATTTTCAACCATTAATCGAGACAAAAGTAAAATTGAATTTAACGGCGTACGCAATTCATGAGACATGTTTGCTAGGAATTCGGATTTATACTTTGTACTCAATGCAAGTTCTTCGGCTTTTTTCTGAATTTCTGTATTGCGAATAGCAATAAGCTGATTTTTTTCTTCCAAAAGTTTGGCGCGTTCTTCCAGTTCTTGGTTGGATTGCATCAATTCTTCTTGCTGAACTTTCAGTTCTTCTTCAGAAGCTTGTAATCTTTGTGTGTATTCTTCTAAATCATTATTAAGACCTTCTAATTCACTGTGTTGCATCTGCAGTTCTTCGGATTGTGCTTGTGTCTCTTCAAGCAACATTTGAATCCGCTGTCTACTTTTGGCAGCTAAAATTTCTAAAGTGATCAGTTTGCAGGCATCTTGGAAAAATTCAAGATCAACTTCCTCAAATTCAGTATCGGACGCCAATTCAACTACACCAAAACATTCGCCTTTCGCAGTGAGAGGTAGCCACAGAATATTTGCTAACTTAATTTGACCATTAGCAAAACTTACGACATAATCTTCCTTCGAAATATTTTCTAGTAATTTTATTTTTTTATCCAAAAATACTTTTCCTACCATTCCTTCGCCAGGTTGGTAATCTTTGAGCATAGTGGATTCTAAACCATATGCGCTGTTTAAAGCCAGTTTTTTATTTTCTAAGATATAAAACGCCCCATTAATACATTCACCGTAGTGTATTAGGTGTGCTAATGCGTCGGTTGCTATTTCGATTTCAGGTTTATTGCCTGTTAGAATTTCATTTATTTTAACTAATCCAGTTTGTTTCCATTCATTTTGACTGATTTCATCAAAAGATTTTTGAAGTGCTTCAGTCATTTCATTTAATGCAGCGGCAATACCACCCAAATGGTCTTTTTCGTCCTCATTAGCTCGAACTGAATAATCGCCTTCAGCTATTTTTCGAGCAATACGCTGAACTGTACCCAACCTTTTGGCTAGCTGAATATCTTTATCCTGAAGTTCTTTTTGTAGTTTTTCTCTTGCTGTAAATTCATTGCGAATTTGTTTGTAGAAGAAAAAGGTAATAATAAGAGAAACAAAGCAAGCAATTAAGATAAACATTGACGTATAATTAGACGTAACGTTCATTGCTCGACTTCTTACTTCTAGCAATTGACTTTCTGTTTCAATCAGATCTTCAATCAGGATACGACAGCTGTCCATGTAGACTTTTCCTTGCTCCAATAGACTTAAGTCAATTTCTTTACCTGCTTTCTTGGCATCCACAATCTCACCTAATATACTCAATCGAGCATGTACAAGACTTGAAATGCTATCGATACGTGTTGATTGTGATGAGGTAACTTCGAGTTGATTTCGAATTTGTTCAATTGATTTGGGAAGCGACTCCATGCCTTTGTAAAATGGAGCAAGGAATGCTTCGTTATTCGTCAAAATATAGCCACGTTGTCCAGTTTCAGCATTCAACAAATCAACTAAAACACGATCAGTACTCAATAAAGTATTTTGGGTATGTAATACTTTTTCGCGTTGATTTATCTGATTGCGTACACTCAAAAATGACGCAATCGAAGTGATAAGTAGTATAATAAATGATAACCCAAAGCCTATTTGAAGCTTTTTAATGAGTTGTTTAGGCATAATTTAGTTGGTTATAAGGTAAAGAGAAATAGATTGTTGTTCCTTCGCCGATTTTACTTTCCACACCATAACTTCCTTGATGTTGGTTGATTATTTCGGCACAGATATAAAGACCTATACCTAATCCTTGAAATTTCAAGGAAGATTCCTCCACGCGGTAGAATTTAGAGAAAATGTATTTCTGTTTTTCAACAGGTATGCCTATTCCAAAATCTTGTACAGCGATGCAAGCTTTGTTGTCTTCAACCCAGGTTTTTACCAATACTTTTTCTGTATCGGGGGAATATTTTAGGGCATTTGTTAAGAAATTTACCAATACTTGCTCGATGCGTAGTGCATCCGCTGCAATAGGTTTGTCGAAAATTTCACCAGTTCTTTCAACAACAATAGATGAGGAATGTGTCTCGCGGATGGTATCCATAGCATCGCTGATAGTTTTTTCCAGATCAATCTCCTTTTTGTCTATTTTCATCTGTCCATTTTCGATTTTAGAGATATCCAACAGATCAGCGATAAGACATTCTAATTTTGAGACTTCGTCTTTGGCGCGTCCAATATATGTTTTGACTACATCCGAATCTTGTTTAGTTAGTACACGTTCGAGCAACTGGACGTATGCTTTTATTCCAGTGAGAGGCGTTTTTAATTCATGGCTCGCAATACTAAGAAATTCGTCCTTTTTACTTTCAATTAGTTTTTGATCATTGATATCCGTTAAAGTTCCAATCCAGTTGCAAACTTTGCCATTCTCTTTGATAGGAATGATACGTAATAAATGATACCTAAATAACCCGGTTCGCAATTCTTTGATTCGAACTTCCTTTTCAATAGAAGTCTCCAATTCTTTGCAATTAGCAAGAAAATAAGCTAGTTGATCTGTTTCATTAGGATGAGTTTCGGGGAGGGTAAGGGCAGAATCAGAAAAATTGAACCAGCTGTGGTTTACATAGCTAATGTCTCCATTATGGTCTACAGTAAAAGCTATTTGCGGCAAACTTTCCATAATGGAATGTAAATGCTCTACTTGCTTTCTTAGTTCTTCTTGAGCTTTTTTACGCGTTTCTATTTCAGATTGCAGTTTGGATTGTGCTTCATTAAGCGATACCGTTTGCTCGTACAATCTAGAAAACGTTCTAACTTTAAGTAAGAGAATTTCGGGATCTACTGGTTTAGTAATGTAATCTATTCCTCCTGAATCGTAGCCTCTAGTAATAAACTGTTTATCAGTGTTATTTGCTGATAGAAAGATCACAGGTATATCTTTCGTGCGACTGTATCCGGCTAAGGTTTCTGCAACCTCAAAACCATCCATACCAGGCATCTGCACATCCAATATGATAAGTGCATAATTTCGCTTGAGCACCTTTTTTAACGCTTCTTCACCAGAAAGCGCAGTATCTACAACAAAGTTCTTGGACTCCAAGAGGGTCTTCAATGAAAATATATTTTCTTTTTTATCATCGACAATCAAGATCATAAGTAGACTTTATAAATAAATTTTTCGTAGATATACGGTTAAAGTTTGGTCGTAATCTGTCCACACTCAGCAAAAATCAATCCAATTACCTTTAACTCGCTTATGAATACGAATAAATTCAGAGGATATTGCGGTAAATACCTATAATTAGGTATTACTGTGGGCTTAAAAAAAAACAATTAAGTTTAATTGTGTCCAAAAGTTCTTTTATTATGGTTTTTAAGCTTGTAATTTAGAGTAAAGATCTAATGGTATTTTTCTTAATTTATTTCTAAATATCTATAAAATTTTTAAATAGATATCAAAAATGGTTAAAATTGGTACTGTAGAATAATAAATTATAAAAAAAAGCCCAATCTTTCGATTGAGCTTCTTGTTTTGTGAACCCATTGGTACAAAACTCGAACTCTTTTTTGGAAGATTTGAGGCGTTTAAATCAATTAAAAAACAGTCCTTATCAATCTGATAAATTTTTGGAAAAGGTTTATCAGCCTAAACAGTCTAAAAACTCAAAAAAGATAGTGAGGGTGAAAAGATGATGTAATTTAAAAAAATTCAATCCAAGGCTAAAAAATACTTCAAAAATATTTCTTTTAAAAAAGAATGAGGGTGTTTAATATGGTAAAAATACATTAAAACTCCTTTTATTCAGTTTCAATTTTATATATTTGCCCCATGAAGAAATCTGATTAGCATATAACAAATAAATGTTTTTTCCATGGCACTCACAGAATGTCAATGGATTTTATTTGTTAAATTTTTAAAATATGCTAAAATGATTAATTTTTTTGAAAGCCCTTTTAAAGGCAAAATTATTAAAGACCACATAACCAATCCTAATATCTCTGCTGGGAAATATTCTTATTATTCAGGTTATTATCATGGACATTCTTTTGATGACTGCGCTCGCTATTTATTTCCAGATAGAGATGACGTTGATAAATTGGTCATAGGTTCATTTTGTTCCCTTGGAAGTGGTGTTAGCTTTATTATGGCGGGAAATCAAGGGCATAGACACAGTTGGATATCCAGTTTCCCATTTTTTTATATGCCAGAGGTGGAAATCTTCAATAAAGCAATTGATGGATTTGAAAACGCCGGCGATACAGTGATTGGCAATGATGTTTGGATTGGAACCGAGGTAATAATCATGCCAGGAGTGAAAATCGGTGATGGGGCCGTAATTGGCAGTCGGTCAGTGGTCACTAAAGACGTTGCCCCTTATACGATTATTGGTGGAAACCCATCAAAGACAATCAAATCACGATTTTGTGAACAGCACATCAAAATGCTCTTAGAAATCAAATGGTGGGATTGGGATGAAGAAAAATTGTCAGAAGCTATTCCTATAATTTGTTCTGATAATATAGAATTACTATATGAATTTTATCACAAACATATAGTTCATTAAATCTTTAGGCTCTTCATGTGAAGAGCCTAAAACTCACTTGTTATTTATCAAAATGTACACTGTGAATCTATATTTAAACATTAAATATCAGAAAGTTATTTATTTACTTTCTCTCTATCAAACATCTACCCTCTTTCAATGACAATAAAACTCCTCATGACTTCGACATGTGTCCTGTGCCAAACTCATTGTAAAGGATAATATTTGTATGTAGATAGTCATAGTGTACATTTAAAAACCTTATCTATGAGACATCCTTTGAACAACATCGTGGCTGAAATTCAAAAGCAAGAAAGGAAGCTATCAGCCGAAACCTCCAGTTTCATTGACGAGGCATATAAGATGACGGTTTACCTCCAAGAATTATTATGTGCCGTCAAAGAGGACGTGATAAACGAGGGCTTTTCCAGTAAGGACGAGGAAATCCATTTTTTTAAACAGGTCAAGCCGAACATCCTCGGAAAACTTATCTATTACAATAAGGTGTACCGGATTGAGACGGCTTGCCCTGTCGATAATGGAAAACTGCACCAAAACTATTTCGCTCTGCAATTGCGTGACTTAAAACAGGAATATCAAGAGCATATCTGCAATTCCGAATTTTACAGGTATTACCGCTCCGGCAGAGCCGACCGTGACGGGCACTATTTCACGTTGGGAAACATTAACTATTATGACGGGCTGAACAGCTTCGTATTCGAAATAGACCCCAAATTTTCAACCTATTTTGATTACAAGGTGGCGAAAATCATCGCCAACGAATTAATCTATAATTATCTGACGACAAAGCTAAGCCCCGAACAAAATCCCGATGTATTGAAACAACACGAGGAAACAAAAGATGTTTTTTGGACACAATCTAAAAATGCCCTTATCGAATTGATTTATGCACTATACGCCTGCGATGCCATTTCGCACGGGAAAATAGGCATCCGCAAAATCAGCATGGTATTCCAAATCCTGTTCCGTATATCACTGAACGACATCCATAACAGCTTCCACCGGATGAAGACCCGTGCAGGCTCACGGACGTTGTTTTTAGACCAACTCAAATACAGCTTAGAGGAATATATGGAAAAGGAAGATAACCCATAATTCTCATCTTCTTTTTTCGGAAAAAGGACAGCATCAATCGGGAGGGCACTGAAAAAGTCTTCTTAAAAATTTAGAGGTTTCAAAATGCTTGAAAACCATGTGTTAAACCCTTTGAGAATCGAGTATTTGCGACTTAAAATATAGAAGCATTCAAATAGACAAAAGATAAGGGCTTATGAACATAAAAATTCATAAGCCCTTTTTTAATGGATAGTTTTTCAGTGCCCTCTCAATCGGTGTTGTCTTTTTTTTGTCCGTTTGCCTATATGTGTCTATCGGCAAATCCATTGATTTGGATGCCGACCTATAGACCAAAAGTGCGAAAAGAGACTAAAGACAGCACTTTACACGAATTGTAAAAAAATGAAAAAAGTGCCTTTTTGATAGACACATATCGGAAGACAGCCTGCGCCAATCGCTCCAATTTTGTGGTGTTAGAAATCATTAAAAAGTATTGTTATGAACATCGACAGAATGGAATTTATCGCATGGATGGAACGTATAATGGAGCGTTTCGATATTTTGAAAGAGTACGTCCTAAACATCAAGAAAGAACGGCACAGCATAGACGGCGAGGAATTACTAGATAACCAAGACCTGCTCCTCATGCTGAAAATCAGCCACCGTTCCCTGCAACGATACCGCTCCACGGGCAAGCTACCGTATTATACCATTAGCGGAAAGCTGTACTACAAATTATCGGATGTACACCAGTTCATCAGGGAAAGTTTCAAAGCCCCCATACGGCGTACAAAAGAAAACCGATGACAAACCCTACCACGAAAAGACGGGTACGGCTATGCCGTACCTGCTTCACCTACTTTCGGACAATGTAAACTTTAAAAAATCAATATCATGAGCAAACAGACAAATGAAAATCCACAGCAATATCCCGAACAGCTTTCGGATGTGCTGTTGGTAATGGACAAGGAAAAAAAGAAAATCCAAGCCGTCACGGGTATTGACGAAAACGGCAATCTGAAAACCGTTGATGCCACCAAGAAAAACCAAAGCCAATTTATGCGAGTGGACAGAGCCGGAGATTTATTTACAAATTTCTTCTCCAACTTTTGGCGACAGCTTAAAGACCCGACCCATTTCTCATTTTTCAAAGTACCTGCAAAGGAAGCGGTCGAAACCGCCAAAGAAATGCAGAAACAGGTCAATGCCCCCACCAAAGAGGGCGAGGCTGTCATGGCAAAGCATGAGGTCAAAGAGCCAAAAGAGCAACAACAGGAAACCAAAAAGGATGTGGAAGCACCACAGGCGACACCGGAAACACAGCAAGCACCGGAAAAAAGCGAATACCGCTATAAGGCGGAAGATGTGGACTGGAATTATTTAGCGCAATTTGGGATAAACAAAGAGAGGCTTGAAAAAGACGGGCAATTGGATTTGCTGTTAAAGGGCTATAAGACCAATAAGGTATATCCCACAAGTGTCAATTTCGGTGCGGTTATCATGCGCTCGGATGCAAGGCTCGGTTTCCAAGACGGTGAAGACGGGAAACCTGTACTTATAATGTATGGTGTACGCCATGAACCCAACCTTAAAGCCCCTTTCTTTGGTCACGAGTTTACCAAAGAGGACAGGGAAAACCTGCTCAAAACCGGAAACATGGGGCGTGTGGTGGAATTGACCAACCGCAAGACAGGCGAAAAGATACCGTTCATTATCAGTATTGCCCACCTAACGAATGAGGTTATTGCATTCCGGCAGGACAGGATTAAAGTACCCGATGAGATTAAGGGCGTAAAGTTGACCGAAGACCAAAAACGGGATTTAAAAGATGGGAAAGCCATTTATTTAGAGGGGTTGGATTTTAAGAACAGTACGAACAAAAATGCCCATGTGCAGTTCAACGCCGACAAAAAATATACGGAGTTTCTTTTTGGCGATAAAGCCCCCAAGCAGACACAGGAAAACGACCCGAAAATGTTCCGCAACAAAGTGTTCTCCGATGAACAGTACAAGCAACTCAACGAGGGCAAGACACTCTACATTTCGGATTTCAAAGATGGGCAAGGACAGCCGTATAAAGGCTACGTTACGCTGAACAAAGAAACAGGAAATTTTGATTTCAGTTTTAAGAACCCCAATGCGCTGAAAAATAAGGCACAGCCTGCCGAGGCGCACAAAACACAGGTTGCCGTAAACTCCAATGGGAAAACCAACGAAGCAACCAAGCAAGTCAACGAACCGCTGAAACCGGAGCAACAAACGCCGAAAAACAAAACGCAACAGCAACGGCAGAATGACCCCAACCGTCCGGCTAAATCCAGAGGGGTAAAAAGATAATACCATCAAAAAACATTTTCCTTTGGAAATCACCTTTCACAGAATACGAAGGGGTTTCTCAAAGAGAAATGTTCACCACAAAATCCATTAAAAGAGATAGTATCATGAAAGCAATCATTGCAGAAAAGCCAAGTGTGGCGAGAGAAATAGCTACCCTGTTGGGAGCGACCGAAAAACGGGATGGCTACCTAACAGGGAACGGATACGAAGTTACGTGGGCATTGGGGCATTTGGTCGGACTGGCGATGCCCGAAGATTACGGGGTATCGGGCTTCCAAAGGGAAGTCCTGCCCATATTGCCCGACCCTTTTATCCTTACGGTACGCAAGGTAAAAAAGGACAAAAGTTATGTTCCCGATAGCGGAGCCTTAAAACAGTTAAAGATTATCGAACAGGTCATCGGCAGATGCGATAGTATTATCGTGGCCACCGATGCCGGACGTGAGGGGGAACTCATATTTAGGTACATCTATGAATACCTAAAGTGCCGGAAACCCTTTGAACGCCTATGGATAAGCTCGCTCACGGAAAAGGCGATTAAACAGGGTTTTGACAACCTAAAAGCCGGAAGCGAATTTGACGGGCTGTACCGTGCCGGACAAGGGCGGAGCAAAGCCGATTGGCTTGTGGGCATCAATGCCTCGCAGGCGTTGAGCATTTCGGCAGGGCGTGGCGTTTACTCGCTTGGTAGAGTACAAACGCCAACGCTTGCCCTTATCTGTAAGCGGTATTTGGAAAACAAAGACTTTGCCGTCAAGAAATACTTTCAAATCCAGTTGGAACACCGGAAAGAATTTGTGGACTTTAAGAGCCTTTCCAAGACCAAATGGGATGACAAAAAACTCGCTGACGATACGCTGAAATCTATTCAGCGTAACGGAACAGCAACCGTTACGGCAGTGGAAACCAAAACGGTTTCGGAGCAACCGCCTTTACTGTTCGACCTTACGGGATTGCAGAAAGAAGCAAACAAAAGGGCTTTCTATACCGCCGAGGAAACATTGAACATTGCCCAAAGCCTGTATGAAAAGAAGTTTATCACCTATCCCCGTACAGGGAGCAAGTACATCCCCGAAGATATGTGGTCGGAAATCCCTGCACTGGTAAGGAATTTGGAAGCACGGGCTTCCTGTAAAAAAGCGGTCGGAAAAGTGAAATGGGGGCGTTTCAACAAACGCATCGTGAATGACGTAAAGGTCACAGACCACCACGGTCTGCTGATTACCGAAAAAATCCCGTCAGAATTAACGGCACACGAAAATGTTATCTATGATATGATTGCGCACCGCCTGTTGGAAGCCCTTTCGTCTGCCTGTACCAAAGTAATAACAGACATCGGATTGCAGGCTTTTCATTATGATTTTACACTGAAAGGGTGTGAAATCCTCGAAGCCGGCTGGCGTGGCATCAAAGAAAAATTCATAGATGACACCAGCGAACCTGTGCAGGAACTGCCGGAATTAAAGGTTGGCGATGAGCTGAAAATCAAAGAGACATCCGTACTGGAAAAGAAAACCAAACCGCCCGTGCTTTACACCGAGGCAGGTCTGTTGTCCGCAATGGAAAATGCCGGAAAGGAAATTGATAACGATGACGAACGGAAAGCCCTAAAAGACATCGGCATCGGTACACCTGCCACAAGAGCCTCCATTATAGAAACGCTTTTTAAGAGGGATTACATCAGGCGTGAAAAGAAATCCCTTATCCCTACCCATAAGGGATTGCAGGTTTACGGGGTGGTTAAGGACAAAAAGATTGCCGATGTAGCCATGACCGCCGAATGGGAAATGGCATTGCAGAAAATCGAGAACAACCAGGCGGATGCAGATGCTTTTCACAGGGATATGGAAGCCTATGCCACTTCCATAACACGGGAACTTTTGGACACGGGCATTACCGATGAAAAGCAACCCGAACTAAACTGCCCCAAATGCAAGAGCCGTCAGCTATTGATTTGGAACAAGGTTGTAAAATGCCCCGATGAGGCTTGTGGTTGGCTTCAATTCCGTATTGTTTGCGGAGTGCCATTAAGCCTTGCCGATATAGAAAGTCTTTTGACCAAAGGAAAGACCAACCTTATCAAAGGCATGAAAAGCAATTCGGGCAATAAATTCAATGCCTATATCGTCATGAACGACAAAGCCGAAACCTCCTTTGAATTTGAAAACAGGAAACCAAAAAGGAAATAAATGTTTTGTTTTTTGGACGGCATACAGCGTGAGGGATAGAAGCGACATCCTTTTGCGGTCCTCGCAGATCCGCAAAAGATATAGCGGATAGCCCGACCCGTCTGCATTTTTTCGATAGCCTGGGCATGGGGATAAAATGCAGACGGTGGCACGCCCAAACCCTACTTTTCGTCCTGCTCGTCCATTCTCTTGATAAGTTCCTCTCGAAGCGCATCAAGGAATTTAGTACGGTTCATCTTCCGGTTTCTCAACTCCAAATAGGTCTGATAAAAATTACCCAAATCAATATCAAATGTGCTTTCAAAATATTGAGCGACTTCTCTTATGTCGTTGTTCCCTTTGTCAAATACATCTTGATAGTGCAAAGCATAAATCAATTCTATCAACGCCACTTTGCTACCCGTCCATTTCAATTTTTTAAAGGCTTTCGGTTTGTCTTTTTGGAATTTGTTATACAACTGGTCTTCGATGTAAACCTGTATCAAATCGTTGGCTATTATCTTGGCGACCTTGTAATCATGCGAAGTGGAAAAGGACTGGTCAGACTGGAAATAATAAGTATCCAACCACAGCTTTATATCATGTTTGCCACGTACAAAAAAACTTTCGTCAAGAAAGGAATTGTTGCTACGGTAATACTTATAAAAATCGAGGTTGTTGTCAAAGAACCTTTTTAGTTTTTTCAACTCTCTATTGAGGTACTTTCTTATGGGCTTTGCACCATAAGGCTTCTTTGTCTCGATTTTGTAAATAGCATTGTAATAAATGAGTTTGGCAACAATGGTGGGTTTTTGATATTTAAAAAAGCGGATTTCTTCGTCAACATTCTTAAACCCTTTTTTTAAGATACGCTCCTTTGTCGGCTTCCCGAAATTAAGACTGTGTAATTTTACAAAATTCCTTTCAAATTAACCTAAACCTAAATACCTAACACGCCTGTTTATCTCTTTCAATATTGGATAGAGCAGCATATTCTGTTGGTGGCATATTTCCAAGACTGTCATGTGGCCTGTGATTGTTATAATCATCCATCCATTGCCAGGTAACTTCCCTCACTTCGTCCAATGTATCAAACAGGTAGCAGTCCAACACATTATCACGGTAAGTGCCGTTCAATCTTTCCACGAAACCGTTCTGCGTGGGCTTTCCGGGCTGGATATATAAAAACTCGATGCCGTTGACCATGCTCCATTCCGTTAAAAGCTGGGATATGAACTCCGGACCGTTATCCATCCTGATTTTCCTAGGTTTGCCCCTGCGTTTAATCAGATGGTTCAGCACCCAGACCACCCGAGAACTGCGTAGGGAATAATCCACTTCGATATGCAATGCCTCTCTGTTGAAATCGTCCATTACGTTGAAAGAGCGGAACCGGCGGCCATTGCTCAGCGCATCGCTCATGAAATCCATCGACCAGGTGTCATTGGACGATATGGGTTTAACAAGCGGCTGCTTTATCCTTTGTGGCAACCGCCGCTTTGCTTTCCTTCTTATGTTCAGTCCGATAAGCTTATACACCCGATGGACGCGTTTGTGGTTCCATCCATAGCCCTCCCGGCGTAACCTCCTGAACGCTTTCCAGAAACCCTCCCGTGGGAAATCCTCCGCCTTCTTACGCAGAGCGGATTCAATCTCACTATCATCGCGCTTATTTATATAATAATAACAGGTCTTGCTCAAACCCAACACCCGGCACGCCCTGCTGATGCCTTTCCCTGACCCCATCAATTCCTGGCCAATCTGTTTTTTCTGGCAGGGCTTCAAAGCTTTTTTGCAATGACCTCCTTTGCGGCCTCCAAATCAAGGGCAAGATCAGCGTACATCCGCTTAAGCTTGCGGTTCTCTTCCTCCAGTTCCTTTACGCGTTTCAGCTCGCTGCCGTCAAGGCCACCGTATCGCTGCCGCCATTTGTAAAATGAGGCCGGACTAACTCCGTGCTCGCGCGTAATCTCCTGAACACTTTTACCCGCCTCGAATTCCTTAAGAATCTTACTGATCTGCTCTGGTTTGAATCGTTTACCTTTCATAATACACTGTTAAAGTTATCAATCATTTTTCTATTCTCTAACAGTCTTTTTTTCAGGGAAGCTTACACCTTTACTTCGGACAGGCATTCCAAAATCAGATGTATAACGGCTTCTATGCGTTGTATGGAGCAATCGGCTTCAATTTCCAATTCATTGATTGCCGTTTCCAGATTATGGAATATTTCTTTGAAATAATTATTCATATTTTGTTAATTATTGTTTGTTCTATTTAATAGATAAAAATTCTAACTAATGAATTACAAGCAATTCATACACAGAAAAAATCAAGACGGAATTAATCCGTCTTGATTTGTGAAAAAATAATTAGATTACACCTAATTGAACTTTTGCTCCCATAATATGATTTTCGTCATTAGTTTCTAATGCGAAATACCCATATGCCAAGGCTGATGCAGAAGCTCGTTCTATAGCTTGTTCATAAAGTTGCCCCCAAGTTCTACCACCTTGATTTTCATAAGCTGTAATTAGCTTTCGAAGACTTGCCTCTCCGAAAATAGTTACATGTCCAGAAAAATCATTCGCTGGATCTCCTAAGTGGGCTGTTGACCAGTCAATAATTCCTGCGACAATACCATCCTGTGAGGTAAGTATGTGTCCTGCATATAAATCACCATGAATAAACTGTGTAAAATCTGGCCATAGTTTATCGTTATCTAACCATTTTTTATAGCGTAATTCAAGCTCTGAACTTATCCCTATTTCTGATTTTACCGTTTTTAATTGATTATCAATCTCTGGTCTTAAATCAGACGGCTTCATAATCTTCAGATGATTTTTAATCACTTCTTCTTCTGTAATATCATGTAACTCTACTAAAGATTTCGCTAATGATTGTATATAGTTTGGACTGTCTTTATCCATATTCCAAACCATACCATAAGTTTCCGCATCAACCGTAAGTGCAGGTTTTTCTTTAATTAGTGGATAGGCTATTAATTTTGGAGATGTAATCTTCCAATCGGGAACTTTAACAGATAGGTGTTTTTTTACAAGATGTAAAATTCTCTTTTCCTTATCTATTTGTTCACTCATATCATTCCGCCGAGGAATACGAAGTAACCACCTCTGTCCTTTATTATCTATAGCGAAACCTACCCTAAAGTCGATACCCATTTCATTAAATCTTATATTTTCTGTTAATAACAGTCCATGCTCTTCTGCAAGTATTTGAATATCCTTGATTGTCATTTTTTTCTATTTTTGCATCTATCCCATTTAAACGGTATAGATTATTATAAATTAATTCTTATTAACTAATTGCGATATTTCACCGCTTATAATGTTACTTTTTCCGACATCCCTTTTAGATTTACCAATTTTCATTAACATAGGCGATAAAAAGGAAACTATTCCAATTAGTATTGTTATCGAACCTGAGAGTAAAAACGAATTTGATATTCCGATTTTTTCAGCTAATGCACCAGTAAATAACAAACCTACAACCGATGGTAAAACAGCTAAGCTGTAGTACATAGAAAACACTCTTCCTAACATGTTAGAAGCGATTTCCAATTGTATAATCGTTGTAAATGAGGCTGAAAATATTGATAGTGAAATACCAGCCAATATGGTAATTACAGCATATCCTATAAACCATGTGGATGGTAACAAGCCACATAATAGAAAAGAAGCTCCTAATAATATATGCATGGAATTAACCATAATGATTTTTTTAGTTTTTATCTTAGCTAAACCTAAAACTGCACCTCCTAATAGCATTCCTACAGACCAAGCAATTTCGATCACACTCATTTCCCATTTACCCCCATTGTAATATTCAGTTGTTAATAGAGGAAACATAATTGCAGTTGGCATAATGAAAAATGTAACCATCATTGCGTATAAGAAAAGTAGAGCTAAACCTCTCTTCGCTAAAACATTCTTGAAACCATCTTTCCAATCTTTCAAAATGTAACTTATTGAAAGCTTTGTATTTGTTTTGATGTGAGGAATATGCACAAATACTAAAGATACAATGGCGATAATTGCTCCAAGTATATCTAAGTATAAGACGGTGGAAATAGACAAGTAAGTGATAGCTAAAGTTCCAATTGCTGGACCAGCTATTCCACTCACCGAATGTATTACTTGATTAATTCCTGCTATCCTAATCAATTCTTTTTTTGGCACAAGAAGTGGAGCTATAGTCTGTATTGCCGGAGAGTGGAACGCATTTCCAACAGAACGTAAACCCAACATAAGATAAATCCAATTGATATTTGCTGTTTCATTTCGTAGAAGAATGCTCATCGTTAATGCGCACAGTGCTAAAAAAATATCAGACATTATTAAGACCTTTTTACGGTTCCATCTATCGATAAAGACACCAACAAAAGTCCCTATTATAGCTTGTGGGAGCATTCCTGATATCCCTGCAAAAGCCAATACCTCAGCCGACCTATGCTCTAAACTCAACCAAATAATAATTGAAAATTGAACGGCATTGCTGGTCAACATAGATATAAATTGTCCAGACCATATAAATACATAGGTCTGTACCCATTTTCTATTTTCCATGAAAATTAATGAAATAGTTATACAACAAAAAAAGGAAGAGCAATACGATGATTGTCTTCTAAGAAGGGAAGTGTACTAAAGTAACACTTGGATTAGTTATTCCAAGGCTTAGCCATCATTGCTGTATTTGAATAGTTCATGGTACAAAGTTATAAAAAATACTGTTCGTTAAAACGTTATGAATAAAAAAGTTCATTCAAAGTTTTTATTTGCTATTCTGGATCAAATGCTGTAAATCGGGGTCGTTCTTAATACGCTCCATTTCGCTTTCTACAATATGCACAATGTCTGCTTTGACCTGCCTGTAATTGGCTTCAATGACCTGCTTCATATTGTCGTTGCCGTTTTCATCGGCAAAAGATAATATCTGCGGTATCTTCTTATATGCTTTGGTCTCGGCAGAAACCTTTTCGTTATCCACGACAATTTCAGCATGAAATATTTTCTGCTCGATACGCTCATCAAAGTTATCTGAAACAGACCCTACGAACATTCCCTGTGTCAAGGTAGATATTTTGGAAGCCGGAATAAGGCTGTCCAATTGGGTGGATATAGAAGTAGATTTGTCATTACGGTTGATAGTCATGCTTTGCCTTTTCTGCAACACTTTTCCAAAGCGTTCACTTAGATTCTTAGCTGTTTCGCCCACTACCTGACCGGAAAAAATATTACCCACGGTATTTTGGATGACCTTGCTTTCTTTATCGCCGTAATCCCTTATCAATTGTGAATAGTCTTGAAAGCCCAAACATACCGCAACCTTATTGCTACGTGCCGTTGCGATAAGATTATCCAAACCCCGAAAATATATCGTAGGCAACTCGTCTATTATAACGGAACTCTTTAACTTATCTTTCTTATTGATGAGTTTTACAATCCTCGAATTGTACAACCCTAAAGCGGACGAATAGATATTTTGGCGGTCGGGATTATTGCCCACGCACAAGATTTTCGGCTCTTGGGGATTGTTGATGTCCAGTGAAAAATCATCACCCGTCATCACCCAATAAAGCTGTGGCGAAATCATCCGTGACAATGGAATTTTTGCCGATGCTATCTGCCCCTGCAATTGGTCTTGCGCTCCGCCCTGCCACGCATCCATGAAAGCCGACAGGTAATTTTCGAGTTCGGGATATGAGGTCAGTATCGTAAAAACGTCTGCATATTTTTTATTCAGCAATTCAATAGCATGGGGGAATGTACAATACTTTCCATCTTCATAGATTTTCAGATACCAAATGATTGAGGCAAGCAATATAATTGGGCTTTCCACGAAAAAATCCCCTTGCTTCAAAATCCACGACCTGTTAAGGTTAAGCATGATGGTATAAGAGGCTTCGTAGGCATCGGATATATCCGTCATAAAGGCAGGGCTTAGCGGATTGCATCGGTGGCTACGGCGTGGGTCGTCAAAATTGATAACATAAAATTTCGGCTTTACCTTATACTTATCGGAATGTTTCAGCAAATGGTTGTAGGCAATCGTGGAAAGGTCGTCAAACTTAAAATCGTAGATATACATCGCAAATCCCTTTTCGATATGTTGCTTGATGTAGTTGTTTACGATGGCGTAGGATTTTCCGGAGCCGGGAGTACCAAGCACAATCGAAGCCCGAAAAGGATTGACGATGTTAACCCATCCATTGTTCCATTTGCCTTTGTAAAAAAACTTCGTTGGGAGATTGACCGAGTATTCATTTTCTATCAGACGGGTTTCCTGTTGGAAACTCTCGTTTTCATTATTGAAAACATCGTCCATCAGATTGTTGCGGAGCAGTCGGCTCATCCATACCCCTGCCATGAGCAAGGCTATATAACCCAAACTCGTTGTAAGGATATAAAGCGATGTGGCAACCCCTGCCGACAACTTTAACAATGGCGTGTTCAGAAAGAACAGCACAAAACCGATAACTAAGGCGGTGTAAATCTTAGCCCATGTTATCTTTTCATTCTTTACGCCTTTAGTGCCGAGACAGCTTAACGCCAATAACAGCAAGGCAAAAATCTTGGTGTAAAGGGTGTGGGCAAATAGCCCTGCGGTACGGTTGAAATTGGTCAGTATCTTGCCGATAATTTCCAGTGTCCATCCACGTTCGGCAAAGAACCCGTAACAGAACCAATAAAAGTGCATCAGTACCAAAAGAATACTTACAGCACGCATAAAAGCCATGATTTTGGCTAATCCTCTCAAATCGTCTTCTCCTTGCATAACAAAAAATTTTAGTGACGCAGGAAATTTAGAGGCTATTTAAAAGGGCTTATCCAAAGCGGTGTCGGATGGCTTTTGGGGGCTTAGTTTGGCTGAGTATCGTAGAAGCAGAAAAGGTAAAACTCGCTATTGAGTATCAAGAGCAATTTTTTGTACCTTTGTTCCTAACAAAAACTAAAATATTTAATCCAATGAAGCTATAAGTAACTGTCCAAAAAAGAAATGATAGCTCATCACTTTTGCATAAGTGATGAAGAAATCTATTACAAACTTAAATTTATTACAATGACACAGTTACAAATGATTGATACAACCAAATCAATAGCTCAACAAGACGAAAATGTTTCCGCAGTTTTAATGTATGGTTCGTTTACCAAAAATGAGGGCGACCAATATTCTGACATCGAGTTTTATATTTTTCTGAAAAGCAAAGAAAATTTTTCTGCCGAAAAGTGGGTAAATCAGATTTATCCGACAGCGTTATATTTTACGAATGAATACGGAAGTGAAGTTGCCATTTTTGAGAACCTGATTAGAGGCGAATTTCATTTTTTAACAGTAAATGAGATTGACGTTATAAAATCGTGGGAGGGTTTTGTATCGTTCAGTGATTTTGACCAAATGAACTTAATTGACAAAAACGGTCTTTTGACTGAAACGCTTAATCAAATAAAAACAAAATTCCCCGACCGAACTACAAATGAAAACATTTTACTTTTAAGTAAATCATTACTAAATGTATTATTGACAACAAACAATTTGATTAAACGAGAGGAATACGCTCACGCTTACCAAAGTCTGTCGAACGTACAAAAGTATTTACTTTGGTTAATCCGAATAGCAACAAATCAAACCAATCATTGGGAAAGTCCGACAAAAAGTCTTGAAAAAGACATTGATAAAGATTGGTATTCAGCATTTAGATTGACAACATCTGATTTGGACGCCGACAATTTAAAAACAGCTTTCCAAAATTCATTGAACTTATCAAAAAAGCTGTTTGATGAATTAGGTGTTAAGACAGACCTAAAACGACTACTACATAGGATTGAATAAGCCGAAATTTTCTATTTCTTTATGTGGTTGGGAAATGTTTATTGCTTGTAGTCTATTCCTACAAATGCGGTTTACCCATCCACTCTGTTAAACGTTTCATTCAAAGCTAACCATCAAAGACCAAGATGTTAATCCTGGTCTTTGATGGTCAAAAAAGCTATTGTTGTCTTCCATGCCTTTTGCGTTTCTTCTTTTTCTTCATACGGTTGGCAAATTCCTGTTCCTCGTAGTCTTCGCCCTGTGCCTCTGGCAGTAGCCCACCCAATCCGTCTATCCATAAATCATCGGTCGGCTGTTCTTTATTTAGGAAGTTAAAAAGTGCATGGGCTTCCTCTTTCTCTACGGTGTTGCGCGTGATAGATGACTGATTTTGTGCGTTTGTTTTTTCAGCTTCTTGGGGTTGCCCAACCGCTTGCTCGTTCCACCAATCATTAAAGACATTCGCCGAAAGGTTTTTACCTAAAGCTGAACCGTTCCAAACGGTACGGCTTTCGTGGTCGATAAAAGTCATACCATATATACGCGCCTCATCGTTGCGCCGTACCACGGTATTGATACCCTGTTCCAATAACTGCTTTTTAAAATCGGCTTCATTAGTGACGGTGTGCATCGCTACTTCAATGGTGCTTTTGAGTACGGTTCTTGTGGGGTCGGCTTTCATTTTCTCCTTAGCCTTTGCGAATTGGTTTTGCAGTTCGTCCAGTCCTGCCTGTTTGCCAAAAAGGGATGCCTTAAAAGGATTGCTCGCTTTTTCTCCCTGTTCGTTCAGCGCAAGATAAACAAGACCGTTTTTAGGCTGTCCGTGCAGTTCCCCTTTGACTTCCTCCGCCGTAATATTGAAAAGCGATAGCAAAGCGTTGTACGCTCCGAGGCTTGCGTAACTGTAATACTTCGGCAAGTGTCGCACCACCGATGCGATTTGGCTCTTAACATCTCCGGCTCTGTAATCCACCGGACGGAATACCTGCTCGTTTCCGGTACGCTGTTTTTCCGTTGCAGGTATAAGGTTGTACATTTGTTCCAAATCCCGACAGATTGCCATCGAACGTGGATGGTCATAACTGTCCCGTAGCTTCTTGCCGTCCAAACCCACACAGACCGTTACGATATGAATATGGGTGCGTTCAATATCGGTATGCTTAAAAACGATATAAGGTTGGTTGCCATATCCCATGCGCTCCATGTACTCCTGCGCCATTTTTACGAACTGCCCATCGCTGACCCTATCCGCAGGATCGGGGTTCAGCGATATGTGGCGCACTGGCTTTTCTGTTTTGATATTTGCGGACAGATACGGCTCAAAACACTGGTGCAGGTAAGCGGTCGAAAAGGTATTATCCAACGTTTCGGGCATTCTGTTCAACAACAGAACCTGTCCGTTTTCGCTGTCAATCTTCTTTTGGTTATAGGAAATAGCACCGTACAAATTCTCACCCTTTCCAATCTTTGCTATCATCTTATCTGTGTTTTTGCAGGTGTTCTTTTTCAAATTCCTGTGTTAGTTCAATCACTTTCCGGCATAAGTCCGCCATTTCTGCCGTCTGCTTTTCCAGTTTAAAGAGGTAAGCCGATGCCTTTTTCTCCGAGAAATTACGGTAAAGTATCTTCACTATTTGGTTGTAATTCACGCCAACCGCTCTGAACTGGCTGTAAAGATTGGTCAGCCTCGTATGAAAATCGACTGCATCCATGTCAATTTTTACGGTTTTGACTGGCTTCTGAAAGATGCAGGCTGTAATAAAATGTGCCATTACTTTCATTCCCGATTGCTCGAACAACGTAAGGAACTGTGCATTTTCCATGTCGTTGAGACTAATCGAATAACGGTGGGTGGCAGGGTCTTTCTTAGGCTTGCGACCAACTTTGTTTGTTCGGTTTCTTCTGTTGTCTTCCATATCTAAATCCATTAATAATTACTATAAACTGCGACTTTGGAGCGGTTTTCAGCCCCCTGCAAGGGCAAGTGGTTTTGAGGTGCGGAATTTATTTCGAGCATCTCAAAACATAACTTGCTCTGTTCGGGTGAACAGAAAATCCGTCCGCCTATCGGCGGATACGGATTGGGTAAAGCGGAAAAAAACGGCTTTGCGCCGTTCCGCCCATAACTTCCATTCTCCAATGATTTTTCCATTCACCCTTTGCATTTAAGCCCTTACAAAGTAAGGGTAGCTTTTTCAAAGCATTGACCTATCCGCCACGACCAAACATTGCCAAAAAATGCCGTGGATTACCGCTTTAAATCAATGGAGCGGAATAACCTGCTTCTTTGCGCTATCAGTCACGCAAGCCTGTTTGCAGGCATCCGCTCCCGATGGCAGTTGTGAAAGACGGAGCGCAGGAATGCCGGAACACATGACGGCGTTCCGCTCGGCAGGCAGGAATACCGGGCGGCATGAAAACTATCCGGTAGCCATTCCAACAGGCAGGACGACAGGCAAGCCATCGGTCTTGCCCGTGTGAAAGCCGGAATGACGGCACGGCTGATTGAACGAACGATGGCAAGCCCGACAGACGGGATTGTATCAAGACTGCCGGACAGTGTGCAGGGATGACAGCCCTGTTCAATGCAAGACGGCAGGCAGTCCACGGAAATAGAAACTTAAAAATAGAATAGAAATGGAAGCAACAAACAGGACAAAATTCATTGCTTTTTCAAGCCAAAAAGGGGGCGTTGGGAAAAGCACGTTTACAACGGTTACGGCAAGCATACTCCATTACCAAATGGGCTATAATGTAGCCGTCTTTGACTGTGATTATCCACAGCACAGCATCTGTCAGATGAGGGAACGGGATTTGAAAGCGGTCATGCAGAACGAGGTGCTGAAAAAACTGGCACACCGCCAATTTTCCACCATCAACAAAAAAGCCTATCCGGTACTGCAAAGCAAGGCTGACAATGCCCTAACGGATGCGGAAGCATTCATACAGTCCTCGACCATTCCCGTGGATGTGGTTTTCTTTGATTTGACTGGAACGGTGAACACTTCGGGCTTGCTGAACACACTGGAGTTGCTACCTTTAGTGCGAGACAGATTTAATAAGTAATTTTAAATTTGTAGAGATGCATAGAAAATTTGATGATTCATTTAAGATCATGGCAGTCGAGCTGAGCGTTGTTAGGGGCTCTG
>NZ_VIQM01000062.1 GCF_008520265.1 Sphingobacterium cavernae
AGGATTAAAAATAATATCGTCAGGAACTGGCGATTACACGGGCGGAGACTCAAATAAGACTTTGGCAACAAAGCACAAGTCTGTGAAGCCCGAAGCCCATTTGTCTTTAGCAAATGGGTAGTTCACACAGCACATTCTAGCAAGAAAAGGTTCAACGAGAAACTTTTGACGATGATTAGAAGTCAAAGGAACATGTTTTATAACTGATGACGACACCTGAGGCAAGCTGACACTTAAAAAGTTGTCGTCAGTTTTATGCTACATAGAGCATAGAAGTACGTTTTGTGATTATTAGTAAGTAAAATCACAAAACGTACCTCAAATTACTATTTCCATTTGGAGGGATCACAGTCTTTTCCGGTGGAGACTTCTTTGGGAATACCGCCCACGGTAATGCGCATGTAGATCGGCTTAGGGCCGCTCACGTAGTTTTTTGGTTTCTTCAGATAGAAGAGCAAGGGATAATTCGTACTCATGATTTTAACCATTTAAGTGTAACAAACTTAGCCTTGCAGCTTAACGAAATCAAGATGTTCGTTTTTTGAACAGGTTGTCAATCAAAAGATTAACCCCTTTCCAGTGAGTCGTGTATTTTGAAAAAGCGACTCACCGAAGGACTCACTTTTTTATTGGAAAAACTGAATGATTTGTAAAATCCGACAAAACAAAAAACGCTGTAAACATTTAATTTACAGCGTTTTAGTATGTTTTGATCTCAAGATCTGTAGCCCGTAGGGGAATCGAACCCCTGTTTCCAGAATGAAAATCTGGCGTCCTAACCCCTAGACGAACGGGCCGTTATTTGTTTCGGTGTGCAAATATAGTTTTAATTTTTTGATGACCAAAAAAAAGTAAAAAAAAATTGTTATATATGTATACATTATACAATTCTAGTTATGATAAATTACCAATTTCGTTCCATTTTACTGCTGCTCATTATGAGTATTTTTAATAGTGAATCTGTTTATTCACAATCAATTGCAGATAATTTAGTTATTCATTGGAAACCTTCTCCCCAATATAATGGAAAGGATAACTTGAATCTATCTTTAACTATAAAAAATAAGGGCAAGAGCGACTTTAAGTTGGCAGAATGGGATTTATTGTTTAATTCTATGTTTCCTGTATTAGATAAGGAAACTGAAAAATATACTATTTCTGATTTGCGTGGAAATACGTTCAAAATATCATTTCGAAATAATTTAAAGGCAATGGATTCCATTCAAATCGATTATGAGAGTAAATTTCCCATTGCTAATATTTCAACGCTGCCTAATGGGTTCTTTTTCTTAAATAAAGGTGCTCAGAAGAATTTTGTCGGAATTTCAAATGTTACTTATGAGCCAATAAATAGAGGTGAGCAAGAGAATAGGACATTTTTAGAAAACCTTTATACTAAAAATGCTTCTTTTGATAAATCTTTAGCACCGCTGTTAATATTTCCGACTCCTAAATATTTAAAAAAATTGGATGGCGAATTTGCTGTGAATCGCATATTAAAAATATATGGAAATGATAAGGACCTTCATATTTTTGAGCGTGAAGTTGATAGGTTATTTATTACTGAACCTGTTAATTCGCAAAATCAAGCAGATATTATTTTGATAAATAATAATTCACTTGGTAGAGAAGCTTACAACCTAAATATTTCGAAACATAAAATAACAATTGAATCGTCCAGCTCTACTGGTCTCTTTTATGCATTACAAAGTATAAAATCGCTTTATAAAGGCTTAGAGAACAAGTTATATTTACCGGCATTAGAAGTTTATGATGAGCCAAGATATGGTTACAGAGGTTTTATGATGGATATCGCGCGCAACTTTCGTGACAAGTCTATCGTGTTAAAATATTTGGATTTGATGGCTGAAAATAAGCTAAATGTTTTTCATTTTCATTTCATCGAGGACGAAGCTTGGCGCATTGAAATACCCGGACTTCCCGA
The DNA here is from genome assembly GCF_008520265.1 of Sphingobacterium cavernae. Taxonomy (GTDB): domain Bacteria; phylum Bacteroidota; class Bacteroidia; order Sphingobacteriales; family Sphingobacteriaceae; genus Sphingobacterium; species Sphingobacterium cavernae. The sequence continues at coordinate 1,946 of NZ_VIQM01000062.1, forward strand.
ACTAATAGAGGTCGGTGCTAGACGTTCGCCATTGTTTCATCTTGGAAATGCATTGCAACCTGCTTATGGCTCTGGTATTGATGAAACTAAATACTATCTGAGTCGAGCGGATTTTATAGAAATCTTGAAATATGCAAAAGAAAAGCATATACAAATCGTGCCCGAAATAGAAACACCAGGACATGCAAGGGCATCTATTAAGGCTATGGAACACCGCTACCATAAATACATGCTAGCGGGTGATAAGACGGCCGCTGAAGAGTATTTATTGCATGATTTGGAGGATAAGTCCGAATACAACACTGCGCAGAATTTTGGGGACAATGTACTAAACCCAGCATTACCATCTGTTTATAGATTTTTAGATAAAGTGATTACTGAATTTAAATCGATGTACGCTGAAGCAGGAGTTCAATTTGAAAAAGTTTCTTTAGGCGGCGATGAAGTCCCTTCTGGTGTCTGGGAGAAGTCGCCAAAAATTAAAGCCTTAATGGACAAAGAAGGAATGACAAGCGTACATCAAGTTTGGAAGTATTACATTTCCAAGATCAATGAATTGTGTATCTCAAAGGGGTTGCAAATGGCTGGATGGGAAGAAATTGGAATGGTGAATAAGGGATCTGGTATGGTTGTGAATCCTGACATGCCCAACAAGCAAAATATGCAATTGGATGTATGGAATAACATAATTGGTGGAGGTCAGGACGATTTGGTGTACAAACTGGCGAATGCTGGGTATCCAACTGTGTTGATCAGTGCTTCTAATACGTATTTTGATATGATGTGGGATGCTTCATTTGAGGAGCCGGGTTTGAAATGGGCGACTTACGCAGATTTATATCATTCATATTCTCTGTTTCCAGAAGATTATTTTGCCAATATACACACCTATTATAGTGGAAAAAAATTGGACAAATCATATCTTAATAAATTGGTACGTATTACTGAAAAGGGAAGATCCAACTTCTTAGGAATAAAGGGAGGAGTATTTGCTGAAACTTTGTTGGAAGATGAGAATTTAGACTATTTGGCATTTCCTAGATTTTATGTCTTAGCAGAACGAGCCTGGTCGCAACGCAGAACATACGAGAGCGAATCAACCTATGATAAAGGAAAGTTTGATAAAGATTATGTTGCATTTCTGGACCGTATCGGTCAAGTTGAACTTCCTTCAATTAAAGATAAAGTAGCATTTCGTCTTCCCAGGGTTGGATTGAAAATCGACAATTCTATTGTTAAAGGGAATTTAGAATACCCTGGATTTCATGCGTATTATACGCTAGATGGGAATAATCCATCATTGAATTCGCCTCGTTTTGATTTCAAAAATGGTATTAATGTGAACCCTGGCGATATTTTAAAAGTTTCAGTCGTTGATATGCAGGGAAGAGTCGGACCAATATCTACCATAAAATTATAGAAACACAAAATGCCAGATTTCATTAATCTGGCATTTTATATTTTGAAAGTATTTCTAATTAATATTTTTTGCTGATGTGTGCCATTTGAATGGCTGTAACAGCAGCCTCTTCGCCTTTGTTGCCATGCTTGCCGCCTGCACGATCAGTTGCCTGCTCTAAATTATCAGTGGTTAAAACACCAAAAATAACAGGCTTATTGTACTTAATTGCTACATTGCTAATGCCATTTGCCACAGCATCACAAATGAAATCAAAGTGTCTAGTTTCACCTTGAATAACACAACCTAAACAAATGACTGCGTCTAAGTCTTTGTTGCGTAAAACGATGTCAGCACCAGTTATTAATTCATAACTTCCCGGCACTTCAATAATATCGATATTCTCTTCAGTACCACCATTTTTCAAAATTCCATCGATAGCACCATTTAATAATGCTCCTGTAACCTGTGCATTCCATTGGGATACTACAATTGCAAATTTCAATCCTTCAGCACTTTGAACTTGGATGTGAGAAAAATCGGATAAGTTTTTTAGCGTACTTGCCATAATATTCTTTTTTTAACTAAAAAGGCCGCTTGATAGCAGCCTTATTATGTAATGATTGTTTTTTTTACTTCAATTATTGCTTAGCTTGCACACGAGCTAAAGGGCCATCTATTGTAGATGCTTCAGCGCTTTGCGGAAAATCAGTTTTGATTTGTTGGTAAGCTTTCTCCGCTTTTTGGTATTCATTTAATTGCTCATTAACTAAACCTAGCTTTTTCAAGAATAAAGGTGTAGTATAAGAGTTCTTAGATTTCCCTACAGCTTTCTCGTAATAATCAGCAGCATTTTTATAATCATGGCTGTCTGAATAAGCATCACCAATCAATCCTACTACTAATGGATCCAGAATATCACTTCCTGTGTCCGAATATTTTTTCAAATAGTTGATTGCTTCTTGGAAATTTCCTTCACGTAGATATAAACCGCCTAAATAAGCATTTGCAATATTTGCAGATGGTGTATTAGAATATTCGTCCGCGATTTCTTTTAATCCTGTAAAACTACCATCACCTTCGATAGCTTTCTTTTGTAAAGAATCTATAAGAACATATTCTTCGGCTTGATACATTGCATCAGCAGCAGTTTCTACTCTAGGTGCTAAATATAATTTTTGGTAGCCTATATATAAAAGAATTAATACGACAACAGCGCCAATGATGAAAATCAGGCTTTTTTGATTGTCTTGAAAAAAAGATCCTTTTTGATCTGTAGAATTAAGATTTGTTGACATTAGTTTATATTAAATAATACTATGGAACGCAAAAATACACTTTTATTGAAAATTTCCAATAGTGATTTCCATAAAATGCTAAATTGACGTGAATTAACTTGTATGTATCGATGGATGATCTAATGACTCGTAAATTGAATTCTGACTTTTAAATTCAGGTACGATAGCTTTCATCTGACGAACAATATTTGTGCTTTGTTGCGTATGAACCATTTCGAATAAGATATCCAATTGTGATTTTACTTCCTCAAAACAGTTTTCTCTTACTTTGGCAATCATGATTTTTTCATGGTGGGTCGGTAAAGTATTCTCCAAATCATTAAGCAATTCCTCATACAATTTTTCGCCTGGTCTAAGGCCTGTGAATTTGATTTCAATATCTTTGTTGGGTTCAAATCCTGAAAGTTTAATCATTTTTTTCGCTAAATCAACAATTTTAACGGATTTTCCCATGTCAAAAACAAAGATTTCACCCCCATTACCCATACTACCAGCTTCGATTACCAATTGACACGCTTCAGGTATAGTCATGAAATATCTTGTAATATCTGGATGCGTAACTGTGACTGGGCCACCTTTTTCAATTTGTTCTCTAAAACGAGGTATTACAGAGCCATTCGAACCTAATACATTACCGAAACGCGTTGTAATAAATTTCGTTCTTTTCTCCAGATTGTCTTTTTCCAGTTTGTTATTCAGTGCTTGTACATATATTTCTGCAATACGTTTGGTAGCTCCCATAACATTAGTCGGATTCACGGCTTTATCTGTGGATACGAATACGAATTTTTTAGTTTTAAATTCTACTGCAAGATTTGCCAAATTGATAGTGCCCAATACATTGGTTCTAACGCCTTCAATTGGGTGATTCTCTACCATTGGCACATGTTTGTATGCTGCGGCATGGTATACAATTTGAGGTTTAAATTCTTCAAACAAATAATGCATACGATCATAATTCTTCACATCTGCGATGAAAGTATGATATATTTGATCTTTAAACTTTTCTTGCAAATCAAGGTGTAGGTTGTGCAACGGAGATTCCGCTTGGTCGCAAAGAATAATGACTTGCGGTCCAAATTTACTTATCTGTGTTGCGATCTCACTACCTATAGAGCCTGCGGCACCAGTAACTAAAACGCGCTTACCTCTTAGTTGTTCTGAAATGGATTCGTTGTCTATTTGTATAGGAGCACGCTCAAGCAAATCCTCAATTTTAACATTTTTGATGTGATTTACAGAAAAATCACCATTCATAATTTGTTTTGCAGGTGGAATAGTTAATACAGAAATATTATGCTCTAAACAGATATCAATTATTTGCGCTTTTTTCTCAGAAGCTAATGAAGGTGTAGCTATGATTAACTCATCTACCGAAAGTTTGTTTATTACGTTTATTAGCAATTCAGACTTATAAATGCGAACCCCGTCAATTGATTTGCCAACTTTAGAAGGATTATCATCGAGGAAGCCAACAATTACTTTATTTGTAGTTAAATCGTGGTCAAAAGTTCTCTTGACTGCTATACCTAATTCCCCAGCACCAAAGATCAATACATTCTTTTTAATCTTTTTAGCTGTTCGAGAATATTGGAAAAAGACCTTAATTGAGGTACGATAAATTACAAGACCAACAAATAGCAGTAAAGAGTAAATAATTATTAAAGAACTGTCAATGATATTTGGTAATCTTAGTGCAAGCAAGAATAATTTAGCACCAAATAGGATGATCACAGTCAATAAATTACTCGATAAAATCCGAATGGAATCGGTTGAGCTTGTGTATCTTACGATTCCTGAATATAATTTAAATACAACAAATGATACGACAGTAGCCCCCAAGCACAATAGGAAGGCAGAAGCGAAATCATTTGGATTAAATTGTAAATTTTTAGTATCTTGATAAATATAATAAGCAATTAAAAATGCGATAATTGCTGATGTAAGGTCTAGAAAAAATATAACCCATCTAGGTAATATTTTTACATGGTTAATAACTTTAAAAATTTTCATTTATAATTTTAGCCTGCGTATAGCGCAAAGCTATCAAAAAATGGAATATAACTAAAGATTCTTTTTGCAATTATTTTATCAAACGAACAATTAAAATAAAATATGACTAATTATAGTGAGAAAGTGATTGGACAGACAAAAGAATTATTAAAGTCTGTAACAAAGAGTAAGCGAGAATTGGTGATTGGTATTCCTAAGGAAACTGTCTTCCAAGAGAAGCGTATTGCTTTAACACCATTATCAGTAGCACTTTTGATAGAATATGGTCATCGGGTGATAATAGAATCTGGAGCTGGTGATAGTTCTAACTTCTTAGATCATCATTATAGTGAGCAGGGGGCGCAGATTGTACATGAAAAGGAGCGCGTATACAATTCGGATATCGTGATTAAAATTGCTGGTCCAACTTTAGATGAAGTTAAGTTGATGCGTAGTAAACAAATTTTGCTCTCATCACAGCAGCCTAGTTTGCTGGATAGTGAGGTTTTACAAGCGTTAATGAGAAAACAAATTACTGCTCTATCGTATGAATATTTGCAGGATGAGGGAGGTCATCTTACCGTTGTTCGTGCGATGAGTGAAATTGTAGGGGCTACTTCTATACTAGTTGCTGGAGAATATCTGTCAAATGTATTTGATGGAAAAGGTTTAATGTTAGGTGGAATATCCGGTGTGCCACCTACGGAGATTGTGATAATAGGAGCAGGTACTGTTGGAGAATTTGCAGCTCGAACGGCAATTGCATTAGGCGCACAAGTAAAAGTCTTCGATACCTCGGTATATAGACTGCGAAGACTACAGAATAATATAGGAAATCGAGTATTCACTTCCGTAATTCAGCCTATAATATTGAATAAAGCTATTAAATCTTGTGATGTAGCAATTGGCGCATTACGTGCTAAAAATGGGCGATCAGCCTGTTTAATTTCTGAGCAAACTGTTTCAGAAATGAAACCCAATTCAGTTATTATTGATGTCTCTATTGACCAAGGTGGATGTTTTGAAACCTCAGAAATTACTACGCACGACAAACCCGTTTTTCGAAAATACGATGTCATTCATTATTGCGTGCCCAATATTGCCTCTCGCGTTGCTCGTACAGCGACGTATGCACTAACTAATATTTTTACACCTATACTATTGCAAATTGGAGAATGCGGTAGCTTTAACAATTTAATTTGGAGCCACTCGGGTATTCGAAATGCTGTTTACCTTTATCAAGGAAACCTTACTAATAAAGATATCGCCGATAGATTCAATATTCCGTATAAAGATTTATCTTTGATGATAGTTGCAAATCAATAAAACCTATGAAACTATTTCTAACACTATTTATGACCTTATTGTACGGATTTTTACAAGCTCAAGAACAAATTTCTTTATATGCGGAGATTCCGAACACTAAAGATACTGCAAACATTGAGAAGAATAAACCCGAGTTATATGCTTATATACCAAAAGAAATAAAGCATACAAAAGTATTTCTGATTTTTCCTGGAGGAGGATATAGCCATCATGCAATGGATCATGAAGGACACCAAGTTGCTAATCGTTTAAACCAGCAAGGTTATTGTGCATTTGTCTTAAAATACAGATTGCCTTCCGCTAAACAACAAATAGATAAGCGTATCGCACCTATTCAAGATGCCCAACGTGCCTTAGTTATTATTAAGGATAGGCTTAAAGAAATAAAATTAGAAAATCCGAAAGTTGGTGTTCTTGGATTTTCGGCAGGAGGACATCTTGCTTCAACGCTCTCCACACATTTCTACATGGATTATCACCAAAAGAAATTGACTGCCAAGGATCTTCGTCCTGATTTTTCGGTGTTGGTATATCCCGTAATTTCTATGGAAGATGGAGTGACGCATAATGGATCCAAAACCAACCTTATTGGACCGAATTTTACTACAGATGATGTGAGACGGTTTTCAAATGAAAAAAATATAAATGCCTCGATTCCTCCAACGTTTTTAGTTCATGCAAAGGATGATAAGGCTGTTCCGATTGAAAATAGTTTGCGCTACCAACGCGAATTGGATAGATATAATATTCCAAATTATTTATTCTCGTATGAGAAAGGAGGGCATGGTTTTGGTATGAATAATAAACAAGAACCAAGTGATTGGTTTGATGTAATGATAAAATGGATAGATAATATTAAAGAATAATGATGAAAAAAGTGTTATGGAGTTTGAGCTTGTTTTTATGTATTATGATGACAACAAATGCTCAAGAATGGAAAGTGAAATTAGGAGAGCATACACCTAAATTTGAAATTAACGGAAAGCAGAATCAAGTTATATCTTCAGAAAGCCTTAAGGGAAAAGTTGTCTTATTAAACTTCTTTGCGACATGGTGTCCGCCGTGTAGACAAGAGTTGCCTAGGTTACAAAAAGAAATTTGGGATGACTTAAAAGCAAACAAAGATTTGGCTGTTTTTGTATTAGCAAGAGAAGAAGGATGGGATAAACTTGACCCATTTATGAAAAAAAATAATTATACATTTCCAGTTTTTCCAGATTTGAAAAGGGGAGTTTTTGGTTTGTTTGCTAATCAATCAATCCCACGAAATGTGGTTCTAGACCGAAATGGTAAAATTATTTACCAGTCCATTGGTTTTGAAGATAAAGAATTTTCAAAAATGGTTCAGCTTATTAAGAATGAGCTGGAAAAGAAATAAAATCTAAAATTTCCAAAGCGACTCCTGTTCCTTTCGGAATGGGAGTTGTCGTTTTTACGATAGCATGGATATCGAATTCAGAATTGCCAATCGAATATTCACTGTAAAATCCCCTGAATTTAATTTCTTTGATGAAAAAAGATGAAGAAACATCTTCTTTTACATCAATCCATTCTTGATGAATTGCTATAGGGTCAGTAGTTTCAATACCTAATGCTTTTGCCTGATGCACAGCCAAAATATTGCTTTTTGCCAAAAGCAAAGCTGTATATGGATGTTTGGGCTTATAATATAAATCTTTCGGATGACCAGCATCCACAATTTTTCCATTTTGCATGACAATCAACGCGTCAGCCATAGCCAATACTTCCGCTGGATCGTGCGAAACTAATATTACAGTAAGTCCAGTCTCGCGTACGATCTGCTTAATGTCTTGTTGAAGTCCATCTCGAAATGCTGCGTCTACTTGGTTGAACGGTTCGTCCATCAAAAGCACTTCAGGGTCATTAATCAAAGCACGCGCAATTGCTACTCGCTGACGTTCTCCACCGCTAAGATCTGCCACACGTTGCTGCGCCAGATGATCTATTCTTAACTTTTTTAGAATTTCTGAAGTACGACTTTTCTTATACTCCAAATTCGTATTGGGCAATTGTGAGGCGATGTTATCCCATACTTTAGCGTATAAATTTAAATCATCAAAACCTTGAGAAACCATTTTCATGGCATCATGCCCTGGGATCAACTTGTCTTTACGAGTTGGAACTAGCCATCCTTTGTATCGCACTTCTCCTTGGTTTGGTTCTAAAAGACCATAAATCAATTTCAGTAATGTACTTTTACCACTTCCTGATTCACCGATGATAGCTGTTATTTTGTTTTCATCTATTGAAAAAGAAACATTGTTGACCGCTGTGACGTCCTCTTTACCTGTGAAAATAGAGGTTAAATTTTCGCCGTAAATAGCAGCAACGTCCAATTTTTGAGTATCCGTGTGAATATATTTGCAAGATGAAGTAGTAGCCATAAAATAAAAATGCCGAAATTTTCTTTCGGCATAAAAATAGGGTTTAAAAATGAATTATTTGGATTAAAATCCTAAAGTAAGGCCAAATGCCAAGTTGTTTAGGTTTTTCTGAGCTGGGCTTTTTTCAAAGAAATCATTCATATAATATTTTGCAAATATTCCGAAGTCATCGTATCCTAATCTCACAAATGGACCATATTGAAACGAAGCTAAACTGTAATTATCTTTGAACTTTTGTTTGCCATTTTCTTTACTTTTCAAACGTTGTGTACCTTTTAACAAAACTCCTGTCATTGCACCAAATGCTATTTTGACACGTTCACCTTTTCTGTTTTTATCACTTCTCCATTCAAAAGTTAATGGCATACGCAGGTAAGTTGTCGTAAAAACATTTTTAGAATAATCTGTATCATTCGGGTCAATTTCTGTGTAAGAAATTGGCGAAGTATTCTCATTTAACAATATGTTGTTTTCTAAACGTAGGTAGTTCCATTCAAAGCCAGCGGAAATATATGTTTTGAAATTGTCACTCGCACGTATTCCAAATTGTGCAAGATCAAAACCGAAGTTGGAAGCTTTTTTATACTTTAAAAATTGATTGTCCTGTGAAAGTGAAAAAGCACCATCATCCATAATTCTTGAAAATCCCCAATCAATGCGAGAAAACGTAAGCCCTCCGAATGCGCGTGGATATTTGTTATTATTAGACTCACTCTCGCCTAATATTGTAATGCTTTTATTAATCGATTTTACGGTGTCAGTTTCCTCTACTACTACAGTTGTTGTAGTTACAGTTTGTGCATTTAGAGTAGTTAGCGAAATGATGCACAGTCCTAAAGTGACTGCTATTTTGTTATAAGTTATCATATATCTATCTGTTAATTGTGGTTATTTTCTTGCTAATGAATTGAATATGTTTAGTGAAATAGAACCTTCTTCATCGTTTCTAAATTCTATTTCTTTATTTTCTTGTATATCGATGCTTTTCGTTAAGATATTCTTTGTTATTCCGTTTAATACGCGCGTAACAATAGATGATTTCGTTTCTTCTTGTGGTTCCGTGAATGCAAAAGAGGATTGAATATCGCTATTCATTGGATCTAAAGTTTTTGCTTCTTCAATTAACGGTTGATTAACCTCAATGTCTACTGAGACGGAAGCTACTATATTTTCCAACTGTAGAATCTCTTCTTTTGGGGAGTTTTCATTAGTATAATCTTCTGAATTAACTATTACTACAGAAGGTGTTTCTTTTATTGGTGTCTCTTCTGAAATATTTGCTAGACTTTGTTTCTCTATAGTTTTAGTTAAGTTCTTAGTAGGGGTTTCAACAGTACTTTCGATTTCGGATTCACTTGTATTTAAATTCGGCTGGACAGTTTGCTTTTCTATAACGCTTAATACCTCATCGATTTTTTCATGACCAGAAGGAATAGGTTTCTTAAAAAAAGTTAATCCAACAGCAAAAAACAATAAAAGTGTTGCAGCAATAGAAAGCTGCGCTCTATATTTAATATAAAAAGGTATTATTTTTTTCTCTTTGGCTAATTCCTGCTCAATACCTTCCCAGACACGATGGCTCGGGGTTTCTTCCGCATGCTCGAAAGCATCTTTAAATAATTTATCTAAATCTTTTGACTCCATATTATATCGAGTTTTCTTTAATCAATTTTTGTTGTAGAACTTGTCTTGCTCTTGAAAGTTGAGATTTAGAATTTCCTTCTGAAATATTCAACATTTCTGCTATTTCCTTGTGGCTATAACCTTCTATAGCGTATAAATTAAAGACCGTTCTGTAGCCAAGAGGCAATTCTTTAATGATTTTCAGTAAGTCTTTGTAGGAAGTGTTGTCGCTCGTAAAATAACTGTGCACCGTGTTTTCATGTTGTTCTTGGATACTATCTGTAAAATTATTTTTACCTTGTCGATAGCTTTCGATAGCCGTATTGACCATGATGCGTTTTACCCAACCTTCCAAAGAACCTTTGCCATCATATAAATGATTTTTGGTAAAGACTTTAATGAATCCATTTTGAAGAATGTCTTCTGCCTCAAGTGTTGTCTGCGCATAGCGTAAACAAACCACAAACATTTTTTTGGAGAAAAAATTATAGAATAGCGCTTGAGCTTTCTTGTCCTGCGCACAGCAACCTTGCCATATTCTATCTAAGTTAAAATTCTCCAATTGATGTTAGTTTAATAGCAAGACGCACCGAATTAGAGAAAGGTTGCATAGGGATTAAAAAAAATTATTTTTTTTCAATAGTAATTAGTCGATGTTGGTTTTCAATTACCTCAATTGCGATCTTTATGTAGTTTAAAGGCAATAGATTAGGGATTTTTTCGGACCATTCTACAAAACAATATTCTCCCGAATAAAAATATTCTTCATAGCCCATATCCAAGGCCTCCATTTCACTTTTAAGTCTGTAAAAGTCGAAATGAAAAATATTTCCGGAAGGAATATGGTATTCGTTGACAATAGAAAAAGTAGGACTAGAAGTATGTTCTGTAACGCCCAAGGCAAGGCACAATTCATTGATAAAAGTCGTTTTGCCTGCCCCCATATTTCCATAAAATAAAAATATGCGTTCATTTGGGTAACTGTTGACAACGTTTTGAGCAGCTTCTTTTAGTTCGTTTAAATCTTTAACTACTATTTCCATTCTGCAAAATTATCATTTTGGAATATAAGTGGCGTAAGGAATAATCATTTCTTCAAGTGAAATACCGCCATGTTGAAAAGTTCCTGAAAAATAATTTACAAATTGATTGTAATTATTCGGGTACACAAAGTATACATCTTCCTTAGCAAAAAAATAATTAGAACTCATGTACAATAATGGAAGTTGCGCTTCTTGCGGATTTTTTATGGTAAACACATCTTTACTGATGTAATTTAGATTCTTACCTTGTTTATAACGAAGATTAGAATTGGTGCTCTTGTAGCCGACAACTTTACTTGGTTTTTTCACGCGAATAGTTCCGTGATCAGTAGTTATGATGATGCGGACATTTTTTTGAGAAAGCCATTTAAGTGCATCCAAGAGAGGAGAGTGCTCGAACCAAGAAAGTGTTAAGGAACGATATGCAGCTTCATCGTTTGCTAATTCGCGAATCATAGCCATATCTGTACGTGCATGAGACAGCATATCCACAAAATTATACACCAGTACATTGAGGTTGTTATTCATCAAATTGCTCAAATTGTCTACCACATCTCTACCTTGTTCTAAAGTCAATACTTTGGTATAGCTGTGTTTAATTTCCTTACGGTAAATTCGTTTCAGTTGATCTGCAAGAAACTTATCTTCATTTAGATTCTTACCACCTTCGTCTTCATCATTTTGCCATAAATCTGGAAACCTTTTTGACATTTCTAAAGGTGTAAGACCGCTAAAGATTGAATTACGAGCATATTGTGTTGCGGTAGGAAGGATACTGTAGTAATTGTCTTCCACCTCCAAACGGAAATAATCAGTTATGACATCATTAATCTGCTTCCACTGATCGTAGCGAAGGTTATCAATCAGAAAGAAAAAAGTTGCCCGCTCCTCGGATAATGCAGGAAGCACTTTCTTTTTAAACAGTTGATGGGACAACACTGGAGACTCTTCTGGGTTTTTCATCCAGTTGATATAGTTTTTCTCTATGTATTTGAAGAAAATACTATTTGCTTCCGCTTTTTGTGTGCGCAATATTTCATGCATACTTTCATCTTCTAGCTTTTCAAGCGAAAGCTCCCAATAGATTAATTTTTTATAAGCTTCTACCCAGCCTTCAAAATCTAAACCGTCATTAATCAATAGCCCAAGATTTTGAAATTCTTGTTGATAAGCCATTGAGGTTTTTTCGTTGACGATACGCTTATTTTCTGTGAATTTTTTTATCGTTAAGAGTATTTGTCTTGGATTGACTGGCTTTATGAGGTAATCATCTATTTTGGCACCGATTGCTTCTTCCATGAGATGTTCCTCTTCATTTTTGGTTACCAGAACATTTGGAATGGTCGGATTGATTGATTTTAGGATACTCAAAGTTTCTAAACCCGTTAAGCCGGGCATGTTTTCATCCAAAAAGACTAAATCAAAGGGTTCATTTCGAAAGGCCTCTACGGCATCTGTTCCATTATTTACGGTTTTGACTTTATAGCCTTTGTCTTCCAGAAGTAAGATATGTGGTTTTAGGAATTCGATTTCATCATCTGCCCACAAAATATGTGTTTTTGCCATTTGTATATTCAAGTTTGAAAAGAACAAAACTGTTAAATCAAGTGAATGTAAAATTGACTATTCTGTTCCTAAAATTAAGTTGTATAATAGTCATAAAAGGATGATTATTCCAAATAACTACCTTTTTTTAACATTAATTAACGGTAATCTCTTTATCTTTGCGCGTATCTTAGATTAGGTGTTTTTTATTGATAACCGAAGCATAAGTATAAAGATAGCAAAGTTCATAAAGTAATAGACTGTTGAATAAGAAAAAAATCATTAATGATCCAGTATACGGTTTTGTTTCAATACCGTCGGGTTTTATTTTTGATTTGATTCAACATCCTTATTTTCAACGCCTACGTTATATTAAACAGGTTAGTATGACGCACATGGTTTATCCTGGTGCACTTCATACACGTTTTCAGCATGTGATAGGTGCGATGCACTTGATGCAGTTGGCAATTGATACCTTGCGTAGCAAAGATGTAGTGATTTCCCATGAAGAGGAAGAGGCTGCATTAGTCGCGATTCTACTGCATGACATAGGGCATGGGCCATTTAGTCATTCTCTAGAACACACCCTTATCGAAGGTGTGTCACATGAAGTGATTTCTTCCATGCTGATGGATAGGTTGAATGTTGAATTCGGCGGAAGGCTTTCACTTGCTATTACAATATTCAATGACAAATATTCTAGACGTTTTTTGCATCAATTAGTTTCTGGGCAGTTGGATACTGATCGTATGGACTACTTGAATCGAGACAGCTTCTTCACTGGTGTTTCTGAAGGTGTAATTTCCTTTGATCGCATCATAAAGATGCTGACAGTGATACATGATGAATTGGTAGTGGAAGCAAAAGGAATTTATTCTGTAGAAAAATTCTTAATAGCACGTCGTTTGATGTACTGGCAAGTTTATTTACACAAAACTGTAATTGGTTCTGAGCAGATGCTAATAAAAGCATTAAAGCGTGCAAAGGAATTGGGTAATAGTGATGTAGATTTATTTGCTACGCCAGCATTGCACCATTTTTTGACCAACAAAGTCAATGCTGAAAATTTTGTAAACGATGAAAAGCATTTGGATTGGTTCACAAAATTAGATGATACAGATATTCTTTCGGCATTAAAATGTTGGACTGATCATGATGATTTTATTTTGAGTACACTTTGTAAAAAAATATTACGTAGAGATTTATTTAGAACAGAATTGCGTTCGATTGATTTTGAAATGGATGAAATCGAATTGTATAAAAATAAAACTAAAGAATACTTTCAACTGCAGGATGATGAGGTTGATTATTTTATTTACCATCAAATAATTCACAATTCAGCATATAGTGCAGATAAGGAACCTATCCGGATTGTAAATAATAAAGGGCAATTGTTGGATATAGCAGAGGCTTCGGACTTGTCAAATTTGGAAGCATTGTCAAAAAAAGTTATAAAATATGCATTAACATATCCCAAGGAAATAGGGTTTGTGGATGTTAGCGGGAGTTTGAAAGATTAAACTTATTTCAGAAAAAAAGATACATTTGTAGTACATGCAGTTTACAGCCGAGCAAATAGCGACATTATTAAATGGTACAGTTGAGGGGAATCCAGAGGCTTTGGTCTCACAATTGGCCAAAATTGAAGAGGGGGTTGAGGGAGCATTGTCATTTTTGTCTAATCGCAAATATGAGCATTTCTTATATGATACAGCATCCAGTATTGTTATTGTAAATCAAGATTTGGTGTTGCTAAAACCAGTAAATACCACATTAATTCGTGTGGAAGACGCTTATACTTCCTTTTCGGAGTTGTTGAAAATATATCACGCAATGCGTGTAGAGCGTTCTGGACGTGAAGATCAGGCATTTGTTCATGAAACAGCGCAAATTGGAGAGGGTTGTTACATTGGGGCTTTTTCTTACATCAGTAAAGATGTGAAAGTAGGTAATAATGTTAAGATTTACCCAAGAGTTTACATTGGAGATAATGTAACTATTGGTGACAATTCTATATTATTTCCTGGTGTAACGGTTTATTATGACTGCGTTATAGGTACAAATGTAACGATACACTCAGGTGCTGTTATTGGAAGTGATGGTTTTGGTTTTGCACCACAACCTGATGGTTCTTATGATAAAATACCACAAATTGGAAATGTTATTTTAGAAGATAATATTGAGATTGGTGCTAATACTGTTATTGATAGAGCAACTTTAGGTTCTACAATAATTCACAAAGGTGTGAAATTGGACAATTTGATTCAGATTGCTCATAACGTTGAGGTCGGGACTAATACTGTAATTGCCGCTCAAACAGGAGTTTCTGGAAGTGCAAAGATAGGTAAGCAAGTTGTATTAGGTGGACAAGTTGGCGTCGTAGGCCATATATCTATAGCTGATGGCACACAAGTACAAGCCCAATCAGGAGTTAACCGAAGTATTTCGGAAACATTTAAAAAATGGGGAGGTTCTCCATTTGCACCATATACAAGTCAATTACGTTCTCAGGTAGTATATACGAGACTTCCAGAATTGGAAAAACGTATTATCGAACTGGAGAAATTATTAAAAGATAAATAAAACAATTTACCATAATATGGATGAAATGAACACAAAGCAAAGGACAATAAAATCTGAGGTTACGATTTCAGGAATTGGTTTACACACAGGTAAATCAGTTACCTTAACCTTAAGACCAGCTCCGGAGAATCATTGGTTCAAATTTAGACGCGTTGATCTCGAAGGTCAACCAATCGTATCAGTAGATGCAGATAATGTTACTGACACTTCAAGAGGTACTACTATTTCTGAGAATGGAGCATCAGTAAGTACAATTGAACATTTAATGGCTGCATTGATAGGTTTGCAAGTAGATAATGTGCAGATTGATTTAGATGGGCCTGAAGTTCCAATTCTAGATGGAAGTTCAAGTATATTCATAGAAAAATTAACAGAAGTGGGTTTTATAGATCAAGATGCAGATCGTGATTTTTATGAAATCAAAGAAAATATTCATTATTCTGAACCAGATCGCAAAGTTGAGATCGTAGGTATGCCTTTGGATGGTTACAGATTGACTTGCATGATTGATTTTAATTCTCCAGTATTGGGAAGTCAACATGCCTCCATTAGTTCGATTGATGAATTTGAGAAAGAAATCTCGTCGTCACGTACTTTCTGTTTCTTGCACGAGCTAGAGGCTTTAGTAAATAATAATTTAATTAAAGGTGGCGACTTGTCTAATGCTATCGTTATAGTAGATAAAGAAGTATCTACAGAAGAGTTAGACAAACTTCAAACTTTGTTTAGTAAGCGTGTCACTGTAGCGGATGAAGGAATCTTGGATAACATCCAATTAAGACACCAAAATGAACCAGCACGTCATAAGTTATTGGATATGATAGGTGATCTTGCATTAGTGGGTCGTCCAATAAAAGGGCATATCATGGCAGCAAGACCAGGTCATGCGGC
This sequence comes from Sphingobacterium cavernae, assembly GCF_008520265.1. Taxonomy (GTDB): domain Bacteria; phylum Bacteroidota; class Bacteroidia; order Sphingobacteriales; family Sphingobacteriaceae; genus Sphingobacterium; species Sphingobacterium cavernae. The sequence continues at coordinate 18,051 of NZ_VIQM01000062.1, forward strand.
TAATGTAGCTTTTGCAAAAAGAATTAAAAATCAATTCAAGAGAGATAGGAATAAGAAAAAAATAAATACGTATGATATCCACGCAAAACCTGTGTATGATACCGTACAAATAATGAAAATTCTTCCACATCGTCAGCCATTTTTGATGGTGGATAAGATTTTGGAGCTTTCTCAAACACATGTAGTAGGTCTAAAAAATGTAACTATGAATGAAGATTTATTCATGGGACATTTTCCTGGAGCACCTGTATTTCCTGGGGTTTTACAGATAGAAGCTATGGCGCAGACTGGCGGTATTTTGGTGTTAAATACAGTTCCAGATCCTGAAAATTGGCTGACTCTATTCTTGAAAATTGAGAATGCAAGATTTAAAAACCAGGTGCATCCTGGAGATACCATTATATTCAGTTGCGAATTATTAGAACCAATTCGTAGAGGTATTGCTCGTATGAAAGGTGTGGGAATGGTAGGTGAGAAGATAGTGAGTGAAGCTGAATTGATGGCTCAAATTGTAAAAGTGAAATAATCAACATATAATGATACAACCTTTATCATATATACATCCTGAGGCAAAAATTGCCGAAAATGTCGTGATCGAGCCATTCAGCACGATACATCAGGATGTAGTCATAGGCGAGGGTACGTGGATAGGGTCTAATGTGACCATTATGAACGGCGCTCGCATCGGAAAGAACTGCCGTATCTTTCCTGGCGCAGTAATCTCGGGTGAGCCTCAAGACTTAAAATTTGAGGGAGAGATTACGACTGCAGAAATTGGAGATAATACTACCATACGCGAATGTGTGACAATCAATAGAGGTACGAAGGACAGATACAAAACTGTCATCGGAAAAAATTGCTTGATTCAAGCTTATAGTCATATAGCACATGACTGTATTATCGGGGATCACTGTGTGTTCTCAAATTCTAGTACACTAGCAGGTCATATCACGGTTGGTGACCATGTAGTATTGGCAGGATTGGTTGCGGTACATCAATTTTGTAAGATTGGATCGCACTCATTTGTGACTGGTGGTACATTAGTGCGTAAAGACGTACCTCCATTTATAAAAGCTGCACGCGAACCTATTTCTTATGCAGGAATTAATTCGGTAGGTCTTCGTCGCAGAGGTTATACTTCGGAGCAAATTTCTGAAATCCAAAATATTTACCGTGTCTTATTCGTTCAAAATAGAAATCTAGCAAAGGCACTAGACATCGTAGAAACAGAGTTTGAAGCTACAGAAATCAGAGATGAAATTTTGGGTTTTGTACGTAGTTCGAATCGTGGGGTTGTTAGAGGATTTAACACGGGCAAAACAGGTTCATAATCATTAAAAACGACGTTATTATTGAATATAACTTTACAAAATTTAGGAAGAAGGTTTAATCAAGAGTGGATTTTTAAGGGTATTGATTATACCTTCTCCTCGACTAAGTCATATGCTATTTTAGGACCGAATGGTTCAGGCAAATCAACACTTATAAAAGTGTTAACTGGACAATTGACACCCAGCGAAGGCAAAATACAATATGCTTACCAATCATCTTCTATTGATGTAGAGGATATATACGAACATATATCTATAGCTGCTCCTTATATTGAATTGATTGAAGAATTCACGCTAAATGAATTGCTAGACTTCCATTTTAAATTCAAAAATCGTCTTCCCAATTTTGAAAATAATCAAATCATTAACTTGTTGGGAATGGAAAAATCTGCCAATAAAGGCTTGAAGTTCTTTTCTTCTGGGATGAAACAGCGTGTCAAATTGGCGCTAGCGTGTTGCAGTGACTCCAAAATTTTATTTTTAGATGAGCCTACATCTAATTTCGATACTTCCGGTGAAAATTGGTATTTAGAATTATTAAAATTGACTTCCTTCTCAGGTCGTTTACTTATTATCGGATCTAATCAAGAGAAGGAATATTCCTTCTGTGATGAAAAATTCGCTATTACTACGTATAAGTAAGCCATTCATTTTCATAAACGCATAGTTTTTTCTATTTTTGCATTAGTAATTTATTAACTATAATATAAATCAGATGGCTAAAGCTTCAGATGTAAAATCAGGAAATGTTTTACGTTTCAACGGTGAATTAGTAAATGTTGAAGAATATATACACCGTACACCGGGAAACTTACGTGCTTTTTATCAAGCCAAAATGCGTAACGTTAAGACGGGTAAGGTTGTGGAATATAGATTTCGTGTAGACGAAGCGGTTGAAATTGCGCGTGTTGAGACGAATGATTACCAATATTTGTATGAGGATGGAGAATTTTTCGTGGTAATGGATAACCAATCTTACGAACAATTTAACATTCCAAAATTTTTATTCGGGAGTTCGGCACGATTCTTGAAAGAAGGTATGAACGTAGTTGTAGCATTTGAAAGTGATGAACCAATCATGGCGCAAGCACCTAAAAATGTGGAATTAGAGATTACATATACAGAGCCTGCAGTAAAAGGTGATACATCTACCAATGCATTGAAAAAAGCTACTGTTGAGACAGGAGTTGAGATTAATGTACCTCTTTTTGTAAATCAAGGGGATAAAGTAAAGGTCGATACTGCAACAGGTGATTATATCGAACGTGTAAAGTAATACAGATAAAAAATTAGGTTTAGGTTGATTATTTCGGTCTTGTTAGTACTCCAACTGCAAGGCCGTTTTTTATGGAGCTGATTATGACAAAAGACCAATTGCGCAAAGAATACAAAAAGCGTAGGAATGCATTAAATCTACAAGAAAAAGCTTCTTTTGATCAACAAATATTTGAGCATTTAAAACATATCGATTGGTCATCGTATAATTATATTCATGTGTATTTGTCTATGCAGAAATTTAACGAACCAGATACAGCAGAGTTTATAACTTGGTTACGTAAATATTATCCAGAAATGAATTTAGTTATATCGAAATCTGATTTTGTCACAGGAGAAATGCATAATTATGTGCTGAATAATTCAACAGTTCTAGCGGAAAATAATTGGGGAATTCTAGAGCCACTCAATGGTGAGCTTGTAGAAGAGGAAAAAATTGATTTTGTCTTAGTACCCTTGCTAGTTGTGGATTTTGAAGGCAATAGAGTTGGATACGGAAAAGGCTTTTACGACCGCTTCTTGACTAAATGTAGAGAAGATGTAAAGTGCTATGGAATTAGTTATTTTGATCCTGTAGAGAAGATTACAGATGTTGGAGAGTGGGATGTTAAACTGGATGGTTGTATAACTCCTAATAGTGTTTATGCCTTTTCATAAAAAATGCCTTAGAGTTTATTTTCTAAGGCATTTCTATTTCTAAAGCATATTTAGGCTTTTTTACCAACTTTATGTCCCCAAGTTGCAAAATATAAGATGTATAAATACGGTGGAACCATGGCTACTAAGAATGCCATTTGAAAATTCATGCCTACTGTATCTTTCAAAAATCCATACAGTAAGGGCCAAATAGCACCACCTGCAATACCCATTACCATAACCGCAGATGCCGTTTTCGTAAATCTACCCAAGCCTTTAATTCCAAGAGGGAAAATAGCAGGCCACAATAATGCATTGGCAACACCTAATAAAGCTAATGCAATGTATGATGTCAATCCAGTGGTGAATACCGAGAATACAGTTAAACCAATACCTACGAAAGTACATATGCGTAAAGCATATTGTTGTGATACATATTTAGGAATTGCTACGATACCAATGAAATAACCTAAAAGCATGCATGCAAGAGTAAATGCAGTACCATATTTAACGAAAAATTCTGGTAGACTCAACTGATGTCCATATGTGCCTATGATATCACCAGCCATTACTTCTACAGCTACAGTAGCGAAAATTGCTAATGAACCTAAGAATAAGTGTGGGAAGTCAAAGATACTTTTCTTTTTATCAGCAGGGCTTGCTGCTAGATCTGCTTCATCTTCTTTATCTACATCAACTGGTGGCATTTTAACTAATTTGATTACAAGAGCAAACAAACAAACTACGACAGCTAAAATGATATATAATGTGTCTACACGGCTTAATAATGAATCAAACAAGGCATCTTTCTCGGCTCCTTCTGGTAAAGTTTGAATCTTTGCAGAGATCTCTGCTGAACCTTTTAATAATATACCTCCTAAAATAAAAGGAACAATGATTCCAGCACCTTTATTAAATACGCCAGCGATTGCGATACGCTGTGCAGCACTATCAATTGGTCCAATAATACTTAAATAAGGGTTCACTGCAGTTTGCATTAAAGCCATAGCAGAACCTTGTACAAAAATACCAAGCAAAAATAAATTATAACTTCCTTGGTGAGCTGCTGGTATAAAAATTAGGGAACCAACACCTAATAAAATTAAACTTAAAATAAGACCATTTTCGAAGCCTGTCTTTTTTATAATCCAAGAGCTAGGTAAGGCTAAAAAGAAGTACGCAATATAAGATGCAAACAATACAAAAAAAGCTTGCAAATCAGAATCCAAACTGAATGCTAATTTAACAAACGGAATAAGGGCACCATTTGCCCACGTAAAAAATCCTAAAATGAAAAAAAGAAGACAACAAATTGCCATAGGCAAGAAGGCCGTCTTTTGTGGCGCATTTCCTAAAGCGCTAGAGGAAGATGTTGAAGACATACTATAAATTTATTTACTTAATTGTTTTTGAAACTTCTTGTTCAGGTAATATGATTATTTCACGGTTTACAAAGTCAAGTTTCTATTACAAGACTAATAAAATTTAATGGATTACAGAAAAAAAAATATTTAATCAAACGGTTGTTCTTTTTAAATTTTATAATAAATGTGTAATAAAAGAGCGACTTCGTGGGGCGAAGTCGCTCTAAAAACCTAAACCGTATCATATTACCAAATGAATGGTACTTAAATCCTTAACAATGCAGCATGTAAAAAGTTTTAACATATATCTATTTTTTTACAATTGCAACTGTTAACCGTGATATGCAGATTAGCCGATTTTTCTCATCCAGAATTTTTATAAAACGGAGCGTAAAACCCACAGGTGTTTAGCCTGTGGGATGTAAGGGACTAACCCTGATTGAGAATATACTCACGAATAGTATCAGGAGATGCTTCACCTATTGAACAAACAAAATAACCATCAGACCAGAAAGTATGTTTTTTCGAAAAAT